>NZ_JPIL01000012.1:0-605211 GCF_000742455.1 Vibrio sp. OY15 | reverse complement strand
CGGCTCATTCGTACTGGCGCTGACACTGACACACAATGTAGCGAGTAGAAAAGACATTATTATTTTGGTTTTCATTTTTCCCTCAGCCGGCAAACACATTCTTCTGCACGGCATCTAGAAAAATAACGCGCAGGAGATTCTCCATATATTTTGCGAAACATAGCAATAAAGTGACTCGGAGTCGAGTAACCCAAAGCAAGTGCCTACTTTGAACTGCGCCAGCACTCTCTTGGACAAAAGCGTGTTAGTACTTATGTTTAATTCGATATATTTCGCATTATCTTACGTATAGTAAAACCTCTTATTGAAGGACCAATTCAACTCATCCACTACACCCATACTAATCCATCAAATGATAGGGTATAGAATAGACACGTCATTCTTTGTTGCTTCTCCAACGACTGATGTGTTATCCCCAGCACACACCAAATAGTCAATATCCGAAACATCCATCAAACGATAAGGTGCAGATGTCTGATCTTTCTCCTCTGTAAATATCACTGTTAACGCTCCACCTTGTTTGAACAATTGCTGCTTAAAATTCGCGTCAGAATAATTTAGGGCTGTAAAACCACTTTCTTTTGACCAGCCACAAACTCCAATAAATACCATATCAAAGTTAAAAGCTTGGATTTCTGATACCGCTTTTGCATCTACTACAGCTCCAAGTGAACAGTCAACCTGTCCTCCAATCAAAATGACATTTTTTTGCCCAGAATTGAACAGGCTCATAGCGATATGAACAGAATTGGTCACAATGGTGAGTTCAAGATCAGTAGGTACCCTATCCGCAAAAACCATATTTGAGCTGCTCGCATCTATAAAAATAAGTTGACCTTTTTTAAGGAGAGAGATGGCTACTTCCGCTAGTTTCTGTTTTTCATCAACGTGTTGACTACATCGCTCATTAACACTCCCAGAAGCAGGCGTATTGAGTATTGCTCCGCCGTGAGTTCGCTTACAAAGCCCCATTTCTGCAAGCTTATTCAGGTCTCTTCGAATAGTGATGCCGGTTGTCTCCAATCGTTGCGCAACATCGCTAGCATTCAAACTTCCTTCTTTGGCTAATATGTCTAACAACAACCTTTGTCGCTGTTCAGCGATACACTTTTTCATATACCCACCTCAAAAAATAAGTATTGACACTATATCGTAATGATCAAAAATGAACAGACCAATGAGCATTAATGAACACAAAAATTGACTTCAACAAATAGAGGTATATGTAAATGATTGAATTTGAGAGAATGACGGCAGGGCTTTTGTACGACCCTGCTAACAAAGAGCTCGTTGCATTGAGAGAGTCAACGAAACATAAGCTTGAACGATTTAATTATGCACTTTCAACAAATGAGGCTGCGCAAAAACAGGCGGTTAAAGAACTTTTTGGAAAGGTTGGAGAGCAGGTTTCACTCAATCGTAACTTTTGGTGTGACTACGGTATAAACATCAAAGTAGGTGACAACTTTTATGCAAACCATGATTGCGTTATTTTGGATTGCGCAGAGGTAAATATCGGCGACAATTGTTTAATTGGCCCTCAAGTGGGTATTTATACCGCTTGCCACCCTCTGGATCCAATTGAACGCAGATCTGGAAAAGAATTTGCGAAACCGATAACAATTGGCAATGACTGCTGGATTGGTGGGAATGCAACTATAAATCCTGGTGTCACACTTGGAAACAATGTGGTCGTAGCCTCAGGTTCAATTGTAACGAAGAGCTTTGGCGATAATGTCATCATTGCTGGGAACCCAGCACGTATCATCAAGCACATTGAATAGGATCAAAGTTTAAACTGCTCAGTACTGCAAACACCTGACATTACGAGCATCCCCCCTTGGTTAGCACGACTACACATATTCCATTTCGAAGCTAGAGGCTCCGCTTTTAAAGGCCTTTAAGTGAACATGAGTTCGTGCTTGCCATTAATAACCTTTAATGAGTAAATTGACTAACAAGATTAAAAATGTAAGGCAATATGCGATGAATTAGTGACAAAAAGCATTTGGCCTAAGAAGAAAAGGGGCATTAGTTAGTTCTATTGCCGAAGCGACGAGATCAGAAGCGGGTTGGAGCAGAGGTGATTTACGAAACAACCTGTTTCGCAATTATGCAAGACCCTCTTGCATAATTGGTTACTAGAGTTTGTCCAACAACCTGTTGGACAATTGGGAAACAGCTTGTTTCACAAATAAATCTCATGACGGCTTCTTGCGCTCTAAACACATCTTGGGGCATAAATGAGCCAGCACAGCTCTAGCTGGCTCGAAGATGGACAGAAACGTGCCAGTGACTTTGCTAAATTAGCTAACCACGAATTACCTCAAGTATGGGAAAGTCCTTTCCGTAACTAAATATGTAAAGCCAATACACACCAAACTATGACTCATTATCATAGGATAAATGCCCCTCTTTTCCTCCTGCACACTTTGATATTAAATGCACGCCACATCATTTTTTGTTCAATCACAAACTTAAAAGTCAAAGTTATGTCTTCAGAAAACATCAGCGAACTGGATATTGCCTCTCCAGTATCGTCGTCAAAAAAGCTACTTATAGTTTTAGCTCCTTGGATATTTGTTTTCCTATGGAGTACCGGATTTGTTGGGGCCAAATTTACGGTTCAATACAGTGAACCTTTTCATCTACTTTTTCTACGCGGGCTTTTTTCTTGCTTGGCGTTTTTTATATTAGCTTTATTGTTTAAAGCCAAATTTCCTTCAGTCAAAGGAATCGCGAAACAGCTCGTCGTTGGGCTGTTCTTACACGCCCTTTTCCTTGGTGGCTGCTTTTACTCAATGCACTTGGGTATACCATCAGGCATCGTAGCATTGATCACCGGACTTCAACCGATACTGACAGCGATTGTAGTGTCGACCCTGCACAGACAGAGCTTAAGCATTGGTAAGTGGATAGGAATCATCATCGGATTTTTTGGTGTGTATTTTGTTTTATCGCCAGGACAACAAGATTTTCACCTCAATGCGTTAGGTCTTTTATGCGCTATCGCTGGACTTGTTGGTGTTACCGTCGGAGCACTGTATCAAAAGAGTTCCAACAGTGACGGTCATGTGTTGAGTGCTACATTTTTCCAATATGTTTCACTGACCGTTGTCATGGGTATTATGAGTGTTCTGTTTGAGCACACTCCTGTCCATTGGAATATCCCATTTGCTTTGGGTCTGACCTGGTTAGTTCTTGGTGTATCAGTGACTGCGGTTCTGTTACTGATTTTTATGATCCAAAGTGGCGAATCCACCAAAGTCGCAACCTATTTTTATCTTGTTCCGGTCCTTACAGCCGCAGAAGCCTGGGCGCTTTTTGGTGAACCAATCACGACCTCGATGTTGATTGGGATGGCAATGTCCATCATTGGCCTACTTCTTGTGATTCGCAAGTAACTCTGCATCTTATTGAAACGAGTTAATACAATGATGAAAAAACATTTATATCAAGCGCCTGCGGTCAACAAGAAACGTTATGGCGACACAGTTGTCACGATGCTGAGTGATGGATACTTAGATGCATCTTTTGAACTATTAAATGGCATAGAAGCTTCTCAAGCAGAGGCTGCTCTTGAACAAAAGGGGGTAGAGCCTCTTCCAAGAATGAATATCAATGCCTATGTTGTCGAGACATCAAATCGAACCATACTGATTGATAGCGGTGCAGGTGGAATTAACGGTTGGGGTGGCAGACTCCCCGCAGCTTTAAGAGCGGCTGGTTTCGATCCACTCGATATTGATACCGTTCTTTTGACGCATGCTCATCCTGACCACGTTGGTGGGTTGGCGGGTCCATTAGCGACTCCTTTTTTTGCAAATGTTCAAGAACTTTACGTTCATGAACAAGAACTCGCATTTTGGAGAAATGATACCATTATGTCTTCGGCATCAGATGGATTTAAGCCATTCTTTAACGTAGCAAGAAATGCTTTTGATGCCTACAAAGATAAGTTAGTACCATTTAATCAAGAGTCATTATTGACTGATATCCAGACTGTACCTTTATTCGGGCATACACCTGGACACTGCGGATTTTTAGTCGGTAGTGGTAATGAATCACTACTAATATGGGGTGATATTGTTCATTTTCCTCATATTCAGACCGCAAATCCAGATGTGACTATTGCCTTCGACAACAGTCCAGAGGAAGCCGCAAAGATGCGTAAAACCCTTTTAGATAGAGTCTCTACAGATCATATTTCTGTGAGTGGTATGCATTTCAACTTGTCTGCCTCTGGTAAAATTAAGCGAGAAAACAACCAGTACACATTAAATTATGACCTTTGGTCCCCAGTTGTCTGAATTGGTCATGAACGTGTTATAACGAAAGACCACGCAGTTTATGGCTACGTGGTCTTTTTAAATACGCTCTGATGTTTATATACGAAAAGAAACAACATGTTTTTTTTGCAAATGGGCATCATTCTCTTTCTGCATAAAAAATAAGGAAAGCGTCAGACATACTTTCTGGCTTCAATGCAGTGTATGAATAATGTCTCAGGTTCCCAGAATAATCGATGATCGATTTTTTCCCTTTTCTGGTCTTCTTTACATCATATTCCTGCCACATCCGCTTAAACTCTTCACTTCGTAGCAGCAGGTCGTTAATCACGGTATCAAATCGAGGCTTATTGCTGCTTAAAGCATAGTATGAGCGAAAAGAGGCGATGGTACTCTGGGCGGCGGCAGACCAGTCAGGAATGCGTTCTTTGTATTCTGGGTTCAGGAACATCAATTTCAGTGAGTTTCTGTCCAAGTCATCAACACTCGACCAGTTAAAGATTTTTTGCTCTGAGGCTTTATTCCAATAAAGAATGTCCATATTTTCGCTACGAATAAACGCTGGATGAGGGTCAAGAGCCTTTATCATTTGTTTTAGCTCGTCTTGTAGCTGTATATCACTGTGAGCTGAATATGATGTCCCAAAAACCGTCGCTTCGAAATACTCTTGCTCATCAGAACTGAGCTTTAATACTTTCCCAATTCGTTTGATGGCTTCAATCGAGATACTTATATCACGACCTTGTTCTAGCCATGTGTACCAACTTACGCTGACGGCGGCCAGTTGTGCCACTTCTTCACGGCGTAGCCCTTTGACTCTGCGATGGTAGGTCGAAAAACCATAATCGGTAGGATCCAACTTTCCCCTGTGCTTGAGTAAAAACTGGTTTAAATCATAGTTTCTTTCCGAACCATTCTTACTCTTCACTGTGTTAAGACTCATACACGGAGCACTCAATCAGATTTCCATCAGGATCTCGAAAGTAGAAGGAAGTGATCGGCCCCAGCGCTCCAGTACGATTAACCGGGCCTTCTATAATTTTAACTTTTTGAGCCTGAACATGTTGCATTGCGCTTTCTAAATCCCCGTCAATGATAAAACAGAGATCGGCACTACCCGCTTGTACATGTCGTGCCTTAGGCTCAAACTCACTGCCTAGCTGGTGCAAATTGATCTTTTGCTGGCCATATTCCAAGGCGACTCGCCCTTCTCCGAAGGTGACCGCATTCATACCCATCACCGATTGAAAGAAAGCCACCGATGTCGGAATATCAGCCACGGTTAAAACAAAATGGTCGAGGCGCTTAATGTTCAAATTCCTTTCTCCTTTGAAGTTATGACGTGATTAAACGGATGAACTCCATACTAAGTAGACAGCCAACAATATAAACAAGATAGCATTGATCTTATTCAACCAGTGTCGATGTTCGCCCAGAAAGAGTGTTTTGGCCTTATAGGCGAGTAACGCATAGGTTGAATGCGCACAGATAAATGCCAGACTGAATATCCCTACCAACACCGAAAACTGTACAACATAGCTTTCATCTGGCTTGATAAAGTGAGGGAAAACAGAAAAGAAGAACAGGATAGCATTCGGGTTACTAAATTGTAACAGGACACCTTCCCCAAACACTTGCCTCTTTTTGAAAACCACGTCCGTAGAAATAACTTGAGCCTTGCGGCTGCTAAACCACAGTTTAAGTCCCAAATAAAATAAGTAGGCGGATCCGCAATAAGAAACCACTTTAAAAGCCATAGGAGAGGACACCAACAGCAGCCCCAGACTTGTAGCAGAGAACAGAGCGACAGAACAAACGCCCAGCGTTAAACCTGATATCCCAACGACCGAACCTTGAAAACCAAAGTTAATCGCGTTCGTGATGGATTTTAAAGTACCTGGGCCAGGCATATATACGACGGCTAATGCAATTGCAGCAAAACTGAAATAAGTATCCAAGATGACACTCGTTATAGTAAAGAAAGAAGTACTATTGTCAGTCGTTCTTGAATTAGTGAAAAATACTATTTAACTAATAGTTTGATACGTTTTTCTTATCAGTGACATGTTCTTTCAACCACTTAACACCGTATTCGACTAAAGGGTGTCCTCGCTTAGGATCCCATACTAACGCGGCGGTCACGATGGATATCAGCTCTTCAAGCGGGACAAGCTTTACATTACTGGGGATCATGCTGACCATGCTCATAGGTACTAAAGCAACCCCCTGGCCACAACTCACATAGGCAATCTGAGCAGTAACCGAACGAACTTCGTAGAGTATGCGTGGGTTAAACCCATGATTTCTACAGGCTGAAGTTAATAGATCGAAATACGTTGGATTAACCCGTCTGGAAGACATAACAAATGCTTCCTCTTTTAGATCTCTCAGCGAGATACACATCGCTTCCCCCATTGGATGATTCAGTGGTAACGCAACGCCGAGCTTATCTTCTGTTAAAGGAAACGTGCTTAATCCCATACCGACCTCACCTTCCACCCGAACAAACGCCAGATCCAATTCACCAGAAGATAACGATGTGATTGCTTCAGCGCTGTCAATTTCATCGACAAAAACCGTGACATTTGGGTAACGTTGTTTGAAGTGTTCTAGAAAAGCTGGCACAACTTCAAACATAGCAGATGTGATGGCACCAATATGAATGACACCAGATTGTCCGTGCGCCACCTCTCGAACGATCTTTTCCAGAGATGACATTTGAACAACAAACTTTTGCACATGAGGAAGAATAGCTTTTCCCGACGCGCTAAGTTTAGTACCGCGTCGAGAGCGTTCAAACAAAGTGAGCTTCAACGACTGCTCAAGTATTTTGATTTGCTCCGTTAAAGGAGGCTGAGACATTCCCAGTCGCTTTGCCGCACGACCAAAGTTCTCTTCTTCGGCAACTGCCAGAAAAAGATAAAGCTGTTTTATCAACCTGTAATCGATTTTACTCATCAATAGTCCCTAACGACGCAATAATGAAGTACGTTAAAATGCCCAATGCTATACTGCTAATTCTATTTTCGTATCACATAGATACTAATATTAGAATTCAACTATCAATCAAAAGCTGTACATTGGCAACATCAACAACAGATGTGAGTATTGTATGGAGCTATTTTCAAGCCAACGTTTCCCTTTTTTAATCGAAGGTGTACACCTTAGCGTTTCCGCGATAACCAGATCGGGCGAAAAAGCTCCGATTGTCTTTCTCCATGGATTTGGTTCCACCAAAGAAGATTACGCCGACATCGTTTACTATGCAGAGTTTAACGGTCATCCTTTTCTTGCCTACGACGCACCAGGATGCGGCGAAACACAATGTAGCGACCCCACATCCGTGACGATCCCTTTTCTGCTGAAAACAGCCATTGCGATACTGGATCAAGTTGGGTTCAAACGGTTTCATCTTGTGGGACATTCCATGGGAGGGTTAACCGCGTTAATGCTGGCACATCAGTACCCAAACCGCGTTCTCAGCTTCACCGATATTGAAGGGAACATAGCACCAGAAGATTGTTTTCTGAGCCGCCAGATTATCAATTATCCATCGGACAACGCAGCAGAATTTTTTGATGAATTTATTATGCGAACTCGCCATGCACCACACTACGCAAGTGCCTTGTATTCCGCTAGTTTGCGCCACAAAGTACGAGCAGATGCCGTTAAACCTATCTTTACGTCTATGGTTGAACTGTCTGATGATGGTGAATTGATGGATAAGTTTCTTAACTTACCTTGCCCTAAGATGTTCATGTATGGGGAGCAGAATCAAGATCTGTCCTACTTATCTCATATTGAGAGCCAAGGCGTAAAACTGGCAGAAATACCGTACTGCGGGCATTTCCCTATGTACTCAAACCCTGTCAGTATGTGGAGCCATATTGCTCAAAATATTATACGTTCATCTTAACGTATTCTTTTGGTGTCACTCCCATGATTCGTTTAAACATAGCGATAAACGCAGACGAACTGGAATAACCCAGCTCAAGGGCGATAACTTCAACACTATCGCCCGACTCCAATCGATTCATGGCTTTCAGTACTTTAAGCTTTTGCTTCCACTCCGTGAGCGGCATCCCCAATTCTTTGTTGCTTTTTCTCATGAGAGTACGCTCTGTAACGTAAAAATGAGAAGCCAGCGTTTTAAGAGGAATGTCTTGATCAAGATGATTTTCGATATGGTCAAGTACCCGCGATAACGTTGCATCATCAGTCGAAGGTAAAAAACTCTCGATAGAATTAGTCTGCTTAAGTTGATCGTAAATAACCCGAATTAGGCGAGTTTGCTCGGCCGAATAAGGCGACACTGGTAAAAATTGTTTTAAATGTTCAAGCGCGGAGCGAACCAATGGGGTGACTTGTAAAGCACATACTCTGTTTGGCAATGCGTTAGCATAAGACGGCTCAATATATAACGAACAATGTGTTGCCTCATATTGATTGAAACCTTGATGTTCGATTCCCGGTGGAAGCCAAATCCCATACTGAGACGGAGCCAAGTAGGAGCGTCTACCGATCCTCACTTCCATAACGCCATTGTAAGAATAGACAAATTCTCCCCAAGGATGACTGTGGTTAGGATAACTCGAATCGGCAGGAATTTCCGCGACGCGAAAATACATCGGCTCAGGGATGTGGTTTTGAAATGGAACTAAACTGCAATTTTTTTTCATAACCCAAAGTGTCACTTCTGCGCGGTTGCATGTCAGTTTTAAACTATATGTTTTGAATGCGTCACAGGCAATATAAATATTAACAACAATCACCAGAAGATAAACAATCATGCAACAACGACAAGCTATCGATGTCACCTCCTTCTCTCTGATGGTCATCTTTTGTATGATCATGGGAGGGCAGCAAGTCGCCATTAAAGCCGTCAGTACTGACATGGCTCCAATCGTCCAACTTGCTTTACGCTCATTATTTGCAGCCGTTTTGATCCTAACGTACATGCGTTTTAAAAAAGAACGTTTTGTCTCTGAATCCGGTGCAATAAAATATGGAATTCTTGCGGGAATCTTCTTTGCATTGGAATTTTTCTTATTGGGAGAAGCTCTAACCCGAACGACCGCAGCTCACGCCGTTGTGTTTCTATATAGTTCTCCCATCTTTACCGCTTTAATCCTTCATTTATTTGTTCCATCAGAAAGAATGTCGTTACTTCAATGGGGTGGGATTCTGATTGCGTTTTCCGGTATCGGCATCATTTTCTGGGAACCGAGTTCAATGGATGCCTCAGGTACGTTCATCGGAGATATTCTTGCTTTTCTGGCTGCCTTAGCCTGGTCATTGACAACGGTGATTGTGCGATGTACTTCCCTTTCGAAAGTACCAGCAAAACAAGTGGTCTTCTATCAACTCATTGTTGGATTTGTTTTACTGGCGATGACCTCTACCGTAACTCAACAGTGGCATTTTAATTCGACACCTATGGTGTGGGTTAATCTAATATTTCAATCAGTAATCGTGTCGTTTCTGGCCTTTTTAGTCTGGTTTTGGCTGCTGGGCCGTTATCAAGCGTCACAAATTGGCATTCTCTCATTTATGACACCATTGTTTGGTGTGGTCTTTGGTTACATCTTGCTGGGAGAACACCTCGATAAGCAATTCCTGATAGGCTCAGTTTTCATCCTTTCTGGTATCTTTGTCGTCAATAGTTCTAGCTGGGTGTTAAGAAAAATTCATCGCTTGCAACAAGCTAAGAATAAAGCATCAGAGTTAAAGGTAGGCTCATCAAGCATTAGAAAAAGTAGCCCAAAGTGAATAGCTCAGTATGTGGGGTTGTAGAATGCTGAAACACATTGGGGCACTTTTGCGTTGGAAAGTACTCAACGTGAAGGTTCTCGACAAAGATGAATCAACTCGATGCTGCCCAAAAGACGTCTAAGCGAGTTTCAGATTTCAAGTAACTTTTGAGACTTTGAGCACAACTTCGAGCACTTTATGTATATCGGTGTGTTCAATCCTAATAGAGCATTGAATAGTTAGATATTGAGCAATCCATGTGAACTATGAAACTTAAGTTAACCGTTTGATTTGCTCTCTTACGATATCTAAAGCTGATTGCAATTGTAATCGGCTTAATGGACCTGCAAGTGATATCCTCACTGCTGCCGGCACTTCATACCGACCCACAGCAAACATTTCCGCTTCCCTCACTCTGACACCATGTTTCAACAACGACTGGTTAAAGTGATATCCTGTTAATGGCTCAGGCAAAGGTAGCCACACATTGTAACCAGGAACACCAATCTGGATTTCGGGAAATACTGCCTTCCAGATCCGATGACGTGCACTGAGTTCCATCGCTATCTCTTTGTCCACGGCTTGCATAGCTCCGCTAGTTAACCAACGACAAACAAGGTCGATTATCAAAGGGCTAACATACATACAACTGGCTCGTAGCGCACGTTGCAGTAAATCTTTGAACGACAAAGGCAGAATGATGAAACCCAGCCGCAATCCACCTGCAAAGTACTTAGAAAAACTGCCCACGTATAAGGTAATATCTGGAGCGATAGCAACTAAGGGACTCTTTCGATGAGACGGTGGGCAGTAGAGAACATCGTCCTCAATAATCAACACATTGTAACGACGACATATCTCTATGATTTTTAGTCTTCGGCTATCCGTTAACTGAGCTCCGGTCGGGTTCTGTATTCCCGGCGTAAGATAAAGCAGTTTTGGGCGATGCCTCTTACAGTGCAAAGCCAGATCTTCTGGATCTAATCCATGTTCATCGACTTTTACTGGCACTAGCTTTCGTTCGGATTGCTGACATGCATAGATGAACTCTGGATAACACAGCCCTTCAGCAAGAATTGTATCTTTAAGGCGGCTTAGAGATTGAATAATCAACGATATCCCGTGTTGCCCTCCATGAGTCCACACTAGACGCCGTGCATCAATATCGATATTGAATTTGGTCATCAGCCATTGTCGAAGAGTCTCGTTATGACCCCGAATGCCATCAGCGGAGTAGTAATCCAGCACGGCTGCCTGCGCAATTTCCTCGTGTGATAGCTCTTTCAACGCATTCGCAAGAAATTTCGGCTGCGATAATAGCAAAGGTCGGCAACGTGCCAGATCAATGCCTTTTTCTTCCAATACCGGATGATAAAAGTGGTTCAGTTCAGTTTCTCTGTTACGTACATAAGTACCGCTTCCTACTTTTGGTTCCGTTAAGCCCCTCCGCTCTAGCTCCCTATATGCCCTCGTCACCGTTCCAACCGTCACACCTAAGCGATAAGATAAAATACGCTGAGGAGGTAATTTAGTGTCTGGTTCGAGTTCACCACTCTCTATCACCTCTGCAATCGCTTCAGCCAGTGCCATAAACTTAGGTCCGGAACGACCCGATATATCAGGGACTAACATTGTCTCTCTCCGAAGGGGTACAATTAACTCTTGTATTCAGGATAAATAAGGCCTGACGAAAATGAAATCAAAGAATTGTCACCATGACGCATTAACTGTAGGTCTCTCTCACTTCATCCCTTTATTCTTGGCTTATCAGCACTAATTTGAGAAGAAAAGAAATGACAACATTATGGGACCTAACTCCAGCGATGAGTTTATTTGCGTTTGTCACCGCCATAACACCCGGCCCAAATAACTTATTGCTCGCCAACTCAGGGGCACAATTTGGTATAAGGAAATCATGGCGACACCTAATTGGTATCCGTATTGGCGTAATAGGGTTAATTCTGCTTTGTGCATGTGGTGTCGGTGTTGCCCTACAAACTCATCCAAGTTGGTATCTCGCTATAAAATACATCGGTCTGGTTTACATGTTCTGGCTGATGATTAAGCTGCTATGTACTAACCATTTCGCAGGCAAACCCACTAAAAGCAAACCAATCAACGTAACTCAGGCTACGTTGTTTCAACTGGGTAATATGAAGGCTTGGATGGCATCACTTGCTTTGGTCACAAGTTATAGTCTCCCTTCTAACTATTGGTTCTCTGTTACATTGATTACTTTCGTGTTTACGACATTCGGACTGTTTGCAAATATTACTTGGGTCTGGGTTGGTAAAAAAATTCGTATTTATCTCAATACCGTATTAAGACAGCGCGTGTTCAACATCAGCCTAGCGACGATAACATTCATATCATTGTTACCAGTTTTGGGGCACTCTGCCTGAATGGCAAAGAGCAGAGTTTTGTATGTATAAAATTGCCAATTATCTAAATTCGCATTTCGAGGCGTAACACACTTTGGGGCCAAAAAGAGTCAGCCTAACGGTCTGGCTCTTTTGAATGAAAAAATAGTCTGGTGGGAGAACTTGTAAGGCTGTGGCAGGTTACACTCACTTACTCCTTAGGCAGGTGACCAGTTTCCTTCGCAAGCTTTTGCATCGCCTCGGCAAACGTTGTTGTCCCGCCTTTAGCTTTAAGCTGTATTACCTTATATCCCAACTTTTCCAACGCTTGGCGCTCTGCCAAAACAGCTTTGTCATTGTGTTGGCTACCTTGAGCTGGCTGATGAATGTAACATCCCTCTAGTTTACCATCTTCGACCAATTGGTGATGTTTCAGTGCATCGATATCAAAATTCATAATAAGTCTTTTCATTAAGAGTGGGAGTTTCTGTGGCTAGTTACATACGCTTCAAAGGCTTCACGACACTATCTAAGCCTTCAATTTTGAGCGCTAAACATAGCTTGAGCAAATCCCCTAGCTCGCCGCTTGGCCAGCCCTTTTTATCAAACCACAGTAAGTATTCTTCAGGCAGGTCGATTAACACTCGCCCTGCATATTTCCCAAATGGCATTTGCATTCTAGCGAGTTTAATGAGGTTTTCTTTTTCTAACATAAGTGACAGAGAGTTAAGGTAACTCGTCCAAGGGTAACACTGGTTCTCCCTCCTCACCAGCAAATCGCAGTCACGTTTATTTTTGGCGGCCTTGACTCGCTTTGTGCTAGAGTACGCGGCATAAAAAATGAGAACGAGAAAGCAATGAAGTCACCTTGTCGAGCTGCATGTAAAAATAACGCCGGAATATGCTCTGGTTGTCACCGGACGATGGATGAAATCATCCAATGGAAAGACAAAACCGATCTCCAACGAGATGCGATTATCGAACAAATCGCAGGAGAAGATTCAACACACAGTTGTCCTGAATGCGGGACTCAAGCCCATTGTGATATCGCCGCAGGCAAAGAGACATGCTGGTGCTTTACTATTGAAACCCGTGATTTACCCAAGCCAAGCGCCAACCAGCTGTGTTTGTGCCGAAAATGTCTAGAAAAAAAGCCAGTCGCGTAATACGACTGGCTTACTGATCATCGTTTTCTGACTGGTGTTTATTTAGCGGTTAAAGCGAACGCTTCAAACTTAATGCCTTCCCACCCTGTCACCATAAAATTACGAATATTCTGGTGATCGCTGTTCTCTGGATGCTGCAATACATCTTCACGATAAAAACGGCCAAAGCAGGCTAGCGTCGCTTCTTTGTCTAGGTTGTTTAGCAAACCGAAAGCGAAGATCTTACACGAACCGTTGTTCTCGCCTGCATTGTTTTGTGTCTCACCATTTACAAAAGCGGTTGGCTCAAACGTATAGTTATCTTCGATCACCGCCATCGTTGCTTCAAATTCGACCTGCTCTGGTGACGCTGCCAATAAATCTAAAAACGATTTTAATTCCATTATTCCTCTATCCCTACTTCATCATATTGATGACACATTAGTTTCATAAAAAGCCAATATAAGAGTCATCAATCATACATATATTCAGAGCCTTACCAAATCAAACGTCATTCAGCGCTCTATCATTCCAATTGCGGAAATGGACAGCAGCATAAAACCCATGCTGATTGACAACCTATCGGATTGATAAGGAGATATCATGATCACCCCTTTAAAGGCAATCGGTGCACTCGCATTGTCATCACTTGCCATCGCGTGTTCATCACAACCCGAAGATACCGTGGCTTCATTCGCTACACAATGCAAACCTACCACTGCACCCGTTACTGGGGAAACGTCAATTCAAGGTTTAACGTTTATCGGAACATCCGTTGCTGATGCACCATTCGACACATCGGCAGCTGAAATCGTGAGTTATGACGCCTGTACAGATAAGCTCTATGTGGTTAATGCTCAAGCAAAACGTGTCGATGTAATGTCTATGGATGACAACGGCGTACCAACGCAAAGCGCATTCATTGATCTCAACAGCGCTGGCGAAGCAGCGGGCATTGAAATTGGCGCAGCAAACAGTGTCGCTGTATTCAATGGTTTGGTAGCTGTTGCGATTGAAAACAGTAATAAACAAGCGAATGGTATTGTTGGCTTGTACCGCTCCGACGATTTGTCATTAGTCATGACGTTTCCAACAGGCGCATTGCCAGACATGGTTGGCTTCTCGAAAGATGGCCGATACATCGCAACCGCTAATGAAGGAGAACCAAACAGCGATTACAGCATTGACCCTGAAGGTAGTATCACTTTGATCGATCTGAGCCTTGGTGTTACTCAAGCAGAAGTGACACAAATTGGCTTTAACGAATTTGATGGTTCACGAAAAGCAGAGCTCCCAATGAATGTGCGTATTTCGGGGCCAAACGCCACCGTCGCACAAGATCTAGAGCCTGAATACCTCACTTTTGCAGATAACGGTAAAATCTATGTCGCGCTACAAGAAAATAACGCCATGGCAATCGTCAATCCAGAGAGCAAATCAGTAGAGCGAATTGTTGGCTTGGGTGAGAAGTCTTGGTCGGGCGCTAAACTCGATGCATCCAACAAAGACAAAATCATTGGGAACTTGAAAAGCTACCCACAACTGGTTGGCTTATTTATGCCTGACACTATCGACAGCTACTCAGTGAATGGGAGTACTTACATCGTATCTGCAAATGAAGGCGACGGGCGTGAGTACGGATTCAAAACCACTCAAGAACTGTGCGACAAAGCTGGCTTTATGTGGGATGAAGACGATTACCTTGGTACAGATGAATACACATCTGAGCAAGGGAGCTGTTTAAGCCATATTGATGAAGTGCGCGGTAAGAAGCTGAAAGTAGCAGCAGAACACCCATTGGCAGAGGCACTAAAAGACAACAAACAACTCGCGCGTTTAAAAGTGATTAAGCCGGAACAAACGCTTTCTGCACAAGAGAATGTTCAATCATTTGGCGCGCGTTCATTCTCGATTTGGGATGAAAACGGCAAGTTGGTCTTCGATAGTGGTGACGATTTCGCGACTATCGCGCTGCTGAATGAAGGCAAGAACTTCAACAGCACCAACGATAGCAATGACAGTGGCGATGACCGAAGTGATGATAAAGGTATTGAGCCAGAGGCGATTGAAGTAGCACAAATTAACGGTCGTCATTACGCGTTTATCGGCTTGGAGCGTCAAGGCGGTATCATGATTTATGACATCACAGACCCGAAACAAGCGCAGTTTATGCATTACGTAAACCGCCGTGATTACAATCAGCCAGTATGTACAGAAGTCGAAGATGGCGAATGCATGAACGACACATACAATCCAAAAGCAGGCGATTTAGGTCCAGAGTCCATTAATTACTTTACCCGTAACGGTGGTCATTTTATCGTCGTTGGCAATGAGGTATCGGGCACGACATCCGTCTTCCGAATCAATCTATAAAGTAATGTAAAAGTCATTTAGAACCAAAACGCCCGACGTAAGCCGGGCGTTTTTTGTATGAGGTAATGTCCTACTCTGCCGATGCTAGCGCGTCACACTTTGATGCGCAGATAAAATCGTTTTTATGCAGACCTTTGATAGAGTGACTCCACCACGTTACGGTAACCTTACCCCACTCCAACAAAATAGAAGGATGGTGGAACTCATCTTCTGCCAGTTCTGCGATTTTGTTACTGAAAGCCCATGCTTGTTTGAAGTTCTTAAATTTATACACCTTTTCTAGTTGAGGTATGTCTTCTCTTTCAATGATCTGCCAATCAGACAATTGCAGCAGCAGAGATTGTTGTTCTTCTTTGCTTAGTGCAATGGCATCGATACTACAAGCTTCGCATTTTTGTTCATTCAACATGAGCAGGTTCCTTTGGTTCAAAAAGTGGAGGAAGCAGTCCAGCTTCAATCGCTAGATCGGCTTGTTTCAATAAATTTAACTGACTAATTTTAAAGAGCTGAGAAAAGTCATCAATCACGTAATACTTCGGTTGCATGATGTCGATACGATAAGGCGTTCTCAGCACTGTTTGTAATTCAAATGGGTCGCGAATTGCTGCATCACTCTCTAATGCGTAGAGGGTTTCGCCAGGAGATGAAAGAATACCACCACCGTAAATTTTGGTTTTGTCCCCTTCTTTCACCAAACCAAACTCTACGGTAAACCAGTAGAGACGAGCGAGATAGGCTCTTTGTTTTGGGGTAGCGGCTTGCCCTAGTTGACCATAATGCTCGGTAAATGCAGCAAAGTCTGGGTTGGTTAACATCGCGCAATGACCAAATATTTCGTGGAAGAAATCTGGCTCCTGTAAGTAATCGAACTCATCTCTTGTACGCAAGAATGTGGCGACTGGAAAGCGCTTATTACCGAGTAGATTAAAAAATCGGTCGAAATCAATAAGCGCGGGAACGGGCTCCACTTGCCAACCTGTTGTCTCCATCAAGACACGATTAATTTCTGGTAACTGAGGAACGCGGTCTTGAGGTAAATCAAGCAGCGTCAAACCGTGTAAATAAGCCTCACAAGCTCTGTTTTGGATCACACCCATTTGTCGTGTTACCAAATCTCGCCAAATGGCGTCTTCTTCACGGCTCCATTCAACCCTGCCTTCCTGGTTTACGGGTTTAGAACGATACTGGGTCATGGCTCATCTCCATTAACAAATCCTTTACATTAAGCCTATCTGTAGTCTTAAGAGCTTCCAATCCCTACGCGACTTTCTCAGCATCATCCCGATGTAACATATTGTTTACAATGCATCATAACTGCATGATTTTTATGACACGATATAATATCTAGCTTGTTTGACTTTATCGTGTATTCCTCTCAAACTAAAACCTGTTATCACTTTGTTATAGAGGGACCTATGCGCGAGAGCAGCAAAGTATGGCAACCGAGCGAAAGTCGTATCGAAGAAGCCAACATTACACAGTTTATTGAACACATTAATCGACAAGGAAATACCCTTGAAAGCTTCGCTGATCTGCATCAATGGTCACTCGATCATGTAGAAAAATTTTGGCAGGAAGTTTGGCTATTCTGCGACGTCATTGGCACTCAGGGAGAGACCATAAAAGAGCGAGCAGAAAGTCGCTGGCAGCAACCTGTTGAAAATAGGGATATAAAATGGTTCCCAAACGCGCAAATTAACTACGCCGAAAATTTGCTAACCTACGCGTGTCACCAACCCGATGATCTCGCGATTTGGTTTGAAAATGAACGTGAAGAAAAACAGACCTACACCTGGAAACAATTGTGCGAAGAAGTTTCGAGTGTGCAGCAATGGTTGAAAGAATGTGGAATTAAGCAAGGTGATGTCGTCGCTGGTTATTTACCTCACCTACCTCAAACGGTGATAGCTATGCTAGCAACCACCAGTTTAGGGGCGACCTGGACTTCCACCTCACCTGATTTTGGCGTCGAAAGCGTTTTGGAGCGCTTTGGTCAAGTGAAACCCAAAATCCTGTTTACTTGTGATGGCTATACATTCAATGGCAAAACTTTCGATATGTCTGAGAAAAACCAGCATATTGCGGATCATCTTGATGGTCTTAAACAAGTTTGCCAAATTAGCTACCTTAAACCACACATTTTTGAATGCGATGTCTGCACCCAAGATTGGCAAAACGTCCTGAATCAATACACACCCGAAGCGCTGACTTTTACTCGTGTGAATTTTAACGATCCGCTATTTGTGCTCTATTCTTCAGGCACAACAGGCAAACCGAAATGCATCGTTCATTCCGTCGGCGGAACGGTGCTTAATCACTTGAAAGAGCATCAACTGCATTGCGATATTCAACCGAACGAACGCGTGTTTTATTACACGACCTGCGGTTGGATGATGTGGAACTGGCACGTTTCTTCACTCGCGAGCGGTGCATGTTTGGTGATTTTTGATGGTAGCCCTGTTTACCCCACTCATGATGTGCTCTGGGACCTCGCAGAACGAGCCGAAGTGACGCTATTTGGAACCTCAGCAAAATACCTAGAGGCGCTGGAAAAAGCATCTTTTTCTCCGCAGAAAAGTGATGCATTTCCAAGTCTGAAAACCATTTGCTCAACGGGCTCTGTTCTGTATCCAGAACAGTTTGATTATGTCTATCAGCACATTAAAGAAGATGTACACCTCGCCTCGATTTCTGGCGGAACAGACATTTGTGGCTGCTTTGTATTAGGCAACCCTATTTCTCCCGTTTATCGGGGAGAGTGCCAATCAGCAGGGTTAGGGGTCGATGTCCGAGTCTTTAACCCACAAGGTAATAGCGTAATGGGAGAGCGCGGTGAGTTGGTTTGCGCCAATTCATTACCCAACTTTCCTGCTGGCTTTTGGAACGACACCGGTGAGAGATATCATCGCGCTTATTGGGATAAATTCGACAATATTTGGCACCACGGCGATGATGTTGAACAGACCAGCGTTGGGGGATACGTGTTTTATGGTCGAAGTGATACCACGTTGAATCCCGGTGGCGTAAGAATCGGCACGGCCGAAATCTATCAGCAAGTGAACTGTATAGACGGTATTCTAGATTCGATCGCAGTAGGAAAAGAAGTCGATCGCAACGAACAAATATGGCTGTTTGTCCAATTAGTCAAAGGGGTAGAGCTCAATGACGAGATGATCGCTTCCATCAAAGCACAGCTAAAGTCTGCATGTTCTCCAAGGCATGTACCTAGTGCAATTTACGCAATAAGCGATATACCTAAGACACGCTCAGGAAAGCTGGTCGAGTTAGCCGTTAAGCAAGTCGTTAACAACCTAAGCGTCGAAAATTTAGGCGCAATAGCCAACCCTGAAGTGCTGGAGGAGATACGCAGGATAGTCGTCTCAAAATAACCTCCGAAGACTAAGTTGTTCGAGTATGTCCTTGCCTGCACCACGACGACTTGTTTAGAGCAAGTGAAGTTACATATACCCTCAGCAGATAAGAAAAAAGCGAGCTTGTTAGCTCGCTTTTGTCATTTTGTGTTCTTTATTCAGCAGTATTAGCGGCGACCAAGCCCCATTAATACCGACATTGTTTTACCGTCAGATACAATGTCAAAAACGTGTTGCGATTCAACTTCAGTAAAGCCTGCTTCTTTCAGTGCACGCTCAGACTTCGCAAGGGTAAAACCGTCTTGTTCACATTCTGCAATCCAATCAAAATGAACAAAATAGCCGCCGTGGTTAAGTAGAGAATGCGAGATCGTTAATGACGCGTCTAAGTCTTCCACGAACGCTAAAACTGATGATGCAACCACCAAGTCGAACTGTCCACGAAACGCAGGGTGCTGAGCGACCAAGCCGCGAGATAATGCATCTACCACAGGTTCTACGTTGACGAGCTCTTTTTTATCGAGTTCCTCAATCATGGCTTCCGATGCGTCTAATGCTACGATGTCTTTAACCATCGGTGACAATCGTTGACTTAACTGCCCTGTTCCGCATCCAAAATCTAGTACTTTAATGCCATCAAGCTGAGTTAGCTGTTGTAACTGCTCAAACACCGACTGCGCAAATTGCTCTGTTGCTGGATTTGATTCCCAGTTTTTTGCTAAGCCGTCCCAATCTTGTGCCATCGTGGCCTCCATGTTCACTTTTTGTAACCCACATAGATTACCGCAAAACCGTTAAAAGACCATAGACTTATCTGGCGGATTCGCGTTTTTTTCGATAATCTTTCATGGCTTTGGGAGCGCATCTGCATAATACCCAAATTATTTGAATTCATTTATTGGTTGTGTCAAATCATGAACTTAACTCAAGTAGAAGCCTTCTGCACCATCGCTGAGTGTGGTTCTGTTTCTGAAGCGGCAAGGCAACTCGACTGCAATCGTACCAAACTCAGTATGTCGATTAAGGCATTAGAGAAAGATCTCGACGTTGAATTGTTTAACCGAACTGGCAACCAGCTCACCCTCTCTGAAGCTGGGAAAGCCATTTACAAAGATTGCGAACACCTACTTATCATCGCACAACGGGTCAGAAAGACCTGCGCTCAAATCTCGGAAGGGTTTAACGCGGAAGTTTGGGTAGCACGTGACGACTCCTTACCTGATGATCTCTGGCAAGAATTATCTCATACATTGAATAACCGCTTTCCTTCAACAACCTTCAACTTAATCTTGGCATCCAGTGGCGACTTAGCCAACTTGGTCAGTACCCACCAAGTAGATTTTGCTTTCGGCGTTGATTATGAGCGAGTAGACGATCCTCGTATCGTATATAACCCATTAGGCAAGATACGTATGATGTCAGTATGCAGTGTAGAACACCGCCTAAGTAAGATGCGCCGTGTCTCAGACGAAGATCTACGTAGTCAGATGCAAGCACTAATGGTGTACCTAAATGAGAAAGACAACCCTGAACTGCAACCTTTCTCGACTCGATATATTGGTTTTTCGAGTTTTGACTACATGCTGAACACCATCTTAGAAGAAGACGCTTGGGGCGTGCTTCCAGAACCATTAATCCGCCATTACCTTCGTCAGCAGAAGCTCGCCGTTATCAAACACACATACGGATTGACGCAAGAAGACTACTGTATGTTTTCACCTAACGGCCATACTGAGCATCCAGCAATGACGTGGTTAGCAGATAAATTGAGCGAGTATTTATTTGACTTCTAAACATTTTATCAGTGAGCGTCAATTTTACTGACACCAAAAAATCATAGTAAGCCATTGTTTTATAGGAATATAAATAAAAACGCAATTTTTTAGATTAGTTACTGGTCACTTTGTGGTTGCCTAAATTACCTTATGAGCGAAGAATAGTAAGGTATTAAAATTCAAAGGCATCTTTTATGTGTGACAGGACAAGCAAAAACGAAAACCGTATTCTAACCATTTCAGCCCTTTTGGCATCTGGGTTCGCTGCTGGTGGTATGGTACTTGGCTTGCTTGTAGGCTCAATTGTCATCGTGTTTGACGGTGTTTACTCTTTGGTCAGCTTACTGTTAACTTTATTGTCACTGGCCGCTTCTTACTATATTAACAAGCCTTCAAAATCTGTATTCCCATTTGGAAAAGCGGTCTTAGAACCAATCGTTATTGCGATAAAAGCAGCCGTCATTTTAGTGGTTGTAAGCTTCTCTCTCTACTCTGCGATATCAGCATTGATGTCTGGAGGTCGCGAGGTCGATGCTTCTATTGCGACCTTATTCGGCATCGTGAATGTTATTGGCTGTGGTTACGCTTGGTGGTTTATGGCGAAACGCAGCCGCCGCTTCTCATCAGGCTTGATTGAAGCGGAGAAAAAACAGTGGCAAATGGATACTCTGCTAAGTGTGGCGGTGACCGTAGGATTTATCTCGGCTTGGGCTGTTTCACTAACGCCATTCTCTGAGTATGCGGTATATGCCGACCCCATGATGATGGTTTTAATGGGCTTTTACTTCCTCAAAGTACCGTTCGATATGCTAGTAGGTGCCTTACGTGAACTACTTATGATGACACCAAGCAAAGAGCTGTGTCAGAGCGTTGGCAAAGATGTTCTTGAGATTGAAAAAGTGACTGAGCATCAATTGAAACTGGCTGGCGTAACGAAGGTGGGCCAAGAGCTACGAGTAAATGTGGACGTACATATTGATGACGACACATTGGAGCTTGATACACTAGAGCACACTCGTAAGCAGCTTATCAAGCGACTGTCGAAGCACAGATTCAAGCTTCAACTACACTTGAACGTCGCTTATTAGAGTGCCACCAAAGAGCCGTTAAAACTCAATAAAAAGCTCCCAATCTCGGGAGCTTTTTTAATTTTTTCGATTTAGTTTCTTCGTATTCGAATACAGCTCGCAAGGGAGATCTGTTCGTTGCTCACTTAAATTCTCTGATCTCGTTGGTAACTTACCCAGCCGCTTCGCGCTTCTCTTTGGTGACTAACCAACACATCAGCGAGCCCACCGTTACCATCACAACGCCCTGCCAAAAGCTATGGCTCAGAGTTACGCCAAGAATAATGGAAGAAAATAAAGCGGAAAAAATGGGTGTGAAGTAAGACAAGGTGGCGAGAAAAACCATATTGCCGCCAACGATCGCGATATTCCATAAACCATAACCACCAGCCATTAAAGCCGCAGAGGCCACTAAGTACCCCATCGCTTCCCAACTGAATGTCATTGGTGGCTCATCCGTAAACGCGTATTTGACCCAAAGCGAAACAGCTGTTGCAATAAAAAACAGGGTAATCGCATTATGTTTAGATTGCTGCCTTTGGGTTAAGTTGCAATAAAAAGCCCATATAACCGCGCCAGCGAAAGCCATAAAATACACCAGAGGGTTACTACTAACATTGGACATGATCTGAGTTATGGATAAGCCATTCTCACCGCTCACAGTCCAAGCAACCCCAACAAACGCCAGCGTAACTGCGGGATAAAGCAACCAGTTTGTTTTTTTATTGCTGCCAAGGACCGCAAATAAAACCGTCAGTGCGGGCCAAAGGTAATTGACAATCGACACCTCAATTGCCTGCGCGCGCGAGTTGGAATATCCCAAAGATAGAGCGAGAAATATTTCATAACAGACGAACATCGCACCACCAAGCGCAAGATACTTGGGAGAAAAGTAAGACAACTTTGGAATACCGACCACGATAAGAAGGAAAACAGAGCTAAGAGAGTACAACATGGCTGCCCCGCCTACAGGACCTAAACTCTCCGTAACCAACCTCGCGATGCCAAGCAGACAACTCCAAGAGAGAATCGCGATACAACCATAAAGTGTGAAACGAAATTGCACTGATTTCATGTGACCTACCACTCACGAATGCCAAAGGAAACGTCAGCTTAACTCAAAAATGATCAGGTTCAACGTACTGTTTTATAAAAATCAGTATAAAAATCATTCTATTAAGCCGTTGGAGTCGATATGAAACATTTTCTGCCCTCTAGTGTTATGCTTACACCCTTTGTTGTGCGCTACTATGATGAAGATGACAACGAGAGTGAAAACGTTAAAACACATTCGGAAACGCATGGTCTAGATAGCGAAGAGCAATCTAAGGAACGTTCAGAGTAAAGGAATCCAAACATGAAAAAAGTCGCAGTCATTTTAAGTGGTTCAGGCGTTTACGACGGTTCTGAGATCCACGAAGCAGTGTTGGCGCTCTACGCCATCGAGAAGGCAGGTGCAACTTGGCACTGCTTTGCACCTAACATTGACCAACTCCACGTCATCAATCACCTAACTGGTGACGAAATGGATGAAACACGTAACGTATTGATCGAATCAGCTCGTATTGCACGCGGAAATATTGACGATGTCGCCAAACTTAACGTCGATGAATACGATGCCCTACTGCTTCCAGGTGGGTTTGGTGCCGCGAAAAACTTAACCGACTTCGCTGTTTCGGGTGCGGAGTGCTCCATTAACACACACGTAGCTCAAGCTTGTCGCGCGTTTGCTAATGCGAAAAAACCAGCTGGCTATCTGTGTATTTCTCCTGTCATTATTCCGATGATTTATGAGCAAGGCGTGAAAGGAACGGTAGGCAACGATGAGGCAGTCTCAATAGCATTTAATCAAATGGGCGGTGAACACACCACGTGCCCTGTCGAAGACATCGTTTTTGATGAAAAACACCTCGTACTTTCAACCCCTGCTTACATGTTGGCAGAGAATATCTCTCAAGCGGCTTCAGGTATCGAAAAGTTAGTATCAAAACTGATTAAAATAGCTTAATTATTAGTAGTTAGCTTATAAAACACTTCCCTATCCCCATTGATAATTAAGTTATTAATGGGGATTTTTTATACTTTAGTCGAATTTAGAGATATATCCGCGTCAGAAGTCAATTTCTGCCAATCGTTTGCGTCCATAGTTTCATATTTGTTCTACTTTATATCAGTGTTGCACTTATACGCAGTGCAACAAGATCACTGTCACAGTTTTTCTCTTGCAAGTACCTCTAAGTGGGTAAACTTGCTTTAGATCAACTTCAATCTGGAAACGAATGTGCGACAGTAAATGGCAAATTAAGAAAGATTATTAAAAATAACGACGGAGCTATCCAATATGACAAGTGCATTTTTTATCCCTACGGTAAACCTAATGGGCGCTGGTTGTTTGAAAGACGCAGCAGACAACATCCAATCTCAAGGCTTTAAAAAAGGTTTGATCGTTACGGATAAGATCCTTAACCAAATCGGTGTAGTCAAACAAGTTCAAGACCTTCTCACTGAGCGCGATGTAGCAACCGTTGTGTTTGATGGCACTCAACCAAATCCAACTATCAGCAACGTTAACGACGGCTTAGCACTTCTTACTGATAACGAATGTGACTTCGTTATCTCTCTAGGCGGCGGTTCACCACACGACTGTGCGAAAGGTATCGCGCTTGTTGCTTCTAACGGCGGCAAAATCGCAGATTACGAAGGCGTAGACCAATCTGCAAAACCAATGATGCCACTTATCGCGATCAACACGACGGCGGGTACTGCATCTGAAATGACGCGTTTCTGCATCATCACTGACGAAGAGCGTCACATTAAGATGGCTATCGTTGATAAGCACACAACACCGCTTATCTCGGTAAACGATCCAGAGCTAATGCTCGCTAAACCTGCTTCGCTAACTGCGGCAACAGGTATGGATGCCCTAACTCACGCGATTGAAGCTTACGTATCTATCGCGGCAACACCAATCACTGATGCAGTAGCAATCAAAGCGATTGAGCTTATCCAAGCTTACCTACGCACAGCAGTGAAAAACGGTGAAGATCTAGAAGCTCGTGAACAAATGGCATACGCACAGTTCATGGCGGGTATGGCGTTCAACAACGCTTCTCTAGGTTACGTACACGCAATGGCACACCAGCTAGGTGGTTTCTACGACCTTCCACACGGTGTTTGTAACGCGATTCTTCTACCTCACGTACAGCGTTACAACGCGCAAGTATGTCCTGAGCGTCTACGTGACGTAGCAAAAGCAATGGGCGTAAACGTAGAAGGCATGTCTGCTGAAGAAGGTGCAGCGGCAGCAATCGACGCTATCGTTACTCTAGCGAAAGATGTGGGTATCCCAGCAGGTATTAAAGAGCTTGGTGCGAAACTAGAAGACATCCCAACACTAGCAGACAACGCACTGAAAGACGCTTGTGGTTTCACTAACCCTAAACAAGCAACTCACGAAGAAATTTCTAAGATCTTCGAAGAAGCGATGTAATCTCGCTAACTAAACAATTCTCTAGCCTTAATTCAATCCCCGATCTCGTATCGGGGATTTTTTACATTCATATACAAGTGAATCTCTGCCAAACATAGTCTTTTAGTGTTAGCTTTTAAGTATTAATACGATTCATATTGGAAGGAACCATGAGAACGATTGCTGCTACCCTACTCGCTTGTTTATCCTGTTCTGCCAACACTGCCGAATACCGCGCCAACGAAGTGGCGAGTGGATTTCAGATCCCTTGGGGGATCGAGTTCTTAGATAATCAACGCGTTATCGTCAATCAAAAGAACGGTACGGTTTCGTTGCTGGATATCACCACAGGCAAACCTCAAAAGCTGTTTAACGTTCCCGATGTGAACACCAGTGGACAAGCCGGCTTATTGGATGTTGCGCTCGCACCGAATGCCGATAAGCAAAACCCGCAACTCTTCTTTACCTACAGCAAGCGTACGAGCAAAGGCAATACGGTGGCGTTAGCGACGGCGCAATTGCAAAACAATCAGCTTGTAGGTTGGAAAGATCTCTTTGTTGCTGATGCCTTCACCGATACAGGTCGCCACTACGGCAGTCGAATTTCATTTGTAGACGATAAAGTTTACTTCTCAATCGGTGACCGTGGCGAACGTGATAATGGACAAGACACTCAAACCCATGCTGGCAGTATTCTACGCCTTAACCTTGATGGTTCGGTTCCGCAAGACAACCCATTCAAACCTTCCGAAGCTCGTCATGAGATATGGAGTTACGGGCACCGTAACCCACAAGGTATGTTTTACGACGAAGCAACAAAACAGCTGTGGTCGATTGAACATGGACCACGGGGTGGCGATGAAATTAATCTAATCAAGAAAGGCGCGAACTACGGCTGGGCAAAAGTCTCTCATGGTAAAGAGTATTGGGGTCCGTTGGACGTCGGGGAAGCTAAGTCGTTACCGGGAATGGAAGATCCAAAACTGGTATACATCCCTTCTATCGCACCAAGTAACATGATTTTGTACCGTGGCGATAAGTACCCTGAATTGGACGGAAAAATCCTCGCCGGTGCATTGAAACTGGCGCACATCAACGTAGCTTCTATTGAGAATGGCAAGCTCACCGAATCAAAAAGATTGATGGAGAATCTTGGTGAGCGAGTAAGAGATATAACCATCAGCCCCGATGGTTATATCTACTTTTCTACCGACAGCGGCAAAATCTTTCGTCTTGAGGAAAGGTAATCAAACACTAAAATCGTTAAGACTATTTAATTTGTGACGTACTAGTGATTTATTTTCGTACAATCCAAGCAGAAGAATCTAAACTTAACAATAACCTTTTGTTTTTTAAAACGATAGTTCGGTTAAGTTGTACGAGGTCATTATGATTCCATTCCCTTTACAGCTCGATAAAATTAAAGCCGTGGTGTTTGATTTAGACAACACCTTGGTGAGTTCTGATATGAACTTCGGCGAATTGCGACAACAGCTTGGCTGTCCGCAGAGTGAAGATCTATTGGATTTTGTCGACGCACTTGAGCACCCTCATCATCGAGAGCACGCTCATAACGTGATATTTGATTACGAGATTTCTGATGCTGAGCAGTCTGCTCCAATGATTGGCTGCCATGAATTACTCGCCCACTTGCATCAAAATGAAATCAAAACCGCTATCGTGACGCGCAACTGCCAAATCGCCACGCAGCGCAAACTAGAGCACAACCAAATCTCAGTGGAACGAGTCATCACTCGTGAATGCTTCCCGCCCAAGCCAGACCCATTGTCTTTGCAGGTGTTGGCGAAAGAGTGGCGTTTGATGCCTAATGAAGTGCTTTATGTCGGCGATTACCTTTACGACTTGCAGGCAGCGTATAACGCGCAGATGCCCTCTTGCCTTGTTCATCACGGTAATCAAGAAACCTTCAATGATTCAGCCTCATTGGCGCTTAATGAACTCAGTGATTTATTGAGCCGTTTTGAATCCTTACCACGCAAATAAAGCACACATATAAAATACGCAAACAAAAAAAGGGGCACCAACGTGCCCCTTATGACTTATTCCCGATTGTTTCATGCGTTCCCAAGGATTGCTTGGGTGATGCGCTGCTTAGCCTTGTAGGTAAGCGTTAAGCATCCACATTAATTTTTCTTGCTCACGGATGTAGTCACCCATCAATGCCGCTGTACCTTCGTCATCTGCTTCACCCGCGTTTTGTAGAATCTCACGCTGTTTTAGAAGTAGAACGCTAAAGCCTTGAACCAGACCTTGTACACACTCCTCACCAGAAGTCGCGTTTTGATGTTCTTTAATTTCACTTGCTTCCAAGTAGTTGCTGAATGAGTGCGCTGGCGTATGACCCAAAGTTAGAATACGCTCTGCAAGCTCATCGATTTTTGTTTGTAGATCAGTGTAAATCTCTTCAAATTTTACGTGCAGTTCGAAGAATTGCGCACCTTTAATGTTCCAGTGGTAACCGCGAGAGTTCATGTACAACACTTGGTAATGCGCTAGCAGTTGATTTAACTGTTGAGCTAGTTGTGCTGATTGTTCGCTGTCTAGACCAATTAGGCTTACTTGTTTGTTCATAATGTTGCTCCTAGAAGGATGATACCAATCGTAGTAACGAACTATTCTCTTACCGGGATTGGTATAAAGTTTAAAAATTCTTTTGCAGTATTTGCTGCCGATGGAGTCATATTACGACTCTGACTCGGTGAAGAAAATTTGGTTTTAGCTATGATTTAAATAGCCAAATCCAATGAGCAAGCAGACGAATATCGGCGTATCATCCAACAAAAAGCCCCAATCCTTTTTGTGTAAAAAGAATTGGGGCTTTTTTACTATTTGGTTAACGTTCAAAAGTAGATGAACAGACGTAAACCTTATCTATGCCGTTTTGAAAGTTGCCATCTGTTGATTCAGCTCAGTAACTTGCTCTTTTACTTGCAATGATGTCTCTGATGCACGTTGGCTGTTATTCGAAACCTCATCCACTGATTGAGTTATATCGGACATCAATCCAGTGATCGAGTTGGTCGCATGAGATTGCTGCTCTGCCGCTGCCGCAAGCTCTGCCATTTGTTCATTCAAAGAACCAATTTGTTCAGTAGTGACGAGCAAACGAGTTACCGCTTTTTCAATGTGCTCAGCGCCCTGCTCCGCAAGTGATTGGCTGTGTTCAATCTCCTCAACCACCGAATTGGTCGAGCGTTGAATCGCGTTGATAATGCCGTTGATTTCTGTCGTCGATTGAGTAGTGCGAGTCGCTAACATACGTACTTCATCCGCCACAACTGCAAAGCCTCGTCCTTGGTCGCCCGCACGCGCTGCTTCTATCGCGGCATTCAATGCCAGTAAGTTAGTTTGTTCTGCTAAGCCTTCAATCACCTCTGTAACTCGACCAATGGCTTCGCTCTCTTTGCTTAACTGCGTCACTTGCGTGCTCGCGGTTTCAATGCTGCCATGTAAGCTTTCCATGGTGACTTTGTTTTGCTCTAGTGCATCGCGACCTTGTTCAATCTCGCCTTTTGAATCAGAAAGCTTCTGTACTGATTGATTGGCTTGATCTAGGGTGTTACGCGCGGCTAAAGCGATTTCATCCAATTGGCTTCCCATTTCAACAATGCTGGTCTGTTGCTGTTCAACATTCAATGAAGTGACTTGCGCCGATTCCAATAAAGCTCCCATGCTGGTATCCACTTGGTGCGCTTTCTCACTCACCCCTGCCACGATGCTCGCTAACGATTGGTTCATGCGGTTAATCGAATCGGTAAGGTCTGCCAATTCATCTTTCCCAACAACAGTTAACGGAGGCTGAGAAACATCTCCTGAAGCGATCGTCTTGGCTCGCTCCGATAAGTTTTTCACTCGGCGACCAATGGTGTTGCCCATGTATTTTGAAATCGCTACTGCGGCAAACAAAACTAATGCTGCTGCAATCAACATAGTGGTCAGTACGTTCTTGATCGACTGATTAATACCCTGTCCACTTTGATCAGCACGACTTTGCTGAGCCAATACGATCGTTTCTAAACTTTGGTCTAGTGCATCCGCTGCTGGCAACAGTTCATTCGCCATTAACAAGTTTGATTCGTTCCATTCTGGCGATTGACGCAATGCAATCACCTGCTCTGCTAAAGGAAAGTACAGTTGCTGCATTTCTTTAAACAGTGACCACAGTGATTGGTCGTTATCGGTAAGTCTGTCGAGTTTGCTATCGATTTCCGCCACAGATTGATTGTGGTATTTAATCAAGTCGTGGTATTTGTCTAGATGATCTTGCTGCCCGTATAACAGGAAATCTCGCAGTGCAGACAGTGCATTGGCGAGCGAGGTATAGCTGTCGGCATAAACTTTGAACAGACGTTTTCTGTCTCCACCGAATGGGTTTCCTGACTCTTCGTTGATTAAGCTTTGAAGCTGGTCAAGTGCCACTTCTGCAATGGGTGCCGCTTCGTTAATAAAGAGGTTGTGTGCGGGTAAGTTCTCATCACTGTGGCTAAGTTCAATCAGCTTGTTTAGAGAAACTTTTACCGCGTCCCACTGGCTTTGGATCGCTTGAAAATCCTGTTCAGAGATCAACGCCTGCAACGTTGGAAGCGACTCGTCTGTAGATGCCATGATATTACGCACGTCCTCACTCAGACGTGCGCTCGCCTCTTCATCGCCACCTAGCAACATGTAGGCTCGAATCGAGGACAGCGACGCTTGAACGGACTGTTGGATGCCGCGACTGGTGTCGACGGTCGGTAAATCGGATTTAAGTAACGAAGAGGCGTATTGCTCTACGGTAGTGACGTTGCGATACGTGAATACCGCTGATGCCATAAAAAGTACGGCTAGCAGCACAAAACTGAGCTGCAACTTCCCTGATATCGTAAGGTTCATCCATAAACTCCTGACAACGATGAGCCTTAAATATAACGATGTTTACAAAAATGTTAAATACAGGTGTCAAAAGTTACTAAGAAAACCATGTAAACCACTATTTTAAGCCTATAAATAGGGCTTATTCGAAGTATGGTATGCGCTCACTACGTAAAATCAGATAATTAACGTAAGTCGTTTCTAAGCAGTCTTGCTCCCACAACGAAAGAATCCGCTTAGTGGCGAAGTAGTAATCTTTATTACGCAGTAACACGCCCACCGTGCGGCTGAGCTGCTCAAAGCGCTGTTGCTCATTAGCAGAGATGTCATTGTCCTCATTTTCAATGATGGGCGCCAATCCATCGGCAAACCAATTGTTCAGAATTTCACGCATCTCAAGTTCTGACTCCGGCACATCGATACTCGACAACTCACGATGCTGTGGTGGTGGCACTATGTACTTCGATGCTTTTGGCGAACTGACATAACGGTACATGTCGCTCCTCCTTGTAAATGACTCTTATACCCAAGTGACTTCAAGATGCAAGATTCAGAGCGTTGTCATTGATTCGGGGTCAAGGAAAACAACGCAGCGTAATAGTCAGCTCTTTCCAAGTTGTTTGACACAGAAGCCGAGTCAATGACACGCTCCCGAAGGGCGAGCTGTCTTGGTTTGTATACTTTGTTGTCGATTCTTGATTTAGACCCACTAGACCTTTAAATCGCCGCCGCGTCTACAAACCAAGCCATTCTCGCTGAACCTAACATCTCGAGGTTACTTGGGTATAAACTAGCTAAGAATACTTTTTTCAATTTCCAAGTTTTTTTCTACAGCTCATAGAAAGAAGCCCAACAAAAAAGCCATGCAAAGTAGGCTCTGCATGGCTTTGGTTCGGGCAGCAATGACACTGCCCTTGTCTAGGACTGGTTACATTGAGCTTTGATCGAAATCGTTGCCTTGGTCAGTACCCGTTTGAGTATCCGAGTCGAAGCTGCCAGAGTCATCCGTGAAGTCAACACCTTGGTCTTGACCTCCCGCACTTGTCCAGTCGCTGCCGCCAGATTCCATACCCGCCATATCTGGTTGCTGATCTTGAGCAGAACCTTGCATGGTGTATTGATCATCGACTTCAACTTCAACTGTGCCACTCGCACCTTCTACTGCGCTGCCCAATTCGTCGTAACCTTGGAATTGGATTTCGCTCGTACCTTCGTAACCTTCTGGTAAGTCAACCGATACTGGTTGGTTCAGGTTGCCACTTAATGTGAAGCTGCCATCGCCATTATCCAGTGCGTTGCTTACTGATGCACCATCAGGTAGACCGGACATTTCTGCATAATCCACCGATTCGTTACCACTGACCTCATCTGGAACCGAGATAGAAATGGTATCGCCTGGTGCTGCAGTCACATCAGCTGCGCTCTCCTCTTCACTGTCTGCACCGTTTGCTGCTTGCTCTTCAAGCTGTTGCGCTTCGCCGACTTGCTGCTCTGATGATGCTTGAGCAGTTTGGATTTGTGGCTCGTCGCTTTGCGCTGAATCGTCCGCAACTTGGATGCTCAGATTCTGAGTCGATACTTCACCGTTATCGTTAACCTGAACATCCATAGCCAAATTGCCATCGAAGTCATCGTTCGGCCAGTATGTCCACTCTTCATCACCTGATTTCGCGAAGAAACCAGCATCGTTTGCATCGGCGACATCCAACACTTCTGCTGAAGGGCTAATGCCAAGTTCATCAATCAACTGTGCTTCCGTTAGTGTTAGTGAACCATCATCAGCCAGTGCGTAGCCTTCGCTGGTTGTGGTTTCACCTTCACCTTGGATGTCGACATTAAAGAAGCTCTCAATGCGGTTTTCACCGTCAGTTGCAATGAAGCCAACTTGAACATCTCCGGTGTAGCCTTCTGCTGGTGTGAATTGGTAGTTACCTTGGTTATCGGTCTCTATCACACCTTGACCTTCCATTAGGCTCACTGACTCAATGCTCAAGCTGTCGCCTTCTGCATCGCTCAAGGTCGATAGCATGTCATCATTGGTGAACGACAAGGTGCCATCCGCTGCCATTTCTGTGGTAGAAATGCTGTCGATTTCTGGTGAAGCATTCTCTTGTGGCGCATCTTCTTTCACGACCACACCTGTTTGCTCATCATGAAGCACACCGTCTTTATCAATCACGTAAGCGATATCCGCTTCACCAGTAAAGCCTGGTGCTGGATTGAATGTCCATGTGCCATCACCGTTATCGACTATTTCACCTTGGTTGCGATCAGCTAGGTGAACGAATTTCACTTCATCACCCGCGTCAGCGTCCACATTCTCTGCCAATCCGATTAGGTCATCTGCGGTTAGTATAACTGGCTCACCCGCTAGGGTTTCGAAGTCACCTGAATCGATGCCATCTTCGAACTCTTCTGGCTCGTCACCATAATCCACCGTTGTTGCGGTCACGGTTACGAAGAACTCGCCATTAAAGTCAGCCGGAGGCGTCATTTGCAGGTCTGAGATATCCCACTCGTTCAAGTCGATGTATTGACCCGGTTCCGTGATGGTAACGGTGTTCAAACCATCCGTAACTTCGAAGCCAACAGGGAAACCAGTCATCACTAGGTTACTTAGCGTTTCTGAATCGTCGATTAGACCGACATTCAAGCCTAGGTGACCTGTTTCGTCCTCACCGAAGACTAACGGACCATCATGGTCGGTTGTGATGACTGCGCCATCGGCAACAGGGCGAACAAACACTGGTACATCAAGTACCGTCTCAAACTCACCGTCACTTACCACAACTTGCAAGTCAGAAACCCCTGCAAAATCGCCAGTCGGTGTGAATGTCCAAGTACCGTCACCGTTGTCCGTTACCTCACCACCATCTTCACCTTCTGCGGTGATAATGCGTGATACGACTAGGTTTTCAGTGTCGATATCGCCGAACAAGTTCATCAAGTCGCCAGCGTCGAAGGTGAATGCGCCATCCTCGTCGGTTGCCATAAAGGCATTACCCACATTGAATGGAGCATCGTTGACTGGAATAACATCCACATTCAACGAGCCTTCAACCACTTCTTCACCATCCGTCGCGGTGTAGCCCAGTTCCACCAAACCATTGAAGTCTTGAGTGGTCACCAAGTGGTACATACCATCTGGCTGCTGAGTTAATGTCGCGTTTGCAGGAGCACGAACCGTGATGCTTTCTACGCTGATTTCGTCACCATCAAGATCCGTAACTTGATCAGCGATGTAAGCTGGGTCAATCACCATGACCACATCTTCTTCGCCTTGCATCTGGATGGTTGGCGCTTCTGGTGCATCGTTAACCGCTTCGACGTTTAGATTGCCTTCAACCGGCGTAACTAAATCACCATCGCTGACGCCGAACGACATTGGCACATCACCATTGAAGTTCTCAGCCGGAGTGAATGACCAAGTACCATCACCGTTGTCTAGCAAGTCACCGTATTGCTCATCAATCACTAAGTCGACAGCAGACAGTTCGTCGTAGGTGTTATCGATGTCTGTCGCGTTAGCAAGCAACATGTCCTGCGTGATAAGAATGGTGGTATCTTCGGTGCCAGCAATATTCACTGGCGTTGATTGCGGCGCATCGTTAATTGGGTTCACCGTTAGGTCAACGCCCACTTCCACGCTCGCACCATCGTTATCAATCAAGTCGAAACTTAGGTCGATATCGCCATTGAAGTTCGCATCAGGCGTAATCGTAAAGCTACCATCTTGGTTCTCAATAACGGTTGCATTGGCTACCGCGGTTAAGTTCACTGCTTCTAGATTATCGCTGTCGACGTCACCCGCTTGAGCCAGTAACTGCTCTTGACTCAATGTGATTGAACCGTCTTCATCGACGCTGTAAGCCAAATCGCCAGATACCGGAGCATCGTTGACTGGCAATACATCAATGTTCGCGTTGGTTGTCGCAGTTGCACCGTCTTCATCAGCCACTACTACATCTAGACTTACGCCACCGTTGAAGTTTTCATTTGGTGCGAAGCTATAAGTGCCATCGTCATTCGCCGTTAGAATGCCGTCGCTACCACTGTAAGAGACGCTTTCTAGGCTTACGTCACCTTCCACATCGCTTGATTGCGCTAGCAGTTGCTCTTCCGTGAAGATAATAACTTCGTCTTCATTGACAGAGTAACTTGTCGCACCTGCGATTGGTGGATCGTTCACCTCAAGTACCGTAATACCCGCGGTGGTTGAATCCGTCGCACCGTCTTCATCTACCACAACAACATCTAGGCTCACTTCACCATTGAAGTTCTCGTTTGGCGAGAAGGTGTAAGTACCGTCACCGTTGTCTTGGAACACGCCATCTACGCCGCTGTAGCTGACGCTGTCGATTGCTACTTCGCCTTCGACGTCAGATGAGTTAGCCAATAGTTGTTCGTTACTGATGGTGATCGAATTATCTTCATGCACCGTGTAAGACGTGCTGCCTGCTACTGGTGGATCGTTCTCTGGCGTCACGCTTACGTCGATATTTGCGGTCACGGTATCCGTGCCATCAGAAACATCGAAGGTAAAGTTCACGTCGCCATTGAAGTTTTCGTTTGGCGCGAAGCTGTATGTGCCATCACCATTGTCAGTTAGGACACCGTCAGCACCTGTGTAAGTCACGCCTTCAACAGTTAGGTTGTCACCTTCTACATCCGTCGCGCCTGTTAATAGGTCAGCATCGGTGAAGGTAAGAAGACCGTCCTCACCCACGGTGAACGCTTGATCTTGTGGCTCTGGCGCATCATTGACTGGTGTTACTGTTAAGTCGAGACCAGCCGCAACCACTTCTTCGCCATCCGTGACATCGTAACTAAACTCGATGTCACCGTAGAAGTTCTCGCTCGGAGTAATGGTGAAGCTGCCATCCTCGTTCATTTCAACCGTTGCATTTTCATCATTGGTGCTTAAGTTGATTGCGCTCAGATCGTCACCATCGATATCAACGGCATGCTCAAGTAACTGCTCTTGAGTCAGCGTGATGCTGTTGTCTTCGGCAGTGACTGCAGTGATATCACCCGTCACTTCTGGTGCATCATTGGTTGGCGAGATATGAATCGTCACATCTTGCGTCGCTGTCGCCGTTGTACCTGTATCCACATCTGTAGAGGTTGCGTTCACGGTTAGCGTCACATCGCCGTTGAAGTCCGCAGAAGGGATAAACTCTAGTCCTTCTAGCTCGCCTGGTTGTAGTGACCAAGTGCCGTCGCCATTATCAACACCTGCTGATAGCGAGCTGCCTTCTGGCACATCTTCAATCAAGATAGCGAGGTTTTCTGAACCATCGGTATCTGTTAACGCGGCATCGATATCAAGCGGCACTGGCGTATCTTCGGTACCAATGATTTGGTAATCCGCGTCCGCTACCGTGATTTCGATGTTGTCGATACCAAACGACTCATCCCAAACGTCTTGATTCAAGGTTGAACCGAAGCCAAGTTGCAATTCACCATCCTCGACAGGAACCGTCAGATTGATTTGGTGAGCTTGGTCGTTCCAACCACTGAAGCCTTCACGTTGAGAGGCTCCGTGGATCACTTCACCTACTTCGTTACCGTCAGAGTCGTAAAGCGTTGTCGTACCATCTTGAGTACGGAACGCAGAGTTCTCCAAGGTGGTTAGCTGTTCACCGCCGACAAAGATTTGGAACGACTCGCCATCCCAAGAATCGATTTCGTAGAAGCTAAACGAAATATTCACTTCATTGACATCGCTTGGGATCTCGTAGGTTTTGCTGACCGCTTCATCACCGCCAGTGCCACCAATACGACCCAACATGTCGCCCGTTTCGAAGCCTTGTGAACTTTCAGTGTTCGCGTTCCAACCGTTCGAGCCAGACTCGAAGTTATCAGATGCAATCACCAAGTCTGAAGCAATCGACAGCTCTGGCATATCGACCACAGATTGAACATCAATGTTCGCTTCTGCTGGCACGGTTGCGGTGCCATCGTTGACATCAAACGTTACGTTCACGTTGCCATCGAAGTTTTCATTCGGAGCGAAGGTGTACGTGCCGTCACCGTTATCAACCAAAGTACCGCTATCAGAAGCAACGTTTTCAACCGTTAGGTTATCACCATCGATATCACCTGCATTTTGCAGCAGTTGCTCTTCGGTGAAGGTGAAGCTGGTGTCTTCTTGCGTAACAAACTGTGGCTGACCAACCGTTGGTAAGTCGTTCACTGGGTTCACAGTCAGATCGGCAGTCGCTTGAATGGTGGCATCGCCGTCCGTAATGTCGAAGCTCAGATCAATGTCGCCATTGAAGTCCGCATCCGGCGTGATAGTGAAGCTACCATCGTCATTCGCAACAACGGTCGCATTGCCGTCAACAGTCAGGTTGGATGCAGTTAGGTCATCGCCATCCACGTCGCCGGCTTGAGCAAGAAGCTGCTCTTGGCTGAGAGTGATAGAACCATCTTCATCCACGCTGTAAGCCAAGTCGCCAGATACCGGAGCATCGTTGACTGGCAATACATCAATGTTCGCGTTGGTTGTCGCAGTTGCACCGTCTTCATCAGCGACTACTACGTCTAGGCTTACGCCACCGTTGAAGTTTTCATTTGGCGCGAAGCTGTAAGTGCCATCGTCATTCGCCGTTAGAATGCCGTCGCTACCACTGTAAGAGACGCTTTCTAGGCTCACGTCACCTTCCACATCGCTTGATTGCGCTAGCAGTTGCTCTTCCGTGAAGATAATGACTTCGTCTTCATTAACAGAGTAACTTGTCGCACCTGCGATTGGTGGATCGTTCACCTCAAGAACGGTAATACCCGCAGTGGTTGAGTCTGTCGCACCCTCTTCATCGACAACTACAACGTCTAGGCTAACCTCGCCATTGAAGTTCTCGTTTGGAGAGAAGGTGTACGTACCATCGCCATTGTCTTGGAAGACGCCATCGTTGCCACTGTAAGTCACACTACTGATGTCTACGTCGCCTTCAATATCAGACGAATTAGCCAGTAGTTGCTCGTCACTGATGGTGATCGAGTTGTCTTCATGTACGGTGTAAGACGTGCTGCCCGCCACAGGTGGATCGTTCTCCGGCGTCACACTCACATCAATGTTGGCAGAGGTCGTATCCGTACCGTCTGACACATCGAAAGTGAAGTTCACATCACCATTGAAGTTCTCGTTTGGAGCAAAGCTGTAGGTCCCATCACCGTTATCGGTTAGGACACCATCTGCACCAGTGTAGCTCACACCTTCTACCGAAAGATTATCGCCATCGATATCCTTTGCACCATCAAGCAGATCTTCATCAGTGAACAGCAAGACGCCATCTTCACCAATGGTGAACGCTTGATCTTCCGGCTGCGGCAAGTCATTAACTGGGTTAACCGTTAGGTCAGCCGTTGCAACGATAGTATCGCTGCCATCGTTGATATCGAACGTGAAATCAATGTCGCCATTGAAGTTCGCGTCAGGCGTAATGGTAAAGCTGCCATCGTCATTAGCCGTAACCGTCGCATCACCGTCAACCACTAGGTTAGATGCAGTTAGTGCATCACCTTCTACATCCGTTGCTTGTGCCAACAATTGTTCTTGGCTTAGCGTGATTGAGTTGTCTTCGTCGACACTGTAAGCCAAGTCACCCGATACTGGAGCATCATTGATTGGCAGAACATCAATGTTTGCCGTCGTCGAAGCGGTCGCACCATCTTCGTCCACGACTACAACATCAAGATTCACTTCACCATTGAAGTTTTGGTTTGGTGCAAAGCTGAACGTACCATCACCATTGTCGGTAAAGATACCTTCGCTGCCACTGTAGCTCACGCTATCTAGTGCTACCTCACCTTCAATATCGGAAGAGTTTGCCAACAACTGTTCTGCACTGATGGTGATGACTTCATCTTCATCAATGGTGTAACTGGTTGTGCCTGCGATTGGTGGATCGTTCACTTCAAGAACGGTAATACCCGCTGTTGTTGTATCAACCGCGCCGTCCTCGTCAACCACGACAACATCAAGGCTAACATCGCCTGTAAAGTTTTCGTTTGGTGAGAAGGTGTAAGTACCATCGCCATTAATTTCTAGCACACCGTCGTTACCGCTGTAGCTCACGCTGCTGATCGCAACATCACCCTCGATATCAGACGAATTAGCCAGTAGTTGCTCGTCACTGATGGTGATCGAGTTGTCTTCATGTACTGTGTAAGACGTGCTGCCCGCCACCGGAGGATCGTTCTCTGGCGTCACACTCACATCAATGTTGGCAGAGGTCGTATCCGTACCGTCTGACACATCGAAAGTGAAGTTCACATCGCCATTGAAGTTCTCATTCGGCGCGAAGCTGTAAGTGCCGTCACCATTGTCGGTGAGAACACCGTCTGAACCTGTGTAAGTCACGCCTTCAACTGTTAGGTTGTCACCTTCTACATCCGTCGCGCCTGTTAACAAGTCTGCATCGGTGAAGGTAAGAAGACCGTCCTCACCCACAGTGAACGCTTGATCTTGTGGCTCTGGTGCGTCATTGACTGGCGTTACCGTTAAGTCGAGACCAGCCGCAACCACTTCTGCCCCGTCAGTCACATCGTAACTAAACTCGATGTCACCGTAGAAGTTCTCGCTCGGTGTAATGGTGAAGCTGCCATCCTCGTTCATTTCAACCGTCGCATTTTCATCATTGGTGCTCAGGTTGATTGCACTTAGGTCGTCACCATCAATATCAACGGCATGCTCCAGTAACTGCTCTTGAGTTAGCGTAATGCTGTTGTCTTCGGCGGTAACGGCACTGATATCACCCGTTACTTCTGGTGCATCATTGGTTGGCGAGATATGAATCGTCACATCTTGCGTCGCTGTCGCCGTTGTACCTGTATCCACATCGGTAGAAGTTGCGTTCACGGTTAGCGTCACATCGCCATTGAAGTCCGCAGAAGGGATAAACTCTAATCCTTCTAGCTCGCCTGGTTGTAGTGACCAAGTGCCGTCGCCATTATCAACACCCGCTGATAGTGCGCTGCCCTCTGGCACATCTTCAATCAAGATTGAGAGGTTTTCTGAACCATCGGTATCGGTTAACGCTGCATCGATATCAAGCGGCACTGGTGTATCTTCGGTACCAATGATTTGGTAATCCGCGTCCGCTACCGTGATTTCGATGTTGTCGATGCCGAATGACTCGTCAGGAATACTTTGGTTTAGCGTAGAACCAAAGCCTAACTGAAGCTGACCATCTTCCACCGGAACGGTTAAGTTCACTTGGTGTGCTTGGTCGTTCCAACCACTGAAGCCTTCACGTTGAGAGGCTCCGTGGATCACTTCACCCACTTCATTACCATCTGAGTCGTAAAGCGTTGTCGTACCATCTTGAGTACGGAACGCGGAGTTCTCCAAGGTGGTTAGCTGTTCGCCACCTACAAAGATTTGGAACGACTCGCCATCCCAAGAATCGATTTCGTAGAAGCTAAACGAGATATTCACTTCGTTGACATCGCTTGGGATCTCGTAGGTTTTGCTGACCGCTTCATCACCGCCAGTGCCACCAATACGACCCAACATGTCGCCCGTTTCGAAGCCTTGTGAACTTTCGGTGTTTGCGTTCCAACCGTTCGAGCCAGACTCGAAGTTATCAGAGGCAATCACCAAGTCTGAAGCAATCGACAGCTCTGGCATATCAACCACAGATTGAACATCAATGTTCGCTTCAGCAGGAACCGTTGCAGTGCCATCGTTGACGTCAAACGTCACGTTCACGTTGCCATCGAAGTTTTCGTTTGGCGCGAAGGTGTACGTGCCGTCACCGTTATCGACTAACGTACCACTGTCAGAAGCAACGTTTTCAACCGTTAGGTTATCACCATCGATATCACCTGCATTTTGCAGCAATTGCTCTTCGGTGAAGGTGAAGCTTGTGTCTTCTTGCGTAACAAACTGTGGCTGACCAACCGTTGGCAAGTCATTCACTGGGTTCACAGTCAGATCGGCAGTGGCTTGAATGGTGGCATCGCCGTCCGTAATGTTGAAGCTCAGATCAATGTCGCCATTGAAGTCCGCATCTGGTGTGATAGTGAAGCTGCCGTCATCGTTCGCAACAACGGTCGCATTGCCGTCAACAGTGAGGTTCGCTGCGGTTAGGTCATCGCCATCTACGTCGCCTGCTTGCGCAAGAAGCTGCTCTTGGCTGAGAGTGATAGAACCATCTTCATCCACGCTGTAAGCCAAATCACCTGATACTGGAGCATCGTTGACTGGCAATACATCAATGTTTGCATTGGTTGCTACCGTTGCACCATCTTCATCGGTCACGACAACATCTAGGCTGACATCACCGTTGAAGTTTTCGTTTGGTGCGAAGCTGAATGTACCGTCGCCGTTGTCAGTAAAGATACCGTCGGAGCCGCTGTAGCTGACACTATCAATCGCGACGTCACCTTCAACATCAGATGCGTTCGCCAATAGCTGCTCAGAGCTAATGGTGATCACTTCGTCTTCGTTGACTGAGTAGCTAGTTGCACCGGCAATTGGTGGATCGTTCACCTCAAGAACGGTAATACCCGCAGTGGTTGAATCCGTTGCACCGTCTTCATCGACAACCACAACGTCAAGGCTCACTTCACCATTGAAGTTCTCGTTTGGCGAGAAGGTGTAAGTACCATCACCATTGTCTTGGAACACGCCATCTGCGCCACTGTAGCTCACGCTGTCGATTGCTACTTCGCCTTCTACGTCAGATGAGTTAGCCAATAGTTGTTCGTTACTGATGGTGATCGAATTATCTTCATGCACCGTGTAAGACGTGCTGCCTGCAACCGGAGGATCGTTCTCTAGCGTCACGCTTACATCGATATTCGCCGTCACGGTATCCGTGCCATCAGAAACATCGAAGGTAAAGTTCACGTCGCCATTGAAGTTTTCGTTTGGCGCGAAGCTGTAAGTGCCATCACCATTGTCGGTTAGGACACCGTCTGCACCTGTGTAAGTGACACCTTCAACCGATAGATTATCGCCATCGATATCCGTTGCACCATCAAGCAGATCTTCATCAGTGAACAGCAAGACGCCATCTTCACCAATGGTAAACGCTTGATCTTCTGGCTGTGGTAAGTCGTTAACTGGATTAACCGTTAGGTCCGCCGTTGCAACAATAGTGTCGCTGCCATCGTTGATATCGAACGTGATATCAATGTCACCATTGAAGTTCGCATCAGGCGTAATGGTAAAGCTGCCATCATCGTTTGCCGTAACCGTTGCATCACCGTCAACCACTAGGTTAGATGCGGTTAGCGCGTCGCCTTCTACATCCGATGCTTGAGCAAGAAGCTGCTCTTGGCTAAGCGTAATTGAATTGTCTTCATCGACACTGTAAGCCAAGTTGCCCGATACTGGCGCATCGTTGATTGGCAATACATCGATGTTTGCATTAGTTGACGCAGTTGCACCGTCTTCATCAACAACCACAACATCTAGGCTCACATCGCCATCGAAGTTTGCATTTGGTGCGAAGCTGAATGTGCCGTCACCGTTATCAGTAAAGATACCGTCAGAGCCGCTGTAGCTTACGCTATCAATCGCAACTTCACCTTCAACGTCAGAAGCGTTCGCCAATAACTGCTCAGAGCTAATGGTGATGACTTCGTCTTCGTTCACTGAGTAGCTGGTCGCGCCTGCAATTGGTGGATCGTTCACCTCAAGTACTGTAATACCTGCGGTAGTCGAATCCGTCGCACCATCTTCATCGACCACGACAACATCTAGGCTCACTTCGCCATTGAAGTTCTCGTTTGGCGAGAAGGTGTACGTACCGTCACCATTGTCTTGGAACACACCATCTGTGCCGCTGTAGCTCACGCTATCAACCGCGACATCTCCTTCGACGTCAGATGAATTCGCCAGTAACTGCTCGTCACTAATGGTGATCGAGTTGTCTTCATGCACTGTGTAAGACGTGCTGCCTGCCACCGGTGGATCGTTCTCTGGAGTGACTGTCACATCGATATTCGCGGTCACGGTATCCGTGCCATCAGAAACATCGAAGGTAAAGTTCACATCCCCATTGAAGTTCTCATTCGGTGCAAAGCTATACGTACCATCGCCATTGTCAGTTAGGACACCATCTGCGCCTGTGTAAGTGACGCCCTCTACCGATAGGTCATCGCCATCAATGTCCGTTGCACCATCAAGCAGGTCTTGGTCAGTGAAGGTCAACACACCATCTTCACCAATGGTGAACGCTTGATCTTCTGGCTGCGGCAAATCATTAATTGGGTTAACGGTTAGGTCCGCTGTTGCAACAATAGTGTCGCTGCCGTCGTTGATATCGAACGTGATATCAATGTCGCCATTAAAGTTCGCATCTGGCGTGATAGTGAAGCTACCATCGTCGTTTGCCGTAACCCTTGCATCACCGTCAACCATTAGATTAGATGCGGTTAGCGCGTCGCCTTCTACATCCGATGCTTGAGCAAGAAGCTGCTCTTGACTCAACGTGATTGAGTTGTCTTCGTCGACGCTGTACGCCAAGTTACCCGAAACTGGTGCATCATTGATTGGTAAGACATCGACTGTGATGTAAGTATCGACCTCTGCGCCGTCTTCATCACGAATGGTCACATCCAACTGCACTTGACCATTGAAGTTTTCATTCGGAGCAAAGCTACAAGTACCATCGCCGTTTACTGAGAAGATACCATCTGGACCGTCGTAGCTGATGCCTACTAGCTCAACATCCCCTTCAACATCCGAAGCATTCAGTAGCACTTGAGATTCACTAAAGGTTAGAACTTGGTCTTCATCGATAGTGTATGCGGTAGGACCTGCGATTGGTGGGTCATTTACCTCAATCACAGTAATGCCAGCAGTGGTAGAATCCGTTGCACCTTCTTCATCAACAACGACAACATCTAGGCTCACCTCGCCGCTGAAATTTTCGTTTGGTGAGAAGGTGTACGTACCATCACCGTTGATTTCCAGCACGCCATCGTTACCGCTGTAGCTCACGCTATCAATCGCCACTTCGCCTTCTATATCAGACGAGTTAGCCAACAGCTGTTCGTTACTAATGGTAATCGAATTGTCTTCATGAACGGTGTAAGCCGTGCTGCCTGCAACCGGTGGATCGTTCTCCGGCGTCACGCTTACGTCGATATTCGCCGTCACGGTATCCGTGCCATCGGAAACATCGAAAGTGAAGTTCACGTCGCCATTAAAGTTCTCGTTTGGTGCGAAGCTATATGTGCCATCACCATTGTCAGTAAGAACACCGTCCGCGCCTGTGTAAGTGACGCCCTCAACAGATAAGTCATCCCCTTCAATATCGGTAGCGCCTGTTAGGAGATCCGCATCAGTAAAGGTCAGCACACCATCTTCACCAATGGTGAACGCTTGATCTTGTGGTTCAGGCGCATCGTTAACTGGTGACACCAATAACTCAAGGTTGGTTGAGACAACATCATCGCCGTCAGACACATCGAACGTAAAGGTGATGTCACCATTAAAGTCCGCATCTGGCGTTAAGGTGTAAGTACCGTCACCATTGTCTGTGATGGTGATGTTTTCATCATCCGTTGCCAAGTTCAGTGCTGTCAGTTGGTCTCCATCCAAGTCACGCGCATTAGCGAGCAAATCTTCTTGCGTGATTAGGATTGAACCATCTTCTTCAACCACAGCAGAAACAGGCAATGCTTCAGGCGTATGTTCAATGTGAGCACCCGTTGCATTGACGTAGATGGTTTGAGAAACGGTTTCAGAATCATTATTTGATAGCTCTGTCGCCGTTGCCGTTACATTGATTTCTAGCTGTTGGTTAAAGTCTTCTGGCAATTGAATCTGTAGCTCTTGTTCAATTGCTGTGGTTGGAAGCGTTACAGAACCATCTGGACCGACTGTTACTTCACCGCTGTAGATCTGGCTGTTCACTTCACCTACATCAATGGTGAAGTTGAAGTCACTATAATCGGCATCGCCGCCACCGTAGAGATCTTCAAAGCCGTAAACCAGTTCACCGTCTTCGTTCACAGTAGTTCGAGTATGTTCAATGCCATCTTGGTTGAGCTCTGAGCTTGTGCCGCCATGGAAGACTGCATCACCAAATTGGCTTTGAATCACGGTTTCAGAACCATCAGCACCCACAAACACGAGTTGTGGGTCGACCGTATCCATGTTCGCAGGAGAGCCATCTGCCGCACGGAACTCATACTGACCATCTTGCATGGACGCAAAGTCATTGAAGTTATGACCGTTAGGAATCAAGAATAGGTTGAAGCTTTCCCCTTCCGAGATTTGGAAGCTGAACTGATCTTGTCCCGGAACGAGGTCACCACCGCCGCCAACTTGAGAGGCGTTTTCGTATACCACTTCAACGCCCGTGATGTTGCCATCTTCATCGACTTTGTAGTAACCCGCTGTGTTTTGGTAACCCGCGGTTTCACCTTCAAAGGTAACCGTGATTTCAGTATCGTTAAAACTGGTGATACCGTTGTCTTGATCGTTAAGTACCCCTTCGTTGTCGTAGCTGATCACCGAACCTTCTGGAACACCATCAACGGTCACAGTCAGCGTTTCTGACAAGTCTTGGTCAACCAATGCTGCGGCGATGTTCACTTCAACAATACCGCCTGGCTCAACCAAGATCGCTTGGTCATCCACGTTTCGACCGTCGCCATCAGTGATGACTAGATCTGGCGCATCTGCTACGGCTTCGATATGGACATTAATGTCTTGCTCAACTTCATCCGTACCGTCAGAAACCGTAAAGCTGAACTGTAAGTCACCACTGAAGTGCTCTTCTGGTACGAAGCTAAATGTACCGTCACCGTTGTCCGTTACAGTACCTTCATCACCCGAGTAGTTAATGCTCGTAACAGTGAGGTCATCACCATCAATATCAATCGCGCCACTTAGCAGATCTTCTTGCGTGAACAGGATGCTGCCATCCTCTTCAATGTGGTACATGCCAGGCGCAACAATTGGAATGTCATTGACTGGGTTCACCGTCAATGTCATTTCATTGGCAACACTCAATTCACCGTCGCTCACTTCATAAGTAAACTCGATGTCTCCGTTGAAGTTCTGTGAAGGCGTAACGGTAAAGGTGCCGTCGCCGTTATCCACGATAGAGGCATTAGGATCATTGGTTTCTAGTGCCGTTGCGTATAGGTCATCACCATCTTGATCGCTGGCATTTTCAAGCAGCATTTCTTGTGTCACGAGAATAGAGCCATCCTCGTCCACGTCTGCCACGATTGGCGCTGCTTCTGGTGCGTCGTTGACGAACTCAACTTTCAAGTCGATGTTTGCCGCCACCACATCGGTGCCATCACTCACATCAAACGTGAGGTCAACATTACCAAAGAAGCCCTGCTCTGGCGTTAACGTGTAGGTGCCATCGCCATTGTCTGTCACTTGAACCGTATCGCTTAAGCTCGTCACGTTCACAACAGATAAGTCATCGCCTTCGATGTCCGTCGCTTGAGCCAGCAGCTCTGCTTCAGTAATCGTGATGGCTTCGCCGTCTTCTGTGGTGAAGGACAAATCAGGTACATCTGGCAGGTCGTTCACTGGGTTAACGGTGAGGTTTAGATCCGCAGCGACGGTTTCAATCGCGTCAGTTACGTCATAAGTAAATTCGATTTCACCAAAGAAGTTTTCGCTCGGTGTAATCGTGAAGCTACCATCAGCGTTCTCAACGATGGTTGCATTAGGATCGTTGGTCGACAGGTTCACCGCTTCAAGGTTGTCACCATCCACGTCCGTCGCGTTCGCTAACAAGTCTTCTTGAGTGATGGTAATTGAGCCATCTTCATCAACGACCGCATCAACAGGACCGCTAACCTCTGGACCTTCGTTGACGATCTCAACATCGATCTTCGCAGTGCTTGGTGCACTTGCTTGACCGTCGCTGATGTCGAAGGTCAGGTTCACTTCACCGTAGAAGTTCGAAGTTGGCTCGAAGGTAAAGGTGTTGTCGCCGTTGTCTGTCAACGTACCTTGTGACTGGTCAACAAGCAGTAGATTCTCGATATGCAGAATGTCGCCATCCACATCGGTCGCACCTGATAACAGGTCTTTTGCTTCGATGATGATGGTGCCGTTTTCTAGCATTTGAGTATGCAGCGGTGCACCAGGGACTGGCACATCGTTGACCGGAATAACGGTCAGATCTAGATGGGTATCGACTTCATCGGTGCCATCGAAGACTTTGTAATCGATGTCGACTTCACCATTGAAGTTTTCATTCGGCATAAAGGTGTAAGTGCCGTCGCCATTGTCGACAAGCTCACCGTTATCACCGCTGTAAGAGATATCAGAGATAGACAGCGCATCGCCTTCTACATCACTTGCATTCGCAAGCAGGTCGTCCGCGCTAAACGTAATGCCCACATCCTCATCAGTCGACAATACAATCGGACCAGAAACGATTGGCGCATCGTTTACTGCTTCGAAGTTGATGTTGATGATGTTGTCGTCAGTGAGTTCACCATCCGTAACTTGATAACCTAGCTCAATCTCACCGTAGAAGTTCTCATCTGGTGTGACTGTCCATGTACCATCGCCGTTGTCGGTTAACGTAGCGTGCTCCGCGTTATCCCCCACCAGCTCAAGGTTTTGAATATCAAGAACATCGCTATCGATATCACTCGCTTGTGCTAAAAGCTGTTCTTCTGTGATAACCACAGAGGCAAACTGCGTAGAACCTTCGGTATCGATGGTCACATTTGGCAGATCAGCCGTCAGTTCGATTTCACTGTCACCTTCTCGGATATTCAGTTCTACCGTTTCCGTGATTTCCGTGCCGTCCACACCAATAGATGTGAACACCGCTTCATCATGACAAGTTTGCGAAACCGTCATGTTTTGAACCACGTAAGTACCGTTACCTTGAATCGTACCTAGCTCAAAGTAAGACACCGGCTCGTTCACCGTTAGGGTGTAATCCGTCTCATAGCTACCAAGATCTTCTTTGTGGTAAGTCATCGAGTCGATCAAGTCACCATCGGAATTGAATGCGCGAATTTCGACTTCTGTAAAGTGGCGAGACTCCTCCATAAACCAGCCGCCTAGACCATCTAGATGGAAGCTGATTTCGTTGATGTCTTGACCTTCAACGCTCACAGTCAGTTTTTCATCACCACTCAAGCCTTGACGGTCAGTATCGCCAATACCGTGACCGATGTGTGTTTTACCATTCCACGCACCGAGTGGGTCATCATTACTTTGAACGGTAACTTTCAAATCACCATCAACAAACTCACGTGTGTAAGGGTCAACAGCAGTACCCCAATCATCAAGGCTGGCGTTGTCGTCAAAGGTACCAATTTGACTCGTATGCGTACCGTTTGCCAATGCATCATCATTTGGAATGAAGCGCACTTCCGTATCTGCAGGAACCTCCTGCCCGACTTCTAGCTGTACCCATTCGTCATTTAGATTCGCTTCGATGATGCCGTTTTCAGGGGCTTGGTCGAGACGTAACGCAGGCTCTTCACGCAGAGAAACACCCACGGTTTCGTCTTCTTCCGCTTGAATAAAGATCTCGTCGCCCGCTTCTGGCGCATCGTTGACCGGATTAACGGTCAGATCCAACGTGGTCAGAACATCATTTTCGCCATCGCTGATGTTGTAAGTGAAGTCCAACTCACCATTGAAGTTTTCCGTATGCGTAATAGTGAATGAACCATCATCGTTGGCTACGATCGTCGCATCTGGGTCATTGGTTTGTAGATTGCTGGCAACAAGGTCATCACCTTCAATGTCAGTCGCATTCGCAAGCAACTGTTCTTGCGTGATGGTGATGGCGTTATCTTCATCCACTTCAGCTTGAATGCCTGATGTTTCAGGTGCGTCGTTCACCGCGATAACATCAATGCCTGCGGTTGTCGTATCTGTTGCACCATCTTGGTCGATAACCGTAACGTCGAGCGAAATGTTACCGTCAAAGTTCTCATTTGGCGTAAAGGTATATGTGCCGTCGCCATTGTCCACGAAGCTACCGTCGTTACCAGAGTAGCTAACATTCGCCAAGGCTACGTCGCCTTCCACATCAGAAGAGTTGGCTAACAACTGCTCGTCACTAATGGTGATTTGACCATCTTCTTGAACCGTGTAAGACGTAGAACCTGCCACCGGAGGATCGTTCACTGGAGTCACGCTGACATCAATGAATGCTGGTGTTGAACCTGTACCGTCAGACACATCGAATGTGAACTGAACATCGCCGTTGAAGTTCTCATTCGGCGCGAAGCTGTAGGTGCCATCGCCATTGTCGGTAAGCACACCATCTGCACCTGTGTAGAGAACGTTTTCGATAGACAGATCATCGCCATCAATATCCGATGCGCCTTCCAATAGGTCTGCATCCGTGAACAGCAAGGTGCCATCTTCTTCTACCGTGAACTGTTGATCTTGCGCTTGTGGCAAGTCATTCACAGGATTAACCGTAATGTCCAGACCAACTTGTACCGAGCCACCATCGTTATCAATGATATCGAAGGTCAGATCTAGGTCGCCGTTGTAGTTTTCATCCGGTGTGATGGTGTAACTGCCATCATCGTTGTATTGAATCGTTGCGTTGTCATCTGTCGATAGATTGATGGCTTCAAGGTTCTCGCTATCAATATCGCCCGCTTTGGCAAGCAGCTGCTCTTGGCTTAGCGTGATTGAGCTGTCTTCGTTGATGGTGTAAGCCAAATCACCCGATACTGGTGGATCGTTGATTGGCAATACGTCGACATTGATGTGCGTATCAACGGTCGCCCCATTTTCATCTTGAATGGTCACATCCAACTGAACTTGGCCATTGAAGTTCTCGTTTGGTGCAAAGCTGCAAGTACCATCGCCATTGACGGTAAAGATACCATCCGAGCCTTCATAGCTGATGCCAACAAGCTCTACATCACCCTCGATATCAGATGCGTTGGCAAGAATTTGTGACTCACTGAATGTCAGTACTGAATCTTCATCAATCGTGTAAGACGTTGGACCGGCAACTGGAGGGTCATTCACTTCAATAACCGTAATGCCTGCAGTTGTTTCGTCAATCGCACCTTGCTCATCCGCCACAATCACATCAAGGCTGATATCACCGCTGAAGTTCTCATTCGGCATGAAGGTGTAAGTGCCGTCACCGTTGTCTTGGAATACGCCATCGGTGCCTGAATAGGTCACGCTATCGATGGACACTGCGCCTTCCACATCCGAAGAGTTAGCCAGAAGCTGCTCGTCGGAAATGGTAATCGCGTTGTCTTCATCAACCGTGTAAGACGTTGAACCCGCAACCGGAGGATCGTTCACTGGAGTGACGCTCACGTCCACATTGGCAGGTACGGTCTCAGTGCCGTCAGAAACACCAAAGCTAAAGCTGACATCACCGTTGAAGTTTTCATTTGGTGCAAAGGTGTAAGTACCATCACCGTGGTCAGTCAACACACCATCGCTGCCTGTGTAGCTAATGCCGTCAACCGTTAAGTTATCGCCATCGATGTCGGTCGCGCCAGCAAGCAAGTCTGCGTCAGTAAACTGAAGCGTGCCGTCTTCTTCAACACTAAACTGCTGGTCTTGAGGAACAGGAAGATCGTTAACCGGATTAACCGTTAGATCCGCCGTTGCTTGGATAGTGTCTGTGCCGTCCGTAATGTTGAATTGGATATCAATGTCACCATTAAAGTCCGCATCTGGCGTAATCGTGAAGCTGCCATCGTCGTTCGCTGTGACGGTTGCGTTTCCATCTACACTCAAATCGCTAGCAGTCAGACCATCTCCCTCAATATCAGACGCTTGAGAAAGAAGCTGTTCTTGGCTGAGTGTAATCGCACCGTCTTCATCAACGCTGTAAGCCAAATCACCCGATACTGGCGCATCATTGATTGGCAATACATTCACATTGATGACGGTATCAACTTCTGCCCCATCTTCATCTCGAATGGTCACATCAAGTTGAACTTGTCCGTTAAAATTCTCGTTTGGCGCGAAGCTGCACGTGCCATCATCGTTAACGGTGAAAATGCCATCCGGACCATCGTAACTAATGCCAACAAGCTCTACATCGCCTTCCACATCAGAGGCATTCAACAGCACTTGCGACTCACTAAAGGTCAGAACTGAGTCTTCATCAATGGTGTAAGAAGTTGGTCCTGCGACTGGTGGATCGTTCACTTCCAGCACCGTAATGCCAGCAGTGGTGGCATCCGTTGCGCCTTCTTCATCAGCGACGACAACATCAAGCGTCACTTCACCATTAAAGTTTTCATTTGGAGAGAAGGTGTACGTACCGTCACCATTGATTTGCAACACACCATCGCTGCCAGAGTAGCTCACGCTATCTATCGAGACATCCCCTTCTAAATCCGAAGAGTTTGCCAACAGCTGCGCGTCAGAAATGGTAATAGAGTTGTCTTCGTGAACCGTGTAAGACGTTGAGCCTGCCACCGGAGGATCATTCACCGGCGTAACGCTCACATCCACATTCGCTGAAACTGTATCTGTGCCATCAGATACGTCGAAGCTGAAGTTTACATCACCGTTGAAGTTCTCATTTGGCGCAAAGCTATACGTGCCATCGCCATTGTCAGTTAGAACGCCGTCGGTTCCTTCGTAGCTGATTCCCGTTACAGAAAGGTCATCGCCTTCAATGTCGGTCGCACCTGCAAGCAGATCCGCATCGGTAAATTGTAGCGTGCCGTCCTCTTCCACACTGAATTGTTGGTCTTGAGGAACAGGCAGATCGTTGATTGGATTAACGGTTAGGTCAGCGGTTGCTTGAACGGTATTCGTGCCATCTGAAATATCAAAGCTAATGTCGATATCACCGTTGAAATCTGCGTCCGGCGTGATGGTGAAGCTACCATCGTCATTTTGAGTCACCGTCGCGTTGCCATCTACCGAAAGGTTAGAAGCCGTCAGTGCATCGCCTTCCACGTCAGAAGCTTGCGACAACAACTGTTCTTGGCTCAAACGAATCGAGCCATCTTCATCCACTGAGTAAGCAAGATTGCCAGATACTGGCGCATCATCAACTGGCGTAACGTTAACATCAATGTTGGCAGAAACCGTATCTGTGCCATCGGACACATCAAAGCTAAAGTTCACATCGCCATTGAAGTTTTCATTTGGCGCAAAAGTGTAGGTCCCATTACCGTTGTCGGTCAGGATGCCGTCACCACCGTCGTAGCTTACGCCCTCAACCGTTAGGTTATCGCCTTCAATATCCGTTGCACCACTGAGCAGGTCTGCGTCCGTAAAGATCAGCGTGCCATCTTCTTCCACGCTGAACTGTTGGTCTTGAGGAACAGGCAGATCGTTGATTGGATTAACGGTTAGGTCAGCGGTTGCTTGAACGGTATTCGTGCCATCTGAGATATCAAAGCTGATGTCGATATCACCATTAAAATCTGCGTCCGGCGTGATGGTGAAGCTACCATCGTCATTTTGAGTTACCGTCGCGTTGCCATCTACCGAAAGATTAGATGCCGTCAGTGCATCGCCTTCCACATCGGAAGCTTGCGACAACAACTGCTCTTGGCTCAAACGAATCGAGCCATCTTCATCCACCGAGTATGCAAGATTGCCAGATACTGGTGCATCGTCGACTGGCGTAACGCTTACATCAATGTTGGCAGAAACCGTATCCGTGCCGTCGGACACATCAAAGCTAAAGTTCACATCGCCATTGAAGTTTTCATTTGGCGCAAAAGTGTAAGTCCCATTACCGTTGTCGGTCAGGATGCCGTCGCCACCGTCGTAGCTTACGCCCTCAACTGTTAGGTTATCGCCTTCAATATCCGTTGCACCAGCAAGCAGGTCAGCATCGGTGAAGATCAGCGTGCCGTCTTCTTCCACCTCAAAGGTTTTATCTTCCGGCACTGGTGCGTCATTGATTGGACGAACAGTTAAATCAATCGAACTAGAAATGGTTTCTTGACCATCACTGATATCAAACGTTAAGTCGAGTTCACCATTAAAATCAGCTTCAGGTGTGACGGTATAAGTGCCATCACCATTATCCACAACGGATGCATTAGCACCCACTTGCACGTTAAATGCGGCAAGATCATCGCCATCAACATCACTCGCGTACCCGAGAAGTTGTTCTTGAGTGAAGGTAATAGTGCCATCTTCATCCATGATGTATGCCAGATCTTGCCCTACTTCTGGCGCGTCATTTTCACCTTCGACTTTAATTTGGAACGTCTCGCTCGTAGTTTCGGAGTCGAAATCGTCTTCTACTTGCGTCGTGGTTTCTTCGCTAGTGTCTTGTACATCCACCGCGAAGCTCTCTTCAGTGGTTTCTGAATCTAGCTCGTCACCACCTTGAGAACCTTCAGAGTCTGAAGAAGCACTTGGCGCAGATGAAGTTTGTACCGCTTGTCCTTGCGCTTCATTGCCTTCTGCGTCCAAACCACCTTCAGAGCCAGAGGCATCACCACCACCGACCGCTTGGGCACCCGCCCCAGAATCCGAACCACCGCTGCCCAGAGCCTCGTCACCTGATTCTCCGCTAGAAGCTACACTATCAACAATATTGGATTGTGCAGCGTCAGAGTCGCTGCTACTTTCAGTATCCTCTTCTTGAACTGCGCCACCCGAGCTCACTGCTTCTTCTTCCGTACCCGCGCCACTAGGATTTTCTTCCATCGCACGATTGGCTTCATCAACAGCATCTGCACTTTCAGCACCGGTCGCTACAGTCGAAGAGACGGTCGACTGCTGTTTTTCTTCTTTTGTCCCCGTATCCTTCGTTTCTGTTTGCTCTACCGCATCGTTAAGCTTTTCATTGTCTTTTTCTTGATTAGTGTCGCCTGCCATTACAGCCTCCGTTGCTTTTAGCTAACTGATCGTACTTAGAGGCAGTAAAGGACACCATTTTTAGAAACCAACTTTTTTATACAACTTTTTTCATACCTTTCGAGTTCTATAAAAACAAAAAAATTTGAAAACCCAGTATAAAGATCCTTACTTGTTGTCATTAAAGCAATTAGTGCGGTGGGATAATGATAAATATGACAAATCTGTTGCGCTCAGTCGACAACAGCCATAAAGGGCTGCAATTGCTATTAGGCGATTTTTACCAAGATTTCAGTGACGCAGGGATTGATATTGAGATGCTGCATAAACAAAACCGTTTTGAAGCACTCAGATGTTATTCAAAAAGACTAAAGACCATTCTCGTCTTGTTATGTGATGACGACTTACCACCAAAATTGGCAAAGCTTGAACACTTAAACAAACACCATTTCCCTGCTCCTAATGAATTGATTGAGGACGTTAAAACCGAGCTTAACAACGTAAACAAACAAATTAGCCAGCTGTTAAAAATCGAAAATTCAATCGATAGCCGCACAGGTAGTGAATCGTAGGGGTGGCTCATGAGTAATAAGCAAATAGAACATCACCTCAAAAAGGCGCTCGTTTCGAACAACGAAGCTTCGAAGGTAACAGCAGACGATACAATCGTGCTAGCCAGTGCAATGACCAGCGTACACAAAACCTTGCTGGTTATCTTTTTGCTTTCCATGGTGGCTATCGCCGTGGCATCTCAGGCTCGTATCGACATTGTGGTGTCGGTGCGCGGTGAGCTATTGCTCGAATCTGACATCGAAAAAGTGCAACACCTTGAAGGCGGTATTCTAGAAGAAATGCTAGTGCGCAAAGGCGAAGTGGTTTATGAAGGTCAGCCTATTGCACGCCTTCGCTCTCTGGATAGAAACACTCAACTTGATACGGTAAACACAGAGATCATTCAGCTTGAGCTAGACAAGATTCGTTACGAAAGCCTGCGCGATATGGTGGAACCCGATTTTTCTGCCTACATCGAAAAGTACCCAGAATTAGTGCAAGTCAACATGAATACCTGGCAGCAAGAGTTTTCTAAAAACCGTTCCAATGAAGAGTTGATCACTCACGATATCCAACATAAGAATTCGCTTATTGATTCAATGCTCAAGCGCCGTAAAAGCTCCGAGAACCAGCTCTCCTTGATACGCAAGCAGCTCAATATTAAGAACACCTTGTACAAAGAGGAAATGGCGTCTTACGTCGATGTTCTGAATATGCAGGTTCAAGAGTCAAACATGGTGCGTGAGATAGAAAACCTTGATGAGTCGGTCATGAATGAGCGCTTCCAACTCGACAAACTAGAGAAGCAGTACCGAGACTTGGTGGAGAATCGTAATGCCGAGTATCAAGCACAAATCATTCAAGCAAACAAGGACTTAAAGTTGAAACGTATATTACGTCCTCAACACTCAGATAAAGTGGATCGCCTCGTGGTTTACGCCCCTATTGACGGTGTAGTAGATAAAGTGCACTTCAACTTCCGCTCCGCTGTGATACCGCCAGGTGAAAGCATCGCGGACATTGCACCGATCAATAACGCCCTTCATGGAGAGGCGAAGATCCCGCGTAAAGACATGGGTTTTGTAGAAATCGGACAAGCGGTCAAAGTGAAGATGGATACCTACAACTTTGCCAAATACGGATTTTTGGAAGGTCGAATTGCATCGATCAGCCGTTCTTCTTATGAAGAAGAAGACGCTGAATTCTACCTCGCGGAAATCCAAATCAGTCAAAACTATCTAGAGCGCGGAGGCACACAATACAAGCTGTCCCCTTATATGGAGTTTACCGCAGACGTGAAAACAGGTTCACGCCGGGTTATCGAATACGCAGCGAAGCCGGTTATGTCGGCTATCGAAGACGCATTCGATGAGAGGTGATGGATGAGTAGCAAACCTTCTTACAATATTTCCGTTCCTGTTATGCGCCTAAGCATTGCTTTCAGCTTGATGCTGGCTGCCCTCGCCTTTTATTTGTATATCTCTTGGGACAAAGTGGATTCAGTCGAGAAAGTGCAAAACGCGCCTCTGTTGGTTCAAGCTCAACAGCTCAACCAAACTATCGAGTTTGATATTCAAACGCTTCAACGCTGTTTAAGCGCACGTTATTGCAGTGCAACAGAGCTTGATTTTGATGTTCTGAAAGACGAAATTGACCAATTTAAGTCGCTCGCGTCACTCAACAAAACCGAGTTTAGCTTGGTGGGCGCGACCGAATACACGCAGCTTGAACTGGCAATCAATCGGTTCTCAGACAGCCAAAAAACACGCGACGATGTGTTGGCACTGTACCTCTCGCTCACCAATAACTACCTACAAATGGACGACAACTACCGGACCATATTTAACAACCATGCGAGCGACCTAATGATGGAGAAAAACGAGTTCTTCATTTGGTTGTTTGTGGTCGTTGTCGTACTGGTTGGTATCGCAGTGCTATCGAACTTGGTGGCAATCCTTAAGCTGAAAAAATCCAGCTCGAATGAGCGTGACATTGACCAAGAATTCGATGAGCTTTATCAAGAGCTCAAACAACTGGATTTACAAAGGTTGGAAGAGTTGCTGAATGAAGTGAGCATCAATCCGAAGCAGCGTCAGATCTACTCTCACCTAAAACTGATTTTCAGCAAACTCGAAGAACAAAAACGCAATAACGATCTCTACAAGCAGCTCTATGCTCTGATTGGTTACGAGATTCGTGGCATCACCAACACCATTAACGGCGGCGTGCAATATCTCGTTCAAGAGACCGATGAGAGCGGCGTGTTGATGGCGCAAGATATAACCTCGGCTGCCAATACCCTGTCTGAATTGGCAGAGAACTACAACCGACTCATTTCACAAGGGACCGAGAGCAAATCTAAAGAGTTTTCACTGCTGAATGTGCTGTCTGAATTGATGATTCACATCAGTTCCAAAGTGCAGCGAAATGAAGGTGAGCTAGACTGCTTTATCTCAGATAACTTACCAAACCGTGTTGAAGGACAATCCACCAGCTTATTCTGGGTGTTGTTCCTACAGTTATCGAATGCCATCCAACTCAAAGCCGATAAGAAACTGTTTGTCACCATTGAGTCAGGCGCGGCGTCAGACATTGAAAACACCCGCTTGACCATCAATCTAAACTTCTTAACCACACTGGATGTGCCGTTTGCCAAGCTCAATACCCTACACTGGAGCGACCATAAGCAGCACACTGCAACCAAAGACGATTTGGCGAAAAGCGTACTGAAAGATTATGGCTATTACGAGAGCCATTGGTATCAATCGGGCAATCAGGAACGTTTTCAAATTCAGCTCGATTTGAAAGCCAAAAGCTTCCACACCGAGAAAACTCGCTTCGACAATAAGCGTTTGTTGCTGTGTGCCAACTCTCAGCTGCGCATTGATGTAATGAACAAAATGTTAGTCAACTTGGGCTTGGAGATCACGCCAATTCGAACGCCGAACGAACTCTTCTCTGCTGCAAAAACCTTTGGCGAATACGATGCCATCATGCTGACCGACACGTTCGAGCCAAACAAGCTGCCCTCACTGAGCAAAACGGTGAAATCGCAACTGCGCAATCACCCGAACACCAAGTTGTTGCTTTCAGTCACTAGCACTCAGCAAGCACAAGAGAGCCATACCTTTGTCGACAAGATTCTGAACTCCCCTGCGATTCCGTATGAGTTCATCCCTAACCTATTAGCAATCATGGAAGCGGAAGCCTCTGAAGAACAGATGGAGAACAGCTCATTCCTGATTGTGGAGGATGACCGTGTTCAACAGATTCTACTCAAACGTATTTTGAGCAAGCAAGAATACGAAGCCGACACCGTTGGCGATGGCGCAGACGCCGTTCAGCATTTCATGAATCAGCGCTCAGACATCATTTTTATGGACTGCATCATGCCGGGCATGGGCGGCATTGAAGCGACCAAACGCATTCGACAATACGAACAAGAGAGCGGACAGAACCCTTGCACCATTATAGGTGCGACAGCATTGACCAGCAGTAATGAACACCAAGCTTGTATCGAAGCTGGAATGGATTACGTGATCAGCAAACCTTATAAAAACGACGAAATCATCAAGGTGATCAACAAGTATGTGGCGGTACAGAAACTTAACTAGCTGTATATTGGCAGCGCTTACATTGAGCAACGCTCCTTCGGCAATGGCGACCACCTTGCTTGAGGCGGTCAAACTCGGCTTGGAAAACAATTTATCTCTGCGCGCTAGTGACAAAGGCGTGGAAGAAAACGAATACAACATCGACATTAGCCGTTCTAAGTTTCTACCCTCTTTAAACGGTGCTGCTGATACCACATGGAATGAAAACGAAACCATATTAACGGGAACACCGGATACACGTTCTAGCTACAACTCGAACAGCTACAGCGTGTCTTTATCCCAATCGGTGTTTAACCTTGGTGACATCTTTAAATACGGCACCGCGAAGCTTGATTTCAACATTGAAGAAATCAAACACGAGAACAAAATCCAGAGCACCATTTCTGAAATCGCGACGCAATATTTCGAATACCTCAAAAACAACGCGCAAATCAAAGCCACCCAAGTAGAACTTAAATCGTCTGAAACACGTGAGCGCCAAATGCGTCGCAACGTGGAACTTGGCAACACTGCGGCGAGCGAGTTGTATGAGGTAATTGCCCAGAAAGAAGGCATTGCCAATCGCTTAAGAACCTTAGAGAAAGACCGGCGCGTAATTTTGAACGGTTTAGAGATTCAAGTTCAATACCCAGTCACCCCATCACAAGACATCTACGAAAGTGTTCCCTTGGAGGAAATCAGCGAATCCGAACAACGTGAGATTCTTGAACAAGCTTTGAAGCTCAATAACGACTTATTGGTTGCGAAGAAAACCGTCGAGCGCAGCCGAAGAGGCTTGAAAGAAAGCGGTTCAAACTTTGTGCCGACCGTATCGCTCTCTGCCAGTTACCGTTACGACGATGCGAACAACTATGACCGAACCGACCCAACCGCAACAGGGGACAGTAACTCGACGAGCGTCGGGTTGAACTTGAATGTGCCAATTTTCTCCGGCGGTTCGGATTACTACGGTTATCAAAAATCGTCGACTGCCATCGAGCGAACCGAGCTGCTGTACCAAGATTCATTGTTCGCGACGCGCAATAGCGTTAACACCTCAGTACTCAACATTAACGACTTCTCCCGAGCTATTAGCAGTTACGAGAACATCATCCGTGCCAACTACGCTTCCTACAAAGGCATTCAACGCGCCTATCAGCTTGGTACGCGAACCATTACCGACTTACTGGCAGCGGAAAGTAAACTGTTTAGCGCGCTACGTGATTACGAGAGCGCGCGTTATGACTACATCATTGAATCGATCAATCTTGAGCAAATCAAAGGCATGCTGTCGGTGCAATCCATCGAAAGCATCATGCAGTTGATGGGCGATATCGAAGGCAGAAGCAATCAAGACTTAGTTCCAAAACACCTTCTCTCCAAACCATCGATTAAGAAAGGAGGTCGCAATGCAAACTGAGCACTTTTCCCAGAAGATTAACTTTGCTGACAAGTGTTATCTGACTTTCTCAACGGTCATCTCCACGCTGTTTGGTTTAGTGCTGCCCTTTTCGATACTGATTATTTTTGACCGAGTTTTACCTAACCAAGCCAAAGACACGCTGTTTCTTCTGTTTGCCATTATCTTAATAACCATCCTCCTCGACTATCACTTAAAAAATCAGGAAGAGAAGATTTCGTCGGTGATCATGAAGCAGTTCGAAACCAACTTAACCAACAAGGTGTTTCAATCCATCTGTTTGGCTGAGATTTCGAAGTTTCGTCGTCTAGAACCCGGTGAATATCTAGAGCGTATTGCCACCATTCCAGAGATTAAATCCTTCTTTGGCGGAGAATCTGTACGGGCATTGATCAACCTTGCCGTCAGTATACTGACCATTCTGATTATCGGTGTGATCAACATTTGGGCGGGAGTGACCATCTTGCTCGCCTCCATCATTTTGGCGGTGTTCGCACTCAGTCTTTCAAAGCAGAAAATCAACAGCTTAGAAAACAAATCCGACATCGAAGGCTTAACTACTTCTAAAATCATCGAGATCATCTCTAGCCCACTCGATATCAAAGCGCGCAATATGGAATATCGCGTTGAGAGCTTGATGACACAAATGGTGGAAGAACGTGAAGTCGAGAACATCAAATACGAGCAAATTGAATCAAACTTCAACCTTATCTTGTCGCTCATACAACAGCTCTCCATCGCTTGTGTGGTGGTGGTTTTGGCAACGGCAGTTATCAACATGCAATCGAGCCAAGGCATCATGGCTGCCATCATCATGCTTACCAACCGCTACTTCGCGCCATACCAGCAAGTAATGCGCACGGTGAGCCGCTGGGAGTTGAACAAGCTTCATATTCAACGTATCGCCGAGCTGCTTGAGCTTGCTGCATCTATAGAACAACAAAACGACACGACGGAAGTCGAGCGCATCTCGGTGAAGTATTCGGAAAAACAACGCATCGAGTTTGAACGCGGTCAGGCTTACTTGCTGACGGGGAAAAGCGGCGCGGGCAAAACCCACCTCGCCAATTGCATTACGCGGCAAAACACCGACAGCAAGCTCGATATCCAAATCAACGAGACACCGCTCGATGACGTCAACTACAACGTCTGGCGTAATAGCGTGCTCATGGTCGACAAAACCAGTTCGTTCGTCGAAGGCACCATCATCGACAACTTGACTTGTTTCCGCCCAAGCTTAAATAACACGGCATTTGCGCTTTGCGAAACCATGAACATCAAGGCACAAATCGATGCCCTTCCCGCTGGTTTTTACACCGAGCTTAAAGGACATTTACGCAACCCATTCTCGCGCCAAGTCGCTTATGCCTTGTTGTTAGTGCGTGCCTTACTCGCGAACAAACGTGTGTTGATCTTCGACGACATCGACTGTGTTTATGATGACGACTTTGCTCGATTGGTTTTGACCAGCACCGCCTATCGCGCCAACGACAAAATCCTCATCATCGTCAGCAACAAGATGGACAAACTCAATCATCGCCTCAAACGCGTCAAACTTACCGGAGGTGACCAATGAGTATTTTGGTTGATTTTAATAATGTCCCTCAACGCTTGTTGGACTTTGAGGCTCGCAGTTATGACGAGCGATACAATCAGTCACCTTTGATTCATGGCTTAGCTTACACACTCATTGCGCTTGAATGGGAAGGCACACCTTCTATCCTCAGCGACGCTTTTATCCCTAAGCCAAAAGACAGCGACAGTTTTATCGCCACGATTGAACGCCTTGGTTACCGTTGTGACGTCACCAAACTAAAAACGTTGGAGCACATCGAGGGGCATCCTCACCCTTGTTTTATCGAGATAGAAAACCTCACTGCGATTTTCTTGAGCACCAAAGACGGCAAGCTGATCCTGTTTGATTACACCAATAACAACACCATTGAATACCCGCTCTGCAAAAAGCCATGCTTGTTGGTCTCGATCAGCGAATACTCGCGCTTGTTCCGAGAGCCACCACCTGAATCTCAAGACCGCACCAACTGGATTAAATACGCGTTTTATCGCTACAACAATGAACTCAAAAGCCTGATTATTCTCAGCTTCGTGGTCAGCATTCTCGGCGCACTCCAGCCTTTTTTTATTATGAGTGTGTACAACTTCGCCTTAACCTCTAGCTCGCAAGCCACGCTCTATTGGCTCACGTTATTTGCTGTGATTGTTGGGTTCTCGGAATACTTTTTCAAGAAAATGCGGGTCAACATCATCGCCACATCAGGGAAGGATTTGGCGGTGCATATTTCTCAAAACGTAATATCCAAACTGTTGTGGCTTCCTTATTCGATGACATCTACCGCTGGTGTCTCTTCTCAGTTAGCACGTTTGAAAGACATCGACACTTTCCGCCGTTTGGTAACCGCAGAGTCAACATTAAGCTACTTCGACATGCCGTTTGTTATCGTATTCATTATTGCCATTGCTCTTATGTCTGGTACCGCAGCGCTAGTCGTTATGGCGGGGTTGATTCTAATGTTGGTGTTCTGTGTTTATTCTCGTTACATCTACTCGCAAGCCACGTCCAAGAGCTCTCGCGCCAACGCCATGGTTTCTTACCAATGGAATGAGATTCTTCGTGGTATAAAAACCATCCAAGGCTTGCCATTGTTGCGTGTTATCCAGTCCCGCTTTAGCGCATCACATTTACAAAGCACAAACGATGCAGAACATGTTTCAGTGACTAATAGCAGGGTTCAGGCAGCAGGCGGGAGTTTGATTCAGGTTATTGGTACCGCAAGTATCGTCGCGGCCGTTATCGGCGTGATGGACGGCACCTCCGATACAGGTGCAATGCTTGCTACCGTAATTTTAGTCTGGAAGGCGTTGGGGCCTATTATGGGCATCTACAACTCTATTTCTAAGTTCCAATCCATTAAGGCGTCTTCTGCGCAAATCAACAACCTTATGGCGATGAATGACGATAAGCTAACGTTAGAGAAAAGCCCCCCTATTCGCCTCTTTCAAGGTAGTATCGTCGGCTCTGGTGTGAGCCATCGTTATAGTGGTGCGGCAACAGGCTTAACTAATCTTGGTTTTAAAATTCCACCGGGCGCAAAAGTTGTGATTTGTGGACCAACAGGTTGCGGTAAAACGACGCTCATTTCTATTATCGCTGGGCTAGAGGAACGCTATCAAGGCTCAGTTTCGGTGGACGGTTATAACATCAAACAATTCAACAGTTACCGCTATCGAACCTCGATTAACTACATCCCGTTTAACCTGCATATTTTTGAAGGCTCCTTGGAGACTAACTTCATCTTGCATAATGGGTTAATCCCAACAGAAAAAATGCGTGAAATGGTGAGTTTCTTTGAGCTCGATACATGGTTGCCACAAGGCCTGGACACTCAATTGAGCGTTGATATCTGTAAAAGTTTACCAAATGGTATTCAACAAAGACTGCGGCTCGCATTAGGGCTAGGCAACTGCGAACAATCTTTGATTATCATTGACGAGCCATTTAATGGTGCAGAGCAAGAAAATTCCCACTACTTCAAGCGGTTATTTAGCGACAAACTACTCAATAAGACCGTTATTTTCTCAACGAATGATCCGGGCATGATCTCTACATCCAATATGAGCTTAGTCTTGGAGCCAGATGGCAACCTGAAGTATTTCGGGTTAACCGATAAGTACTTAAAAAGTCTAAGTTAAGTTCGGAATGTGGTGTGGTTCATCATTCATACTTGAGCACGGTCATTGACAAAAATGTAAACGATGAGACTATTTACTCTGTAAGCGCGTACACTAAGGAATCCGATGTATACATTTGTTGCAGACAAATTGGATGTGGTTTATTTATCAACGATACCAGAAAACTACCAGTTACAAGACTTCGACGTGCCTGAAGAAGAACTCGAAATTCGTGAAATTGTAGAGGTATGGTATGAGTGTGCGTTTCTTCCTGACTTTAACCTTCAACACATCGACATCGAAAACAAAACTGCTTTGGTCGAGACACAAGCGCAAGTCGTAAACAACTACACAAGTACGCTCGCTTTTTTACTCAAAAGTCGTACTTATCGCGCAGCACTTAACCGATTATTGAGTGTATGGAGATTGGAGGCAGCAGCTAAAGCACAGCTTGAGCTGCTGTTACTTACGGAAGAACAGAGTAGCAAGCCAGTAAATTAATCAGCTAGGATAAGGGGCTAAAAATCTCAAACCCAACCATCGAATCGGAGACGTTTCTGCACGCGTTCAACCGCCTCTATCTGCATCTGACGAACACGCTCGTTAGATACGTTTAATAACAGGCCTATTTCCGACAAGGTTTTCACTCTCTGGTCAAATAATCCGAATCGATGGATCAAGACTTTCTGCAACTTAGTTGGCAAAGTTTTAATAATATTTTCAATGGCTTGAGTAAAGCACTGGTTTTCACAGTCTTGTTGTGGATCTGGCGTGTACTCACTTTCACACAGTTCAAGAACAAATGGAACACGATGTAGGTCCGCAGTGGTCGATACATCAATAAAACCACTTAGAGCAACAAGTTCATCTATACGTTCTGCTTTCACCCCTGAGCAGCGTGAGAGTTCAGAAATAGACAACTCCTTGCTCTCACTTTTTGACGCATCTAGCTTTTTTAAAGCCAGGCTATTTATCTCTTTGCACACATGAGCAGGTAAACGTACCGTGCGGCCATTGTTCATTAATGCCGCTTCTATATTCTCGCGAATCCACCATACCGCATAAGTAGAAAAACGGTAGCCTGGCTCAGGATCGAACTTATCGACCGCTTTTATCAAACCAATGTTACCTTCTTCTATTAAATCGAGCAGAGTAAAGTTATTACCTGGCCGTTTGAGGTAACCTTTTGCGATTTTCACAACAAGTCGAAGATTAGACTCAATCAACATTTCGCGCGCTTCTTCATCACCAGCTCGATTAAGTTTGGCGTAATGCAACTCCTCTTCACGAGACAACAAATCAATCCCCACAATATCTTTGAGATAGTGAGCATAAGGGTCTTTCCCAACTGACAACGATTCTTTCATTGACAGTTCATCCGTGACAGCTCGGAACCTAGCAAAGCATTCGTTGTTCATTCCCCGTCCTTCTCAAGCCAACTTATTTCTTATCTTCTTTAATTGTTTTTGTACAACACTGTATGCATCATGCTTTATATGCATTACTTTACACTGAGTGTAGACAGGGGTTCTGATCTTTACCAAGAAATCACTTATCACTTTAAAACAATTACTGCTTCTATGATAAAAACGTGAGCAGGCGGGGGTTTATATATATGAAAGTGATAGTATTTGTACGCAAATTGGCCTCAAAGAAAACAACGCAACGTGGTCGTCAACGCTTACCACGTTACTCTGACTAAACCTTTGAGGCTTGAGGATGCTTTGAAGTATCAGTTGAATTAGCGAGACCTAATTCACTTGACGAAGCGCAGGTTGAAGCTGACAGTCTGTTATGACTTGGAAAACTGCACGATTCTTTCCTTCAGACTTACCTTGATACATCAACTCGTCAGCATCTTGCAAGCTCACGATGTGGGTAAACTCAGGATAGTAAGCACAGCCCAAACTGATACTCAAATGAATTGCTTGTCCGCCCAGTATAACAGGCTGATCGTAAACGGCTTTACAAAGCATATTCGCAAAATTGAGTGCTTCTCGCTCTGACAGAGACGACGTAACGAGTGCGAACTCTTCTCCTCCAATTCTCGCCAATGTCATTCGGTCATCAGTCATCGACTTAGCGGCTTCTGCGATGGCAACTATTGCTCGGTCTCCAGCAAGGTGGCCATATCGATCATTGATTGATTTAAAATCATCAATATCAAACACCATCACCGTTAAGTTTCGCTTCAAATGATTCAGTAGCGCCAATTGCTCAATCAGGTGTCTACGGTTGTATAGCTTTGTGAGAGAATCCGTCAACGTCATCTCTAGCAATTGCTGATTGGCAATCGTTAATTGCCTTGTCCGAAGAGCAACCATACGTTTGAGGGCAAAAATATGATAAAGCGTTGCAACCGCCATAATGAAAATAGCAATAGGGAAAAGATAAAGTGGATAAACCGTTTTCACCACACTCCAACGGGTGAGGATCCGCTCACGGTCCGTATCGATGACTTTTTCAAACGCTCTTGATACCTCTAAAATGGAAGTTGCACTGTGCATTCCTGCTGCAATCCGAAGATCTTTACTATATAAGCTAATTGTCGGGACAAACATACCCGCTCCCGGCGTGGTTGCCATATAAAAGTTAGCAACTTGCAGGTCTGCAACAAAGTACAGCACCTTTTTATCGACGGCGGCTTGTATCATCGAATCATTGTTAATGTATTCTGCGATAGGTGCATTCGGATAATTCGTCTGAACAAACTCAGACTCGTAACTTCCTTTAACAACGCCAATTGGCAGCGTCATTTCGCCAGTTAAAACACTCCTGATATCAACCGAAAGTACATCTTTATTTACGTACAATTTGGTTTGGATAGGCATTATGACGGCGCCAAAGTCCATATACTTCGCTCTTTCGGGCGAGTAGACAAGTCCTCCGTGAAAGTCAGCCTTACCCTCTTTTACGGCTTGCAAAGAAGCATCCCAATCCAAAAGGAGAAACTGAACGTCAATTTGGTTGTTCGCCGCGTACTCTTTCCAAAAGTCGATTAAAATACCTTTAGGTTCACCATCTGGGCTAAGGTAAGAGAACGGCTTCCACGCTTTGGAGTTAGCAACAATTAAAGAATGAGACTCTGATTTGTGCGCATGCGCCATCGGACAAATGGACAGCCACAGTAGTAATAAAGAAGCACACGCTTTTTTACATTTGCAACCATAAGTACCATAACTCGTCGATGACATACCTACTTCTCACCAGTCTTTTTAAACCATAATCTCGGCTGTTTGATTAGACTAAAGATATAGTAGAGTTGCATAAGACAGGAAGTGACGCTTATTGATATGAATCTAACTTAGTAAGTTTTAGTACTTAATTGGTACTTTCAACGCCTGGTTCGCTGAAGCAGTTGAAGCAGTTGAAGCAGTTGAAGCAGTTGAAGCAGTTGAAGCAGTTGAAGCAGTTGAAGCAGTACATGATAAATTAGGAATAACTTATCTGGTACTAAAAAATTGAATATCATCAGTTTTGCAAACACCTAGTACCAATAAAAAAGCCCTATTCAAAATCCACCTTGGGGAGAACTTTGAATAGGGCTCTTTGCCTCTATGCTTCATTTTACGGCTGAAGCTACCTTTACCTTTTTTCGCTTTAACGACTCGTGTTTGGAACAGCTGACTGGTAACAACCGCTTTTAACGCGTTGTCTTTGATTTCACCTCTGCCGAAGTCGGTCTCATGTTGTGAGCCACTCGGTTGAGGACTGATTTTACGCTTTGCCATAAATCCTCCTTAATGGTCGAACCAGATTGGACAATAATTATATAAATAAGTCAAATTTATAGATTTAGTTGAATTTTATGCTAAAAAACTTCACATCACCGTCATTTATTTGAAATTTAATCAAAAACATGCTGGTTAAATAGTGACTAAATACAAATATTTGTCCATAAAGCACTAATATATGTTGACTCTTCGTGGAATTAACCTAGACTCAAACACGGCTAGAAAGAAAGTTCTTTGTTTTCACATTTCGTTGGATTACTTGTAACCCGTCGTCCTGTGGTACGCAATAGCAATTTATTTTTCCACGCTATAAGCGCCGTTGAGGCGAAAGATTACATTATTTAGATATTTAGGAAATAGACATGTCTAACACAGCTACTGGCACAGTTAAGTGGTTCAACGAAACTAAAGGCTTCGGTTTCATTCAACAAGAAAACGGTCCTGACGTATTTGCTCACTTCTCTGCAATCACTGGTGACGGCTTCCGTACTCTAGTTGAAGGCCAGAAAGTAGAATTTGTTATCTCTCAAGGCCAAAAAGGCCCTCAAGCAGAGCAAATCAAAGTACTTTAATTCTTAAAGAATTTGATACGATAGCCAGCTTTTAAAGCTGGCTATTTTTTTGCCTAAAACTTATTTTGCCAACAAAACGATATAAATCTATGGCTCTTAAACCAACCATTTACAAATTTCGTATCGCCATTTCCAATATGAATAATGACTATTACGATTCTAAAAATCTAACTATCGCCCTTCACCCTTCTGAAAAGCCGCAACGAATGTTGGCTCGCATTCTAGCTTACTGTTTAAATGCTCAAAGCAATCTAGAGTTTACAAAAGGACTCTCTACGATTGAAGAGCCTGATTTATGGCATGTTGGCGATGATCAAAGCATTACTCACTGGATTGAAATTGGCGAACCAGAACCAGACAGAATTAAGAAAGCTTCTCGCCTCGCAAAGCATGTAAAAGTTTACACTTATAACACCAAAGCGGCTGTCTGGTGGGACAAAATGTCAGGAAAGTTCTCAATGCTTCCCGTCAACGTAGAGAGCTTTGACTATGACGCTATCGACTTGATTTGTCAGCATCTTGACCGAGGTACTAACCTTTCTGTTATGATTACTGGCAGCTCAATTTTTGTTGATATCAATGATCAACATATCGAAGTAACGGTGAAGGAACTAAAAAACCATGACGTCTCTTAGTGAACTGAGTCAAGAGATGGGATTTGAAGAAATCCCCTTTGTTAAAGAACATAAAGCAGCAAAGCGACGTTGGTTAAAAGAACAGTCACAACTATTTACAAAAGTTTGTGAGAACAAACCCTCAACAGCACCTACTCTTCACCTGCTTGGCCTTTTGACCAAATCACATATTGAAGCAAGTGCTAACTACGAGCAAAATGCTCACTCTACCCAGCGTATGCAGCAAGTTCTGACTGACTCCTTGGGTAATGAGCACGCGGATAAGTTTACAAACCAATCTGCTGAAGACCTAATCTTAGTCACCCACCTTTGGTTATACACGCAAGGCTATTTAAATATGGATTTCAGCTTGGCGCACGATCATGCCGAGCAGACTCAAAATACATTGCAGCATGAGCTTGTCATAAAACGCATGGACGTTGATGCATTCAGAACCGAACTCATGCAAAGTTTTTATCAAGGTAAAGAAGCCCGTCCGGCTTCAGCAAGTGGCTTTTGGGGTTGGTTTAAACGTCTATTTTCCGCATAAAATACATGGTTTTATCCATTTCAAACAACTGATAGACTTCACGTTCAGTGCAACAAGCATCATGATTGCATTCTTAAAGGACAATTACCCAATGAACATCAAGGGATCATTATGAAGTTTATCCGTTGGATTTTAGGCAAGGTTATCTTATTGCTGAACGCGGTGTTCTCACCTCGTGGTATTAAGCGCACCGCAGAAGAACAGCAACGTATTGATGAAAAAGCGAAACAATACGCACTTTACCAATTTGAAGCCTGCCCTTTTTGCGTAAAGGTCCGCCGTGCAATGAAGCGTCAATCGGTGAACATTGAGCTACGTGATGCAAAAAATAACCCGACTCATCGAGCTGAACTAGAGCAAGGTGGTGGGCGAGTTAAAGTCCCTTGTCTTCGTATCGAAAAAGATGGCGAGACACAGTGGTTATACGAGTCATCTGACATCGTCGCTTACGTTGAAAAAGAATTTGCCTAAGTTCCCCCTATGAACATTGGCGGATGTAAAAGAGGCACCTAACGGTGCCTCTTTTCTATTTTTTCTAGCTAAATGTTGCCGTGCGAGCTTTCCTTATTCAGTCTTCTTGCTCAACTCCGAACTTAAACTCCACTAAGCAAATAACGGGTATGCGAGAACAACACAACGAAGATTACCGCCTAACGTCTGCGTTATTCATCCACGATCAATGTTAGCTCTACGCGCCGATTGCAAGCTTTACCACTCGCTGTCGCATTGCTGCACTTCGGTACATACTCTCCGAAGCCTCTAGAAAACACTCGTTGACGTGGAATACTCGTCGCCAATAGTTGTTTTTCTACTTCACGAGCTCGCTTTTCAGATAGCGTGTCATTGAAGCTTTCAGCTCCCGTGCTATCCGCATGACCATCAATCACGACATCAACATCAGTTCTTCCAGCCAGATAGTGACCAATGTTTCGAATCCAGTCTTGAGATTGAGCCGATAACCGTGCAGAACCCGTTTGAAAATGCACTTGCTCTTTCAAACGTATCATCAGGTGACCACCACTGAGCGTCTCGTGAGGAATGTTATGCCTGCTCAGGAACATTTCCAGAGAGGTCACGTTTTGCGACTTTTTTACTGACGCCCTCGCCGTTTGATATGAACGAGGGGAAGAAGCCACATTGGATGCGCTCGGGTATCCCCATTCTGGGTGTCTCAGCTCTGTGTTTGATTTAGGAGCTGTATCTAAAATGTCCCCACCTGGGACCATATCTTGATCGAGGCTACTGCACCCGGCCAGAATGCCACAAACAATTAAAAACCAATGCTTCATACCATTACCAACGTAGAAAAACTCTTGTTCATTGTGTCGACAAAACACGCCGAATCTTTAGCGCTTTTGTCCACCGATTGGTTTGTCTATGCAGCGTTCATGCCACTGGAGTCAATGCAAAATCATCTCTCAAATAAAACGCAACACTAAAATACCCTACCCTTGCAGCCCATACGTCAGGCTAAGTCTGTTACCAATGGTCTCACTTTATTGTTATTTAATGGTTTTAGTCACTATCGTTAACCGATAAACTAACGCAAATTTCTCATTTAGAGCACTACTATGTTAAAAACCATATCGAAAGGCTTTGCTGTTGTTGTTGCCGTAATGGCTTTGTCGGCATGCGATAGCGGCAAGAGTCAGCCTCAGCAAGGCAAACAATACGAAGTTTTGCCAGTATCCCTTGAAGAATATGATTTAGCTCCCCTGACTGAAGCATTCTCTTTAACTTGTGGCCACTGCCGCTCAATGGAAGAGTTTGTCCCTCAAATTGAATCATTGACCGATCAAAGCGTTGAAAAAATGCATGTAACGTTCAATGAAAGTGCACAAGTGAGCGCCATCATCTTCTATACTGCCGTAATGCAGCTTGAATCAACACCAGATAAAGCGTTTATGGCGGATCTTTTTACTGCTGTGCAAATGGGTGCCGATGCAACGGCTGAGGAACGCCAAATCGCTGTTGAGAAAGCCTTTGAGTCTCGCAACCTTATCAGCCCTTACCATTTAGATGAAGCTCAGCAAAAAACGCTGTTTGAGTACATCACTAAGGCAGAAGCGATCACGACTCGCGGCCAAATTAACTCCGTTCCAGCCTTTATCGTAAACGGAAAATATCAAGTGATTACTGGTGGTCATGACAGCGTTGAAGCCATGGCAGAAACCATCAACTTTTTGCTAAAACAACCTAAATAGACAAGGAGATTACGTGTCTAAATTTTTGTTTCCTCTTATTATTTTTATTTTGGCGGGCTTTTTCATTTACCGTACTTGGACAAACCATAAAGTAGCAGATGAAAACTTTGCCAAAGGCCAAGCATTCTTACTAGAGAATGCGAAAAAAGAAGGCGTCATCACAACAGAAAGTGGCCTTCAATACATGGTTCTTGAAAAAGGCGAAGGTGAGGTTCACCCAACTGCAACAAGTAAAGTAAAAGTACACTACCACGGCACCCTGATTGATGGCACGGTATTCGATAGCTCTGTTAATCGTGGTGAGCCGATTTCATTTGGTCTTAACCAAGTCATTAAAGGCTGGCAAGAAGGTCTACAATACATGGTAGAAGGTGAGAAAATCCGCCTTTTCGTACCAAGCACGCTTGGCTATGGTAAGAGTGGCTCTGGCCCAATTCCACCAGCAAGTGTTTTGATCTTTGATGTTGAACTGCTAGAAATTCAATAAATCTAGAAAGCTTTGTCTTAAAGCCAAAGTATCAAAACCAAAAACGCCGCGAACCACGCGGCGTTTTCTGTTTTAAGAAAGGTTAAAAACCAATATAGTGATCCGAAAGCAATGCAATGAACAACGCCAAAAGATGATAGATAGAGAATTTAAACGTCTCCATCGCGGTATTTGGCTCTGGTGCATATTTTAGCTTCCATGCATGGTACATAAAGCCAACATTGAGTAGTAGCGAGGCAAAAAGATACACCACGCCGACCATGCCAACCAAAACCGGTAGAACACAAACCAAAGTCAATAGCACCGTATACAACAGAATAGAAGTTTTGGTGTACTCAATGCCGTGTGTCACTGGCAGCATGGGAATATCTACCTTGCGGTAATCCTCGACACGATGAATAGCGAGAGCCCAAAAATGTGGTGGCGTCCAGATAAAAATGATCATCACGAGCAGCCAAGCATTCGCATGTAATTGCCCTGTTACAGCAGTCCAACCGAGAAGAGGCGGCATCGCACCGGCAATCCCTGCAATGACGATATTTTGGGGCGTAGCACGTTTGAGGTACATTGTGTATACCATCGCATAGCCGAGCAAACTCATCAAAGTCAACCATGCCGTCAGCGGGTTGACCATCGCATAGAGAAGTACAAACCCTAAGACACCTAAAACTGTAGCGAAGGCTATCACCGATGATGGCTTTGTCTCACCCGATGGCAATGGTCGTTTGTGTGTGCGTGCCATTCTCGCATCAATTCGGCGGTCAATTAGATGATTAAACGCTGCCGCAGACCCTGCCATCAGACCAATCCCCGTTAGGCCAACTACCGCATGAAACCAGGGGAAATCATCAACTGGGGCTAAGCTCATCCCTACTACTGCCGTCACCAACATTAACGCCACCACTTTAGGTTTCGTTAACTTCAAATAAACGGAACTTAGTCGCTTTCGCCCATTTAACGACAGCGCGATTTCTTTACTCATAGCGAACTCCTTTCGCGGTGTAATTCCAAGCCGTTTTACCCTGCCACAAGTAAAACTGGCTAACACAAACGAGACTCAACATAACAGCGGCACCAAGGTTGTGTGCCACCGCGACATAGATAGGAAGTTGAAATACTACGTTGCTTACACCCAGCATAATTTGGCACACCAGAGTGAATAACAACCACCCTCCGATTCTCTGTGAATGATGAGAATCTTGCCTCATAAGCCCAATACTATAAGCCAATACCACGGTGGCGGTAACAATAGCGCCTATACGATGAGTGACGTGTATAGTCATTCTTGCCGGATACTCCAAAACACCAAATTCATAATTCTCGAATCCAGTTTGCCAGAAAGAAAACGCTTCTTTCCATGAGAGATGGCTCATCCAGTCTCCCTCACAAATCGGCAGTGTGGTACACATCAGCGCAGCATAATTTGACGAAGTCCATCCTCCAAGGAGCACTTGCACCAAAACAACCAGGAAAACCAACAATGAAAAGCCTCTCAGAGAGCTAGAAGATGGAGAGAAATAGAGATTGTTTTGCGCTTTTAATTGGCAGTAAAAAATCGCCTGTAACGCCAATAAAACAAAACCACCGAGCAAGTGAAGCATCACGATGACGGGCATTAATTTAAGAGTAACTGTCCACATTCCCAAAAGTGCCTGCCCAATCACCAATACGCTTAGCAACATTGGAATGGTTGAATTTACACGCTCAGACCTTATTGATATCGCTGCCATCGCAAAAATGACTAAACCTAACGTTCCTGCAAAATAGCGATGAATCATCTCAAGCCATGCTTTCTCATGCTCTACTGCCCGCTCGGGGAAGTTCAGGTTAGCACGTATGACGTCTTCTTCTTGATGCGGCACAGAAAAGTGCCCATAACAACCAGGCCAGTCCGGGCAACCTAACCCTGCATCTGAAAGGCGAGTATATGCCCCTAGCATGATCACCACGAGAGTTAGGAGCAAACTGAATCTAACCAACTGAATTAATTTCATATGCACTTCCTCTAACCGACTCGTGACAGTTTTAAGAGCTTGCGTAAGTCCGCCAACATACCTTTATTCATTAGGACTAAGTCCTCATTTGGTTTCGGCGAGTAAGACATCACCAGTTGCCCAAGAGGATCAACGATCAACATTTGCCCAGGTTTCACTTTAGCGGTAACCAATTCATTCATTTGCATCGCTAACATCGATACTTCCATGGGATCTGAATGCTCAGTCTGCCAAACGACTGGCACTACTCGCTCTTGATACTTACCTAAAGCAACATGGCTTTGCTGAAGCAGGTAAAGCTGCTGTTTACACTGTTCAGTGCATTCGTTAGGCAATACATAAGCGAGTTGCCAACCATGGTCTTTGAGAGGTGACTCTTGACCAAGCTGCTCTAACGTCGTGTATGGTTCGACTAACTCGCCTCTATTGGTCACTCCGCTTTGATACCACCCTTGTGTGAGAATGACTTTTGCAATGACAGCGGGAAGCGCGAACGTACAAACCAGCGCAATCAACATTAGTCGTCCTTTGGTTACTTTAGATGTCATGCTTCACCTCCATGTGACGCAACTTTTTTTGCCAACGAACAAAAACAATTAAAGTCAGTAATAAGAAAACACCTGCCATCGAAAACCATTGAATCGAATAGCCAAAATGTTTGGCACTATTGAGTGGCAATGGATTCCAAGGAAAGTCATAGGGCCAACGAGTTAAATTGTCTGGCTGCAAGACTGCGGGCATAAGTTCAATATTCAGTAGCTGATTCAATTGCGCGATGTTTAGGTTTTGCACGCGAATAACATCGCCAACTTCCGGCATTAACTCTGAGCTCAGTGGATTAGTAGATTTTCGGTACAGGCGTCCTGTGATGAAAGTCGAATTATCGAGTTTGGTGACCGTTGGTAACACTGAGCGTTCTGCTCTTCCCTCGACAAAACCAAGCTCCAATAACGCATAGGCACTAGGCTCATCGCTCGTCAATACAATCTGAAATGCTAAATATCCCACACTGCCTTGATGCGTTTGGTTATCTAACAAAATTACGGGAAACGCCTGAGGAACAACATTAACTTCCACTTTTTTCCCGAGGATACTTTCCTCTCGCCAGTCGTTGTCTTCAAGAACGACGCTTAGTGCTCGGTACGCACTATCCGCACGCGCGAGAATGGCTTGTTCCAATGCTTGTTTTTCTTGCCCTCTCTCAAACTGCCAAAAACCCAGTTTGACCAAAAGAGAAAACACAACCACAGTTAAACCAACTGCAACCCAAAACCGTTTCGATAGCCATAATTGTCTTGATAACAACAATGATGAAACCGGAGGTGCCATGTCCACCGTATTTCTATTCAAACTGACGCTTGTCCTTTTGCTGCTTTTCATTATCTTCAACCTCGCAAAAGCGCTTATCGAAATGGTTCGTGAAGACCCAGATAATCCTGAAAAAAGAGACAAACCCATGAGTCATTACTTAGGCCGTCGAGTCATGTTCTCCGCTTTGGTGGTCGTCCTTTTGCTTATTGCGCTCAGCTCGGGTTGGCTAGCACCAAACCCTCGCCCTTATTAGTCGAACCAAGAGTTCACACTGAGCCTAAAGTACGTAAACAAACACAAACAGACATAACCAAACCACATCCACGAAATGCCAATACCAGCTGCCCGCTTGAAAGGCAAAATGGTTCTTTGGCGAAAAGTGATCTTTAGCGATTCTGAACAGCAGCACGATCAAGAAGATAGTCCCAAGACAAACGTGTAAACCGTGGAACCCCGTCAACATGAAGAACGTGTTACCGTAAATACCGGACTGCAACGTGAGCCCTATGTCTTGATAAGCATGAACATACTCAACCGCTTGGTAATATAGAAAAAAGCCAGCAAGTACGATGGTTATCTCTAACCAAACAATCAGTGCCGTTCTTTTGTCTTGTTCAAGGCTTATATGCGCCATATGTAGCGTAATAGACGACAATAGCAGCAAGATAGTATTGGTAAGGGGTATGCCCTGCCACGGCATAGCTTGTGTTGTTTCTCCTCCCGGTGTCAGTGTTAGTGGCCACATCGCTTCGAAGGTTGGCCACAGGACTTCGTTAGTCATGAAGTTATTATCTGCCCCACCTAACCAAGGCACAGAAATCATTCTGGCGTAGAACAAGGCACCAAAAAAGGCACCAAAAAACATCACTTCAGAAAAGATAAACCAGCTCATTCCTTGGCGAAAAGAACGAGTAATTTGCGAGCTGTATTTTCCACTCAGTGATTCAGTAATCACATTACTAAACCAACCAGCCAACATGTAAAGCAAGAACAAGAAGCCCACCGCTAGCACAATGCCACCAATGGTTCCCACTGCACCGTCACTTTGTGTCCCCTGGACGGTCATGCCTGCGCCAACAGCAACCAAAAACAGAGCAAATGCACCGATGATCGGCCAGCTACTTTGAGCGGGAACATAATATGTTCCTGGCTTGTTACTCATAATTTCTCTCCTTACTGACCAACCTTGGTCTGTATATCTCTCCCTGAGTGGCTAAGAGCCTGTAGGAGGGGGAAGTTTATAGAGTGTGTAAGACAGCGTTAACGTGTGTATAGACTCCGGCAAGTCCGGTTCGATATAAAAAATCAACGGCATTTGAGCTTGCTGTTTACCATCCAGAGGCTGCTGGTTAAAACAAAAACACTCAATCTTATTGAAGTAAGCAGCTCCAGTCCCGGGAGAAACAGAAGGAACGGCTTGCCCCACCAACTTCTGCCCGCTTTCATTAAATGCAAGGTATTCGGTTTGCACGACTTCACCTGGGTGAACATCCATCGAAATCACTTTGGGCCTAAACTCCCAAGGCATATCTGGGCTTACATGCGCCATAAACTCCACGCGAACAGTTCGGCTCATGTCCGGTTGCATACCTGTCGGTTGAATGGCGGCTACTTCACTTGTCTTTCCATTGATTCCCAGTGCGTCGCACATCACGTCATAAAGTGGGACTAGTGCATAGCCGAAGCCAAACATTAACAGGGTCGCCAAAAGCAACTTCACTGTGAGCTTCTTGTTTGATGGATTCGGTTTCATGTCACTCACCCCACTCTTTGCTAGTCAATCTTAGGCGGTGTAGTAAACGTATGATGCGGCGCAGGGCTTGGCACTGTCCACTCTAAACCTTCCGCACGTTCCCACGGTTTTGCAGAAGCCTTCTCCCCGCCACGAATACACTTGATCACCAACCATAAGAAGATCAGTTGTGACAACCCAAATGCAAACCCACCAATTGATACTATTTGATTAACATCAGCAAACTGAATGGCGTAATCCGGTATGCGCCTTGGCATGCCTGCTAAGCCTAGGAAGTGCATTGGGAAAAACAGGACATTGACGGAAATAATTGAGCACCAGAAATGCCATAAACTCAGCTTGTGGTCGTACATATTGCCCGTCCACTTAGGTAGCCAGTAGTATGCCGCTGCCATGATCGAGAATACCGCACCAGATACCAACACATAATGAAAATGGGCAACCACGAAGTAAGTGTCATGATATTGGAAATCCGCCGGCACAATCGCCAACATCAGTCCCGAGAAGCCGCCAATAGTAAAAAGCACAATAAAGGCAATGGCAAACAACATTGGCGTTTCAAATGTCAGAGCTCCACGCCACATGGTGGCAACCCAGTTAAAGACTTTCACCCCCGTTGGTACCGCAATCAGCATAGTGCAATACATAAAGAAGAGCTCAGCAAAAACTGGCATCCCCGTGGTAAACATGTGGTGCGCCCACACAAGGAAAGATAACAATGCAATGCTGCACGTCGCGTAAACCATCGAATGATAACCAAACAGCTTCTTACCACTGAAAGCAGGCAGAATAGCGGAGATGATTCCAAACGACGGTAAAATCATGATGTACACTTCTGGGTGACCAAAGAACCAAAAGATGTGTTGGAACATTACCGGGTCACCACCACCAACTGCGTCAAAGAAGCTAGTCCCGAAATATTTGTCAGTAAGAACCATGGTCACCGCACCCGCTAGTACCGGCATAACCGCGATCAACAAGAAAGCGGTGATTAGCCAAGTCCAAACAAACATTGGTAACTTGAACCAAGTCATTCCCGGAGCTCGCATATTTACGATCGTCACGATAACGTTGATCGCGCCCATAATGGAGCTGATACCCATGATATGAACAGAGAATACAAACAGCGCAGTGCTATCCGGGCCATAAGTCGTGGACAGCGGAGCATAAAACGTCCAACCAAAATCAGGACCGCCACCAGGTAAAAACAACGAGCTCAACAAAATAAGAAATGCAAAAGGTAAGATCCAAAAGCTCAAGTTGTTCATACGCGGCAGCGCCATATCTGGAGCGCCGATCATCATCGGGATCATCCAGTTAGCAAGACCCGTAAATGCTGGCATCACCGCACCAAATACCATTACTAAACCGTGTACCGTGGTCATTTGATTAAAAAACTGCGGATCGACTAGCTGTAGCCCTGGCTGGAACAGTTCGGCACGAATGATCATAGCCATCGCACCACCTGTTAGAAACATCGCAAAGCTAAACCAAAGGTAGAGGGTGCCTATGTCTTTATGGCTTGTAGAATACAACCAACGAGTGATGCCCTGGGGTGCATGATGCTCGTGACCATCATCAATCGCAATCGTACTGTTCGCACTGGCTTCTGCTGGCGCAGACTTCACTGCCTTATCTATTGGCTTACTCATATTTCCTCCTTAGCACTGCCTTGTGCCTTAAAGGCATTCACATCGGATGCTTGCACTGTATCGCCAGTATCGTTGCCCCATGCATTTCGTTGATATGTGATAACCGCGCCAATTTCTTTGTCACTTAACTGATTAGAAAAAGCCTGCATTGCGGTGCCAGGGCGACCGTTGACAATAATATCTATGTGCTCTGTAACATCTCCGGTTGCAATAGGACTGCCTTTAATCGCGGGAAATGCACCCGGAATCCCCTCACCATTTGCCTGATGACACACAGCGCAACGCGCCGTGTATATCGATTCGCCTTGCGACATCAATTCGTCCATAGATAAGTCTTGAGAGAGCGCTTCTTGTGCCGCCGCTTTTTGAAGTGCGAGTTCTTGCTTCTTACTCGCTAGCCATTCATCGAACTTTTCTTCTTCCATCGCATGCACCACCACTGGCATAAATCCGTGTGCACGACCACATAGCTCCGCACATTGGCCGCGATATACGCCTGGCTCATCAATTCTTGTCCATGCTTCATTAATAAAACCTGGAATGGTGTCTTTCTTGACGGCAAAGTCCGGTACCCACCAAGAGTGAATGACATCATCAGAAGTCATCAAAAAACGCACTTTGCGATTCACAGGCAACACCAAAGGGTTGTCTACTTCCAGTAAGTAATGTGCGCCTTTAGCTTCGATTCCATCAATTTGTTTTTGGCTGGTGGCAAGCAAACTAAAAAACTCAACATCTTCGCCAAAATAGCTGTAATGCCATTTCCATTGCGAGCCTGTGATCTTGACCGTGATATCCGATTGGCTTGTATCTTCCATTGCTACTAGAGTTTTTGTTGCGGGAATCGCCATAGCGACAAGAATGATGATGGGTATGACCGTCCAAATAATTTCCACTTTTGTACTTTCATGGAAATGTGCGGCAACTGCTCCTTTTGACTTGCGATGACGGAAGATGGAATAGAACATCACACCAAAAACAATCAAAGCAATTACACAGCAGATATAGAAAATCAGCATATGTAATTCATACACTTGCCCACTTATCTCTGTGACCCCTTTTGTCATGTTGTAGTCATTTTCCTTTGACCAACCAAAAGAGGAAAATGTGATTAAAATCACATTCAGTGATAAGGCTAGAGTAGTCGTTAATCTTTTCAAAAGATCTCTCCTCTGCTCAGCCGCTGCGCCTACGCGAGCTTCCTTGCGTCCCGATGCAAATATCGAACAACTTTACGAAAAATCACAAAAACTACGATTTCGACACGGTTTGTTATATTTATGTTAAAAGGCTAGTTATAGTTCCAAGGTTCTTCAAGAAATTAAATATGATTAAATTTTGTTCGGATAAGAAAAATTAATTCGGTTTATCGATTGCCCTCTTTGAAATGTAATTGAGAACCATTTACATTGATTTAAAAGAAAACATTGAGATACTTACCAAACGAAGTGTCCAAGAAAGTAGGCTCCACCTACTAAGGAATGACTGATATGACAGCACTAATTACTCAATGGCTAGAACGAGACCCTGATCCTAAGACTCGTGAAGAGCTACAACACCTCGTCGATACGAACAATGAACAAGAACTTACTGATCGCTTTGGCTCACGCCTTGCCTTTGGTACTGCAGGCTTACGTGGCAAAGTGGGCGCAGGTCCAAACCGAATGAACCGCTTGGTGATTCAAGAGACCGCCACTGGTTTAGGGCACTATTTGCTTGAGCAAGTCAAAGATGCCGCGAGTCGTGGTGTCGTTATTGGCTACGACGGTCGTCCCGATTCAAAACAATTCGCGCATGATACCGCATCCGTACTGACGGCCCTTGGTATCAAGGTTTACCTAACGTATGACGTTGCAGCAACCCCAATTGTCGCGTTTGGTGTCCGTACATTGAATGCGGCGGCCGCTGTTGTTGTTACTGCCAGTCACAATCCACCAGAATACAATGGCTTTAAAGTATATTGGGAGAATGGCGCACAGATTATTCCTCCGCACGACTCTGGAATCGCAGCGAAAATTGATGACGCAACAACGAAGCCATTACCTTTAATGTCTCTCGATGATGCAAAACAGCACGGTTTGTTAGTTTGGTTGGAAGACGACTACTACCAAACTTACCGTAAGACAATGAATGAAAACGCGCTGCTTACTCCTGACAACAACACCGATATTTCTATCGCTTACACTGCGATGCATGGCGTTGGCGCGAATATGGCGGAAACGCTACTTGCCGACGCAGGCTTCCAAAAAGTGGCAAGTGTTAAGGAACAGCGCGAACCTGATGGAAGCTTCCCAACCGTCAACTTCCCAAACCCTGAAGAAGCCGGTGCAATGGATATGGTGATGGCGTTAGGTAAGTCCGTAGATGCCGATATCGCTTGCGCTAACGATCCAGATGCGGACCGTTTTGCCGTGGCAGTTAAACGCCCAGATGGCGAGTATCAAATGCTAACGGGTGATCAGGTGGGCTCACTGTTTGGCGATTACTTGTTGGAACAGCAACCTAACGCTTTGGTTGGCAACACCATCGTATCCTCAAGAATGCTGAGCAGCATCGCTAAGGCGCATGGCGCACAATACTATCAAACATTAACTGGCTTTAAATGGCTTACTAACGTTGCCATGGAACAAGAGACAGAAACCAACCCATTCTTGTTTGCTTATGAGGAAGCGCTCGGTTATACCGTGGGTAACAAGGTGTGGGATAAAGATGGTTTATCTGCAATCGTCGCGTTTTCACAGCTAACAGGCAAGCTTAAAGCGCAAGGCAAAACACTGTGGGATAAACTGGAAGAGCTGTACCGCGAGCACGGTTTCTACTTCAACGCACAACGCAGCATCGCTCTCGACCCGAACTCTCCACCAATCGGCGACAAACTCCGAGCAAATCCACCAACAGAGATTGCTGGTAAAAAAGTTGCAGTAACCGAAGATCTAAAAACATCGGTTCGCATGTTTGACGACGGCTCTGAAGAATCCATTGACTTACCGGCAAGTGACGTATTGATTTATCACCTAGAAGATCAATCACGCGTGATTGTTCGTCCTTCTGGTACTGAGCCAAAACTAAAATGTTACTACGAAGTCATCAACCTCTTCCCTGCGGATATGAGCTATGAGCAAGCACAGCAAGCAGCAGAAGCGAAGATGAACGAACTTATCGACGCGCACCAGCAAAGTTTGTAAGTCAAAGAGAAACATAGATATTTGATACAACAAGAGGCGCAAATTCGCGCCTCTTTTTTGATTTTCACTAGAACAAGTCAAGCTAACCCGTGCTTTCCCTAGCCTACAATTTCCTTTTGTAGAAAGTACTTGTGGATGCCCTCTGCAGGATAGCCTGAGTACTGCCCCACTTTCTCAAAACCCAATTTGAGATAGAACTCAAGAGCTTGAAAGCTGTAGGTATCCAAATAAACATGGGTAACCCCATGAGGCTTTACTTTTTGTTCTAGCATCGACATTAATTGACTACCGAGACCAGAGGTTCGACTTTCAGCGTCTACCCACAAAAACTCCACAAACACCGTATTTTTAAACATTTCGCCAGTCAAGCCACCCATGATCTTGCCATTCTCATCTTTTGCGAAACAGCCTACAGCATGCACTTCCCCTTCAGGTAAATGCAGTCGGTTATAAGATCGAATACCTTCACGAACAAAATCAAGGTCTGTTTGATCTGGATTTAAACAAAATTCAAGCTTCATATATCCTCTCCTTAGGAAACACCAATATCCTAAAACAAAAAGCCAGCAATTGCTGGCTTTCTGATGGAATATGATAACTTTACAAGGCGAAACTACTCAGCATCCACAACGCCAGAATAACAAACACTAACCCCATTAGTTTATGTTGATACGTGCGGAATTTTTCGTTCTCGAGCAGCCCTTTGCCCAATGTGCCTGCTAACCCAACAAGTAATAAATTGAATGACAAGCCAAGAACGTTCAACAATAACCCTAGCGCTAGCATCTGCTCACCGGAAGATGCCGTGATATTGCTTGAGACAAACTGCGGCAAAAACATCACAAAAAAGACCAAGGCTTTAGGGTTGAGCAAATTACTCATCAAAGCACGTTGATAATAAGTTGATGCCATTTTGTTTTGACCATCAAGCTCTGGAGCCGAAGATGCCTCAGCTCGTAAGCAGTCCCAACCCATTTTTAACAAGTAAGCGCCACCTAGTAGATGAAGGACTTTAAGGGCTATTGGGCTCATGGCAATCAGGGTAGATACTCCCATCGCAGCAAGCAAAGTAAGAATAACACCAGACGTCGCATTGCCTAAGCTAGCAAAAAGACCGACCTTCTTACCGTAACTCATACTAGAGCTCGCTATCAGCAACATATCGGGCCCTGGTAACAGCAACAAAGCCACTACTGCGGTGAGATAAACAGGAAGTACAGATAAATCAATCATGATGGAACCGCTTTTCTACAACAAGGCGGCGAATGTTATACCAACAAAATAACATCATCCAGCCCAAAATAGCCAAGATAAGTCAAAAAATAAAAATCATAGTTTGCCCAGTTGAAAAGTAGCAATCAATTCGCCTGTTTATCAAAATCGAATAGCAATTTTGTACAAAAATAAGCACGATGGATCCGTTACACTTCTAAAATGATTTTCTTGAGCAGACCGGATAAAGATGAAAGAAAAGAATAAGGAAATCGCTACCTTCAAGATAGCTCAAGAGCTCGGCGGTTTAGAACTTCTCGATGCAAAGTATGAGAAGCAGAATTTTTCACGCCATAGCCACGAAGGTTACACTATTGGTGTCATCGAAAAAGGGGCACAACAATTTTTTAGGACGGGCGGGAATCATATCGCGCCACAGGACAGCATCATCCTTGTTAATGCAGATGAAGTACACAACGGGCATTCAGCCTCGGAAGGCGGTTGGGAATACAAAGCAATGTACCCTGTACCTCAGCAGTTTCAAACTTTAGGACAAGAGCTTGGTTCACCAAATGTAGCTCTGCCCTATTTCCCTCAACCTGTGGTTTACGATCCTGAGCTGGCTAGTCAGTTACGATTGGTATTTGAAACACTAGAAAAATCAGACAACCGTTTATTGAGAGAAACTTTGGTTTACGGCACGTTGATCAAGCTAGCCAGTAAACACAGCACTCATCGGGCACCACTGAAAGAGTCAACCAGAGCTCAGCGACAAGTGCAGCTCGTCAGAGAATTTTTGGAAGACTTTCCACAAACGGACGTCTCACTAGAAGAACTCGCCAAACTGTCTGGATTAAGCCCTTTTCATCTGCTGAGAGAGTTTCAAAAGCAATTTGGCTTTCCGCCTCATGCCTATCAAATTCAGCAACGTTTACGTATGGCGAAGAAGCTACTAAAAATGGGACAAAAAATTTCAGACGTGGCACAAGAATGCGGCTTCCATGATCAAAGCCATCTGCATCGACACTTTAAAAAAGCCATGGGCGTCACTCCCGGCCAATACGTCCGTCACAGCTAAAGCAGCAATATTGTACAAGGCGTTATGCGACTACCGAGCTATCTTGGTAATCTGATTTAGGAATAAATAAGAAGAAACTATGGACCACACTTTGCCGTTACAAAAAGAATCAAAAGCCACGCTATTTTGGCAAGGTACACTTGCGATGATGCCTCTGAGTATCGCAGTGCTCCCTTGGGGCTTACTCGCAGGCTCATTCGCAATTGATACTGGGCTTCACCCTTTGGAAGGACAAGCACTATCCGCCATTCTGTTCGCAGGTTCTGCACAGCTCGTCGCGATGGGTATGATTAAAACGGGAGCAGGTCTAGTGACCATGTTACTGACAACGTTTTTTATCACCTCTCGACACTTCCTCTACAGTGTATCGATGCGCAGTAAAATTGCACCGCTCCCTCTAAAATGGCGATTATCACTCGGCTTCTTACTTACTGACGAGCTGTTTGCGATTGTAGGCCACCATTCCGATAAACAATTTAATCGCTGGTATGCACTTGGGGCTGGTCTGAGTTTTTACCTGTTTTGGAATGTCGCGACATTGACGGGCATTATTGCGGGAAGTCTAATCCCTGAACTGAACGAAATGGGTTTGGAATTTGCTGTGGCCGCAACTTTTATCGCGATAGTAGTACCCACCATTAAAAATGCAGCGGTGCTCGCGAGTGTTATTGTGGCTTTGGTGAGCTCAGTTGCCCTAACCTATTATCAAATTGAGGGAAGTTTGATGATTTCAAGCATTTTAGCCATGCTTACTGGTTACTTTGTGGAACAAGTAAAGGAGAAACGCTAATGATCATGTTGGCTATTTTACTGATGACGGTACTTGTTTTCACCAGCCGCTACTTGTTTTTAGAACCCAAGCTACCATTGCGATTAGGGACGCGCACTCAAAAAGTACTCAATTACGCTAGCCCAGCAGTACTGACTGCGATCTGGGCACCTATCGTTTTCATTCCAGATGGGGAGCTCAGCGTCAATGTGCAAAACCCATTTTTACTGGCTGCCATACTGGCTGCTTTAATCGCGTATTTTACTAAAAATGTTCTTTTAACGACGGTTATCAGTATGGTGGTATTTCTCGTTCTACGAATTTGGCTTTAATCCGCCAACCACTCAATCTCCAACAAGGTGACATCGCCACACTTTAATCGACCAAGGAAGATGTCACCTTCATGTACCTCACCAACGCCCTTTGGTGTACCGGTCATCACTACATCGCCATCTTGAAGTGTTGTGTAACTGGTTAATTCATCCAGGATAGTTAGCGGCGGATAGAGCATTTGGTTAACGTGACCTTTTTGTACACGAACACAGTTGATTAAGAGCTCAAGGTTAAGATCATTGATATCAATGTTATCCAAAGAGACAAACCGACTAAACACAGCAGAGCCATCAAATGCCTTAGCTCGCTCCCACGGCAACCCCTGATTTTTAAGCGAGGATTGCAAACCACGCTTGGTCAGATCCAATCCCAAACCAACCGCTGAATAACGTCCATCCTTGATCAAAAAGCAGATTTCAGCCTCATAATGAAGGGGCTCTTGATGGAATGAACGCAGAGTTGTTGATACGGAAGTTGCGGGTTTATTAAATACCACCATTTGCTCAGGCATTGCATTATTAAGCTCATGAATATGTTCAACGTAATTTCGTCCAACACAAAGCACTTTACCCACTTCTACTTTCTTTTCTTCAACTTGAATAACACTCATCATTCTTCCCTGCAAAACAAAAATCCCATCATAATCTAACCTATTGACTTAACGACACTAAATAGCAACCTCTAGTGTAAAAAATAAGACATTCACCCCGTTTTGAGTTTTGTATCATCTAATTGAAACAGCAAAGTATTTGTAAAACAAATAGACAAAAAAGCCAGCACGAGGCTGGCTTTAGATCAATGAGCTGAATAATAGTTCTCGCTAAATCCTATTATAGGTAGTAACGAGCACCTAACGCCCATTTGTCATCAGTTTCACGACCATTGTCGTCATTTAGGTCAAACTGGTAACCCGCGTAACCAACAAATTTAGGCGTGAAGTTGTATTCTGCTTGTAGTGCCATTTCTTCACGAGCAGTTTCTGTTTTAGAGCTCTTAAACTCTTTACCTTCCACCATCTCATAGTTAACACTCAAGTTTAGGCTGTTTGCTAGAGCGTATGCGATGATCGCTTCGTACGCATCACTTTCTTCTAAACGGTCGCCTTTTGCACTGAAGTTCATGTTTTCGTTTGAACCATAAACCGCAGCAAGGAATAGGCCTTGGCCGTACGCACCGTAAGATGCTGATACAACGTGTGATTCCGCCGTGTGCTTACCTGCATATGCAGGGTGCTGGAAATCGCCGCCATTGTAAGAGTAACCGATTTTAGCGCCCATGATTGAGTAAGAAAGCGCAGCTTGCACACGGTCATCGTATTTAGCACCGCCAGTTATAACTCCAGCATCGTTGCGCGTGTAATCATCGTTTGCACCCTGCCAACCAAGACCAAAGTTGATCACACCAGCTTCACCCAGCTCGATGGCATTACGGTAAGAAAGCATTTTATCCGCACGGCCAGTACCAAGGCTTCCATGATCGTCATAGATGAAGTCGTTGGCAAACGCGATTGGCATATCTGCAATACCTGCGACATCGTAGTAAGGTGACCATTGCGTACCACCTACTGCACGACCATAAACCTCATGCGTTATACCTAAGTAACCTAGACGAGTTTTAAACGACTCTTCACCACCGTCTAAGTAGTTTAGCGCCCATTCACCACGTGCGTCTGCGGTGAAGCCATTACCCAAATCCTGTGTCGCAGAGATATTGATACGAGGAGAGTTAGTACCCACATCCGTGTCACCTTGCTCTGATCCATTTAAATTAACAGAAACGTGGCCGCCCATCGAAAATGTTGTGCCATCGTTATTATATAGTTCCACTGCAACTGCTTGAGTACCGAAGGTTGCTGCCGCGATTGCCGCTGCTAATAATTTTTTATTCATTTCTAAATCCATTACTTATTAGTTGGTTAGTCAGTTTTAGACCCGGCTTTGGTTCACTTTCGTAAAAACGAAATGATGAACAAAGAGAGGAATACAAAGGCTATCCGAGGCATCGTTTCCACCAGATTAGTTTTACCTTTGTGTAACAACTGCCGACACTTTATTTGATTAGTTCCTGACAACCGAGTGAAAAGATCTCAGACAAAACCTAAAAAGCAATCGTTTACTTAGCCTTCAAGAAATCGAGAAATAAAAACCTTACAATAAGAAATGCTTTAGAGAGAGTTAGCTCACAAATAGCTGATGATTCGCTATTTTTAGGCCAAACTTCCCTGCCAAATTGAAATGTTTACTTACATTTAGGGTCAAGAAACAATTCAGGAACTTTTTGAAAAAAACACAGTCTTCAACGGAGAGGAAAAAACCTCAAAAAAGATAAACCTTTCTTTTTATAAGTGGTATGAGAAGGGGCACTTATTCTCGCCAGCAATAAAAGTGCAATCAAATCATAACTTAACAGAAATCTATCTTTCATTTTCAGCCTTTACCTTAGCGTCATCAACACATCGGGCAAGAAAGCCCATCGATTACAACTAGGGTAATAAGAAAATGAAAAAGGCAGCACTAACTACTGCAATTCTTACAGCATTGGTATCAGCACCATCATTCGCAGCAACTGTATACAAAAACGACGGTACTGAATTAAAAGTTGGCGGCCGCGTTGAGTTTCGTGGTGACTTCATCGGTTCAGACGGTGCTGAAGTTGAAGGTTCCATGGAAGATAAAAGCCGTGCTCGTCTTAACCTAAAAGGTAAAACAGACATCGGCAACGGCCTTTCTGCTTTCGGTGTTTACGAAGCCGAACAAAAAACGGGCAAGAGTGAATTCAAAAACCGCTACATGTATGCAGGCGTCGACTCTGATATCGGTGCTTTCTCTGTAGGTCGTCAAGACATGGCTGCCGTCATCATCTCTGACATGACGGATATCACTGAATTCTCTGGTGTTCAGCAAGTTATTGATTCGTCTTCTGATAAGCAAGACAGCGTTTTCGCATACCGTGGTGCGTTTGATGCACTACAACTTCAAGCAACCTACCAAGCAAACTCTAGCGATAACGAAGATAAATACGGCATCTCTGGAATGTACTCACTACCAATGGGCCTCGACTTTGGTCTTGCATACTCTGGTGGCGATGTAGATAAAGATAACTCTGAAGATCAAATTCTAGGTGGTATCGCTTACTCGATGGACAACCTTTACCTAGCAGGTACTTATTCTCAAGGTTCCCTGACTGACTCTGAAGACTTTACGGCTTACGAGCTAGTCGCAAGCTACAAAGTAGCAAGCAAAGTGACACTTGCAGCTCTATACACAGCTCAAGAGAATGATCCAGACAACGGTTCAAAGTACGACACCGTTGAAGGTATCGAGCTTGTTGGTTACTACAAACTAAACAGCAACTTCCGTACTTACCTGTCTTACTACATCAACCAACTTGATGAAGCAAAAGATGCAACAACAGGTCTAGTAACAGAAGGCGAAGATACACTGCGCCTAGGCGTACGTTACGATTTCTAATTCACTCTTGTCCTAAGAGCGAGTCCACTTGGCCAGCACCTTTGCTGGCCATTTTTTATGTAACCCAACATAACTCGATAAGTTTTCACACTATCCAAGCATCGCTCAGCAATGAAAAACGACCGTAACGACGCCTACTTCTGCCCTCTTTTAATGCGATTGATCACTAAGTTAGTGCATTTCATCTAATCGACAACATAGAAAAACCAAAAAACCATTTAAAATCAAATACATAAAAGTTGGCACGTGTTCTGCAATGTTATTTATGCAAATGCATGGCAGCGTTTGTGCTTCTCGTTCTTTGTACCTGTTATAACAGGCACGTCCTTTGAATTGGTAATGTCGCCTCCCTCTGGGAGGCATTTTTTTATTGGCGCGAAAAACAATAGGACGTATGATCCCGCCACCTCTATCAAACTGGAATTTTTCAATTGAATCATCATCCTGTTCAAGGTGCGTCCTGGATGCTAACAGCTGGCTTGGCATTCGCCATAGTGAACAGCTTCGCCCAAATTGCTAGCATCAACTTTGGTGTCTCTTCCACCACATTTGCGTTATTCCAATATGCAATCGCCTTGTTTGTTATTCTGCCCTACCTACGTGCACTTGGGATTAGGCGTTCTTTAAGAACCCAACACTTTGGCTGGCATGCATTCCGCATTTTTCTCTCTGTTATCGGGATTCAACTTTGGTTATGGGCTCTCGCTTACCCAGTTCCAATTTGGCAAGGCATTGCACTTCTCATGACCTCTCCGTTATTTGCCACAGTTGGTTCTGGCTTGTTACTCAAAGAGAAAGTAGGTACTGCACGCTGGTTAGCGACATTGACGGGGTTTGTTGGTGCCATGATCATTCTTGAGCCTTGGGCAGACTCATTTACATGGGCGACCCTGCTCCCTGTTGGCGCCGCATTTTTCTGGGCAGCGTATTCATTAATGGTTAAAAAAATGTCGGTAAACGATCCGCCTTCAACCATGGTCGTCTATTTATTACTGCTGATAACGCCATTTAATATCTTGTTAGCGATACCGACGTTTACTATGCCAGATACGTGGACGATATGGGGTGTGCTTTTAGCCGCAGGTGCACTTACAGCACTCGCTCAATGGGCTATCGTTAAAGCATATGCAGTAGCAGACGCCTCATTTGTGCAACCATTTGATCACGCCAAACTGCCTTTGAATGTTGTTGCTGGTTGGTTGGTGTTTGGTTGGGTGCCACCTGGTCGTTTATGGTTAGGTGCTGCGATTATTATTGCATCTATTGCGTTTATTACGCATTGGGAAGCGAAAAAGACAAAGTTAGTTGAAAGAAAAATCTAATTTAAAAGTTCTATATTTTCAGGAAAGGAAATGAGGAACCCATATGAGTCAACCAATCAAAATTACACTGTATCGCTGGGCTGGTAGTTGGGGCCCATTCAAAGTCAATATTCCTTGTGGTGAATGTACATTAACCAAAGATATTTTAAAGGATACTTTTGAAAACGAACTAGCCGATGTGCCCGTTGAACTTGAAGTAAAAGATTGGTTATCGCACTGGTGGGAACCATTAAAAGCTGGTGCTTGGCATGCACCCATTCTTCTTGTCGAAGGGAAAGTTATCAGCCAAGGAGAAGCATTGAATCGGGGTGTGCTTGTACAGTCTGTTATTGCTGAGTGGGTAAAACGCGATGAGCTAAAAGGCAACATTGTTTATGGTAAAGCAACTTGCCCTTACTGTGTCAAAGCCAAACAATTACTTGACGAGGCTGGCGTTCAGTATGAGTACCATGATGTAGTTAAAGACAGCGCCGCCTTATACCGCATGATTCCTGAAGTAAAAGCCATCATTGGCGAAAAAACACCGGTAACAGTGCCGCAAATTTGGTTAGATGGAAAATATATTGGAGGCGCTGACGATTTAGAAAAGTGGTTATCAGCAAAGGGGCTAGATAAAGTGCCTAACAATGTTGTGGAGATACCAAGCCAATCCGCGTAATTCTAGATTTAAATGTCATCAATCTTTGAGTAGCGTTTTGCCAATGTTGTGCAATATGTTGGCTACTTACTAACAACAAAACAGAGAAAAGCAAAAAGCCCTGATTTTTCAATCAGGGCTTTTTAAATTATTTCGCCAGTTTTTTAATAACACGAGCAAAAACAGAAGCTTTTTTCTTCTTCGCTTTACCGTAAAGCGCTTTGTGCATCGCGTCTTTTGCAATCATCTGGCCAATATAAGCACCACCAAGTTCGTTACCCATGACCTTCTCCTGAATGTATTGACTTAACTATGTAGTAATTTTACACCACAATTAGATAAAAACAAGACTTCAGTCACATTTATTTTGTAATTAACTTTCAGTTTGATTTTCGTGGATTTCTTGAAATGAGCGTCTATCGCTTAGGTTGTTGGTATGTTTTACCCGCTGCGACGTACGTATCTTTCTGTTTGATTTCAAAGAATGTTTCAAAGAACCACGCAGCAAACTTGATCAAGTGATCGCCTTCATTCATGACGTGCTCTACGTATTCTTGCTCTTCTCCGGATTCATCTTCTTGAGTGGTAATATGGTAAATACGTTTCTCACCATCAACTTCTGCAAGGCCAAACTGACCCGTTAGGGATTGCGCCGCTTGTGCAACTTCTTCTTCCTCACACGCCTTCAAGATTTCAAGTGCCTTTGGCATGCTTTCTTGCTGAGTAATTTCTTTTACCAGTGTTTCAAATTCGTTTTGTTGCATTCTTTCACCTAACGATTAGAGATCGGATAGCCATTGGGCAGAAATATATTCCAAGCTTGAGAGAAGTATCAAGGTTCGCCCTCTTCCTTTCAAACCAAGTCATTCAGTATACACAACAGGCCAGACTTAATTTAGCTGCGCATTTTAGAAAGCCGACCTTCTGGTTGCAAGTATATTCAGATGGAAGTTTCTGCTTGAACCGTCCCTTCTGGCACTTTACGAAATTGGCTTAGTACAAGAACAAAGCAAGAAAGTAACGCAATAAACAAATAAAACACCCCAAGCTGCTGCTGATTCGTAACCCATGAGTCTACTAAGTACCCACCAAACAAACCTGCTAAACACATTTGAATAGAACCAGATAGCGCAGAAACCGCGCCTGCCTGTTGCTTATGTGGTGAAAGTAGCAAACTGATCGAGACCGGGAATGACATTCCTTGAGCAAAACTTAAACACGTGAATGCCGTCAGCAATGAAAATACACTGAAGGGGGTAACCAACAACATGAAGCCTGCAACAGCAACAATCGCGAAACTCATCAGCAAGATTTGCTGAGCTTTGTAACGAGCATTGATCAAATTCAGCACTAAGCTACCCGTCAGCAAACCAACTGATGGTATGATCATCAAAGAGCCGTAATCTGCCGCCGTTAATCCTAACTCTTGTTGCATTAAAAATGGATACAAGGAGAGCGTAACCAGAGCCGATAGATAACTAAGCCAGTTGTAGCTCGCACTACCAATCACTTGTGTATTCGTTAACAGACGCAAATAGTTCGCGCTTACTTCGCCTACTTTAAATTTTCTCTTCGGATAAGGCAGCGTTTCTGGCAGCACCAATAAACCAAGTGTAAAAATTGCCATTAAGTAAATCAGCACAAACACGAAGACAGCATGCCAACTCAGGTGAAAAGCAATCCAGCCACCAAACAGCGGAGCAATAATTGGCATCACTGAAGCAGTGACTGAAATATAAGATAGCGCTTTGGTTAATTGCATACCGTCATAACTATCACGCAGTACTGACCGACCAAGTACCGAAGCGCTGCCCGCTCCTAGGCCTTGCAGTAACCGTCCCGCTTCAAGGGCAACAATGTTGTCCGAAAACGCGATGCAAATAACCGTACCAACTAGATATACACTTTGCCCCAGAATAAACACCGGCCGACGACCAATCGCATCAGACAATGGGCCGTAAAAAAGCTGAGAGATACCGAAGCCAACGAGAAATAGCGTGACGAGATTCTGAATCGAATGTTGCGGTAAATTCAAGTCATGACCAATCAATGGCAAAGAAGGAAGATAAATACTAACGCCAACTTGGCCTGTGGCAATGATCATCATCGCTAATAACAATGGTGTTTTACGCAAACGTTCCTCCTACTTTGTGACAGATTGATGGCAAACAGTGTATATTTGATACTCAAAGATGATAATCAGCTAAGTTGGAAAGGAATTAATTCCCAAGGAGATACAATGGACTGGATTCAAAGCGTGAAGAGTTATATTCGTGTGGTCGAAGAAGGTAGCTTTAATGCCGCTGCGCGGAAACTCAATACCACCAGCTCAGCTATCAGTAAGCGAGTTCAATGGCTAGAAGATAAAATTGGCGTTCAACTACTCAAACGTACGACCCGCTCAATTAGCCAAACTGAAGCTGGTGCGCTGTTTTATCAACGAGCAAAAAGTCAGCTTGATTCATGGCAATCGGTATTAGATGAAACTCGCTCAGTCAACCAATCACCAGCGGGGCTATTAAAAATTGGGGCAACGCTGGCCGTTGGTTCCAAGTTTCTAGTTCATTATCTTGATGATTTTCTTGATAAATATCCAGACATCACACTTCAATTAACAACAACGCTACCAGGCCAATTGCCAGAGCTAAGCTTAGACCTGTTTATTAGCCGGGAATTAGAGCAACTGAACTCTCTAAGTTTCAAAGCTACTGCACTTTTCGAACATAAAGCCCAGTTTTACGCCGCGCCTAGTTACCTAAAGAAATATGGCACACCACAATGCGTTGAGGATCTGACAGAGCATAATGTCCTGATTTGGGGAGAAAAACCCTCACGAGAAATCAAAACAAATCGAGGCAAACGTATCAGCTTGTCCGGTAACTTTGCCACGACCAACCCAGAAGCGCTGTTTCATGGTGCCAAAAGAGGCATGGGTATTTTGATGACGAACAACGTCATGATCAAAGATGATCTCAAATCCGGCGCGTTAGTCCCTATCCTGCCCGATATCACAGCGGATAAAGCTACTGTATATGCCTACTATCCAAAGCTGGATTATCAGCATACCCGAACTAAGCTATTCCTCGATTATCTCAAATCACGATTAGAAGAGGAGAAGCGCGCCTAGCTTAGCGTTTTTATCGCTATACCTTTAAAAGGTTCAAGCATAAAACATGAAAATAATGATTTGTTCGTTCACAAAATTTGAAAAATCTGCCTTAGTAACCGATAGTTTATTTGATGCATATCAAATAATAATTCGTCGTGTCTTACACGATATGTTAATAACAACGCTAGGTGAAATGCTCAATGGGTCAGGTACAAATCAGTTTCCACAAAATTGATGAGATATTGAAGCTAAACGGCACGGCTCAGCTAAACCGAGTCACGCTAGATATTCATCAACACTTGCAGAGCCATTGCACTTGCGTTGTAGAAGTTGCGCATCTTCAGCATTCGGCTCATACCATTTCCTTCGCCAGCAATGGAAAAAATACAGACAACCTAAGCTACCACCTTTCAGGCACCCCCTGTGAAAAAGTGGCGAAAGACATTGGCGAACATATTTTCTATCAAGACCAGGTATACAAGCGTTTTCCTGAAGATCAGATGTTTCAAGAAGATGGCATTCAAGCTTACATTGGCCTGCCATTGAAGACACAAAATGGCGAAGTTCTGGGAATTTTACTGTCTACCTTTACCCGAAGCATCCACGCGAAAGAAGCGCAAGATATCCTCGACTTCCACCGATTTTATGCCAATGTCATTATTCATAGCTTACGTGAAAAGTGGGTCAGTGAACGTTCAGATAAGCTTCTTAATCAGCTTAGCTATGAGGTATCGCATGATAACCTAACTGGACTGCTCAACCGTAGCTGTTTAGCTGATACCTTGGAGACATTAACGCAACAGGCGACTCGCCCATTCAGTTTGGCGTATCTTGATATCGATAATTTCAAATCGATCAATGATATCAACGGAAACTATATCGGCGACCAAATCATTAAGTTCACAGCTAACGCCATTCAACAGAGTTTGTCGTCGCCAAACAATGCGTTCCGTGTCGCAGGAGATGAATTCGCCTTCATCACGTACGACGAAGATCCTGTCGCCGTGTGTCAGGAAGTACTCGACAAAATTGAAAGTGGCTACAGCGACAAATCTAACCGGATTTCTTTCACCGTTAGTATTGGTATTGCGCGTGCCCCAGTACATATGTTGAACAGCGATGAGCTGATTTTGAATGCCAGTCTCGCTCTCAAAGATTGTAAAAAACACCGCGATACACGGATTCAGCATTACGACACACACCTTAGTGCTTTATACCACCGTAGGACGCAGCTTATTGAGGCAATGCGAATCCAGCTAAGTGCTGATATACAAGACAGCGATGAGTTGTATGTAGTGGTTCAACCGATCGTCGATATCACGAGCGACCGCTGGAATTACTTTGAAATTTTGACTCGTTGGAATAGCAATATCTATGGAAATATCTCTCCAGCGGAGTTCATTGAAGCTGCCGAACAATCAGGCCTGATTATCGAGTTAGGTGAACGGATTATTGAACTCGCGTGTATCGCAAAGCAAGAACTCGAAGCGAACCTAGGCTATAAAGTCAAACTCTCCATCAATTGCTCAGCGTATGAGCTGGTTGATTCCAACCGTTATATTAATCACTTAACCAACATGGTTGAAAAGTATCAGCACGAAGCAAAAGACTTTGTTATAGAGCTCACCGAGACCGTCTTACTCTCACAAAGTGGCCGTGAACAGATGGTACTTAACTCGTTGCGATACTTGGGTTTTAAAGTCGCACTGGATGATTTTGGTACGGGATATTCAAGCTTGAACTATATACACAATTATCCGATTGATAGCATCAAAATCGATGCTACCTTTGTGCAGAACATGCTCTCAAATACAACCTCTGAACAAGTAGTGTTTTTGATAGCGCAATTGGCAGAGCTGCTTGATGTGGATTTGATTGCCGAAGGCGTAGAAGACGATAGAGCACTACAAAAGTTAATTGAAATGGGCTGCCACTACATCCAAGGTTATTTTTACTCTCGTCCACACAGTGTTGAAGAAATCGTACACCTGATAAATGAACGTGAAGTGCGGAGTGCCTAACGTACTGAACAGACTGCTGTCATAGAATTCAAATCTAGTTAATGCACAAAGTAAAAGAGACCAAGCTATGCTTAGTCTCTTTTTGTTTTTTAAGCGAAGTACTTTATTACAGCACTGCTTTCTCTTTATCGCGTAATAGTCTATCCATTTCATCTCTGTTCGCGACAAAAGTAGCCATCTCTTTCTTAGGAACAGAACTCGCCATTGGGATATTTGCTCGCATAGCGTTAACTGGACGGCCGTATTCAATCAACTCATAGTGAAGGTGTGGCCCAGTCACTCGACCTGTTTTACCAGAAAGACCGATACGCTGGCCTCGAGAAACCTTTTGCCCTTTCTTCACCAAAATCTTACTTAGGTGTAAGTAACGGGTTTTGTATTTGCTGCCGTGCTCAACAACCACGTAGTTACCCGCATAAGGGTGTTTACGAGTCATGATCACTGTACCATCACCAGTAGAAACGACTGGTGTACCGGTTGGTACAGCAAAGTCAGTGCCGTTGTGCGGCGCAACACGCCCCGTTACTGGATGTAAACGATTAGGATTAAAGCCAGAACTGATACGCCAACGGCTACTTACAGGGTAACGCTGGAATGCGCGCTGTAAGCTTTCACCTTTGGCATTGTAGAATTGACCATCAGTATGAAGGTAAGCGGTGATCTCGCGGCCGCGATTATAAATCTTAATCGCCTCAATTTCGTTCTTACCTGTTGGTACACCATTGATGCTTTGTGAGCGACGAACAACTTCAAATCGATCACCTGCACGAAGATCACGTCCAAAGTTAAGTTGTTCTTTGAGTAAGCTTACGACTTGACTCACTTCCGCCGACGTTAAACCTAAACGACTCGCAGAAGAAGAAAAACTGCCTTGAATAACGCCAACTAAAGGTTCTTGGCTCCACACGCCAGGAATGGAAATATCAGTAAAGTCATAGCTACCATCACTATTCAGCTTGTAGACCACTTTATCTGCAATAGAAAATTGCAGTTCCATTTTCGCTAACTCGCCTGTCGCATCATCACGCCAGAAACGGAGCGTATTGCCCGGCTTAAGTGTATCAAGTGCCAAGTAGTTCAAATCCGTTTCCATTACTTTCATTAACGAGCTGTAACCGAAACCGAGCTGACTAAAAATAGTGCTTAGGTTGTCACCTGCTTGGATTTGATATTCGAAGTTCGGGGGAGTGACAACTTCGGCAGTTGTCGCATCAAGAATTTTTTCAACGACCTGAGATTCAGGTAGGTTCAATGCGATGGTTTTGGTTAAAGATGACTCTTTGAGAGAGTGAGAAACACCAATCGCAACTAAAACTGGCAAGGAGTATAACAGCAGCGCTCTACGACTTGTCAGATTCGGCAACCGTCTTGTAATTTCATTTGTAGACACGGGAATTACTATCTCCTTTCAAACAAGGCTCATAGCTTATGCATTCCCGAATAAGAAATCACTAGGAAATTTCGAGATCTAGCGCAGAAAATACTGAATTTTTACAGAACTCAAAAAAATTCATCACTGTTGCATATGTAAGTTATTCCCTACACGCTGTAATGTGGATGAATTGAATTGATTTGGCGTGTCTGCCATTGCTTGATCGTCACCGTGCGCTAAATATGAAAGCGTGATAGTTGTATCACTTTTCCATTCGAGCTGAGTAAATTTCACGCGGTCACCAACAAAAATACTGTCTAAAAGGACAACTCGGCTCGGCACGGGGTCAAACTTGAACAAGCCAACATAGTTAAACGAACCGCTACCTGGTGTCGTTACAATCATCGGTGCAACAACCCATGAAACACCTTCAATCTCACGCTGACTAATCGACGCAGTTGGAACAAGTACCTGACCTTTTGTCGCACCTGCATCATAGTCACCGATCAAATAGCCGTTTTCTTTATCCCACTCATCAAGAAAAGTGACCGCACCCTGCTCGGGTACTTGGATCGTCCAAGGGTTACGTGCAGTGATGCCAAGCGTCTCTTGCACAATAACGTTTGTTTCTACTTCTGTTTGAGGAAACTTAGCCATGATCTCGTCATCAGACAAACTAAAACGATAAACACCTGCGATCACAACCACAACCAATAAAACGATTGGAATAAGTAGAATGAGTGGTATCGGCAGGATTTTTTTGTGAGTCATGAAGAGTTCCTTGTTTCAAGGTATAAACGAAAAGCGAGTATACCATTGTATACCCAAATGATTTCACCTCTTCAAGTGTTTCAAAATTAAACTAAACTGATTGTATCCAAATAGTTTCAAGTCCAGAGCTCATAACGAGCTAGTGACACAAGCTCTGTGCTCTAGGTCTATTGGTGTATTGGGACAAATAGGTAATCACGATGACAAAAACCATTCATACATGCGAGTGCGCCTGCGGTTTAGTTGAGATCCGTTGTAAGGGAGAGCCCACCCACACGTCTGTCTGCCATTGCTTCGAATGCCAAAAACGAACTGGCAGTGTTTTTGGGGTACAAGCTCGCTTTGAAAAAGAGCACGTCACTTTAAACGGTGAAGTCACTAGCTATACCCGAATTGGCGATGATGGCAGTGAGGTTCAGTATGACTTTTGTCCATCCTGCGGCACGACAATGAGGTTGTTCGTTGCTGCATACCCGGAAATCATGATCATTCCCGTCGGTCTATTTACCGATAAAGAGTTCCACCAACCTACCGTTTCAGTCTATGAACAAATGAAACACGGGTGGGTGAGTTTCGAATGCACAACGGAACACATCTGCTAGCGAGCAATCCGCGTTCACGTATTTACTTTGGCTCGGACAAACGACCTATAAGTGAGATTTTTTGAGAATGATCAATCGAGTTTTACTGTAAAGGGTTTCGTAACTCGGTGTGAGCGTTATAATCGGCTCCTAATATTTGGTGGGGGTTTATTGTGATTTCCAGACTTCCTCGTTGGGTGGAATATGGCGCGTTTCTACTAGCTCTTCTCGCGGGCTGCGTCAACGCCGTTGGTCTTCTCGGCTTTCAACACCAAGCGATAACTCATCTTTCGGGAACCGTAACTCAGCTAGGGAACAGCTTGCTAACAGGTGTGGATAGCTCCATTCACCTGCTCTTCATCGTATTTAGCTTTTTGATTGGCGCTGCCTTTAGCGGCTTTTTTATTGAAAGCAGTGCGTTAAAACTAGGGCGAAGATATGGTGTTGCACTGTGCATAGAAGGGAGCTTGCTCTTACTCAGCTTGGGCTTTTTGGTGCAAGGGGATTTGTACGGCCAATATCTAGCATCAGCAGCATGTGGATTACAAAACGCAATGATCACCACGTTTAGCGGCGCAGTAGTCAGAACCACACATATGACCGGAATCATCACCGATCTAGGGATTATGATTGGAGAGAGCTTGAGAGGTCGTCAATTTGACCGACGTAAAGCAAAATTATTCCTATTCATTTTCTTTGGCTTTTTGTTTGGCGGCGTCGCGGGAGCGGCTCTATTTACGGTATATGGTTTATATACGCTGGTTTTCCCAGCAATATTGGCTTTTTCTACAGCTCTGATTTACTGGAGTTACCTATACATACTTAGCCGTCAACAAAAAGCATAAAATTTCGATCCGATTGAAGCGACATACTTCAATCGGATTTGGCTCAATAGGTTCACACTGCAACGGTACAAGAAACGCTGAACGGCAATTTGACACTGCTAAAAACCTTAGAATAGATAAGGCTAACTGAATTTCTGGCTAAGAAGTTAGTCAGATCAAAATCACATTTGTTTACGATTTTATTATTCCAGTCACAATGCGCCCCATAATTCACTGCGCAATTCGCCTCTCGTGCTACAATTTTCTAACACAAGCAACATATTCGCATACACTTAGACGTTATTTGACCAATTACCCGACAAATCGGCTGAATAACTAGATGTATTTAATGAATAGTATTGCAATGGATGCAGTTTGCGGGTACCCTCCGCAAAACTGTGATTAAATACGGATGTTTAGTGAATATTTATGTCATGGAAATGGCAAGTATTGACTAGTAGTAACACGAGACAACTATGCATAACACCACTAATGCTACTGAAGCTCCTAAGGGCAACTTTTGGATGTTTTTCATCCCTTCCCTAATTGGTCTTCTACTCTTTATGGCTCCGATCTCTTACGATGGCGGCCTAACCATTCCCGTTGCCGTGATGGCAAAAGTCATCCCAGCGGTGTTAGGCGATACCTTGATTGCTATCGTCACCAGTATCATCGCTTTCATGGCCGTTGCTTCTGTTCTTTGCAAAATTTTTAAGCCAGCTGCAATTTTACGTAATGGTTTTTTAAACGGTCTCTTCAACCCATCTCCACTTTGGCTCGTTGTTCGTTTAATCGGCGGCGCTGCCGTGTTAATGACGTTCTTCCAAGTGGGTCCAAAAGCAATTTGGGAAGAGAACACTGGCGGGCTTGTTCTTACTGGTCTTCTACCTACTCTGTTTGCCGTTTTCATTTTCGCGGGTTTACTGCTTCCGCTTCTTTTGAACTTCGGTCTTCTGGAGCTATTTGGTGCGTTACTCAGTAAAATAATGCGTCCGGTATTCAACCTACCTGGCCGCAGTGCAATTGACTGTATGGCATCTTGGTTAGGCGACGGAAGTGTTGGTATCTTGCTAACCAGCAAGCAATACGAAAATAAGTTCTATACTCAGCGTGAAGCGGCTGTTGTCGGGACCACTTTCTCAGCAGTATCGATCACGTTTAGCTTAGTTGTTATCGCTCAGGTAAAACTAGAGCACTTATTTTTGCCTTTCTACGGCGCTATCTGTCTAGCTGGTATCGTAGCTGCGATTATCATTCCTCGCCTGCCTCCGCTTAGTCTGAAGAAAGATCGCTACATTGACGGCAGCAACCCAGATAAAGACGCAGATGCAGTGCCAGAAGGCCACACCACATTCTCTTGGGGTATGGATCTAGCTCTTAAGCGTGCTGGTCAAGTCACATCGGTTCAGTCTGTATTTAAAGAAGGCGTACACAACGCAGTCGACATGGTATTTGGCGTACTACCTGTAGTTATGGGTCTTGGTACCGTCGCATTGGTGATTGCAGAATACACGCCTGTATTTGCAATTCTGGGTCAACCGTTTATCCCATACCTAGAGCTACTGCAAGTCCCTGAAGCTGTTGCAGCATCACAGACAATCGTTGTTGGCTTTGCAGATATGTTTATTCCAGCAATTTTAGCGGCCTCAATCGATAACGAAATGACACGTTTTGTTATTGCAGCAATGTCAGTAACTCAGCTTATCTACATGTCGGAAGTAGGTGCCCTACTGTTAGGCAGCAAAATTCCAGTAAACATTGTAGAGCTCTTCGTAATTTTCATTTTACGTACGTTAATCACATTACCTGTGATTGCTGGCGTTGCTCATCTTATTTTCTAAAATCGAGACGTCAATAAACAAAGGCTCCGCATCGTCGGGGCCTTTTTTATACCTAAAACTCCGTCCACATTATGCTTTTAGTAAAAAGCTCATAATTTACAAAGACAAAACTTCAACAAAACACCTGTCAGCACCAACAAAATTTTCATCACCTCACCTGTAAAGCCAGTTGATGCCACTGTTTGTTAAGCAATTCTTTTCATTATGACGATTTCATTAATTGAGATCGCAAACATGATCACACTCACAAGTTTTAACGTAAATTGTCGGTTTGTTTAAATTTAGTTAAAAAAGACGACAAATGAGTTCATGTTTTTGACAAAGATGTCGATAAAAATATAACCAAACACAATAGGTTTCTCTTTATGCCCAATTCGCTCGGTTTAAAAGAGGCGAAAGCAAAGTGGAACCAACCGGGAGAATCAGAGGAAAGCTCATGAAATTCAGACATAAGGTTGTCACAGCCTCTTCATTTTTGCTGCTAATTACCGTGTCGTTATTGTCGACACAACAAGTTATGACCATCCGCTCCCAAACTCAGGAGCAAATCGACTCAAGTGTCAACGAGATATTGACCAGTGTTGGTAACACTGTGCAATCAGAAATGAATGCAAAGAAGGATCTCGCTCGCTCCATTACTGAAGTGATTGAGCTTGACCCCAGTTCACATAGCTATGTTCAAAACATACTTGAAAGACCCACGCCAAAAAGCAGCTTCCTTGCCATCGGTTTTGGTTATGAAAGTAATGGCTTTGTGATTGAAAATGACGACGGCTGGGATGCGGGTCCAGACTACGACCCACGTCAGCGTCCTTGGTTTATTGCAGCTAAGAGCAAAGGCGATTTGGTCGTAACCGATCCGTACGTCGATGCGTCTTCGAAAAACGTTATAATCTCTGTTGGTACGCCAGTAAAAGAAAATGGCCAGTTTTTAGCCGGTATGTTTTATGACCTCGAATTAACTACCCTTTCAGATCTGGTCAACCAAGTGAATCTGTTTGATGCTGGTTACTTATTTCTGGTCACCGCTGATGGCACAACCATTGCTCACCCTCAAAGTAAATACAACGGTGAGAAAGTCGGTAGCTACCTCCCACAAATCGAACTTACGCAATCAGCACAACATGTTGAGATTGATGGCAACCGCTACATGGTTAACCTGACTCACATTCCTGGCGAGAACTGGTACGTAGGTTCGGTGATCGATGAAGCTGTTGCCTATTCTGCCGTAGGAGAGCTCCGTAACAACGCTATTATTTATTCAATCATTGCCGTGATTGCATCTATTATCGCCCTAACTCTGTTGATTCGCACTCTCATGCGTCCTTTGGACACGCTAAACAATGCGATTAAAGATGTAGCATCAGGGAAAGGCGACCTCACACAACGCCTCGAAACAGATACTGACCAAGAGTTTTCTGAGCTTGCCACAAACTTCAATACGTTCATGGAGAACTTACAACAGCAAATCATTGAGTCGAAACGTATTTCTGATCAAATTTTAAACGGAACTCAAATCACCGCTGAGGGCGCAAAAGACTCGGCAGGCGCAATTCACACTCAGCTGCAAGAGCTAGAACAACTTGCTACCGCGATGCATGAGATGTCTGTCACCGCGACAGAGGTTGCTAATAATGCGCAAGGTGCGGCAAGTGCAGCCAAAGAAGCCGACCAAGCAACGGTTGAGGGGTCTTCTATCGTTGGTGAATCGACACAAACGATAAACATGCTTTCCGATAGCATTGACCTTGCAGTCGAAGAAGTACAAGTGTTGGAATCTGCTACCGCCAATATCGAAACGATTCTAAAAGTCATCAACGATATTGCGGACCAAACGAACTTACTCGCGTTGAATGCCGCAATCGAGGCTGCACGTGCGGGAGAATCTGGCCGAGGCTTCGCCGTTGTTGCAGATGAAGTACGTACACTGGCACAACGTACTCAAGAGTCGACAACAGAGATTCGTACTATGATTGAGCAACTACAATCTGGCGCTTCATCTGTGGCAAATGCCATGCATCAAAGCAAAGGTAGTGCTATAGAGGCCGTTGAAAAAGCGGGTTTAGCAAATAGTGCGTTACAACGCATTCGTGATGCGATTCAGCGTATTTCCGATATGAACTTGCAAATTGCCTCAGCAGCGGAAGAGCAAAGCCTCGTCGCTGAAGAGATCAACAACAATACGGTGAATATTAAAGACCTATCGACTCAAGTCGCCGAATCGGCAAATCGAACCAACGACGCGATGCAGGCGCAACAAGAAGATGTACATAAACAAGATCAAATCTTAAATAGATTTACTGTCTAACACTCATTTAAGCAAAAACAGCGAGCACCGGCTCGCTGTTTTTGTTTTTAACCCTCTACCCTAGTATTGGTCGATGTTACATGTGCCATGTTGTTGCTATTAAGCTCAACATTACAAGAACACCGACTATATGTCCTTTCAAGTTTAATTGAACTCGACATGGATATAGCGATCATTAGAACGACGATAATAGCGGTCGTCCACTTTTAGATAAGTGAAATCTCCAATCTTTATGTAGGTACTATTCCGAGGAATTCGGTCATGGTAATAGTAACTGCGCCTTGGTCGTCGGGTCTCCACATAAATAACGTCACGATGTTTGTGTTTATGCTTGTGCTTGCGCTTGTGTTTATGATGGTGGTGATGCGCATGATGGTGATCGTACCGATGTCCATGCTTATGCTTCGGGTCAGCCACCGCTTCTGTACTCAACACACCTAAAGACAACATAACGCCAACCATGGCAAAAGATAATTGCTTTGACACAACAGAGCCTCTTATTCATATCAACATCGATATAATAGAAGGGTGAATCACTGTACATGTCAGCCTTTCGCTAAGGAGTTTTACTAAAAAGTCAGCACTAACCGTGATTATCAGAGAAACGTCAAACATCACAAATGCTGATGACTTTGAGTGGCCTAGGTTCGGCTATGAATACAAAAAAGCCGCCCGTTTGAATACGAGCGGCTCAGTTTTTAAATAAGCTAGCGTGATTTTATACTGCTTGGGCAAACAGCAAGAAACAACCGAATAGGAAGATCATGCTCATTCCCATTGCGCCGCCACCAGCTTCATAAATATTGTCATCTTCTACCGGCACTCGGCGCACTTTCATGGTCATTGATAATGGGACAAAGACCGCGAGAAACACAAGAATAATCCCCGCGTAGCTGAGAATAGCTAGGAAGTGTTCTGGCGCAAATACAGCACCTAATAGTGGTAGCACAAAAGTAGTAACAAAAATCACTGGCTTACTTGCTTTCAGTAGGTCTGCATTTTGATCGTATAGCGCCATTGCAACACCTAAGAACGACGTTAGCAGTGCCAAACCAGTAAACATGGATAGGATGAACTCTAAGCCCTCGTATTGCTGACCTAGTACCGAGATCAACTCTGTTACGTTGGAGTATTGAACAAGCTCATGAGGTGGTAGGTTGCCGACAACCGCTAACAACCATAACAGGTAACAAACAAGCGGAATAGTTGAACCCACGATAATCATATTACGCAGTTGTGTTTTACTCGCTTCTTTGTTGTAAGTTACAAGCGATGGGATCACGACCATAAAACCGAAACTGGTGAAAAGCACCGAACTGGTTTTGATAAGTGCCATTTTATCGTCGCTCACAACCTCATCAAGTCCTTCAAACGAGACGCTTGGTGCAAGCGCAAAAAGTGTCAGGATCAGCGCTACGATCATGCCTAGGAACAAACCGCGATTCAGCTTATCTACTACCCCTGTACCTGCCGAAACAATGATACCAACTAAAAGAGTAAAACCGACTTGGCTTGAGATCGTAGATGTTGGAAGCCCAATTGAGGCTGTTACTTTTTGTACGAGATCACCCGCACCAATGATGTAAGCCATTAATAGACAAACTAACAGGGCGTAAAGCAAGCTGTTGGTTACCAACTGGCCTCCTTTACCAAGCGTTTCGCGAGCAATTGCATTCATGCTCACACCACCACCTACTTTGCAACTGGCTTCAAGAAGGAGCAGCGCAGCATAAGTCGTTCCAGCCCAGATGAACAACATAAGAAGAGTGCCCCAAAGGAGGCCAAATTGAGCAAGCACCATTGGTATAGCAAGCATACCAGCGCCAAGAGCAGTACCTGCAACGATCAGGGAGCTACCGACAAGTTTTAGGTTCACGGTTAATACCTCTAAATTCAATCCGTTAATTTCTCGCCAGTTGTGCTTTATCTAAAGCACACAGCAAAACGCTCCGACTTAGTCAAAATTTGGTTACAAGAGCACTATGTTACAAGAGCCCTGTATGGCTAAGAAAACATGCAACAAAAGGTGGTTAATCATTTGCACATGAACACTTGAGAGTCATTTTTGGCGATGTCATCGTTGATGAAATGTGCGCAACTTTGGGTTCGAAGCAAAATTGTTCATCTTAATTCATCAACCCCATTCGTTATGAATGGATTTGGTTCGAAAAGATTGTAAGGCATAAGCAGGACGATTGAAAAGCAAAAGGTCAATCTTATAGCGATATATTTTAACAACTCTTATCTTTTACCTAAGATGTGTTGTTTTTTTCGTCACTAATTAGTCTTTTATCGCTTAAAGAGAAGGAAGAACGTGCTCAATGGCTCAATTTGGCTGGGTGTACAGATTAATTTACAGTTTAAGTGAAGGTGTTAGATTCCAAGGACGTAGCCTAGATCGGACAATATCGCTATTATTCGCTGCGTACCGACACTGTTCGGTTCACATACCTCTAAACACTGATTTACGGTTCGAAAATATAGGTAAATGAGTGTCCGAATGCTGGGTGTGGTTCCCCAGCATTTGCATCCTTTCTTTTAGATGTCATCAATTGATCGAAATTGCGTAAATCTTGTATCGCCCGACTTTACGACTGTGTTAATACGCTTTATCTAGCGCGCCAATGATATAAGTTAACACTGGAATACCCATATCGGCGACCTGCTTCTCAGTCTCACTCATGTTTTCATGCGCCATCCGCAGCTCTACTTCACTTATCGATTCTTTGTGAAGGTAAAGCTCTTTGTAGTTCATCAATCGCTGTTGTGACTGTTGAATCAGTGTCACAACATTCTCTTTAGTCTCACGATGTTGCTGATCAATTTCACTAAATAAATGATCTAAAATGCGTTGCATTTTGCGAATAGAAGCTTTCGTTTCTATTGATTTGTATGATTGATACTTTTCCATTGAGTTAATAACTGACTAAAATATTTACGTTTTTATAAGACAGTTATTTTTATACTGATTGCAAAGCAGGTAAATATGTGGTGGTTAAACTGGTCCACTTCTTGCTCCGTTTAGGTCAAAACTGTCCTTTCAGGAGAGCACATGCAGGTAGACCCTATAATTCAAGCACTGATCGCAAGACGAAAATCGAATGGCCTCTCCCGTGAGCAAATGGCAAACATCGCTGGAATGAGCGTAAAAACATATCAAAGAATCGAGCGCGGAGAGTCCGATCTTAAACTCTCACAATATCGTGCCATATTGCGTTCGCTTCATTTGACTGACCTAGATATTGCCTTAGATGTACGTGATGTTCAGCATGTCACAGCAAATGACTTAACGGCCGTGGCGCGATTGCTCTCACCGGAAGCTCAGTCCCTGCTCGTTCGCCTGTTATCGTTAATCCTTGAACAAAAGAACAAGAAAGGTGATTAACCACATTACTCATACCCAAACGTGAATGTCCTGTTGAGCGTTGAAACATGAATCGTTTAGACAAAAATAAAACTCGTCAAATGACGAGTTTTATTCTTTATATCAGTCCGTTACTCTAGGCTTTTTAATTCCGATGTATCAACGCCTTTTATTGCATCTTTCGCCACTTTATCAGGATCAAAGACATCACGTTCTTCATACGAATTATCAATCATGCCTTGTCCTATCGCGGTCGCCTGCTTTTGTAACTTGTTACCCTCTACCTCACCAGCATCCCAGCCTTGTCGATAATCTGAGTCGGTTTGATACCTTGTTTCGTCCTTAATATAGTGTTCAAAATCATTCCCTGCCTCTTGCATACCACTATGCCGACCGTCATGAAAGCCTTGGATATAAGCTTCATCATAACCGCTCTCTTTTAACGCGCTGTCACTCGTACCACAGCCTGAGAGGAGAACAAAAAATAGCGAAACGAATACCTTATGAAACATATTTAGGCCTCAAAGCTTTCAAATAAATTAATCATAGTTCGCGATTTCAACTTCTGCTTACTTCAGGCTATTAGATAGCACTGTGACTCGACGAAGCCTGTGAACTTGAGTCCCTACAGTGAGTACAAAGCGGGACAAAGCATCACACCTACTGATAAACATTATACTCAACGCGCGTTTAATACTTCCATCGCAAGTGCTTCATCATCTTGCTCAGCCAAACCACTGATACCAATTGCACCGACGACTTTCCCCTCTTGTTCTACAGGTACACCACCCATAAAGCCTGTGATCTTCGGGTCAGTCCAATAACTCAACTGCTTACCCGTCTCACGAGCCCAAGCACCCAGATTGCCGCTAGGCTGACGGTCTCTAGCCGAGGTGTAAGCTTTGTTATGTGCCAACAAACCTGCTTGCACACTCACATCATCCATTCGGGCAAAACCGAGCAATTCTCCATGTGTATCAACCACGGCAACCGCAATGTTCTGCTTGCGAGCAGTCGCAATTTCCAATGCCGTTTGAATCAGAGTTTGAACTTGTACGTATTTCATTTTTCTCTCCTACGGGATCTCATGACCAAGGGTTTTCTCGAACAAGCCATACCAATGGCTACGTGATAGCGTGACATTCTCTACTTGAGCACAAGCGCGAATACGCTGTGGGTTTGCAGTACCAATAACAGGCTGAATTTGGTTTGGGTGACGCGTTAGGAAGGCTAAAACAATCGCCTCAGACGACACGCCATATTCAGCTGCTAGCGCCATCACCATCTCCGCCGTCTGTCTGGTGTTGTGATCATCAGAATGTAAACCACGCTCTGAGAATCTTCCTTGCGCCATACTGCCCCACGCTTGCAGTTGGATATTATGCTTACGGGCATGTTCCAGTGTTCCCGCAACGTAGTCAGATTCCGACGAAGGAAGCCCCATGCCTTGCTTAATAAAGTCAGACTTAGCCAGACTCATTTCCAACTGGTTCGCCACAACAACTTCGCCCGTTGCTTGTTGAAGAAGGTCAATTTGAGCACTGTTCATGTTAGAAACACCGAAGTGGTTAACTTTGCCAGCTTGTTTCAGGGCTTTTAGCGTTGTGCCCAGTTCTTCAAATTCAACCAAAGGATCAGGACGATGCAGCATCAAAACATCAAGATTTTCCACGCCAAGGCGTTCAAGAATGCCCTCAACAGAAGCCGTCACCCATTTGGCAGAGAAGTCATACTGCTTAACACCTTGCTCATCTCCTAGACGGATGCCGCACTTTGATTGCAGATACATTCGTTCTCGTAAGGTTGAGTCATTGGCTAAGATGCGCCCAAACACTTCTTCAGCCTTACCGAATTTGTAGATATCCGCATGATCAAAGAGATTGATGCCAACCTCTAATGCTGCCTCTACAGCGGCATAAGCTTGGTTTTCATCTTGGGCGGTTAATGGGTTGCGATTCCACTCCCCTCCAAGTCCCATACAGCCGAAGACCAAGCGGCTAACGTTAGGTAAGGTTTTGGCGAGCGGTAGTGTTGGATTGTTCATCGTTATTCTCACTTTTCCGATTTCTGCATCTTCAATTTCTTAAATTAACTCGAACCATCTTACCGTTCGTAAAAATTAGTTTAATACCGTAAAATCGAATTCATTATCCTCGTTACCGAACAATTAAAGCGAGCAATAAAGATGGCAGATTATAAGAGAATCGAAAAACTGATGCTGTTTGCTGAAGTGGCTCAAACACTCAACTTTTCTAGAGCAGCAGAGCAACTTGGTATCTCTAAAAGTTACCTGTCGGAACAAATCAAGCGATTGGAATCGGAACTCGCAACGCCTTTGATTGTTCGAACCACACGCAGCGTGAGATTGACGGCAGAAGGTGAATCGATCTTTGCACAAGCGGAAGATCTCAAACGCCGCGTAATGGAAATGGAAAAGAGTTTAAGTCAGCGATCTGAACAAATAGACGGTCTGATTCGTCTTACCGCTCCCAAGATGTTTGCTGAAGCGGTGCTGCATGATTTGTGCGTAGCGTTTCGCGCTTTACATCCAAACGTAGAGTTCGAGATCCTTTCTAGCTATCAAGCGTTTAATCTGACAGAAACCAGCGTTGATTTTGCGTTTCGAGCGACAAGAACGCCGCCAGAGAATATGATTGCGCATCACCTTTTGGACTACCACCACTGGCTGGTTGCCTCTCCTCAGTATCTGCAAGAAGAAGGTACGCCGGAGACATTAGATGATTTACAAGAGCATCAATGCTTAACCACATTGCATCAAAAAGAGTGGCCGTTAAAAACGGGAACAGTTCAAACCCAAGGTTGGCTTTCAAGCAATGAAAACCGCTTACTCAAAGAATCAGCCCTGTCTGGCAATGGCATTGCTCGGTTAGCAAGTTACTTTGTCGAACAAGACGTTGAGCACGGCCGTCTAGTGCAGGTTTTATCGGAAGAAACCGACCACCAGCACAACGCGGTGTACTTGGTGTATCCGCAGCTCATCTATCAATCGGCGAAAACCAGAGCCTTCATTGAATTCGTGAAGCAGCACTTTGCTATATAACTAAGGCAGTTAATCCGCAGACCACACCGAGCGAATATCTGGCCAACCCCAGTTAGTAAGAGCGACGTCTTCTAAAACACCTTGGAAACGCAAAGTTTGTGTATGGTGGAACATGGGTGCAATCCAATACTCGCTGATCAACGTCGATGCAATTGGCTCCAATGCATTAAGGTAGTCCTCAAGTGGAACGAAAGATCTGACTCTCTGTAGTTGTTCATCTAACCATTGTGCGTTCTTTTCTCCCAAAGTGTGGAATAGCACAGCGTTGCTGAAGAAGTTCGTGAACGCAGAGGCATGACGATTATCATCTAGGTTTATGTTCGTTACGACCATTGTCTCATTTAGCTCACCGTTCTTAGCCTTCTCGTTCAGCTCACGGTAGGAATACATAACAATTTCTACTTTACTGCCAACACTCGCCAAACGATTAGAAATAGCCCGCGCACAGCGACGCAACGCGGTATAGTTATATCCTGCTATGGTAATGTGTTTAGGTAACTTAAGCGGCTCACTAAACGGACGGAGCACTGGCTTCCAACCTGGTAGCAGGTTATAAGCGGGTATACTCCCAAATACAATATTCTCGCGGCGCATCACTTCGGCCAAGTGCTCAGGTTGAATTAGCTCACTAATATAACGGCGCTGCGCTAAAGAGAGTTTGTGCTTAGCGTGCTGATTAAATAAGGCGAATAAGCAACCATCTTCTATTCGACTACGCTTGCTCGCCGATGAGTTTTCTCGGTTTTGCGTCGACATATAGTGTCCACACAAATCCTCCTCGGGCGAAGTATCCCTTTGCAACGTATTTGCTGCCAATGACGGGTTCTCCATTTGCTCGTCATTAACAATCCAGATAGTCACCAAATCCGTTAGAACTCTACATGCATAGTAACCATTAAATGCTTGCAGTTTTAAACGACTTTCATTGTGCTCGACAACAGAGAATGGGCCACTTCCGACCACCAGCTTGTTATTCGCTACGTTAACTTGGCTTACTGGTTGAATGCCGTATTTCACTCCAGAAATAAGTCCAGCAAAGCCCAAGTCAGCTCGATTAAGCTTAAAAACAACTTTCAATGGCGTTGGCGCAGTAATGTTAGCAACATGTGCCAACTCTTTTTCGTAGTACTGTAGTGAACTCAACTTTGCAAACAAGCTAACCACTGTTTCTGCATCAATGGAATTACCATTATGAAAAGTCAGACCTGGACGAAGGTAGAAAGTCCATTCGTAGGTGTCTTCGTCATAACGCCAGTGATGTGCGAGTTCTGGTTGCACTTTCCCATTGTTATCACTCGAAACTAAGCAACAATAGATTTGCCTTAATAAGAAACGTTCGCTGCTACGCTGAAGTTGATGTGGAACGACGCGCTCAAACATTCGCTTATAGGTTAATTGAATATTGAGCTGTCCTTCTTGCACAGAAGCACCAGACGTTGTTTTTAACAAACGGCCAAATGCCAGTTCGTCTTCATCTAATATCGCCAGCGCTTTTTCATACTTGCCTAACTTGATACGTTCAAGAGCCAAGCTCTCTTTTAAAACGTCTAACTCCATATTCAGAATGAGAGTCGATCGTTGGTTCCGCCCAGCTTTCGGATGCCAGCTCAACCACGCCTTCTGCTGCATTTGCGTTAGCAGGCTACGAGCATGCCGAGAAGAAGTGAACATGATGTCGGCAATGTCCTGTAACGTGGTTTTTGTTTCATCACCAACGCTAAACGAGAGTAATCGTTGGTAATAGCGAAACAAATTGAGATCAGACACTGAATCAACCTTAGATCTGTGAAGTTTGTGGATAGGAATAGTTTACTTAAGTTGGCGGTAATAAAATAAGAAAACTTCCTAATTATCTGTTCCCCTTTTCCACAATTAACCTCCAAATTCGGCTTTAAAGCCCCATATATTTACGTTATTAGGAAAAAAGCCAACAAAAGCACTCTCTTTTTTATATCCCCTTTTATACACATAATTTACTCGTCAGCTAAAGGAGGAAAAAATGAAGAAGCCAATGATGGCGTACTTTTTTCAGCAACGCCTAGCTCAATCGAGTAATAAAATAGAAGTGATGACTCTGGTTTATCTTAACGATATGTTCCAGTGGTCATAGCCTAACCTCAAGCAGAACTTAGCTCCTGATACTACACCCCCACTTCGTTGTATCTTAAGTTCTGCTTTTTCATCTTTTGCACTCTACTACCTTATTGCAGGTTACTAAAAGTTAACTAGTTGAAACACCGCAAAACAGAGTCTACATTGAAGTCTCATCCCCCAATCGCTTTGTTGAGAAAGGGGCATTCATGGATATACACCACCAATTCGGGAGTCAATATGGCAACTTCAGTGAAACTTAAAGCGGGCGACAGCTTCCCTCATCTTCAAGCCACTTTGCTAGATGGTTCAAGCGTAACGTTGGGTCAGCCGCAAGGTGATGCGACTTGGCAAGCAGTATTCGTTTATCGTGGTAAACACTGCCCTCTTTGTACTAAGTACCTCAACGAGCTTGAGAGTTACAAACAGGCTTTCGCTGATGCTGGCGTCGATATTCTTGCCGTTTCTGGCGACTCAAAAGCACAGCTAGAGGGGCATCTAGAGAAACTCGAAATCAGCTTCCCTATCGCTTACGGCCTGACCGAAGAACAAATGAAAACGCTAGGCTTGTATGTATCTATTCCTCGATCTGAACAGGAAACCGATCATAATTTCGCAGAACCAGGTCTGTTTGTGGTGAATGAACACGGCGACTTACACGTGGTGGATATTTCAAACAACCCGTTTGTTCGCCCTGAGCTTGGCGCGCTATCACGCGGATTGGCATGGATTCGCGATCCAAACAATAACTACCCTATCCGTGGCACATTGGATTACTAATATCTTCTACACCCAAGTAAACTTTCTATCCTTAAATAAGCTAGGATTCTTGCCTTAGTGAGAATAACTTGGAATGCATATCAGATCCGTGAGATCTGATATGTATCAACAAGTTGGAAATAGAGTCCTTGTTCATTATACAACGTCTTGATGAAAAACAAGATCAGTGAAGTCCAGGCTCCCCTCAAACGACGTTAAGTATTTACTTCTAAGTCACTTTCACGATAAATACATGAAATTAAGACTAAAAACTTAGACTTAACGGATACATAAATCATAACGGTACCTACACAAGTAGTTGGCTAGCGATTATTATCCTATTGCAACTCACAATTGTGCAATTCTAATAATTCATACCATAAATGAAAACATAGATACCGTAAGAGACAAAATAAAAGCAAACGATTAAATTATCAATAAAACACCGTTCAATTAAAAATAAAAATTTTCACTTTATATAAATATAATTAATCGTTATTTGCAATCACACATCTTAATTGAGAAATACAGTATGAATAAAATCTCTTTGCTTTATATGGCCGTTTGTATCGGATTAGTTGGATGCGGTTCAGGAGGAAGCGACAACGATCCAGCAAAAGATATACATCCCACCATTTCAAATCCGGAACAAGTCAACGCAATGACGGTGGACAAAGGTCATTTCTATTGTTCTGTAAACCAACAAAAACTGGAACACGGAGGGACATCTGCAAGCATGTCCTACCTGATTGAAAAGAAAAGAAATTCTACGGTTGTTGACGATTATGAATGTACCGAATACGGTTTAAAGAAAGGTGAGTCAATTATCGTCACTAAAAGTGCAATTGAAAACTTTTCATACTCAAAACATTATAAAAGCACGAAGAAGAATGACATTAATGGGTTTAAAATCATCTACCCTACAGGGCTTACGACTCCGATTAATAAAGATTATGAAAAAATTACGATCACGTATAATACGGAGAGACCTGACGTTAACATTAAGATAATTCAATATTTTGACGAAAAGTCTAAATTATATACCATCAAAAAATATGAAAACCATGTTAACGACAACTCACCAATAGGTTTAGTTGAGAAAGAGGAATTCGATAAATATTCCGATTTTGAAAAGAAACTGGAATTAAATAGTGCTTTTTTAAATTCAACTGAAGTGAGTGATTTATTCTACAGCTTACTAAGTATGACAAATAACAACTAAAAAAATCAAAAAATTAAAAAATTAAAAAGTACGATTATGCTCAAGTAGCCTCGATATGCCTGACTAGAAAGAGTACGTTGTTTTACGAAACAAATTACGATTTGAATGAAGCACATCTAAGTTACTTGGGTATAAACGGCGATGTATTGTTAATCAGCTTTCAAAAGAGAGTAACGTTTGCGATTAACTACTTTGGTCTTAACGAAGCTCAATTTGATGCTTTTCAGACCAAATTCGCAAATCATCAAGAATCTTAAGTGCGGTACGGCCGAACTCTGTTAGTTCATAGCTGACTGCAATTGGGCGGTCGCTGATCACTTTGCGCACCACCATACCTTCCGCTTCTAGCTCTTTAAGGCGTTGGTCGATCATCTTTTTGCTTGCGCCGCCTAGCATGCGTGCTAGGTCATTGAAACGAACTGGACCGTCTTTCAAATGAAAAATCAAAGAGCCTTTCCATTTACCACCAATTAGACGCATCCCTTTCTCGATAGCACATGGCTCCGCACATACGTTCGCCACTGACTTACGACCTTTGCTATCTACACTGATTCTGCTTTCCACAATACACCTCAAGATACGCACCTAATCTAGGTAACGAAAAGTAAGCTAGATACATTTAGTGCTTTAGAGTAATAAAAACGTCACCTCGCCGCAAACAAATAAAAATGGACCGCATGTAGCAGTCCATCTCAATTCATCATTCAGTTCGCACTATGTTTCTAAAAGGATTAGAAGTTTTCGTTAATGTGCGCTTCGAAACGAACAAAATCGTTTTCGATATCTGCGTTCTTCATCACGTCGTAACAAGCGAATGTAGGCAGTGCTGACATACCAAAGAAGCGGAAGTTAGCGTGCATGTGGAACATCAAATCGTCCACGCCTTTACCTTGGAATAGGTATTCGCTCTCATCATCAAACGATTCTTCTGGCGCGTTGAATGTCAGTGACAGCATGTATTTGCTGTTGGTTTGAGTGCCGCCTGTACCATAGTTTTTCTTTGGTTCTTCTGCGCTACGGCCATCGAATGCACATAGTGCGCCGCCCATACCCGCAGTAAACACGTCGTCCATGTATTTTTTGAATGACCAAGGCACAGACATCCAGTTGATTGGGCTTTGGATGATCACGCGATCAGCCCACTCAAAGTGTGCGAGTTGCTCATCTACGTTGATCTCATCTTGCATTGTCACAACGCGAACCTCATGGCCTTTTGCTTGCAGAAGCGTCTGTGCTTTGTCGACAAGAGAAGCATTTAGACGACCTTCTGAATATGGTGATGGTTCGTGTGCATTGATGATCAGTACGTTGCTCATGGGATTACCTTTAAATAAGTTCACAAGATGACGCAGTAACCATTGTGCGTCGGATGTGGTTTATTATGGTAACCTAGAAATATAGTGCAATTAGTTAACTTTTAGTAACCTACGTAATTTTTTATTATATCACTGTTTTTAAAACATATATTTTTTCAATTTTTTATTCATCGTTATTTTACGATTAATTTTTTCATCGAGTTGTTGCATCTTCTACAGAGCAAGCGTACACTTTATCGCAATTCGACGATTAACTATTAAGGCCAGCGAATGAGTGATAAGTGCAAGGACACGTGCGAAGTTGTTTTTCAGACAACGCAACAACAGCTCGAGAAAGAACAAACTCTCGCAGCGCAAGCAAAAGCTTTGTCGCATCCAGCACGTTTGCGCATTCTGCATATCCTGCACACGCTCGATACCATGGGCGGTTGTTTGAACAGTGATTTGGTTTCTGAACTGGGTCTTGCGCAATCTACTGTTTCCGAGCACTTGCGTATTCTCAAGCAAGCAGGCTTTATCAGCGCCGAGCCAAACCCACCTAAGGTGTGTTACCGCATTCAACGCGACGCGTTTGATCAGTTCAATCTAGGATTTTCCAAGTTATTTGATTAATTCCCTTTGCACGCTGGTCAGGCGTGCAGAGATAAACTATACCTTTAACTATCGCCTTTCGACGATAAACGAATAAGAGAACACTATGACTACTCAAGTTTTAAATAGTGCCAGCGACAAAATGAGCTTCTTGGACCGTTACCTAACGGTGTGGATTTTTGTCGCAATGGCAATCGGTGTAGGTATTGGCGCAGCGTTCCCTCAAGTTGCTGAGTGGAATGAGTCAATGTCAGTTGGTAGCACAAACGTACCGCTAGCGATTGGTTTGATTTTGATGATGTACCCGCCACTCGCAAAGGTGAACTACAACCTGCTAGGTACAGTGACGAAAGACAAAAAAGCAATCACGCTGTCTTTGGTCATGAACTGGATTGTCGGCCCTATTTTGATGTTCATCCTTGCATTGACTTTCCTAGGTGATCATCCGGGTTACATGGTTGGTATCATTCTGATCGGTCTTGCTCGTTGTATTGCGATGGTGCTTGTATGGAACGATATCGGTGGCGGTAACAAAGAATACGGCGCAGCCCTAGTTGCACTAAACAGCGCTTTCCAAATCGTGACTTACAGTGTGATGGCATGGTTGTTCATCACTGTGTTGCCACCAGTCTTTGGTTACGAAGGTTTCGTGGTTGATATCTCGATGATGGACATCGCGGAAAGTGTTCTGATTTACCTTGGTATCCCATTCCTAGCGGGCTTCCTAAGCCGCAAATGGCTGGTCGCTGCGAAAGGTGAACAATGGTACAACGACGTGTTCATCCCACGCATTTCACCAATTACGCTTATCGCCCTGCTTGCGACCATCGTACTGATGTTCAGCTTAAAAGGTGAGATGATTCTTGAACTGCCAATGGATGTATTCCGTGTAGCAATTCCACTGGCTATCTACTTTGTGTTGATGTTCTTTGTCAGCTTCTTCGTTGGTAAGAAAATGGGCATCGACTACGACAAAAATGCGTCGATTGCCTTCACAGCAACAGGCAACAACTTTGAATTGGCTATTGCGGTTTCTATCGCGGTGTTTGGACTAAACTCAGACCAAGCTTTTGCTGGTGTCATTGGCCCGCTGATCGAAGTGCCTGTGTTGATTGCTTTGGTGAATGTAGCATTGCGAATGAAAGCCAAATATTATGGCTAACCTAAAAAGCACAAAAAATACAAAAGCGGTAAAACATTAACTCACTACCGTTTTAATATACTCGCTGGGCGTTAGGCCGAACTTACTTTTAAAGCGTTGGCTAAAACGCCCCTCTGACTGATAACCACACAACTGTGCGAGCATAGCAACGTTATACGAGCCATTTTGCATCAAGTAAAGTGCGTGATTTAAGCGCACTTCTGCCAATACTTCACGATACTGGGTACCTTCTTGTTTCAGTTTTCGTATCAATGTTGCTCGGCTCATAGCAAAGTGCCCCGCGACCATGTCTAATGAATGCTCCTCCCCTGGAGAGCGCGATAAGTAACGACTAAGTTTCTGACTAAAAGAGGTATGTGAACTCGAGAACAACCGATGCAATAACCCTCTCTCAGCTAGCTGCTGATATAGGCCCATAATCCAATAGCGTTGTGTCGCTTCACTTAAGCTTTCCCGCTCAAACGAAAACAAAGCATTTAACGTCGCTTGCAATGCTTTATCTGTCTCAACAACGGGTACATAGTTTCCTAATGCGTTGCTCATGCTTAGCTCCAACATTTCATCGCTAGGCACACAGTGAAAACTGAACATTCGAGAAAGAAATCGCCCTTGTAGAGGAAGATTTTCAAAATTTAGGGATGCATTTGCTTCACAAAGCATGATATTTGGATGATGGATGTCGAGTACTTCGTCTTTCCAGAAAAGATGTTTACTCCCCTTAACAATCTGAATAATGCTTGGGGAGTGAATCCTGACATTACGAAGCTTCTGCTGCTGCTCCGCACGAAACAGCGTAACCTGATATTGGTGACCCATTCTCTCCCCTTATATTCAATTATCGCGTGTAAGTCGTGGTTAATGTCGCTTTACCCAAAGCAACACTATTCAAAGTAAACCCTACAATGGCTGGTGGCGTGTTTTCATCCAAATTCAGTTCTTCAGTTGGCAATGCCCACACCGTAAACTGGTAACGATGCATCCCATCATTCTTTGGAGGACACGCGCCGCCGAACCCCGTTGTGCCGTAGTCAATACGAGATTCTTTGCCTCCTAACTTGTTCATATCAATGCCTCGAGGCAGCTCGCTAACGGTGGATGGAATATTAAACGCTATCCAATGCCAAAAACCACTGCCTGTTGGTGCATCGGGGTCATACACGGTGATCGCAAAACTTTTTGTGCCCTTTGGAGCTTCTTTCCACATCAATTGTGGTGATTGATTCCCGCCATCACATCCCCAACCAGAGTATTCAAATGTCTTCGCCATCGGGTGGCCTTCTTGAATATCTCTACTCACGAGTTCAAATGCATGGGCAGAACCGACCGCAAAAACACTCAATACCAAAACTGACTTGTAGATCGCTTTCATGTTTTTCTTCCTTTCAATTAATTCAACACTAGTCTAAATACCCAGCAGTCCGAATCCTTGTCAGTAAGTATCAAAAAACACAAAATAATCTATAATTTTGACACTTTAAGATTCTAACACAAATTTCTTACTCTCTTAATTGCACTTGGTTTATGCTAATTAATCGCTCACGGAATAAGGAAGGAAAATGGAATTGGATATCTACGTGGTGGACGCCTTCACCGATACGCAATTCAAAGGCAACTCAGCAGCGGTGATACCGTTAGAGGAATGGCTAGCCCGAGAATTGATGCAAAATATCGCGACAGAAAACAACTTATCAGAGACGGCTTTCCTAAAGTCCATTGGCGCAAACCAATATGAGATTCGTTGGTTCTCTCCGATTACTGAAATCGATTTCTGTGGACACGCAACACTGGCCTCTTCGTTAGTTCTGTTTGATGAGTTTGGCATTAATGGCACGATTGAATTTCATACTCTGGAAGTAGGGACCCTCACCGTAGAGAAGAATGCGCAAGGTAAGATCGAGATGACGTTCCCTGCTCGTCCTCCAAAAGCCGTTTCTGATATTCCCTCGGCATTGATTGAAGGCCTAAGTTGCGATGTGGAACGCGTACTGCTTAGCCCTCAAGCGTATTTCGTGGTGGTCGATAGCCAGCAGGAGGTACTTGAGGTTCAATACCGTTCAGAACATCTCAAGACTCTCGCTCCTTACGATGTGGTCGTTACTGCGAAAGGCGATCAACAAGACTTTGTATCTCGTTACTTTTGGCCTGCAAATGGTGGTGACGAAGACCCCGTAACTGGCTCGATTCACGCTGGATTAGCACCGTTCTGGGCAGAAGCGTTAGGCAAAACATCACTGGTCGCTTACCAAGCTTCTCAGCGCGGAGGTATTTTGCACTGTGAAGTTACTGACGAACAAGTAAGAGTATCTGGCGACGGCGTGCTCTACATGAAAGGCAAGATTTTTGTTTAAATGATATTCACGTAATCAACTTAAAAGAGCCAAGTAAAGCACGGCTTCAGCAGGATCAAGCCAACTTCAATAATTAATCAATTGATGAATATTGAAGGAATTAACTTCCTAGCCGGACAAAACTGACTCACGTTACACTGAATGCAGTCCCATACTCTTCTATAGCTTGATACGAGTTCGAGCTCACCTTCTTAGAGGAAGCGTCGCATGATGAAGCGAATCATTCTTGGCACCCTAGCCCTGACTCTTTTAACTGCCTGTTCCAAAGATGACGGACAGCAAGCCCTTGGCACACTAGAACGTGACCGCGTAACCTTCACTGCCACCTCTAGCGAGATAATTCGTGCCCTACCCATCAAGGAAGGCAGCCAAGTCACCGAAGGAGAAGTGCTGGTTCAGCTCGATACAAAAAACCAAGAAGCCGTTTTAGCTCACGCCGTAGCCGAACAAGCCAAGGCTGACGCCTATCTTTTGAAATTGACCAATGGTGAGCGACCAGAAGACATTGCCGCAGCGCAAGCACGTGTTGCCAGAGCGGAAGCTCAATTGGTTGAAGCGCAAAAGAACTACCAACGTAAAGCAGAGTTAGTTCGTAAGAAACTCATCAGCCAATCAGAGAAAGACACCGCTTTAGCAGCCAGAGATTCTGCCCGTGCAGAGCTAGACTCCTCACAAGAAGAGTTCAGCAAACTGACCGCTGGCTCTCGTCCTGAAGATATTGAACAAGCGAAATCCGCACTCATGGCAGCAAAAGCCGATGTGGCACTACAAGAACAGAAACTGGCAGAACTCACCATCACGGCCACGCGAGATGGCTTGTTAGATAACCTACCGTTTAACCTTGGTGAACGCGTTCCGGTGAATGGCGTGGTTGCTGTAATACAAGCCAGCCGCGTCCCATACGCTCGTGTTTATGTTCCTGCTAACTATCGAGTCGACTTTGTGCCGGGTAAAACGGTTAACGTGCATGTAGATGGCGTTGAGCAACCTTATAGCGGCACCGTTCGTTGGGTTGCAACTGAACCTTCATTCACACCTTATTTCGCGCTTACCGAGGAAGAACGCTCGCGTTTGATGTACCTTGCAGAAGTCGACCTACAAGACTTAGCACAATCCTTGCCTTCGGGCATTCCAGCGCAAGTGGATTTGGTGGAGTAAGCCAATGACCGAATACGCGATTCAAGCTGAAAATGTAGTGAAGAAGTTTGGTGACTTCACCGCCATCAACAACATCACGCTCAATGTGCCCAAAGGCAGTATTTATGGTTTTCTTGGCCCGAACGGCTGCGGTAAATCGACAACCATTCGTGTGTTGACGGGCTTGCTTAGCCCAAGTGAGGGCAACGTGGACGTGCTTGGGTTAGAGATCCCAAAACAATCTGAGCTTCTGCGCCTCAAGATTGGCTACATGACGCAAAAGTTCTCCCTTTATGATGACCTGACGGTTCAAGAGAATCTTGAGTTTATTGGACAAATCTTTGGTATGGAAACCAAGGCCCTAAAAGCTCGCATCGAAGAACAACTGTCAACCTACGGTCTCGACCAACTACGCAAACAGCGCGTCGGCGGAATGAGTGGCGGGCAGAAACAACGCTTGTCTCTCGCCGCAGCCACCATGCATAAACCAGAACTGTTGTTTCTCGATGAACCCACGTCTGCGGTTGACCCAGAGAACCGACGCGATTTCTGGGAGCAATTGTTTGATCTCTCTGACCAAGGTACGACGATTTTGGTCACTACGCACTACATGGATGAAGCAGAACGCTGTCATCGTCTGGCGATTATGGAAGCCGGGGAAATCCGCGCCGATGGTGAGCCAGAAGAACTCATGGCGCAAATGGGCGTTAACATCGTCGAAGTCAAAGCGGATAACTTACGCGAGCTAAAAGAGAAAGTCATTCAGCGCGAAGAAGTCCGTTCTGCCGCACAGCTCGGCATTCGCTTACGCATTTTGATCCACCAGCACATCGAACAACCGATCGAATGGTTAACCCAAACCTTTCCTGAGCTTGATGGCTGCGAGATGAACATTGCTCGCCCGAGCTTGGAAGATGTGTTTGTCAGCGTGACGGGAGAAGGTCGCCAATGATGAAATCTATTGCCCGCATGAAAGCGGTGATGATCAAAGAGATCCGTCAGCTTTCACGTGACCGCATTACCTTTGGCATGGTCGTGATGATCCCGCTAATTCAGCTTCTGCTGTTCGGCTTTGCCATTAATACCGATATTCGCAACATTCCCGTTGGCGTCGTCGATCAAAGTGGCAGCACTGCCGGGCGTGTGATCACCGAGTCCGTCAAAGTCACGCAAGTGGTCGATGTGGTCGAAACCTTCGCTACCGCAACAGAAGCCGAGCAAGCCATTCAAGACGGCTTGGTACGAGCGGCTTTAATTCTGCCTAGCGACTTAACCCAACGTATGGTGCAAGGTCGAGAACTTGGCCAGTGGATTGTGGATGGTTCAGACACCATGATCAGTTCTGCGATTCTCTCGCTACAAACCATGCCGTTAACGGATTTTGATTTTGAGATACGTCCTGCTCCAACCAAAACCTTTGAAGTTGCGCTGTATTACAACCCGAGTCGGCGCTCAGCGGTGAACATTGTCCCTGGTTTGTTGGGCGTGATTCTAACCATGACGATGATCTTGTTCACCAGTGCAGCCATTGTTCGAGAACGGGAGCGTGGCAATTTAGAGTTACTGATTACTACGCCAATCCACTCCATAGAACTCATGGTGGCGAAGATCATCCCTTACATCTTTGTTGGTCTGATACAGGTGTTTATCATTTTAGGCTTGGGGCACTGGATATTTGGTGTGCCGATAAACGGCGCCATTAGTCAGATACTGTTTGGTACGCTGCTGTTTATCGCCGCGAGTTTAACCTTAGGTTTGGTGATATCCACCATTGCGACGACGCAGCTTCAAGCAATGCAGATGACGGTGTTTATTCTTTTGCCATCGATTCTTCTGTCCGGATTTATGTTCCCTTATGAAGGAATGCCCATCGAGGCACAATGGATATCCGAAGCGCTGCCTGCCACCCACTTTATGCGAATTATTCGTGGTGTGGTGCTGCGTGGTGCAGACCTAATAGAGCTATGGCGAGATACAGTTTGGTTACTTGGATTCACCGTTATCGGCCTTATTGTCGCTTCATTTCGCTTCAAAAAATCACTCGACTAATCCCACGATATTGCGTTCATTCCTTAAAAACAAAAATAGCCCCAACGAAGGGCTATTTTTTGTTTGTGTATTCATACACTGTGCTATCGAGCTCAACTCTCAGACAATATTAATAGTACTCACCGTAGGAACAATCTCGTAAATCGGAAATATTGTAGTTTTTCAAAGAGTTTATTTTAAAGTTGAACACTACCTGTTTACAGACAACGCCTTCGCGATCCGTGTACGTGATAATACCTTCACTGTACGCTCGCTGACCATCAGAGGATGTCACGTCAGCAACAAGTTCCAAATGGCCCTTATGCGCGTCTACGCGATTCATCATCTCAAACACATCTACCCACTCTTCGCGATTTGCCATTTGTATTAGCATGGACTTCGCCTGTGTTTCCAACTGCTGGGGGTATACATAATAACGGTTGTAACCAAAGTATGCGCACATAAGTAATAAAACGAGTGCAAATGAGGTTGTTCTTGTCATACAAGCTTCCTCTTGTTGTTATAAAAATCTTGCTTCGTTAATTCAGTATAGGAAGCGAGCAAAGTTTAGGTTATAGAACTTGCCCAAATAACAGAGGACAGTCAGAGACAGTCAATTCTATGACAAGCTCAACAACAAACTTTATTGCACTCTCATCATGAGCTTGAACAAAAATACGCCATAGAGACAGTAAGAAGTAAGAAGTAAGAAGTAAGAAGTAAGAAGTAAGAAAGGAAAACTAACCGGAGCGCGGTGATAACAGAAAAGTAAAAGGAGTTTGAAGAAAAAGACAATCCGAGTGAATGTAGTGAGAGCGGAAATCAAGAGTAGATTATCCGCCCATCAACTAGGCTCAAATTGTCAGTGCCCACAACAACGTGACTCGCCGAATTTAAACGTGTTGGTAACTATCTTCGAGAGACTCTGTCTGCGTTTTTTTCTCGCTCACTTCCACTTTAACCGCAGCGACCTTGAACTCAGGGATCTTCGCATGCGGATCAGTCGCCGTTGTCGTTAGACGGTTGACTGGCGATTCAACAAAGTGGAATGGAATGAACACCACACCTTTTTGAATGCGCTTAGTCACAAAGGCATCAATCTCAATGCTGCCGCGACGTGTAGACACCTTCAAACGCTGACCATTACTGATGCCTAGCGCTTCTGCGTCTTCCACGCTCACCATCGCACGTGGACCAGCAAGATTATCCAACCCTTTAGTTTTGCGCGTCATGGTGCCAGTATGGAACTGCTCAAGCACACGACCAGTCGTTAACACAAGCGGATACTCCTCATCTGGCAGCTCAGCCGCATAACGGAACGGTACGCCCACCATTTGCCCTTTACCACGAGTAAACTGGGTTTGGTGCATGATGCGAGTACCCGCAGGGTTGTTCTTGTTGCTCGGCCATTGCACACCGTTTGGCGTAATGGCATCCCAACGAAGTCCCGCGTATTGAGGTGTCACGCGTGCGATTTCATTGGTGATATCAGACACGCAGTGGTAATCCCAATCACTGCCCATGGCATTGGCGATTTCTTGGATAATCCACCAATCTTCTTTCGCTTCACCCGGCGCCGTGACAACCGGATTCACACGCTGTACACGACGTTCTGTATTGGTGAAGTGCCCCGCTTTCTCTGCAAACGAGCAAGAAGGCAGCACCACATCCGCGTATTGTGCAGTCTCCGTTAGGAAGATGTCTTGAACCACCAAGAAATCGAGTGCTTCTAGACCTTCAATCACATGCGCTTGGTTCGGGTCACTCAACACTGGGTTCTCACCCATGATGTACATACCACGAACGTCACGATGGCAAGCCGCGTCAATGATTTCTGTCAGGGTTAAACCTTGCTCAGAAGGCAGATTTGGCGCGTTCCATTCAATCGCAAACTTCTGACGCACAATTGGGTTGTATACCTTTTGGTAGCCTGGGAAGCTGTTTGGCAAAGCACCCATATCACACGCGCCTTGCACGTTAGATTGACCACGTAGCGGGTTAATACCACCACCTTCAATACCGATGTTGCCACACAGCAATTGCAGGTTAGCGATAGAACGCACGTTGTCATGACCTGTCGTATGCTGAGTGATACCCATCGAGTAGTAAACAGCCGTACGATCTGCCGTGCCAATCATGCGCGCCATTGCTTGAATGTCTTCAGCTTTAACACCCGTAACCAACTCCACTTTATCGAGGTTGTAAGCTGGCGACATCACTTCTTGCAATAAGGTATCAAAGCCGTCGACACGTTCTTCGATGTACTCTTGATCGTACCAACCGTTCTTGATGATCTGCTGCATGACACCATTTAGGAGCATCACATCTGTACCCGGACGGTGCGCCATATACAGCTCTGCATGCTCTGCCATATCGACACGTTTCGGGTCAGCCACAATCAAGCGAGCGCCGTGGTGACGAATTGCTTGTTTGATATGTGAAGCGATGATCGGGTGTGCTGATGTAGTATCCGAACCGATAATAAAGATCACATCCGAGTGCTTAATGCTTGGAATGTCGTTGGTCATTGCACCACTACCCAGTGATGCCTCAAGACCGGTTACACTCGATGCGTGACACAAGCGCGCACAGTGATCGACGTTATTGGTGCCTAGTTCACGACGGACAAATTTTTGGAACGCGTAGTTGTCTTCGTTGGTGGTTTTCGCTGAAGAGAAACCCGCCAATGCGTTGCTGCCAAAATCTTGCTTGATGCCAGAGAACTTGCTTGCAATCAGTTGAATCGCCTCTTCCCAACTCGCAGGCTGCAACCAACCGTCTTTACGAATCAAAGGCGTGGTAAGACGCTCTTCACTGCCGATGAAATCAAAACCAAAGCGCCCTTTCACACACAGCATGCCTTGGTTCACTGGCGAGTCACCGCCCTTCACGTAACGAATCGTATTGGTTGCTTCGTCCACGAACATAGTCAACTTACAACCCACACCACAGTACGTACAAATGGTGTCGACCGCTTTCAGATCTTCAGTACGGCCTTGCGAACGGTCACGACTATCGACCATTGCGCCCGTTGGACACACTTGAACGCACGCGCCACATTGCACGCAGTTCGAATCACCCATTAGGGTTAAGCCATTCTTGTTACTTCCAAAGTGTGGACGATCGTCAGGACGTAATGCCGGACGACCTTGTTTATCGCACACGAAGTTCAGTACACCGTGTACGGCTTTGTCGCGGCACGCTTGGATGCACTGACCACAGCTAATACAGCGGTTAGCATCAAACTCAATAAACTCAGAGCTGCGGTCAACTTCGTACTTATGACGCAAGTCTTTCGCACGAAGATCTAACCAATCTTGATGCGATTTAATCTGCAAAGAGAAGTCAAAGCTTTGCTCAGCCTCATATTCGGTGGAGTAATCACGCAGCGCACAATCAGTATTTGCCTGACAGCCACATTCTAGACAGCGCGCAGCTTCCTTCATTGCTTCTTCGTTATCAAAGCCCAACTCCACTTCAGCGAAGCTTTGCTCGCGTTGTGCTGGAGTCAGCTCAGGCATGATAGATCGAGCAACTTTCTGGATGTTCTCGAAGTGAAGCGGATCGACTTGAGAGAGCTTCTTCTCTTTGCGCGAGTTGAACGCCGCCTTTGGCATGTCTGTCATATCACCATTCAAAAACAGGTCAATGGCTTTTGCCGCAACGCGACCATCACCCACCGCTTCAACTGCCGTTGCTGGGCCGCGGCGGAAATCACCAATACTGAAGATGTTGCCCGTGCCAGTGTGCATGGTCTTTTCATCTGCATCTGAGGTGTTCCAACGCGTAAGCGGAATCGACAAATCTTCACCTTCGAGGAAGCTCAGGTCTGGCTTTTGCGATACTGCTGCAATCACGGTGTCGAACTCTTCGGTGAAGAACTCGCCAGTTGGTTTAGGGCTTCGACGACCAGATGCATCCGGCTCACCCAACGCCATGCGCTCTAGGCGAATCGCACTCACGCGTCCAGTTTCATCGGCAAGGTTTTCTGCCGGGTTGGTCAAGAAGTGGAATTTCACCCCTTCGTGTTCCGCTTCGACAATCTCGTAGTCTTCTGCCGGCATTTCGTCACGGGTACGACGGTAAATCAACGTGGTGTCTGCACCAGCACGACGCGCAGTACGAGCACAGTCAATTGCCGTGTTACCACCACCGATCACCGCGACTTTCTGACCCGTTACATAGTTTTGCTCAGTGACGTAATCTTTAAGGTAATCAACGCCTAAGTAGCAACCTTCAAGGTCACTGCCTGTGTAATGCATTTCAACCGCTTGAGACGCGCCGACAGCTAAACACACCGCATCGTATTCTTCGCTCAATTGAGAAAGCGTGAAATCCACACCCAGCTTTTGATTAGTGTGAACTTGCATGCCATTACGGCACATCAGTTCGATTTCTTTATCGAGAATGTCTTTTGGCAAACGGTATTCTGGGATGCCATAACGCAACCAACCGCCCACTTTTGGCATGGATTCAAAGACCGTAACGTCGTAGCCTTCGTTCGATAGGTAATAGCCAGCCGTTAGACCACCAGGACCACTGCCGACGACGGCAATGTTCAAACCTTTGCTTGGTTTCTTTTCTGGTACGTAGGCTTCATGCGCAGACAAATCCGCATCCGCGGCATGACGTTTAAGCTGACGAATTGCGATAGGTTCATCGACTAACGAACGGCGACATTCGCTCTCACAAAATGCTGGGCATACGCGGCCAATCGATAACGGCATAGGAAGCGTACGCTTAATCACTTCAATCGCTTTTTGATGATCGTTCTGTGCGATGTGATAAAGGTACGATTGGATATCCACTCCCGCAGGACACGCGGTTTTACATGGCGCTTCACAATCGGCGTAATGGTCCGTCATGATGCGGTTGAGTGCTTTTCTGCGGTGCTCGCTTAATTGTTCTGATTGCGTGACCACATTAAGGCCGCGGTAAACTTCGAGCTCACACGCACGCTTAGTACCGCCACTTTCGACTTCAACTACACACAAGTCACACGGTACTTTTTCATTACTTTTGTTCATTCCGCACAGCGATGGGATCTCGACCCCACACACTTTTGCTGCTTCTAAAAGGGTTAGACCCTCTTCTACAATTCTATATTTTCCATCGATGACAATTTCTATCATGCAACCCCCGCAGCAAAGCAAATCCAAATCTGCACAAGTAAAACCATGCATTCTATAAGGATAATCATTTGTAAGACAAGTTAGTGTGATGTAAAACTTATAAACCACATTTTTCACGTGTCATAAAAAGCGAGGGCTTCTTTCGCTAACTTTCAACACTCGGTGTTTAACAAACGTTTTACTCCCTCGAAAGTGCGAAAACTGAAGGGTTGGACTATTTTGATAATAAAAGTAATAAATGATTGACCTTACCCTTAGGTTAACCTTTAGAGTCGAAGGGTTTTCATCATTTTCATCAAACACATGGGAAAGGGTATGCACTTAAAATCGCTGCATACAATCTGGTTAACTCTCTTCACGACGCTAGTGCTATTGGTATCTAGTGTGGCGAACAGTGAGCCGTTGATGAATATTCAAATGATGTCTACTGGCATGGCTCACCATCCTTCTATAATGAGTGACAGCGAACACTGCGGTATGCCTGGCATGATGGACGTATCCATGACTGACGCTTCTATGTCCGAAGATGGCGATGTAAGAGAAACCAGCATGAACTGTGGTGGAGGCTCCGGCATGGTTCACACCTGCTGTACTGCCGCGTGTACGATAGTTTTCGTCCCCCTACCGAATCCTGTCAATAGCCCAATGCCCGTCGTCTATCGCGCAACCATTACTCCTGAAGTTGCTTCCCCAGTCGTACACGTCAGCCGCGACCTATACCGACCTCCTATAGCCTAAATCCGTCCTAGCATTCGACCCTGCGCGTGTATCGCAGGTTGTTTTAATGCGCCTGAAAGATGAGGTAACAAGGCTTTACTGTTCCCGCAATAAAATCCGCACCTCCATCGATCCGGCGAACACTGGATTTAGATTATGGATATCAAACCATACCGCTTAGCTGCACCTATTTTTATGGTGGCTCTGGTCGCTGCGCCAACCTTGGTTAACGCCGCAGGTAAAGAGACGCACGCAGCGCAAGATTCCGCATCAAGCGAGCGAGCTTCAACGACCAAGCTTGCCCAACTGATCAACGTCGCTTTGAGTAACGATGGCAATCGTAAGCAATACTCAGCGCAATCTGCTGCCATGCGTGAAACGGGCGTCGCAAGTGCAACCTTGATGGACCCAAAACTGAAAGTGGGTTTTGGTGGCTTGCCTGTCGACAGCTTCAAATTCGATGAAGATCCAATGACCAACATCTCCGTTGGTTTAATGCAACAGTTTGAGCGTGGCTCTACGCTTGATTTACAGCAGAAGAAAGCCAATCAACAAGCCGACGGCCTTGGGCTTCAAGTTCATGCTCGTGAGCTTGAGGTAGCCAACAGCATGACTCAACTTTGGTTAGAACTTGGTTACCAGCAACGCGCTGAACAAATCATGCTTGAGAACCGCAAGTTGATGAAGGAAATGGAAAGCTTTATTCAAACCAACTATTCGATTGGTAAGAGTGAAGCGCAAGATCTGCTCAACGCCCAACTTCAAGTCAGCAAGTTGGATGAGAAACTGCAAGCCAATGCACAAATGCAACGTCGTCTTATATCTCAACTCTCCGAATGGTTGGGGTCAGATTGGTTGGCAAACGAACAGGCTCTGCACGCGAGCAATCAATTGAACTGGGACACACTGAACAGCAAACTTGCTGCCAGTCAGCGTTCCACCAAGCATTATCAGCAACTCAGCCAACACCCGATGGTTAAGATGGCCGACGTCAGCATCTCTACCAATAAAACTCAGGTGGAAATTGCTGAGCAAGCCTACAACCCGCAATTTGGCGTCGAAGTAATGTACGCCTACCGCCAAGCCGACAACATGATGGGTGAGCCCGCCTCTGATTTGGTTAGCGCTTACCTCACCATGGACATTCCACTGTTCACCGGTGACCGCCAAGATCGCAATCTCGCGGCCGCTCAATACCAAGTTGGCGCGGCACAATCGCAAAAAGACACCTTACTAACGCAGATGAATGCCAAGGTGAACACTTTGCTGGTTGATCGCGGCAACTTAACCCAACGCTTAGAACGTTATCAATCCACCTTATTGCCTCAAGCGAAAGCGCGCATTCAAGCCGTTGAGCGGGGTTATCAAAACAACACAGCGCAGTTTAACGATGTGATTTCTGCCACCACAGACGAGTTGGCTCTGCAATTAGAGCAACAACGTCTGCTGACCGATCTCAACATCGCAAACAGCAATTTAGCCACCCTACTCGGTGGTTTCGACTATCAAGTGGCTTCACCGGAAGCTCGCTCTATTTCGACATATTAATTTGTGATTCCCCAAGACAGTTGGGGCTACAGCTAGGCGGCAAACGAGAGAATCCCATGAGCACTTTCCCTAACAAACTAAGGGATCCTCTATGTGATTTGGGTGAACGAGAGCAGGCAACAACGCTGTAGCGTCAAATGTGAAGGGGAAAATAAGGTAAAACAATGAAAACATTTAAAATTGCAACCATCGCGCTGACTGTTGGTGGTGCTTTAGGGTTTGGTGCTAATCATTTTCTTACGGGCTCGACTCACGACATGAGTGCGATGGGTGGCGAGTCTGCTGCAAGCTCTAATGCTCCGCTTTACTGGGTTGCCCCAATGGATCCGAACTACAAACGCGACAAGCCGGGTAAGTCCCCAATGGGCATGGATTTGATTCCGGTTTACGCAGAAGACCTATCCGGTGAACAAGACGCACCGGGTACAGTGACTATTGACCCTTCAGTAGAGAACAACCTCGGGGTTAAAACCGCAAACGCGACACTACAACAGCTATCACCACGCATCGAAACGGTTGGCTATATTGCCTTTGATGAAAGTCTGTTATGGCAAACCAACGTTCGTGTGGCGGGTTGGGTAGAAAAACTCTACATCAATGCCGTGGGTGAGAAAGTGAAGAAAGGCGATGTGCTTTTCACGCTCTACTCTCCAGAACTGGTTAAAGCACAAGAAGAATTGCTGAATGCGTACCGCACTGGCCGCAAAGGTCTGGTAAAAGGCGCGACCGAACGCTTGGTAACGCTTGGTGTTGACCGCGCTCAAATCCAATCCATTACTCGTAGTGGTAAAGCATCGCAAACCATTGAAGTCAAAGCGCCTGCTGATGGTGTTATCGCGAGCTTAAACGTGCGTGAAGGTGGCTATTTGTCCCCTGCTCAAGCGGTGATCAGTGCAGGTCCTTTGGACAATGTTTGGGTTGATGCTGAAGTCTTTGAGCGTCAAGCACACTGGATGAAAGCGGGTTCTCAAGCCACGATGACCCTTGACGCGATTCCGGGCAATGAATGGCAAGGTGTTGTCGATTACGTGTACCCAATCCTCGATCCGAAAACACGTACGTTGCGTGTGCGTCTTAAATTCCCTAATCCAGATGGCGCATTGAAGCCAAACATGTTCGCCAATATTGCTCTGCAGCCTGTTACTGACGACGCAGTATTAACGATTCCTAAATCATCTGTTATCCGCTCTGGCGGTATGACTCGCGTTGTCCTGGCGGAAGGTGATGGCAAATACCGTTCTGCTCGAATTGAAGTTGGCCGCGAAGCTGGCGAACAAATCGAAGTATTACAAGGACTTAAACAAGGCGACAAGATCGTTACGTCATCTCACTTCATGCTCGATTCTGAATCAAGCCAGTCGGCGGATCTATCTCGCATCAATGGTGTAGAAGCAGCGGCAGAAACAGCATGGGCTAAAGGTGAGATCACGGATGTGATGAAAGATCACCGAATGCTGACCATCAACCACCAACCTGTACCAGAATGGGATTGGCCGGGCATGGTAATGAACTTCACTTTCGCAGATGGCGTCGAGATGGGTGACTTGAAAAAAGGTCAGGCTATCGAATTTGAAATGCAGAAAACAGAATCTGGTCAGTACCAAATCGTTGACTATAAGGCAGACAACAGCGTCATTGCCGCAGAAGTTTGGCTGACTGGTGACATCACAATGCTGATGGCTGATTTTGGCATGATCACCTTAAACCACCTACCGGTTGCAGAATGGAACTGGGATGCGGGTGAGATGAACTTCTCTGTGGGTGAAGACGTTGATCTAACGGGTTTTGAAGAAGGACAGAAAGTTCGGTTTCTAGTTGAAAAACAAGGATCTGACTACGTTCTTAAACAGCTAGTTCCTGCAACAGCAGCCGTCGAGGGTTAATTATGATCAATGCTATTATTCGTTGGTCACTGAGCAACCGATTCCTAGTGTTGGTCGCGACCTTAGCCCTTGTATTAGGCGGACTTTACAGTGTAAAGAATACGCCTGTTGATGCGATTCCGGATCTTTCTGATGTGCAAGTGATCATCAAGACAAGCTATCCGGGTCAAGCTCCTCAAGTCGTCGAGGATCAAGTTACTTACCCGCTCACCACCGCCATGCTTGCCGTGCCGGGTGCTGAGACAGTTCGTGGCTACTCCTTCTTTGGTGACTCTTACGTTTATATTATTTTCAACGATGATACCGACATGTACTGGGCACGTTCACGCGTGTTGGAGTACTTAAGCCAAGTAGCACCAAAGCTACCATCGAACGCAAAACCAACCTTAGGTCCTGATGCAACGGGCGTGGGCTGGGTTTACAGCTACGTATTACAAGACAAAACCGGCAAGCATGATTTGGCGGATCTTCGCAGCCTGCAAGACTGGTTCTTGAAGTACGAGTTGCAAACCGTTGATGGCGTTTCTGAAGTCGCGACCGTGGGCGGTATGGTGAAGCAGTATCAAGTGCAGATTGACCCTGCCAAACTGCGTGCGTACAACCTCACTCTGCAACAAGTGAACATGGCAATCCAAAACGGTAACCAAGAAACCGGCGCGTCTGTTATCGAAGTGGCTGAAGCCGAGCACATGGTTCGTACCACGGGTTACCTAACCAGCATTGAAGACATAAAATCGCTGCCGCTAAAAGTCACCGAGAAAGGCACGCCGTTGCTATTAGGTGATATCGCAGACATTAACCTTGGCCCACAAATGCGCCGTGGTATCTCAGAGCTGAATGGCGAAGGTGAAGCGGTAGGTGGCGTTATCGTGATGCGCTTTGGTGAAAACGCCAGTGAAGTGATTGCGAAAGTCAAAGACAAACTCGCAGACCTACAACGCAGCCTGCCAGAAGGCGTGGAAATTGTTGCAACTTACGATCGCTCTACCCTTATCGATTCAGCGGTAGAAAACCTATGGAAGAAGCTTGCAGAAGAGTTCATCGTCGTTGCGATTGTGTGTGCGTTGTTCCTGTTCCACATTCGTTCTTCGTTGGTTATAGCTCTGAGCCTACCGGTCGGCATTCTCACTGCGTTTATCGTGATGCATTGGCAAGGCATCAATGCCAACATCATGTCCTTGGGTGGTATTGCGATTGCCATCGGTGCCATGGTGGATGGTGCAATCGTGATGATTGAAAACGTTCATAAGCACATTGAACGAACGCCACTGACCGACAAGAACCGGTGGCAAGTAATCGGCAAAGCCGCAGAAGAGGTTGGCGCACCTCTGTTCTTCTCGTTGCTGATCATTACTCTTAGCTTCGTACCGGTGTTCGCCTTAGAAGGCCAAGAAGGCAAGATGTTCTCGCCGCTTGCGTTCACTAAGACTTACGCCATGGCAGCGGCAGCAGGTTTGGCAATCACACTCGTCCCTGTTCTTATGGGCTACTTCATTCGCGGTAAGGTGTTACCGGAACACAAAAACCCAGTTAACCGTGGCTTGGTCGCGTTGTACCGCCCGTTGTTGAACACCAGCTTAAAATACCCTAAGACCATGATTGTTATCGCATTAGGTCTGACGGCATCGGCTTACTACCCAACCAGTAAACTGGGTAGCGAATTCATCCCGCCGCTGGATGAAGGCGACTTAATGTACATGCCAACGACCTATCCGGGTATCTCAATTGGTAAAGCGCGCGAGCTTCTACAACAAACCAACAAGCTGATCAAAACCGTTCCAGAAGTGAAAACCGTATGGGGCAAAATTGGCCGAGCTGAGACCGCAACCGATCCAGCGCCACTCACCATGATTGAAACCGTGATTCAGTTGAAGCCACGCGACCAATGGCGTGAAGGGGTAACAACCGAGTCACTGCGCAAAGAGTTCGACAAGCTGGTTCAGTTCCCTGGTCTTACTAACGCTTGGGTAATGCCGATCAAAACGCGTATCGACATGTTGGCAACGGGCATCAAAACCCCTATCGGCATTAAGATCGCCGGACCTGATCTGAAAGTGATTGAGAAGATCGGTTCTCAGCTAGAGCCAATTCTTAATGGCGTACAAGGCACGGCATCGGTTTACGCAGAACGTGTAGCAGGTGGTCGTTATGTCACGATCGACATTAAACGTCGTGCCACAGCGCGTTATGGCTTGAGCATCAAAGACGTTCAGCAGGTGATCTCTACTGCGGTGGGTGGCATGAATGTGGGTGAAACCATCGAAGGCTTGGAGCGTTACCCAATCAACGTTCGTTACCCACAAGACTACCGAGATTCAGTGGTTAAACTGCAAAACCTACCATTGGTGACACCAAATGGCGCTCGTATTGCGCTGGCTGACGTAGCGGACATTCGTTACGAAGATGGTCCTCCAATGATCAAGACAGAAAACGCACGTCCAAACGGCTGGGTATTTGTCGACATCGATGGTCGTGACCTTGGCTCTTACGTCGTGGAAGCGCAACAGGTTGTTGCTGATCAATTGGAACTTCCTGCGGGTTACTCGCTGGCTTGGTCTGGTCAATACGAATACATGGAGCGTGCGAAAGACCGCTTGAGTGTCGTGGTACCAATCACCATCGCCATCATTATGCTACTGCTTTATTTCAGCTTCCGTCGTGTCGGTGAAGTGATGATCATCATGCTTACTCTACCACTCGCTATGGTCGGTGGTTTGTGGCTTATGCATATCCTCAACTACAACTTCTCGATTGCCGTTGGGGTCGGCTTTATTGCCCTAGCAGGCGTCGCGGTTGAAATTGGGGTCATCATGCTCGTCTACCTCAACCAAGCATGGCACTACAAAAAGCTGGATGCGGAAGAGAGCCAACAGAAGCTTGAAGCGAAAGACCTAACCGATGCCATTCGTGAAGGTGCAGGCCTTCGTGTTCGCCCAGTAATGATGACGGTACTGACGGTCATTATTGGTCTGATTCCGATCATGTACGGCGAAGGTACAGGATCAGAAGTAATGCAACGTATCGCTGCGCCAATGATTGGTGGTATGGCATCAGCACTGCTACTGACGCTGTTGGTACTTCCTGCCATCTTCAAGCTGTGGAAACAACGCGAATTGCGCTCAGGTAATTCAACTCCTAGTCAAACAAACACGCAAGCTGGCAACCAAATCGAAAACGCCGACAACACAGATCACACTGGCAACAAGGCTTAATCCCTACCTTCCCCTCTATCAATTCGTTTGGGGGGAAGCAACCAAGTTATTAATGAATTAAAACAAGGATATAAAAATGAAAAAGACACTAATCACTCTTGCTCTAGCCCTAACAACAACGACTGCGTTTGCCCAAATGGATCATTCAAACATGGACCACGCGAACATGGATCATGGCAATATGAAGCATGAAAATATGGACCACGGCAGCATGGAAATGGACCACAGTAAAATGGACCATTCAAACATGATGGATATGCCGGGTATGTCAGCAGTTGGTATGCCAGCAAAAGGGGCAAAGCCAGACAAGGTGGTACACGTTATCTTGGGTGATGACATGACTATTAAGTTCAAAAAAGACGTTAAAATTGAGCCAAACGATGTGGTGCAATTTGTGGTCATGAACACCGGTAAGATCAACCACGAGTTTACGATTGGTTCGGCTAAAGAGCAGCTAGAACATCGCGAAATGATGAAGACAATGAGTGGCGATCACATGCATGACTCGGGCAACTCTGTGACGGTAGAACCAGGTAAAGCGAAGCAATTACTGTGGCACTTCCACGGTGACAACAAGGTTGAGTTCGCGTGCAACATTCCGGGCCATGCAGAATCGGGCATGGTTAAAAAGATTGAACTGTAAGTAATTATCCAACTAGACAAAGGAGCTGATGATTCAGCTCCTTTTATTTCTCTGGATCAAACTATTCGTTAGCTCATGATAAGAAATTCTGAGCCAGTGTCTCACGCTAAGATATTTTTATGACCGAATCACCGACGTAATATATAAGCCAAACTACGGGCCTTGATAGCAACACTCTTCTCCTCATATTGAGACCGTATTAGCGTATTGCAAAGAATCCTACATAAAATAGACATAGATTTAACAGTGTTTAGAGTATTGGCTCGTTATAGTTTACGTGATATCGCTACGGTGCGAACTAAAACTAAAATTGAAGAACACGATCCATGAAAAAGTTATTTTTGTTGGCTGGGCTAATGGTTTGCTCAACCCTAAGTTACGCGTCCCAACTGAATGAGGACATTTCTCTCCTCGAGCAACAAACCTCAAGCAGAATTGGGGTGTCAGTTTGGGATACCCAAGCAGACGAGCGTTGGGACTACCGTGGCGATGAACGCTTCCCACTCATGAGCACATTCAAAACCCTAGCTTGTGCCAAAATGCTAAGTGATATGGACAGCGGTAAGCTAAGTAAGAATGCGACCGCAAAAGTCGATGAGCGCAGTATCGTTGTATGGTCTCCAGTGATGGATAAGCTCGCAGGCCAAAACACACGCATAGAGCACGCGTGTGAAGCCGCTATGTTAATGAGTGATAATACTGCAGCCAACTTGGTATTAAATGAAATTGGCGGCCCTAAAGCCGTAACAATGTTTCTGCGAACAATTGGAGATAAAGCAACGCGCCTAGACAGAATAGAACCTCGCTTGAACGAAGCCACACCAGGCGACAGCCGCGACACAACCACACCTAACGCCATACTAAACACTCTTCGAACTTTGGTCGAAGGCGAAACGTTGTCTTATGAGTCTCGTGTACAATTAAAAATCTGGATGCAGGACAACAAAGTTTCAGACTCGTTAATGCGTTCTGTATTACCAACAGGTTGGTCTATTGCAGACCGTTCTGGTGCGGGTGGTCATGGTTCGCGTGGCATTAACGCGATTATATGGAAGGAAAATCATCGACCTGTTTACATTAGTATTTATGTCACAGAAACCGAGCTCTCACTTCAAGCTAGGGACCAGCTCGTTGCGCAGATAAGTCAGTTGATTTTACAAAAGTACAAAGACAATTAAGTCTCTACTCACCTGACCCCATTTGTATCCTTTTCTAGCCCTTCTCTTCCAGAAGGGCTCATTCTGTACTTCCATCTTAAAAACACCACTTATTGAGTAATGACTTACTTATAAATAGGTATAAGATTTACTTATTTAGGGTGAGTTAACGCCCACATTAAGCAACCAAATGCACACAAACGGCGATAATTAAACCATACTCTTACCAAGAAGCACATTTTCTACAAAATAGCTTCACGTAATTTATTGTTGGTATTTGCAACATTGCCAAGGAGATGTCTATTGAGACTTGAAAGAACTTTTAACCCTGATGACTTATCGATGCAAAACATGGAAAGTCCGATATGTATGCCGATAGGGTTTGTTCACTTTTTAGCTCAATCGGAAACACTACAGCAAGTACTTGATACGGTGGCAGAATGGATAAATCGTATATTTAATTCTGACCGTGCGAGTATCACACTTTATGAAAACAATGATCATTTAAAGGTCTACTCTTTCTCTGGTAGTAAAGCGATTCCCGCTGAATTTTTAGTGCCCATTCATCAAGCGTTTGTTGGCCGAGTGTTCAAAAAGCAACAACTGATGATCTGCGACGATGTTACGCAATCTGATGAGATCGATTGTGTGATGCTCGCATCCAATGGTATGGGTACGTGTATGGACGCGCCTTTAATGCACGGTAAAGTCTGCCTAGGAACGCTTAATGTTGCGCATCATCAAACGCACATTTACACAAACGAACAAGCGGCACAGCTTCAGTGCATCGCTAATTGGATTGCTTTAAACATTGCCCTTCATATACAGATTATGAAAATGGAACACCTCGCCACGACGGATGATCTAACAGGTATTCCAAACCGCAGAGAGTTCATGCGACAAATCGAAAGCCGCCTAAATGAATACCGAACCCTGGGCATTGACTTCCATGTTGCTATTTTAGATCTCGACAATTTTAAAAGCCTCAATGACCGATTTGGTCATGACGCAGGCGATAAATCACTGATCCATGCAGTCAATACTATTAAAAGTCATCTACTTGATTGTGACTTACTTGCCAGAGTTGGCGGTGAAGAGTTTGCCATCGTATTAAGAAGTCGCTCATCACAGCAAGCTCTAGACACATTAGAAACAATTCGTAATGCACTAGAAACGACGACCGTTCAACATTCAGGTTGTGATATGAGCTTCACCGCGAGTATTGGGGTAACTCAAGTCTGTCGTCTCGACGACTCATTTGAACCATTAGTTAAACGCGCCGACTTAGCACTTTACAAGGCAAAAGAAACTGGAAGAAATCGCGTTGAGTTTCATATTGGTGAAGAAAGGTAGAAAAAATAAAAAAAGGTAGCGACTCATTGCGCTACCTTTTATCGATTCTAACCCGCTTAAAATAACTAGTACGAACTTTAAGCCAGTTAAAAATAAGAATGAGCAAATTTAATTATGCTTTCTTAAGATCTTTAGCTGGGTAAGTTAGTGTTTTTTCGCCTGCTTTTACATGTGTGTAAAAACCGCCACTGCTTAAACCTGTAACAACCATTTCGCCAAGATCGATACCTTTAGTCGCTACTACTACGTCACCGATTGAAAACATATTGAATACCTTGTTTGTTTAGATTAAGACACTAAGTCGTTGCGCGGTATTTAATACGATATTAGGCAAAGCACCTAATCGAGTTTTTTATCGTAAAGATTAATTTATATTTGTCGTGAACTCTAAGTTTCCACATTGAAAATCACAGGATATTTTCCAAAAAAAGATGCGCTATTCTTGTGAAATACGGTAATATTTTCTAGCATCAAGTGCGGAGGTATTCTCCGCCCTCATTGGAGAAAAATGATGAAGAAAGGCCTAAAAATGCGTGCATTAGAGCGTTCTGATTTGCGCTTTATTCATGAACTGAATAACAACCGAAATATCATGGCCTACTGGTTCGAAGAACCTTACGAGTCTTATGACGAGCTCGAAGAACTTTATCGAAAACATATACATGATGACGCTGAAAGACGTTTTGTCGTCGAAGATGAAGACGGCATCGTAATTGGCTTAGTTGAGCTGATCGAGATTAACTACATTCACCGCAGCGCGGAATTTCAGATAATCATCGCCCCAGAGCATCAAGGCCGAGGTTATGCGACAGAGATGATTAATCGTGCGTTAGATTACTCATTCTCAATTCTTAATCTACGTAAAATCTACTTATTAGTCGCAGTGGATAACGAAGTCGCTATTCACTTATACAAAAAATGCGGCTTTATCGAAGAAGGTCACCTTGTAGAAGAATACTTTATTAACGGCGCTTACAGCGATGTTAAGCGCATGTATATATTAAAACACCAGTACCAGAAAAAGATCGAAGAAAACAACTCAATTCACTAGTTCATTCTATCAAAGTAAAAACGCAGCTATTTGGGCTGCGTTTTTATTTATTCAAATTGATATTGATATGATAACACGATGCGCTTGTCTGCTTCATCCAAATAGGTGTTGTTGTCCATGACAAACGTCATTACGTTAAAAGAGTGGCGTTTGCTCACGAGGTAACCAAGACCAATACCACCAAAGAAGCCTTTGTAGTTCTCTCCTTCACTGTTTACTGAGCCGTAAGTGCCTGCTGCGAAGCTGATTAACGTCAGCTTTTTGGTAAACGATTTCAGCGCAAATGCACCAACGTAACCGCTACTGCCTGAAGAGCTTATCATATTGAAGCCATTCTCTGCACTTGGCGTACCCGTAAAGTTAGGCTCGCTACAGAGACTACTTTCTGCACCGTCACAAACAGGAACATCACCAGTGTTGTACGTATAGCCTGCCATTGGGAAAATTTGGAAACCTGCTGGCTCAATCCCGAAATAACTTAGCGGCATAAAGGTACCAACGCTGTAGTTGGTTTGATCCGCGCCGTTTACGTATTCATTTTTACCGAAGTTGAAGTTCACGATACCGACCGGAAACAACCACGAGCCACCAATACGCCACTCGCTCGCATCATCATTGATACGCAGGTTAATTTTGCGCGCTTGGTCAAGCGCAAGTGAGCCCGAGAATGAGATGTTTTGATCATCAAAATCGTAGTTGTTTGCGTAAGACGCGCCAAATTTCGTAATGACTTTTGTTGGGTCATCCGCCAACTTGTTTTTATTGTCTTTTACTCGATGCTCGGCACCATGAGCTAGCGTACTAACCAACAAAGTTATACACACTAACGCTAGTTTATTTTTCATTTTTTAGTCCTTTGAGATGTTGAATACCCGCACTTAGCTGCGCAGATACTTTTTGAATCATCACTCACTGGATGTGACAGAAGCGCCCTAACTACCTTAGATGGTGTGACAGCATCCAGTGCAGGTAGTTAGGGTAGAATGGCCTGTAAGGAAGGCGTTTTAGCGATTAGGAATGATTAGTTTTTCCAGTTGTAGCTCATGCTCATGAAGTACAGCGCAGGCTCATCAAAACCAGCTTGTAAGCGTGGCGTTTCTGACGATTCCATCAAGATCGCTTCAAACGCGAAACCAATTGAGTTTTCTGAATCCAATTTGTAATCAATGCCTGTACCAATGCGGTACGCCTTGCCAGTAGGAACGGTAATGTCACCGTTTGATTGGCTTTCATACATGCTGGTATCGAATGCAAAACCTGCATTCCACATCATTTTTTCATTCAGTTTGTACTGATTACCCAATGCGATTTGGTAAGTGTCTTGTGTCTCTACGCCCAGCGTGGTTGTGTATTCGCTCCAGTCTTGCCAGTTCACGTTCAACATCACCGCTAGGTCATCATTCACTTCATGGTAAGCACTGAAGATCAGTTGTTGCGGAGCAATGGAGTTACTCTTGTCGAATTCAAATTCGGTTTCAGAAGAGTAAGACAGGCCAAGACGAGTGCCTGGTGTTGCTTCATAAAGCACACCTACTCGGCCGTTGAGCTGAGTATCTTGGTCTTCGTCATTGAAGTTCAAGGCTCCCTTCGTTTCTACTTCATACATACCGTACTGAATGCCAAGCGCCGCACCCACAGACCAGTGATCATTGATGCGGTAAGAAGCGGAAGGTTGAATGGTCAAGGCTTGCGTCGTTGCTGTAGGAATATCTAAATGATCACCCAAAAGACCTTCGTACTCGAGGCCAAGACCGTAGTTGCCATACAGACCAATACCCAGCGTCCATTTGTCGTTCACTTGTTGGCTGTAAAATGCCGACGCCATAGGAACAAAACCAATCACGTTGCCCGCATCGCCAGTCATCGTGTCTAGTTGCGCGTCACCGTAAAGGCCAATCAGGTTACCAGAGAAAGATTTACCAGAAACATTCGCCAGACCAGCCGGGTTTGCTGCCATTACTGAGGCATCTTGCGCACGAGCCGCCATACCAGCGGATGCCAAACCAATATCCGATGCTGTTGTTTCGTAAAGGTATAACCCACCCGCTTGCGCAGCAGCACAAGTCAGTAGAGAACTCGCTACGACGATTTTTGAAAGATTTTTCATGTTAAAACCTATTATTGTTAGGGGAACCCACGCTGCGACGGTGGTTGTATATCAATGAAAGGCATTGGCCAATCGCACACAGCGTGGGGGTGTTGTGGAGTCAGTCAGTTGAAATCAGCGTTATTGCTCGCTCACCTCAAGTTCAGTGGGTTTCTTTCGCTTAAACTTCTCGCGCAGAGATTGCATCATCACGAAGAACACTGGCGTCAGTAACGTGCCAACAAACGTAGAGAGAATCATGCCGCCGAATACCGCAAAGCCCAGTGAGTGACGAGATGCCGCACCGGCACCCGATGCAATCACCAACGGGAATACCCCCCAGATGAAGGCGAATGCGGTCATCTGTACTGCTCGGAAACGGATTCGAGCAGCTTCTTTGGCAGCATCAATGATGGATAAGCCCTTTTCTTCTCGCAGAACTTTGGCAAATTCCACGATAAGAATCGCCACTTTGGCGGACATACCGATCAAGATGACCACACCAATCTGCACATACAAATCGAACGGTTGTCCCACCAGCAGTAGCGTGCCCATTGCGCCGAGAATCGCGACTGGAACCGCCATCATTACCGCAGCAGGAATGGTCCAACTTTCGTACTGAGCCACCAAGAACAAGTAGGTGAACAGCAAAGACAATGCGAACGCGATTGGTGCCATGTTGCCTGCTTTCATCTCTTGGTAAGTCATGCCTGACCACTCGTACGAGTAACCACTTGGCAAAGATTCCGCAGCCAGTTTTTCAATGGCTTTTACAACATCACCCGAGCTGTAACCTGGCGCTGGCGCACCGTTCACGGTTGCAGAACTGAACATGTTGTAGTTCGACAAGGTATCTGGGCCGAAGATCGGCTTCACTTTCACTAGCGTTGCCAGTGACACCATTTTTCCAGAGCTAGAACGAACAAACAGATGGTCGATGTCGTCGATGTTGTCACGGTATTGCTCTTCTGCTTGCACTTTGACTTGGTACGAACGACCAAACAAGTTGAAGTCAGAAATGTAGGCGCCACCCAACTGTGCTTGCAGTGTGCTGAAGATTTCATTCAACGGTACGCCCATCGAAATCGCTTTATCGCGGTCAATATCGATGTAACGTTGCGGAATATTCGCACGGAAAATCGAGAACGCACGCGCCACTTCAGGCAGTTGATTGATTTGGCCAACAAAATCAGCGGTTGTTTTTGCCAACTCTTGTGGAGAACGGCCCAAGTTGTCTTGCAGCACAAGGTTGAAACCATCCACCGCACCCATACCTTTGATTGCCGGCGTCGCGAAAACGAACGAAGCGGCATCTGGCGTTGAGTTCAGCATTTGGTTAACTTTATTCATCAACGCACGTTGGTGTAGCTCAGGGTCTTTACGTTTGCTCCAGTTATCCAGTTTGATGATCAACATGCCCGAGTTTGGAATCGACGCCATGTTAATTACCGAGAAGCCCGCAACCGAAACCACGTTCTCCACACCTTCCATCTGTTTTAGCTCATCAACGTACTGCTTCATTAATGGTGCAGTACGCTGCAATGCTGCTGCGTCTGGCAAACGCATTTCGACCATGAACACGCCTTTATCTTCGTTCGGTACGAAAGAGGAAGGTACGGTCATGAACGCAAATGCCAGCACCGCAATAAGCGCGCCATAAACACCGATACTCAGCACAATGCGACGGCTCAAGAAGCCAACTACACCTTGGTATTTGCGCGTTATTGCCTCAAAACCTCGGTTAAACGCACGCAAAGGCGCAATAGGCTGCGAGTGAGTTGATTTCAACATCAACGCACAAAGCGCTGGCGTTAACGTTAATGCGTTGATCGCAGAGATCAGCACCGATACACAGATGGTGACCGCGAACTGGTTGAACATTCGACCGGAAATACCCGGCAATAGCGCAACCGGTACGAATACCGCCAACAAAATAAGCGTTGTTGCCAATACTGGCCCCGTCACTTCTTTCATAGCTTGGATCGTGGCCGGAATCGGGTCTAAATGCTCTTCATGGATAACCCGCTCCACGTTCTCTACCACGATGATCGCATCGTCCACCACGATACCGATGGCGAGGATCAAGCCAAACAACGAGATCGTGTTAATGGTCATGCCCATCACGCCCATGATTGCGAACGTCGCAATGATGGAAACCGGAATCGCTAAGGTTGGAATGATGGTCGCTCGCCAGTTCTGCAAGAAAACGTACACAACGAAGGTGACAAGAAGTACCGCAATCACCAGCGTCTCGTAAACTTCATCAATCGACGTCTCTACGTATTCAGTAGAGTCATAAGCGATGTCATAGACCAAATCATCAGGAAACGATTTTTCGTACTCTGTCATGGCCTCTTTCACGCGTTCCATCACGTCTAGCGCGTTCGCGGTCGGTAACTGGTACAAGGCCAGAACGGCGGCTGGTTCGTTATTCATACGACCATCAGCTTCGTAACCTTGTGCGCCAACTTCCACACGAGCCACATCTTTCAAGCGAATCAAAGAACCTTTCTTGCTCGCACGAATGATGATGTTCTCGAACTCTTCCGCAGAAGTGAGTCGACCTTTAGTTTGCAAAACATATTGATATTGCTGATCATCTGGAGCTGGCATACCACCGATCTTACCCGCCGCCACTTGGATGTTTTGCGTTTTAATTGCGCCAATAACGTCGCTAGCAGAAAGCTTCAAGGTAGCCAGTTTATTTGGGTTCAACCAAATTCGCATTGAGTAGTCTTTCTTACCCAGAAGCGTAATGTCACTCATACCTTCGATACGTTTTAGACGCTCGACAATATTGAGATCCGCGTAGTTAGAAAGGTAGATACTGTCGTGAGACTGTTTCGGAGAACGCAGTGTGATAACGCCCAGCATGTCGGAAGATTTCTTCTTAACCGTCACACCGATTTGGTTTACTTCTTGTGGTAGAGACGACGTCGCCTGTGCCACCAAGTTGTTCACACGAACCTGCGCCATATCGCCATCTGCGCCCACTCGGAAGTAAATACGCAATGTGTATGAGCCATCGTTACCAATCACAGAAGACATGTAAATCATGTCTTCAACGCCGTTGACTTTGGCTTCTATCGGTTGTGCTACGGTCTTTTTAACCACGTCCGCATTTGCACCCGGATACATGGTGCTCACCGTAATTACCGTTGGAGAGATTTGAGGATACTCAGAAATTGGCAAGACTTTCAGGGCGATCATACCCATCAATGTCATCGCCAGTGAGATCACCAAAGCAAACTTCGGCCGATGAATGAAAAATTTACTTAACATCAGTACTCACTCAGCCTTGTTCACTCTGTAGTTCAACGTCTTTCACCGTTGCACCCGGACGCACTTTTTGTAGACCATTAACGATGACTTTTTCGTTAGCCGCCAAGCCAGTCAGCACAGCACGTTTCACACCGTAGGTCTGACCGAGTTCAACGTTACGACGTGACACCACGTGATCATCACCAACCACCATGACGTAGTCACCCGCTTGGTCTTGCTGAACAGCCGCCGATGGGATAAGCAAACCATCAATGGTTTTGTTGCGCAGCTTGATGGTCAAGTTGCCATATTCACCCGGCATAAGCGCGTAAGTTGGGTTATCGAATTGTGCTTCTGCTCGAATTGAGCCTGTTTCTAAATCGATCTTGTTGCCAACGGCGTAGATCTTGCCATCAAGCGGATACAATGAACCGTCTGAAAGCGTCAGTGTTAAATCAACATCCAGTTTGTCATCGTTACGATGAGCCACATCAATCGCGCTTCTTACGCGGCGGTAGAGCTTCTCATCAACATCAAAGCCAAAGCGAATTGGGTCGATTTGAGTGATCGAAACAAGAGGAACGAGTTGAATTTTCGAAATACGGTCACCCACTCGGAAGTTGCTGAAACCCACGCGGCCAGAGAAAGGAGCACGCACAGAGCTAAATTCAAGATCGAGCCTTGCTGAAACCAGCGTCGCTTTCGCCTCTTCTACCGAGGCAATCGCTGCGGCGTGCGCAGCAATGGCGTCATCGTATTGCTGCTCACTGATGCTTTTATCTTTGATAAGTTTCTTCACACGTTCTGCATCACGCGTAGTTTGAACGAGTTGTGCTTTTGCTTTTTGCAACGACGCTTTTGCATACGCCAGTGCCGCTTTGTAAGGACGGTCGTCGATTTCAAACAGCAATTGGCCTTTTTCGACCATATCGCCATCTTTAAAATGAATCGCGGTTAATTCGCCACCGACTCGAGGCATAATATCAACGTCATTTACCGCTTCAGTTCGACCGATAAAAGTATGATAAGGAGTGATTTTTGTTTCGGTTAGGGTAACGGTTTCAACAGAGGGTGCTTGGGCAGTTTTCGTTGCGATATCGCCAGTTTTGCATCCTGATAGTAATGCAGAAGATATAGCAATAGATACCAACGCAAATTTATATTTGGCTTTCATGATAAACCTACTTTATTTAGAAAGTGCCCTAGCCTAAATATTTAAATATATGGATAAACACACTTTCTATTCTGGAAATAAACGAGGGAGTTAGAATTGGTAGTTAAATTCGATACGGTGATCACCATCACCGAAATTAACGTGCTCATTCCAGTTTGCAAAGTAACGAATATTTGCGCGAGGATTAATTTGATAAGACAACGCAAACTCATGAGTCAAGATATTATCTTCACCCGCGTAATAAGTATCTTTATATTGACCAGACCCTGATAACGTATGCATATACATTGGGTTGTAGTTAATCCAGATTTTATCGGTTAATTCAATTTTTGAGTACATACCCACAACAGTGAAAGTACCTGGAATTTCATAACCTTTGTCATCACCACTAAAATCATTAGCAATAGTGACACCCGCACCAGCTAAAGGAAATAGCTGCAACATACCAAACTTAGGTAGACCTTGAATAAAGCTATAAGATGCATCTAATTTATCGTTATCAACGTCGTAGTTTACATCTAATTGACGGCCTAGACCTTTTGCGACTTCTACTTGGATATTACGTAGTCGGAAAGAGTCAATGCTGTCATCAACGTTGGCATATATTGGATCGTCATTGTCGCGAATGCCAAATAGCTCACCACCAATGCCTTTCATTTCAATGATGTTCATCGCCATGGTACCAGGCTGGCTAGATTGGTAAGTTTGACCGATTTTGATGTTCGCGCCTTTATCAGTAATACCAAAGCCAGCTTGGGTGTATACCGCAAGTGGGTCAGACATATCTTGTAGTTCTTCGTTATTGTTTGTCTGCGCATAGGCAGAAGACGCGAGTTGTAGGGCTGCAACCATAATGGCAACAGACGGTTTCACTAAATTCATAAAACTGTATCCATTTTAATGATTATAAAATTATTCACGTCATGAGGTCATCATAAATAGCAAGCAACACAACTCGCTTTGGATAACATAAATTATCAAAGCAAACTCAATAATGACGAAACATTCGACGTTTTAATTAAAATAAAATAAAGCATCGTAAAAGTTCAATCACCGCTACTTATATCTTATATAACTTGAAATTTGGTAATACCAATGAAGAAGGAAATATTAAAACTTATGAAAATTCAATTATCATTATAACAAATGATTAATTAATTTTACCATATAAATAGAGAGTGCAATGTGTTTAGGTGATCGCGATCAATGTTTCATTTCGATCGTACAACACTCTTCAGATTAATTAGAACATTATAATAATTTAAAAACCTTAGTTTGATTAGCCTAGTATCAGATTAGAATAGTAGGCCTATAATAAATAAAAAGGGAATCACTCTCTGTGATTCCCTTTTATTATCGAGCGATAAATCGCCGATGCGTTTCGATAACTAAAACGCAAACAATTCGCACTATTGCAGTTTCTCTATTCCCATATTGAACAGTGCAAAACTATAAATATCTGCATTTGTCTCAATTATTTTACGCGTTGGTGTGCCTGCACCATGTCCTGCATTGGTTTCGATGCGAATTAAGGTCGGATTTGAACCCGCTTGCTTCGATTGCAACTCAGCAGCAAATTTGTATGAGTGAGCAGGAACAACACGGTCATCATGATCACCGGTTGTAATCAATGTTGCTGGGTATTCCACCCCTGCTTTTACATTGTGCACCGGCGAATAACTTTTCAGATATTGGAACATCTCTTTACTTTGCTCTGCCGTGCCGTAGTCATACGCCCAACCAGCACCTGCGGTAAAAGTATGGTAACGCAGCATATCCAGTACGCCGACTGCTGGCAGCGCCACTTTAAACAGCTCTGGACGTTGCGTCATAACGGCCCCTACTAACAAGCCACCATTCGATCCACCGTTAATGGCTAACTTGTTTGATGACGTTACCTTTTCATCAATTAGGAATTCAGCCGCAGCAATAAAGTCATCAAACACATTTTGCTTTTGCATTTGAATGCCAGCGTTGTGCCATTCTTTGCCATATTCCCCACCACCACGAATGTTCGCTACCGCGTAAACACCACCAAGCTCTAACCAAGCCGCACGTGTCGGGCTAAAAGATGGCGTGAGGCTAATGTTGAAACCGCCATAACCATATAGGATGGTTGGTGCACTGCCGTCCATCGGTGTCCCTTTTTTATAGGTGATGATCATCGGCACTTTTGTTCCGTCTTTTGAGGTGTAAAACACCTGGCGAGATTCATACAAAGCTGGATCAAATGGCGCTTTAGATTTGTAGTACACCTCGCTATCACCATCTTTGATGTTCAGACGATACGTAGTGCTTGGCATCTTGTAGTTGGTGAAAGAATAGTAGACTTCGGTTTCATCTTTTTTACCCGAGAAACCGTATGCGCTGCCAATATCAGGCAATTTGATTTCTCGGATGAGTTTGCCGTTCATGTCGTATTGCTTCACCATCGAGATCGCATCAACAATATAACTCGCAAACAAATTGCCACCCGCGGTAGAAACGCGTAACACATTCTTTGTTTCAGGAATCAAATCTTTCCAGTTTTTGGGCTGCGGCTGACTCGCATCCACCGTCACGACGCGTTTGTTCGGCGCGTTAAGGTTCGTAACCAAGTACAGCTTCGTGCCTTGGTTGTCTATCACCCAAGTATCAGAACTGGTGTTATCTAAAATGGTTTTCAGCGGGCTATTTGGCTTACTCAGGTCTTTGAAGAACAGTTTGTTGCCCGACGTCGATACGCTGGCTGAGATAAACAAGTAGCGTTCATCTTCCGACGTGTAACCCCCAACGTAGCGATACTTTTCGTCCTTTACACCACCGAAAATTAATTGGTCTTCACTTTGTTTCGTTCCAAGTTTATGAAAGTAGAGCTTGTGTTGGTCTGTCTTCGCGGAAAGTTCACTCCCCTTTGGCTTGTCATAACTCGAGTAATAGAAGCCTTGATTGCCGAGCCAACTGATGCCGCTGAACTTAATATCCACCAGCGTTTCACCGACTGGCTTTTTGGTTTCTGTGTCTAACACAATGACTTTGCGCCAATCGCTACCGCCTTCCGAAATGCTGTATGCGACCAAAGAACCGTCTCGTGAAAAGCTCACTCCCGCTAACGATGTGGTGCCATCCTCACTAAAAGTATTTGGATCGAGGAAAATTTCTGCTTCACCATCACCTAACTGCCGATAAAGCACATCTTGGTTTTGTAGCCCGTCATTTTTGTAGAAATAAATGAACTTACCCTCTTTGAACGGTTGGCTTTGCTTTTCGTAGTCCATGAGCTTAGTGATGCGCTCTTCAATCTGCTCGCGGTAAGGGATTTTCGACAGATAATCAAACGTCACTGCATTTTGTGCCTTAACCCATTCTGCGGTTTCTGGGCTGAGATCGTCTTCCAACCAGCGATAAGGATCACTCACTTTTGTACCAAAGTAGTCATCGACAACATCCACTTTTTGTGTGGTTGGATACGTGATGGCTTTGGGGCTTACCTGTTCAACCGACGATTGCGCCGCTTCATTTGCATACGCCACAGACAACACACTTCCGAGTACGAGAGCCATTGTGAGTGCTAGGGTATTCTTTTTCATGAAATTCCTTTTTATTTTTCTGTTGTCTTTTTGTGCAATACATCAGAACTCTACTATATATCGACAAAATGAATCTAATTTCATTAAACGAGTTGTGAAAGCCATCCTAACTCCCTCATTTCCTTCCAGTTCTACAAACTAGTAAGTGGCGGTGTAGAACTTGGGAACAATACTGAAGAGCTACGATGGCGTTTACTCTCTTTCGTCTAAGTCAGCTCGATTTGGCGCAAAACCCCAGACTCAGAAGCGAAATCTTGGTCGTGACTAATCAGAACAAATCCACCTTTGTATACATTTAACGCCTGACTAAGCATTATTTTTGACTCGAGGTCGAGATGGTTATCTGGTTCATCAAGCAGCAGCAAAGGCTGAGAATTTTGGTGGCTGACTATCAGCATCGCGAGCTTCATCTTCTCGCCACCGCTCAGTAGGCGCCCCAATCGAAACACTGCATCTCGACGAAAACCGATCCCGGCCAATAAGGTCCTCGCTTCACTTTCCGTCATCTCTTGGCAGCTCTCCATTACGTTCTCAAGTAACGAAAGATTTGGATTCACTGCACCAAAATGTTGGTCGAGATAATACAAAGGCGTATTCACTTGCAACTCACCACTCTGCAACGATAACTCGCCAAGCAACGTCTTTAACAAGGTTGATTTTCCGCAGCCATTTCTCCCTTTGAGATGGACTTTGTCGTTCGCAAAAATCTGCAACGTGATAGGCGTAGAATTCCCAAAAGGTAATATACCTTCTTGTATCGACAACACTTTTCGCGAACGGTTCGGATTATCTGTAAGATAAAGCTTTTGCGCCTTGAGTTGCTCATGTCGCGATTGCAACGCCTGTTCTTTGGCTTGTAAATGCGCTTGTCTGAGTTGCTCATTCTTATTGCGATTTGAAGCGCTGGCGGTCGCGCTATCCTTTTTTCCATCAAGCAAAATTTTGGGCTGACTGCCGTCTTTGCGCAGTTTGTTCCCTTGCGCGGCGCGTTGGTCTGCTTTTTCGCGATTTTTCTGGGCTTGCTCGGCTAACCGTTTTTTCTGTTTATCGACTTGCGCTAACTGCCTCTCGACCGCTTGCAGTTCAGTGCGTTTTTTCTCGGCGTACACATCGTAATTTCCACCAAAAGCCTGTAAACCTAGGCCCGAGAGTTCCCAAATTTCCTCCATCTCTCGCAACAGCTCACGATCGTGACTGATGAGTAAAATCGCGCCGCTGAAATGCGTCATAGACTCTATCAACCATTGTTTCGCCTCGGTATCGAGGTGATTGGATGGTTCGTCGAGAATCAAAAGATCCGTTTCGTTTTCAAATAACTGCCATAACTGCAAACGCGCCAACTGACCACCACTGAGCCGAGCACAAGAGAAATCAGGGTCTTGCGGCAAGCCCATCGCAGCAAGCTGCTGTTTGAGTTTCAGTTCAATATCCCACTGTTCGCCAACCAGTTCGAACCAATGCTCAGAAACATCACCTTGTTCAATCTGCTTCAAAGCATGTAAGGCCGAGTCTGTTCCCAGAAATTGGGCGATCGATTGCTGACCTGAAAGCAGATCAGACGGCTGCTGGCGATACATCATGAAAGAAGAGGGAGCAGTCACAACACCGCTGGCAGGCTGAATTTCTCCCGCTAAAATGGAAGCCAAAAGCGACTTGCCGATGCCATTGCGCCCAACCAAACCAACACGTCGTTTAGTCATGGAACAAGAAATAGACTGGAATAGCGTATCGCCATTATCAAACTGATGGCTAACATTAAAAGCTTGTAAAACCGGCATAATTTGCCTCCTGTATGACAGGGACAACAGCCGTAGCTATGATTTGAAATTGCAACAAAACGCGTGCACAAACGCATTAAGCTCTATGTAAAGTTCGACGATATACGTCAAATCAAAAAGTCGTCTTGTTGCAAAGAAATATCGGAAAGTGAGCTACGCCTACTAACCCTGCAGATCCAAAAAATAAGTAAAAATATGGATGACAGGTTTAGTTCTTCATGTTGGCGTAATCTCCTAGAGAAATGATGCGCAGAGTGTAGCCGCTTTTTTGTTCAAAAAGCAAGCTTTCTAACCAAATGTGAACAAAAAGAAAGTTTCACAGTAAGTTGTTATATCACATTAACTTTTTAACAAGTCTTTGAACAATTTCGAGATCTTAGCAACACAATTTTTATCCAAGCCATACTATGCTTAGAGTAAAGATAATCCACATAAGGGCGTGGTTATGAAATACAAACATATCCTTGTTGCACTCGAACTGTCAGATGAAAGCACCGTGCTTATCGACAGAGCGGTATCAATGGCAAACTATCTCGACTCCGATATATCCTTTATTCATATTGATGGTACGCACGGAGAAATCTATCGTGAGCTTGTAGACATCAAAGAAAACCCGGATCAAAGGCCGTTGAATGAGCATTCAATGGAATGTTTAAAAACATTTAGTGATTACATGGATTACCCACTTAAACATTTCTTCGTAGGTACTGGCGACTTGGCTGATAAATTAGAGGTCACCATTAAAGAGCAAGAAGTGGATCTTCTGATTTGTGGTCACCACCAAGATTTCTGGAGCAAGATTATTTCTTACTCCAGACACTTAATTAACAAGTCACCGGTGGATATTCTAGTCGTCCCTATTCATGATTAGTAAAACGTAACGCTTCCCAAAACCACCAATTTATTTGGTGGTTTTTTATTGATATTGAAACAGCTTAAACAGTTTTCCAAACTAGCTTGGCGATCATTTATGAGTTACATTTTCTAACCAACCCGCGCTCCTACTGGGCATGGTTATTTAGATAGCAAGGATCCCTATGGCAAATAAAAAAGTACTCATTCTCTTTGCTCATCCTTCCCAGCATCGTTCAGAAGTGAATACTCCACTTTTCAAAGAAGCTCAAAAAATTGAAGGCGTGACATGTGTTGATCTCTATGGCGAATACCCTCGTTTCGATATTAATATCGACCGTGAGCAGCAACGCTTACGTGAGCATGACGTGGTGATTTTCCAATTCCCACTATATTGGTATTCAACGCCTGCAATTTTAAAAGAGTGGCAAGATCTGGTTTTGGAATATGGCTTTGCTTACGGTACAGATGGCACAGCACTGCAAGGTAAGACCATGCTTTGTGTGCTGTCTGCAGGGGGTAAAGAAGAAGCTTATAAGGCAGAGGGCTACAACCACTTTACGATTCGTCAACTGCTTGCGCCTATTGAACAAATGTCCGCACTGACAGGCATGAACTACATTGCCCCTCTCGCGATGTTTGGCGCACGTACAGCAGATGAAGAAGGGCGAATCCCTCGTCATGTTGAGCGGTACAAGAGCCTGCTAACAGCTTTAGTCGAAGATAGGTTGGATGTTGAAGCTGCGGCGTCATTAATCAAGCTTAACAGCGCATTGCCAGAGCTCATTAAGGAGGCTTCATGACAGGGATATTCTTACAAGCCTTCGTATATTTGATTGCTGCTGTAATTGCAGTCCCACTTGCTAAGCGTTTGGGACTTGGGTCCGTTTTAGGCTATCTCATCGCAGGTGTGGTCATTGGCCCAATTATCGGTTTAGTCGGTGAAGAAACAACAACAATCCAGCACTTTGCCGAGTTTGGCGTGGTGATGATGCTGTTTCTCGTTGGCTTAGAGCTCGAACCCAAAATGTTGTGGGCAATGCGCAATCGCTTAATGGGCTTAGGAGGTCTGCAAGTCGGCGGTACCGTCGCGGCGATTATGGGTATTGCCTTGTATTTTGACCAGCCTTGGACCATAGCCTTAGCCATAGGTTTGATCTTCGCCCTCTCTTCTACTGCGATTGTTTTGCAAACTTTTAGCGAAAAAGGATTAACGAAGACGGAAGGTGGACAAAACGCTTTCTCCGTGTTGCTTTTTCAAGATATTGCAGTGATACCAATGTTGGCGTTCATTCCTCTATTGGCCTTACCTGAATTAATTGAACAGGCACAGTCCGCGGCTCAAACAGCCGCAGCGCACCATGAAGAATTAAGCCTCGTTGCGGGGTTGCCCGGCTGGGCATACGGCATCGTAATCACAGCATCGATTGCAATCGTCGTCGTTGGTGGACACTTTTTAAGTCGACCTCTGCTCAATTATGTGGCTAGCTCTGGTTTGCGAGAAATCTTTACCGCAACTGCACTCATGCTGGTCATTGGTATCGCTGCGCTGATGAGCTTAGTGGGCTTATCTCCTGCCTTAGGAACCTTCTTGGCTGGCGTTGTATTGGCGAACAGTGAATTCCGCCACGAGTTAGAATCCAACATCGAACCATTTAAAGGCCTATTGTTAGGTCTGTTCTTTATTACCGTTGGCGCAGGGATCAACTTCTCGGTCCTTTTTGGTGATTTCTGGTTGGTCATGGCATTGACCATTGGCGTGATGGTTTTGAAAGCCTTGGTGCTGTTTATTCTTGCACTGATATTTAGGGTGAAAGGCAGCAACCGCTGGCTGTTTACCCTAAGCTTGGCTCAAGCAGGTGAATTCGGCTTTGTGCTTCTAAGCTTTTCAGTGCAAAACCACGTCATCCCATTTGAACTTTCACAAACTCTTGCGTTAGTGGTTGCGATTTCGATGTTCCTGACACCAGGTTTGTTTATTCTGTTTGATAGAGTGATTCTGCCGCGCTTTGAAAGCCAGTCAAATGAACGCGAAAGCGATACGATTGAGGAAACAGGCACGGTGATCATCGCCGGCATCGGCCGCTTTGGACAAATAGTGAATCGTCTATTGGTATCAAACGGCGTGACTACCGTGGTACTTGACCATCAATCTGACCAAGTCGATAACATGCGCCAGATTGGCACTCGCGCCTATTTTGGCGACGCGACTCGACCAGATATGCTACATACAGCCGGCATTGAGCACGCCGCTGCGTTGGTTGTGGCGATTGATAACCAAGAATCGAGTGTAGAACTGGTGAAGTACGTTAAGCACACGTACCCAAAAGTAACAGTGATTGCACGTGCCTTTGACCGTGGACATGGCTATCTTTTGCGTCAAGCGGGAGCTGATATTATTGAATCAGAGACCTACCATTCTGCATTGGAGATGGGCGGTCACACAATGAAAGCACTTGGCATTCACCCCTTCTTTGTTGAACAACAGAAGGCGACATATAAGCGTGTTGAAGCACGTAAGTCAGAAATACTCTACAAAGCTTGGGAAGATGATTCTGAAGGTGAACGCTATGACAACAATTTCCGACAACTGTTTATTCAGTTAGAGGAGAAAATGGCGGAAGAGATGCAAAAAGATCGTCATGACAAACTATCGCGGTCAGAACGTGGTTGGACACCGCCACCTAAAGGTTACGCCGATGACTTTAATGAAGATAACGTCCAAGAGCTAACACCACCAAGAGAAGAGCCTATCCAACGATAACGCACTCCATATTAAAAACCTCCCGCTTGGGAGGTTTTTATTTTTTCAGTACAGAGCCACACGCCGTGCAGGATAAAATGATCTTCTCGATATTACATAAGATCATTCATTAAAATCTCATACTCTTCGTTTGCTTCTTCCACTAAATGAGAAAGCTCTAACGCATCAGTAACTGCAAGATTGAACTGCCACGGAGTTGTGTCTTCTTTACCACAGATTCGAGTTTCACACCCACGACTCTCAAAAGACAAATCATCAAACTCTGTGGTGTGGCGCTCTTGAAGTTCAACAATCTCAACTTCTAATTTACCGACAGGATTGACTTTAACGTGGGCATGTAACTCCGAACTGTTAGACAAACAATAATCTCTATGAACCGCAATCATGGCCGCCTCCTTGGTCTGCCAACTGACAACTCAACAGTGAGTGTAGACGAGGGATTTTGAACGTGGCGTGAAATAATAATGAAGATTGATCTGTCTCATTAGAACAGACAATTGTTGTCATGAAGGCATGAGCCAGCATGAATCTCATCTGATTTAAATTGTTCTGAGATCGTAATAGTTGGCATTTACCGAGACTTTCCCTATTATCGAAACAAAATTACTGTGGTCATTCTTTAGAGGTCAGTATGGAGCTTGAAGCCGTTGCTAAAGCACTAAAAGAGTTAGGGCATCCGACTCGTTTAAGTATTTACAAAGAAGTCGTCAAAGCGGGATACAAAGGTATCGCGGTAGGCGGCGTACAAGAAAAGCTTGGCATTCCAGCATCCACTCTCTCTCATCATATCTCGAGCCTTGCTTCAGCCGGTCTTCTCACCCAGCGCCGTGAGGGTAGAACCCTTTTTTGTGTTGCAGAATATCAGTGCTTAGATGACGTAATTGGTTTTTTAAAAGCAGAATGTTGCGTTAACGAGTGCTCATAAATTTCTAGCAAAAACGAGAGAGTTTGAGTTTATATTGAACTTCAGCAGAACGTGAATGACGATGAAAAACATACACACCGAAGTTGCTAACCTCGGTGTGTACATCTTCTACTTCGCGACGAGTAACATCGACGACTTAGATGGTACGATTAACTTACCGTCAGTTGGAATGATTTGTTCTGTCATCAAATCAACCCAATTACCATCGATTTTTAATGTCAAAGACTGTTGACGCTGTGATTTATTAAGCACCACAATACCTTTGTCACCTCGCTTCAGTACGAGCATGTCATCGTTACCTTCAAGAACACTCATCGGCTCGCCATGCGTCATATTATGGAACTGGATCATTTTTGCCATTCTCGGATCGCTCCATGCACCTTGCCATCTTGGCTGACCATTTTTACCTTTAATACCGCTGGTGTTTAAGTCGGTATAAATCAACGGCACACCACCATCTCGGCCTAGAATATAGGCATAAGCTAACCATTCATTTTCCTCGTCCATGATGAGATCAAGAAAGACATCATTGTTAGGAATATCATGTGTGATAGCAAATGTAATCGCACGACCGGGGGACAGAGCCTGACCAAAACAATAGGGATCAATCAGAGACTTGAAGCTGCCCTTTTTAGCAAACGCCTTAAACATGGTTGAGAACAAAGGGAAATCGTACGCACCTAGGCGAGTTTCCTGTAGATACGGCTCAAGAAACAGCTGATACTCTTCTTCCGTCGCACCGCCATCGGTAATAATTTCACCAAATATATGCACATCCCGCGTGATGTCGTCTGTCCAAACACGCTTAAGATGCTCTAACGTCATGTGTTTCGCAGCGTCAATACGAAAACCTTTCACACCAATAGCTTTCAGCGCCTTTAGGTACGCTCGCTGCTGTTCAACGACATGGTCACAAACACGAAGAGTTGGCAAGCCAGGGTCGGTTGGCCCACCGGTGATGCGTCCGTTTTGAACCTGCCACTTATCTTTCCAGTCTTTGATGCCGAATGCTTCAACAAAGTCCTCTTCATCAAAAAGTGGTTGAGATAGATCGCCAAACAACGCTAGCGACTGATATTTCTGTTTGTCGTTCTGGTATTCCTCCAAGACCTCTTGTCTTGGGTACTGAAGGTCTCTGCGAAGGTGGGCCTCATTTGCCATATGGTTAAACACTACGTCGGCATAAACCCACACACCAACTTGCTCCAGTTCACGAACCATATGAATAAAATCTTTGGTATCACCCAAGGCATTATCGATAACACGATAATCTTGTGGTTGATAACGCTGCCACCAGCGCTCATCGTGTGCGCTTTTCATTGGTGGCGAAACCAACACAGAGCCATAACCAAGCTCGCGGATTTCTTTTGCTCGTTGGGCAATGTCAGCATACTTCCAATCAAACGCATGTAAGATAACGTTTGCACCGAATGATTGTGTTTCCTGTGAGCCACTCATGTTGTTCTCCTGCTCGTTTCCACTCACGATTACTTGTTTGCATTTTTTTGTGAGTGAATTCAATAATCGAAATTATAAAAGCTATTCATCAGAGGCACTCACCCTTTTAGCACTAACTCAAGGCTGAAATCGAAGGCGTAGCGACTCATCCATTGCACAGCGATAAATCGTTCTGAGTGAATAACGGGCACACAACATACACCCCAAACAGCCCAACAAAACACTAAGTCATTGTTTTATTTAACAAAAATTTCAATTGAAAAAGATAAAATATAAGACCTACGTACGCCCTAAAATAGGCCCAAAGGATAAAAATAGCCAAGCCAACCCGTTGAGTAACAATTGTTAATAAAACGAAACTGGCAGATGGATCACGTTTGGCGCGTTTCAAAAATCCAGTAAATCACCATACCTAGCGTTAAAAGACTAAAGATTTCTGTTTGTATCTGTCCCGAAATGACTTCAAAATGCGAAACTTAGCTTATCTCTATGGGGTATGCTCTACCTTGGAGGATAATAATGAATATCAAAGAATTTTCTGACCTCGTCGGGCTATCTGCTCATACTCTTCGATACTATGAAAAAATCGGTTTACTTAAACATGTCCATAGAAACGCGAGTGGACATCGAATGTATAGTTCGAAAGATCTAAACTGGATAAGCTTTGTTAAGCGTTTAAAAGAAACTGCAATGCCACTTGAAGAGATTCTAGAGTATGCCAAATTAAGGGAAGTCGGCTCTCAATCTGTACCACAACGTCAAGCCCTGTTAGAACAACACCAAGAAAACCTCAAACGCCACATTGAGCAACAGAAAAAGCACTTATCGGCTCTAGAAGAAAAAATTGCCTTGTATAAAAGCGGAAAAGTTCGTTGACTTAGAGTTAACTCTAACGATTAAGGTGTGTTTACGTTTATTCACTAGGAACATACCGATGGAACAATCACGCTTTAACAAAGGATTAGAACTACTCTCTCAAATTGATGGCGACGCTGGTCATAATGTCATCGAAACCTTACAAGATATTTGTCCAGATTTAGCTCAGTACACCATTGAGTATCCGTTTGGCGATATTTATGCTCGCCCGGGCTTAGACCTAAAATCGAGAGAAATCGCAACCGTCGCCGCGCTAACGGCAATGGGGAATTGCGCGCCGCAACTAAAAGTGCACTTAAATGCAGCGCTGAATGTAGGCTGTAGCGAGGATGAGATTAAAGAGATCATTTTGCAGATGTCCGTCTACGCAGGTTTTCCCACGGCATTAAACGGCATGTTTGCATTCAAAGAAGTGCTAGCGGAAAGAGCAGAGTAATAACGACGTTGAAATCAATTTAACCGCAATTAAAAACGGCCCTTGGGGTTCGGGCCGTGATTAAAACAACGAGTGAATTAGCGCTCAGGAGTTTCAAGCAGTTTAACCGCGCAATCTACCGCGTTGTTAATGCCTTGACTGCTCTCCAACTTGCCTGAACTTGCAGGACCAAGGGCACAAGAATACAAAGCCAGCTGCTTATCGAACGGCAGATCCAACTGTTCATAGAGATTTTGTCGGATTCTTGCATGTTGTTCTGGTTCTTGGTTAGCAAGGCTAATCAACGTTTCATAAATAAGCGTTTTCATGTCTTTCCCTTTTCACTTTATTGCACGGGGTGCATATATATTGTATCCATTTGGGAAGCACAAATCAGAAGCTAGGTCACAGAACGCGTCGCTAAAAAAGTTTATGTACTCGGTAAATTGCAATACAAACTTAAAGTCGTTTAGAAAAAGGGCAACTGATAACTCGATAGATCAGCCGATTAACTAGCATTCGCCGCTGTTTGTTTATAATCGTGTCCGATATAAACAAAAACGTCGCTGTATCAGCGACGTTTTATCTCGACTTTAGTTAATCGAATTTTTTTAGTTGAAGTGCACTAGCATTTCAACGTCATCGCCTTGCTCTGGAGCCTGAAGAGCGAAGTGCACGTACCCTGCTTCAGTCATAGGAATCGCAAGGTATTCATTGCTGCCTGCATAGTTGGACGCATACTCGTGCTGCTCTACTGTAGGCCAATGCTCCCTACTCGCGTATAGATCGACATTACCAGTTTGAGAGTGAGCCGTTAGCCATACACGAACCTCTTCAACACCTTCAGGCACATAAACTGCTGCATAACGCTGCTTGTGAACGGTAAGCATTTTGGCTTCACCAGACTCTAATACCACAGGTGCTAAATCATCTTGCACTTGGGTTGGCGGTGTTTGCGCTTCCACTTCTAACGCAGCCACAAGATTCACTGAGTCATAGCTATCACGTCCAGTTAAGCTGATGTAGTAACGACCCGCTTTAACGTAACCATCTTGCTCTGGTTCAAACACAATCTCTTCATTGCTGCCATCAGCATATTGACTCATTTCGAAATCATAGTAATGCGCGACTTTGTTGTAGCTCATGTAAAGATCCGCATCACCCGCACCCTCAATAGATACATTGAAGTTAACGGTGTTGGCTGGAACATCAACGTAGAACAGTTTTTCGCTGTATGCTTCGCCACTGAGCTGAAGGCTTTGGTTCGCCGTCAATTCAGTCACTTTTGCTTCAGGGCTTGTTGGTTCTGTTGGTTCTTCTGGGTCTGTACCAGGTTGCTCAGGTTCCACTTTTAATGTGTCCAACCAACGTTCAAACTCAGCATCGTATTGTTGACCTAAAGACGTCACCTGCTGTGCCCATTGTTCGAACTGGCCAGAGCGCGACAATGCCAACAAGCTTTCGACGTCTTGTGGATGATTTTCTAACATGAATCGAACAGCTAGATAACCCCAACGATAGATACGATTGGTATCGTGAGAGTACGTGGTATCAAACACAGTGGAAAGGCTCAGTTTACCATCTGCAATCAGCTCAATCGCAGCTTGGTAACCTTGCTTGTAATGCATGTATTCAGCAAAACCTTCTAGCCACCAAACAATATGACCATGAGCCAAGTTATCGCTGAACGAACCGTATTGGTTAAATCGTGCATCTAAATAGTGCGTGTATTCATGTTCTAGGTTCAAGATAGAGAGATCTTCACCATTCGCGTAGCGATAAGCGACGAAACGCGCAGTATTGTCCGCTTTTGAAGGGTCACCTTCTAGGTACTGACCACCGTTGTCCGTTGTATTACCAAATAGGAATGAAGAGTAATCAACGTAACTAGCGTTACTCGCGAATACCGCCACTTCAACACGATCATTCAAATCATCAGCGACAGGTTGATTACCCGTATTCGCAACTCGATGGAAGTCGGCTTCTTTTGCCGCTAGCACTTCACACGCTTTCGCTGCTTGAGCATCGGTCAGATCCTCAGAGCGAATAATGGCAGGTCCCTGACATTCAAAACGATTTGGCATTACACGTGCAGCTAAATCTTGCTTGGCTTGCTCAATATTCAGACCATTTAGGCCTTCTGGTGCGTAGTAGCTCATCATTTCAACGGCAGCAAGCCATAGTTTGTCATGCTCACTACCCAGTGGATAACGCTGCATCACCTGTTGCATTACTGCCAATGCTTTGCGTTTGGTCTCCTGATCTGGGCTCGCGAGCAAACGACCAGTTTCACGTAATGCATTGAAAACGATAAAGCTTGCATCCGTATCTAATGCCCAAGCATTATCAGATGCGAATTTCACCAACGTATCAATATGGTGTGTATTGTTTGCCATGTATCGGTAGAACGCATCGTTCGCCGCATGGCCTGCCATAGAGCGGAACAAGTTGTTTAAACCATCGACCCATTGCGTGTCCTGCGCGGTTTCACGATTAAAGTGCATCAACGCGGCCATCATGCTATCCATGGTCAGCGGCAACTGCTTAACGTTATCAACCATCAAAGTCAGGCTCTTCATTGCACCAACTTGTTCACGACCTTGATCCAAAGCATGAGGGTTGTTTAGGAATAGGTTCGTCGACTGAGCAAAACGCTGACTCAACGCTTGCGAAAACTCAGGTGTACCAGTACCAGCGTTGTAGCGAACGTAGTAGGCCGCTCGAATAAATTCGCCTAGGTTCTCTAGAATACGAGCTTGATCTGCTTCACCACGATAGCGAGCGATTTCTTGATCCAGCGCGACTTGGATACGGCTTAGGCTCGCTTCACTATAGATATCATTCAGCGTTTCTGAAGGTGCTGAAAACCAAGCGTGGTAGCAATCATACTCAGCACCAGAAACGGCAGTAGCCAGATCTCGCGATTGTTGTAAATCAGCAACAGCACACTGATTTTGTGCAAAAGAGAAGCCAGACACACTCGCTAGCATACAAGCAAGCGCCAAACGATGGCGCGGGAAAAAACGGATATGAGACATAACAACACTCATTGATTATTAACATACATTGAGTGGGGGTTTATATTCTTTACAGCTCAAACAGTGAAATCAGTGTCATAAAATTTATGAAACCGCTCCCAAAAATAGGTCTTTTACTCTAATTAAATGGGAGCAATCCCACTCCAAAAAAACTCACAATTATCAATAAAAACATTAATTTACCTTTTTCTAAATAACGACTTTATGAGGAAAATTGCCCTTAAACGCCCCCCTTAACTCTTCCAGATAGAGTTCACGACAATCAAAGGTTCTAAATTAAATTTTGATGCTTGATACCATCTATTTTTATTTGTGACTCATTCCCAATAAGTCATAGAGTGCATATCAAAAGGTTGGCATTAATGGTAAATTCTCCGCCAAATCAAACACATTTACTCCTCCAGTCATTGATGAGTGAATAAAGCAGATATTTGGCTAGGGATAATACATGTCACTTTGGGGATTTTGGGGAGCGGGGATTGCCTACTTCATGACAACGTTTGCCTTTGTTTTTGGCGGCATTTTTTGGTTATGTGCTGAAGGTAATACATTAAGAGAAACAAAGCGCCAATCATCAATAATGTCCGGGGTTATTGCTTGTACTATTGGAACTTGGGTGCTTGCTTTTGGTGTTTACGTTTACGGTTACTTTTGGGATAACTCTTCTCACTATTATTTTTATTTGCTCGCTCCATGGGGACTTGCCATTTTTGGGGTAAAACTTCGTAACCGCTGGGTTAAGCAATACGCGCGTGTAAAACACGCAAAAGAAGAACAGTGGCAAAAGCACTGGCGAGAATTATTAGGGGAAGATACTGAAGAGCTTCCACCATATACACATGATTACGAGCTCTACTCGGGCATTTGGCAAGCCAATGAAGCGCTCCAAGAACAGTGTTTTGCAGCCCTTCCTCACGGGAAAGCAGTCTACGAGAGAGTGAAAGCCTTCCAAACGATGGCCTCCCCCGCTGGTGACATAAACAATCAAGTTTTGCTGAGTAAACTCGATCAACTAGAGGATGAAATCATTCAAGTTCTTGAGCAACACTCGCAAAAGAAAGTAAGCATTGAAACTGGCGCAGGTACTTTACACAAAGAGTCAAAACGCAATGTTTATCACCATGAGAATGGCCCAACAGAAGAGCAACTGTACGACTCAATCAACCTCCAACATGATTTGGATCGAGAGCTACGCAACATTATCTATGATCGGCTCGGTTACGATGGCGAAGATGAGTACTTTTTCCTCCAAGCGCCACTCGAAGAGCTTACCGAGAATGAAACCGCAATCAACTGGATGCTCTGGGGGTTAGTAAGCAACCATTTTGCTGTTGACCCATACCAAACGGCGTTGGATCTCAGCCTAATGAATGCGGAACCAAGATGGGGGCAAAATGAACGGTTTGTAATGATTACGGCTCAATAAACGCAAGTACTAAGTCTAATTTTAATACAACCTATTCTGAGACCACCCTCGCGTTGGTTAACTTAGCCAGTAAGCGGCCAACGCGATCGCGCATTTCACGTCTATCGACAATCATATCTAGCGCACCATGCGCTAGTAAAAATTCACTTCGCTGAAACTCGTCTGGTAGCTTTTCACGTACCGTTTGCTCAATGACCCGTCTTCCCGCAAAGCCAATACTTGCTTTAGGTTCACCAATATTGATGTCTCCTAACATGGCTAAACTCGCCGAGACGCCACCATAAGTTTGGTCCGTCAATACTGAGATATAGGGTAATCTGTGCTCAGATAAGTGGTTTAACGCGGCGCTGGTTTTTGACATTTGCATGAGTGCCACCAAAGACTCTTGCATGCGCGCCCCTCCGCAAGCGGAAAAACATACTAACCCAGATTTTGTATTAATTGCGCTTTCAACTGCTCGGACAAACTTCTCGCCAACCACTGCGCCCATCGAGCCTGCCATGAAAGAGAATTCGAATGCACACGCAACAACAGGCAGCCCCAATAACTTGCCCTCCATCACCACCAACGCATCTTTTTCTCCAGTCGTTTTCTGTGCTAAAGCAATTCGCTCTTTATATCGCTTTAAGTCTTTAAAACCCAAAATATCTTGTGGCTCCAACTCACTTGCCAACTCTTGTTGTGTTCCATGGTCCAGAAAAGAGATCAACCTTTGACGCGCAGCCATTCTCATGTGATATGAGCATTTAGGGCATACTTCCAAATTTTCTTTTAACGCGGCACGATAAAGTATTTGTTCACACTCAGGACACTTTGTCCAAACGCCCTCAGGGATAGACGCTTTGCGCGAACCTATTATATTTTTATTCTCAAATAACCGTTCTAACCAGCTCATAAATTCACCACTATTGATTACGTTCTAGCGCGATATCTCGTTGTTTGTTCGCTTAAACTTGTAAATAAAATTGTATGTAACTTAGTACAGGGATAAAGTGCGATATGCTGGCTTGATAATCCAATAAAGTGGGATAATGAAATGTTTGATAACGTTGACCAAATCTGGTTAAAAAGTTTTCACTGTGTTTATGAGAACAACAGCTTTAAGCGAGCCGCTGAGTGTTTGAACATACCAACATCAAATGTCAGCCGACACATTGCCCTGCTTGAAGAAAAGTTAAACATTAGGTTGTTCAATAGAACAACAAGGCGAATGACGCCTACCGAGGCTGGAGAAGAGCTCTATAGCAGCACTCGTCCGTTATTGGAGCAACTCAACGCCGCACTAGAAACTGTAACGCGCCACTCGCACACGGTAACAGGGGAACTGCGAACTCTTATGCCAGACACACCTGTACTGGCCAAAGCGGTTGTCACCTTTTGCACGCAATACCCGTCAATCTCTTTGTCTTGCGATACAACGCTAAACCCTAAAGATGATGTTATTGACAGCTTTGATGTCATTTTGAGTTTTCATAGAGGGACTTTGTCAGACAGTAACTGGGTGGCGAGAGAGATAAAACGCTGGCCCAGTGCCATTTTAGCCGCGCCTCAACTAATTGAGAAATACGCCACCCCTTACAAAATTACGGATCTAAGTCATGTTCCCTGCATCACGACGCTTACCGCAGTAAATGGTGCACCATGGGTATTCAGAAACCCTGTTGGAGGCCATATTACTCAAACTGTGCAATCTTCATTCAAAGTAAACAGCGGTCATCTCGCCAGATATGGCGCGTTATTAGGGCTTGGATACGCAATATTGCCAATTGAGTCATGCCAAAATGAGATCAAAAATGGTGAGCTAGAAATCGTCACTCTAGAGTACGAACCTGAGGATTTAGTGCTTTACGCCTTTTACTCGTCTAGAAAACATGTAGCGAAGAAAATATCTATGTTTGTTGAACATTTAAAGCAAAACGCAAAACTTAACGCCTAGCTAAGCTTTACTCAACTAATTTATCGTATTCTGTTTTATCGTCTAGAAAGGACAGACACCGCTAAGCGATTTGAGACTCGATTTTTTCAAATAAAAAAGCCAGCAATTAACATTTACTGGCTTTTATTAAAGAGGGTCAGTTGGCGTTTAGATTCTAAACGCTCCTACGTGACGATCGAGTGTTCGCGATAGCTCCGCGAGTTGTTGACTTGATTCTTCTAGTTGCTCACTCGCTGTTAGCGCACTTTTCACTGAGTGGCTGACGGTATCCATGTTCATATTAATTTCGTTTGCTACCGTTGATTGCTGTTCTGTTGCGGTTGCTACTTGAGTATTGATATCTGAAATAGTCGTCACTTGTGCAGCTATTGCTTCTAAAGCCTGTCGAGCTAACTCGGTTTCTGCCGTTCCTTCTTCAATAAGAGTCTTACTATTGCTCATTGAATTCACCGCACTTTGAGCTTCAGTTTGTAGCTGGTGAATCATGTTGTCAATTTCATCGGTAGAATGAGCCGTTTTAGTCGCTAGGTTGCGAACTTCATCAGCTACGACTGCAAAACCTCGGCCGGCATCACCAGCGCGTGCAGCTTCGATAGCCGCATTGAGAGCCAATAGATTGGTTTGCTCCGAAATACCTCTAATCACCTCTAGAATACTACCAATCGACTGAGTATTTTCAGCAAGACTCACGATAATGTTGGAAGTGCTGTTCATCTCGTTTTCAAGATTAGTCATCGCCGTTTTGGTTCTTTCTAGCGTCGTGTAGCCATCTTGCGCTTCATTACTTGCTGCACTCGCAGCATTTGCCGCTCCGGCAGCATTGGAGGCAATTTCATTGACCGTCGCAATCATTTCGTTCATGGATGTGACAACCAGCATGGTTTGCTCGTTCTGCTCTTGCCCTCTTGTGAGCGCTTGTTGAGATTGCCCACGCAAAGCGACAGCTGAACTATTAAGCTCCACACCAGTATTTACAACTTGTGTAATAATCTCATGTACTTTCCCAACAAAAACGTTGAAAGCAGAAGAAATTTGCGCGACTTCGTCATTACCTTTCGCTGGCAAACGAACGGTTAAGTCTCCGTCTCCTTTTGAGATGTCTTGTAGAGCGTCTTTAAGCGCAGAAAGCGGTCTCATCAGTTTATTTAGCAGAAGTGACAGAATCAAAACACACATAACGAAGATCGCCACCATAGAGATCAACTGGTAAGTAATAATTCCATTCGTCGCTTGGCTCACTTCGGTAATAGGAATACCAATATCAAAAGTACCGTATAACTGACCATCCACATAAATTGGTGCCATGATGTCAAACACCCATACTTTCTGTACATCGGCATACCACTTTGAGTACTGTTGAACACCTCTCGTCGCGCCTTCAACAGTATATTCATCGTTATAGGTTTTGTTCAGCTTGTGCTTATCACTGTGGGCTACTGCCGTCACGTTACGATCAATTACAACGGCATAACTCACGTCTGAACGTTGTTTCAGCCCCTCAACAAGCGATTGTAAATCTTGCATTGGATTGGCTGAGTTCTCCAAAATATAACTCGCATTTCCCGCTAGAAACTCAGCTTGAACTTGGGATTTGTTTAAGATGATGTCATCGATTTTCTGACTCGAAATTAGGTACGTTGATGCCATACTCGCCACGACAGCAATACCAAACATGGCGCAGACTGCTAATAAGATGATTCTTTTCATTATAATTGTCTCAATACAATTCAATTGATGCTCATTAATCGAGCGCTAAGCCTTTCTTCTCCAAAACCAACCAAACTGCATTTTGGGTCTGTTTGGCAGAGCAAGACATAACTTTATAACTATGTATCTGCTTGGTTCCCGATTACTTTAGACAGAAGGAAAAAAAGTCTTCAAAACGTCACATTTCTACGAGGTTTGGCGAAGGGACGAGTACGCAAAAGGAAACGTTTGCATAGTTAAATTTAACTATGCGACCAAATTGGTATCGAACATTAAAGAAAAGAGTTCTAATTAGCGTTTTTCCGTCGGGAGCGCTGTGGTCAGTGCTCCCGTTTTATCATTTAGTATCTCAGGTTCAGATATTAGAGCCACAATTGCAGCGGTTGTAATCCGAGATGCTTGGTGAAGCGAGAATGACTTGGTTTGTAGATATGGCAGCGATGTCGGATCGAGTGATTCTCAATCAAGAATCGGCAGCAAAACATGCAAACCAAGGCATGAAGCCATTACCCATACAAAAAGAAAGGAAAAGAGTCTTTATCACAGAGTTTAACTCGTCAGCGATATGTATCCATGCATACCCATGTATAAACCAACTGCACTGATCAAGACGCCCGATAAGTAAGGAGCTCGACGTGCAACATCATTCAAACCGCTCCATTTAGATGTCGCTTTTTGCACGCCCACTGCTGCCACAACGCCAACTGCAACCAGAGTCAAGGCTAAGCCAATACTGAATGACACAACTAAAGTCGCACCAAGAGTCATTGCCTTAAGCTGCAAACAGATAAGCAAAACCGTTACCGCAGCAGGGCATGGAATCAAACCACCCGTTAATCCAAACAGCAGAATTTGCCCATTCGTCACGTCTCGATTCTCAAAGCGTTTTTGAATGTCTAAAGCGTGAGCGCGTTCGTGAGCATCTTGATATTCCTTATCTTCGCTTTCTAAATGAGAACCAGGACGAAAATGTACATCAAAGTCATGGGTATGATCATGGTGCCCGATGCTCAAAGTGACAGAAAGTCCATTAGAGACTTCAATGCAAGACGCCGATTCCAAGTATCCATCACGCTCTATAAAGTGATAGATATCAGCAGGTTGATAACCATCACTCAATACCGAAACCTTGATACCTTCAGCAGTTAAAGGTTTACCGCTGAGTGTTCGCAACTGGAAACGGTGATGCTCCCCTTCCTCTGTAATCGAAAGCGAAACATGCCCATGTCCTGTATCCACAACTTGCGTCGTCCAATCGCGAGCATGATCCTGAGCTTTGTTCCAAGCTCGCTCATCGCTCCATGTCCGCCAAAACATCCATACGCCGGTTGTCACGATAATGACCCCAGAGATAAGTTGCATCCATGGTTCAGCCGCTTCAGCGGTGAATTTCTGGCTAATATACATCCCGCCAACAGCGATTAACCATACAATTGCAGTGTGAGAAAGTGTGGCAGCTAAACCCAGCATCACGGCTTGTTTGACCGTTCCTTTCACAGCGACAATGAACGCCGCCATCATCGTTTTAGAGTGCCCAGGTTCTAAACCATGCAAAGCGCCAAGCAAAATGGCACTGGGAATAAAGAACCACCCATTACCTTGTTGTAGTAACGCGACAAAATCCATTGTTGTTCTCTGTTGTTGATTCTAATTTATCGCAAACCATACTCCCCCCTAGTATTAAACACTACCCCCCAGTATAAATTGAGTGCTACATTATCAGTTAGAATAACTCGGCCCGTAACTTAAAGAAGATAAGACATGTCGCATACAACCAGAGATCAAAAGAAGCTCAACACTCGAGTCAGTAAAATACAGGGTCAGGTGAATGGACTTAAAAAAATGCTGGAAGAAGAGCATGAATGCCAAGATGTGTTGCAGCAGATTGCCGCTATTCGGGGAGCAGTAAATGGTTTGATGCGAGAAGTAATTAAAGGTCACTTACTTGAGCACGTTGTACTTGAGGAAGACAAAACTCAACGTGAAAAAGATATGGAAGTCGTATTAAAAGTACTGGACTCTTATATAAAGTAACCCTGCTTCGCTAGAGTAAAGTCACTAGGGTTACACTCGAATATATCCTTTATATGTAATCGCTTACTAAGCGGGAAATAACAATTCCATTTCATATTGATTAAGTTGAAAATGGAACCTATATCGGTTCAAGTTAAATAGTTTATTTATAAGAACTAAAACGGCCCAAACATAGGGCCGTTCATATTATTAAAAAACTCTAAACTATCTGATAAAAATACATATTGTGATAGGTTTTTACTTTATGGAAGAGTACAAGTAAACCTTTATACCTCTTGTAATTCGACGTGCTTAGCGCTGTAAGATTTTGTAAATGCAACACACCCCAAAAGTACAGCAAGTGGTAACACAGGATCAAAGATTGAACCATGAGATCCGAAGAATAAGTTAAGAATCATGACTAATGAACCACCAATAGCCCAAGCAATTGTTGTTGGAATAGTCCAAATAATGAGTTGTTTCTTAACCTCAGTCACCCCCATTAATCGATTAACAATATGGAATAGCGAGTCATTAAAGTAGCCAGCAAATAGAGATCCCATCGTAGCTGCCGTCGCTGCGAATAAAAGGTTAACGTCAGGAATATTCACTAAAACTGGGGCAGATATAGAAGCAGCGGTTATCATGGAGACTGTACCAGAGCCCTGAATAATACGAACTAACGTCGCAATAATAAATGGAATCATAACCGCAGAAATAGGAAGCCCTGCAACTTGGTTAGCAATCTCTGCGCCCGCACCCGTTTCACGCAATACGGCACCTAACGCGCCACCAGCTCCTGTTACTAACAAAATGATGCCACAAGTGGAGATTCCTTGTTCCATCTTTTCATTCGCTTCTTCTTTGGTAAGGTTATTACCCAATGTGTAAACCGCTAATAACGTCGCTATTGATAGTGCAATAGTAGGGCTGCCGATAAAAGCGATAAATTGACCAAATGTTGTTGCAGTCAGCCCTTCGAAACCGAAAGTCCCCTCTAATAAACCCATCACTGATTTCGCAAGTATAAGTAAAATTGGGATAATAATTGGAGCGATAGATTTACTTAAAGATGGTAGGTCTTTCGCTTCTTTACTTGCAATGTACTCTTTGTGATCATTAATCAGTTGCTCACTAGACTTCGAGAAATGTTCGGTTGGAATGAATTCAGGAAACTGCTTTTCTAACCATCTTGCATACCAAACAATACCCATGACACAAGGCGCTGCGATCATCAAACCAAAACCTAACATGCTGGCAAGATCGACACCAAAGATACCAGCAACTCCCAAAGGCCCTGGAGTCGGCGGAATAGCGTGATGCGCTACGACCAAGCCGCCCGCCAGAGCAACCGTAAGCGTTAAAATCGAGCGATTGGACGTTTTTGACAAAGACTTCGCTATTGGATAAAGAATGATAAGCGCGCTATCCACAAAGATTGGGATGCTAACAATATAGCCAGTTACAGCAAGAGCGGCCTCTTCTTTCTTTTTTCCTAACCACTTTATAAAATTATAGGCAATACTTTCTCCTGCTCCAGAAGCCTCTAAAATAGCCCCCATCATAACGCCGAGACCGATGACAATCCCTATACCGCCTAATGTTCCACCAAATCCTTTGCTAACGGTCGCAATCGTGTCGTCAACACTTAACCCACCAATAATACCTGCGATACATGCCGCAATTAACATCGCAATTAACACATGTACTTTTGTACGTAATACAAGAAAAACAAGGACTGATACGGCTACTATTAGTCCAATTACTGAGGTTGGTAACATTAGACAATCTCCATATTGTTAACAGAAATAAATTGTTGTAATACATCCTTGAAATTACTGTCTGCTTTAAATCCAAGCTCCAGTTCTTTAGTACAATCAATTTTTTGTGGCCAACTACTCACAATACGATCAATACCCGCATCATGCTCATAGGTAATATAATTAGAAAGTTGTTTACCCATTAGAGTGTCCATTGTTTGAATCATCTCAGCTGGTGTAGTTTGAATACCAGGTAAATTAAGCGTTCTATAGGACAGATTATTTAACTGCTCATAAGGCATTAGCCCTGCATATTGAATATTGTCCACCACTCTAGACGGGCTCGATATCCAAAGTTTTAGCGTAGGGTCTACAGGACAATTTGATTCTTGAGCATTCAAAGGCTCACGAATAATTCCGCTTACGAAAGAGCTAGCGGCAAGGTTTGGTTTCCCAGGGCGAATACAAATAGTCGGTAAACGTACGGATACAGCTTTAACAAAGCCTTTACGGGCATAGTCGTTCACCAATAACTCACCTATAGCTTTTTGCGTCCCGTAGGATGACTGAGGATGAAGTGCTGTTATTGGTGTAATCGTTTCCGGAAGATCACCACCAAATACAGCTAAAGATGAAGCAAACGTAAAACGAATATTAGGGTTTACTTTACGGCAACGCTCAAGCAATAACTGTGTGGTCGTCAGATTTACAGCTACGCCTAAATCAAAATCTTGCTCAGCATGGCTCGATACAATTGCCGCTAAATGAAAAATGTGTGTCGTTTCGGCAGTAATAACTTGGTCTATATTTTCTCGCTTTGTCATATCCATGACTAAAGAAACGACTCGGTCATCAATGCCCTCTAAGCGCGACTTTTGAATGTCGACAATAGTAATACTTTCAGCTTTGTTTTCTTTTAGTAGTGATTTGGCAAGTAGGGTTCCGAGAAAACCCGCCCCTCCAGTTATGATAATATTCATAGTCACGACCCTTTGTTTTTGTAATTGGTTTCAAGTTATTTATGGATAGAAATTAAAATTGTTATAGGTATGGTTTAACCCAACTAAGGCCCAGCTGCGTGCTATGCCTTGGGTTGTATTCACAACCGATCCAGCCTTGGTAACCAGAGTCATCCAAAACATTGAATAGGTGTGGGTAATTCAGTTCGCCTTCCGATGGTTCGTGCCTTTCAGGCACAGAAGCAATTTGAATATGGCCTGTGTATGGCGCCACATCGCGAATCAACGTACTCAGATCACCGTCCATAACTTGTGCGTGATAGAGATCGAGCTGCAATTTCACGTTTGGACGAGCCACTTGTTTGATGAGTTCCACCGCTTCACGTTGATGTGCAACAAAGTAGTTCGGTACATCGCGATTGTTGAGTGGCTCAATCATCAGCTCAACACCTTGTTCGGCAAACTTATCCGCTGCATAACGAATGTTTGAGATAAAGGTTTCAATATGCTGATCACGAGTGAAGCGTGAATCAACAATGCCAGACATAGCGTGAACCTTTTTACAGTTCAGTGCCTTGGCGTACATCAGCGCAGTCTCGACGCTCGTTTTAAATTCATCCTCACGCCCCGGAATAGCTGCAAAACCTCGTTCACCTGCATCCCAATCACCTGGAGGCATGTTGAATAACGCTTGCTCAAAACCAAACTGCTGTATCTTGCTTGCTAGTTCTTGCGCTTCGAATGCGTATGGAAAAAGGTATTCCACCGCTTTGAAGCCCGCTTGGTGTGCTTTTTCGAAACGATCTAGAAAAGGAACTTCTGTGAATAACATTGTCAGATTTGCCGCGAATTTAGCCATTACTTACCTCTCCCTTTTAGGTCTTGAATCTCAGTATCCGTTAAGTAGCGGATGTTGCTATCTTTAAGAATGAACGCTAGCTTCGCTGTCTCTTCTAGCTCTTCTGCGTTATCCACTGCATCTTCAAAGTCCGTACCCGTGATCACTGGACCATGGTTCGCCAGGAGGAAAGCTCGGTAGTCACTAGCCCGCTGCGCAAGTTCTTCAGCAATCTGAGGGTCGCCCGGGCGCAGGTACGGAATCACTGGCAGTTCGCCAATGCGCATTACAAAGTAAGGTGTAAAAGCTTTGATGGCATTCTCGCGATCTAGACCTTCAAGACAAGAAAGCGCCGTCAAGTAAGTAGAATGCAGATGCACAATCGCATTACACTTTGAGTTATTTCGATAAATCGCCAGATGAAAAGCCACTTCTTTTGATGGCTTTTCACCAGAGATATGGTTGCCATCAATATCCACAACCGAAAGCTCTTCAGCAATCAAGCGGCCGAACGAAGAACCAGTTGGCGTTGCCAGAAAGTGTCCATTAGGCAGTTTTAGAGAAAGGTTGCCAGCGCCGCCAGTCGCATAGCCACGTTCAAACATAGAGCGCGCCATAGTGACCATTTGCTCTCGCAGTTGTTGTTCTGTCATCAATTCTTTATTCATCACAACCTCACCTATTCAAAAAACGACTGTGCTTTGGCAAAGAAGTGTTCATCGCCGAAGTTGCCCGATTTCAGAGCCAAAGAAAGCTCGCCTTCAAGTGACTTCACCCAAGGTACACCTGGTGCGATTTGAGGACCGATATGAAAACCTTTTACGGCTAGGCTTTGGGTTACAACCCCTGAGGTTTCCCCACCCGCAACGATGAAATTTTTCACACCGTGCTGCTGAAGTTTGATTGCAAGTTGGCTAAAGAATTGTTCAACCGCGTGACTTGAAGAATGCGCGCCAAACTCTTGTTGAATCGCTTTTAACGCCGCTGCATCTGCGGTTGCGTAAACCAGTGGTGCGAACTCGCTTTCGATGTTGGTCATGACCCAATCAAACACTTGATTTGAGTAATCTTCTTCCGTCAAACACGCCTTCACATCAATAGCAAAGTGTGGCGCTTTTTCTTTGTAAACAGCGACCTGTTGGTTGGTCATGACAGAACAAGATCCAGATAACACAACGGTTGGTGCCTTTTTAGGGTTCCCCTCTTGCTTCGCATCACTTTGATCTTCAAGGTTCTCTATCCAGTTCTTAGCAATACCCGCAGCCAAACCAGAACCACCAGTTACCAGTTTTAGAGACTTCGCCGCTTTGCCAAGTGTGACAAGATGCTCTGCATTGAATGCATCAACCACTGCATAGCGGTTGCCTTGTACTTTTAGCTCTTCAAAGCGCTCAATTACCGCTTTTGGACCTTGTTCAATTATTTGGAAGTTCACCAGGCCAGATTTGCCTTGAGATTGAGCATCCATCATACGAACTAGGCTTGAATCAGTCATTGGGGTCACAGGGTGATTACGCATACCTGAGTCGCTTAGCAAGTCTTGGAATACAAATAGATGGCCGTTGTAAACTGTGCGACCATTCACTGGTAATGATGGGCATACAATGGTGAACGCTTCACCTAGCTCTGCAAGCAGTGCATCCGTTACAGGACCAATGTTACCTTCTGCTGTGCTGTCAAACGTTGAGCAGTACTTGAAGTAAAACTGCTGACAGCCATTTGCTTGCAGCCACTTAAGCGCAGCTACTGAATCCTCGATTGCCTCATCTACAGGACAGGAACGAGATTTAAGACTGATCACGACCGCATCTGCGTTTACATCAATCTCTTCTTTTGGAATACCGTTAAGCTGAACTGTGCGCATGCCGTTTTCTACAAGAAAACCTGCGATGTCTGTTGCGCCAGTAAAGTCGTCTGCGATAACGCCTAATAACATCATTTTTTCTCCGTTTTACGTGCGCTTACTTCTGTTTGTTTTCTACACCTGGAAGCTCAATACCATCAAAAATCTTGATAACGGCACTGTCGTCTTCCTGGCCAAAACCAGCATTGCTTGCACTCAAAAACATGTTTAGTGCTGTGCTTGATAGAGGAAGTGGAAATTTGAGATCTTTTGCTGTGTCCGATACGAGGTTTAGATCTTTCACAAAGATGTCGACCATAGATTTAGGGGAGTAGTCACCATCAACTACATGCTTCATGCGGTTCTCAAACATCCAAGAGTTACCCGCTGCATTCGTCACCACGTCGTACATCAGGTCAAGAGGAATGTTTGCACGTGCCGCTAATGCCATTGCTTCAGCACCAGCTGCGATATGAACACCTGCTAGCAATTGGTGGATAATCTTCACAGTTGCGCCTAGGCCAATCGCTTCACCGATGTTGTAGACTTTAGCTGCCGTTGCGTTGAGTACTGGTTCAAGTGCATCAAATGTGCTTTGCGCTCCCGACGCCATAATAGTCATCTCACCTAATTCTGCTTTTGCAGCACCACCAGATACCGGTGCATCAAGCATCACAAGATTGTGTTCTGCCAATTTCGCTTCAATTTGTTTTGCGTCTTCTGCTGAGATGGTTGCTGAAACCATTACTGGCGTATTCGGCTTAAGCGCTGTAGCAAGACCGGTTTTGAACAAGACCGTGTTAACTTGAGCTACGTTCACAACAAGAACTAGAACCGAATCAAGCTTATCTGCAAACTCAACTGCATTTGTAGAAACAGCTTTTGCACCGAATGAACCTAACTCTTCAAGCGCTTGAGAATTTAAATCGAAACCATAGACATCTAGGCCTGCACGCACACATGACTTTGCGGCGCCCATTCCCATAGAGCCTAAACCGATAACACCTACAGATTGAACTTCACTCATAAAAACAATGCCTTCTGGTCTATTAAACTTTGTTAATTCTTGTTTGGTTGATGTGATTATATGTGAAGATTAATACTAAGACCTCGCTTTGAATCACATTTCTTCACACAAATTAACAATGTCGTGATATATACCTCTTTATGGGCAGAGATATTCCGAGCAGTTAACACAAGCGAAGGCTGTTCTTACAACGTTGAGAACATAATTCACAGATATTCACAACAAATGAAAAGATTGGTAGGATACTGAAAAACAAGAATATAGAAGTGAAACTATGATCCCAGCAGAACGTCAAAGAACCATATTATCCCTGTTATCACATCAAGAAGTGTTAAGCATTTCAGATTTAACCGACCACCTTGGCGTATCACATATGACCATTCGTCGTGATATCGTGAAGCTTGAATCCTCAGGTAAAGTCGTTTCTGTTTCTGGTGGAGTGCAACTCGCTCAAGCTCTACATTCCGAACTTTCCCATGATGCGAAGGTCGAGCAACAAGCGGATGAAAAAATTCAAATTGGTAAGCTGGCGGCTACGTTAATTGGTCAAGACGCTACGATTTACTTGGATGCGGGAACAACCTCTCTAGAAATCGCCCATCAAATAGCAAATCGTAATGATCTTTTAGTGATCACCAATGACTTCTCTATTGCTGCTTTCCTTATGACGCACAGTGAATGTGAGCTTTACCACACTGGGGGAAAAATTGACCGCGAGAACCAATCCACCATTGGAGGAAAAGTCGCAGAGTTCTTGAATGGGCTAAATATTGATATCGCCTTTATTTCGACTTCATCTTGGAGCTTGAAAGGCTTATCAACACCTAATGAAAATAAAGTCCTCGTTAAAAAAGCAATCATCAAGGCGGCACAAACCAATTATCTGATCTCAGACTCAACTAAATACGGTCAGATAGCGAGCTTTCATGCATTAGACATCGAGCAATTGGACGGAATTATTACCGATCGAAACCTATCCGAAGTGGTCACTAAAGAATTAACGGATAAAGGATTACGTGTGTATAAAGAGTAACACTACCTAAACATCTGAGTTCGCGTAACTTTTATACTCGTTAATTTATAGGTGCTTCCAATATACATAGACCGTGCTGTGTACTTTCTGGCAGAAAACACATCCTCTTGTTTTCTAAATTACCAAATTACTGATTACATCTGGGATATGGAAGCTCACTTCACTTTATCGCTGCTCGTCACTTGTCATCAAAAATCAAATTCACCGCAATTGCCATCAAAACTAAGCCTGAAATTGGCAGCAAAACACCTAATGGTGAGCGCTCTATGTAAGGCAAGTTTTCCGCAATCAATAAGCCCCACTCAGGTTCTGGCGGCTTAACGCCAAGTCCGATAAAACTCAGAGACGTCAGGCTGAGCGTAATGTATGGCAAACGCAGAAACGCGTGACGAATCAATGGCGGCAGCACATAAGGCAACAAGTAGTAACGGAGTACTCGCCACTGACTGGTTCCCCAAATGGGCGCAAGATGCGTGTAAGGCTGCGCTTTGGCTTCCATCAACAAACTTGCACAGTGCGCCGCTAATGGTGCCCATGACACCATAACAATCGCAATCAAGGCACTGTTTGGGTTCATCCCCGTTAGACCAGCAATCAGCAGACCCGCCACAATGTATGGCACACCTTTGGTGATCTCAATTAAGCCTTGGCTATAACAAGTCACGAAGCCGAGCAACAAACCAATCACCAAACTTAGGAACGTTGCGATGATGCCCATTTTGATTGTCGACATCATACCGCCGCCAACGCGAGCAAGCAGATCTCGCCCGACCGCATCGGCACCAAACGGTGCTGCTAAGCTTGGCGATTCAAGGCGGGTAAATTGGATAGTGTAAGGATCGCGCATTAACGCCCATCCCGCACAACCAATCAGCAAGGCAAAGATTGTCGCACTGACAATACGTTTGGTGGTGCTTTGGGTAAAACGGAACGTGCTGTGACTGCTGATCAGCTTGCCACTTGTGACACTGTGCCCGAGTAACCAACGTTGCAATAAGATGCTCGCACTGCTGATCAACATCGAGAACACCAGCAACACCAACAAGCCACCTTGCAGCATCGGCAGATCTTGTGACTTCGCCGCGCCTAAAATTAGTCGTCCGATACCTGGAATGGAGAACACCTGTTCCACAGCAACCGCACCGCCGGTTAAACCAATCACCGTCATTGCGATTTGAGGAATCAAGTTACTAACGGCACGCCACAAGGCAAAGCGTAAGATTTGAAACTGACTGACGTTCGCCGATAGCCAAGTGATCACCCAAGGCTCATCTAGTACACGCTTGAGGCTGTCATTGAGCAAGCGCCCGAACAAGCCAGCAGCAGGCAATGCCATTGCCAAACTGGGTAGCCAGAGGTTTTGCACACCTTGCCAACCATAAGGCGGGAACCAGCCCAACCAGATGGAAAACACCATGATCAGCAACGAAGCAATCACGTATTCAGGCAATGAAACCAACACCGAACTGAGCGTGTCATGATGCTTATCTAAACGATTCTGTTGCCAACGACGCACAGTGTAAAGCACACTCGCCATGCACATTACAAATGCCATGCCTAGCGCTGTAAGCATCAGTAATAGCGACGTTTTTGCGGTTTGTTGAACGCTCTCCATGACGGATGCCCCGCTCACCCAAGAGACACCTAAGTCACCTTGCATGGCAAGCGTCAACCAATCCCACAGTCGCTCAGCAGCGCTGCGGTCAAGTTGAAGATCTTCTCGAATTGCTTGCAGAGCTTCCGCCGTCAGCAATTGTTGAGCACCCGCACGGGCACGCAGGATTGATTGGCTTGGGTCAATACCTGCAATATCCGGCATCAAACCCACCAGCACAACCACTACCCCGAGTGACAGGAAGCGCGACAAAAAACGCGTAAACCATTCAGGCATACAAGCGCTCCAACGAGAGCGCATGTTGGCAACAGACGACATCGAGTTAGTTCACCTCAGTAAACTGGTCGATCAGGCGACGCTCACGTGGGTCACGTTGTGCATTCTTCACGCGATCATTCTCACCTTGGATTACACGCTCGTGAAGCAGTGGAATCACAGCGTATTGCTCAAGGATTTTGCTTTCTGCTTCGATGATCGCTTGTTGGCGTTTCTCACCCAATGGTTGACGGTCAGCGTGTTTCAATGCTGCGTCCACTTCTTCAGAGCAGAACTGACCTAGGTTGTAAGAACCTTTACAGCTAAAGTCACTTTGCATGTACGCCACTGGGTCACCAGAATCCAACACTGTTGCACGTGACAACAAGAACGCATCGAACTTACCTGCTAGTGCATCGTTTTCGATTTGTGCGTATTCACGAACGTCTAGTTCAACCACAAAGCCAGCCGCTTCAAGTTGTTGCTTTAGCAGCACCGCTACTTCTGGCAACTCAGCACGGTCGGTAAATGTACCGATGGTGATCTTCTCACCGTTCGCGTGGCGCATTTCCATGGTTTCCATACGAGGGTTCGCGTCACGAATTGGTTGAGCCCATGCCAATGCTGGACCTAACAGACCTTTCGCTGAATCGGCGTGGTTCTCGTAAACCGTTTTGATGATTTGCACACGGTTAACCGCTTGAGCCGCTGCTTTACGCAAACCGAACTGGCTAAACACATCTGATTTGTTGTTTAGGTAAAGCGTATTGGTACGTGGCATTGCAACTTCGTGCAGCTGTGAAGATTCCATCATCGCGATTTGCGAAACAGGAACCGCTTCAACGACATCCGCCTCACCGGTACGCAGCGCTGCAGCACGAGCAAAACCGTTTGGTACGTATTCCGCAAAAATGCTATCTACTTTCGCTTTTTCACCCCAGTAACCGTCAAAACGCTTCAGTTTCGCGCTGGTTGTACCGTTGATTTCTGTCAGAACAAATGGACCGGTACCCGCATTGATTGGCACAACGCGACCGTTTTCTTGATATGCAGCACCAGAAAGGATCGCTAGCTGTGGGCTAGATAGACGGCTTGGCAACAGTGGATCGTTAAAGGTCGTTTTGATTTCAACAGTGAAGTCGTCCAGTGCGCGAACTTGCCATTCGATACCATCCAAAATACGTGGCTTAGGTGCGGCATCTAATGCTTTTTGTAGAGAGTTCACAACCGCGTTGGCATCAAGCTCAGAACCATCGTGGAATTTCACGCCCTTACGTACCGTAAATTGCCACGTCATCGGGTCAACTTGTTCCCACTCTGTTGCCAGCATAGGCTCTGCTACCGACTGATCGTTTAGGTTCACTAGCGTTTCTGCTGTGCTCCAACGTGACAGTTTGAACGCGTCATCTGAAAGTGGTGACAAACCTGTGCGTGGTGGTTGCATCATGGCAACGCGAATTTCCGTTGCTTGCGGTGCAGCTGCTTTTTCTGCTTCTGGCTTGCTTTCGCCAGAGTCAAAACAACCCGTCAGCAGTGCGCTTAAAGCCAGCGACAAAGCTAACTTGGGAGTACTAAGGTGCATAAGAAACCTCTCCAATGGTTTTTGTGAATTCATTACTTTTGTGTTGAGCGCTCATCAAGGCTCTCGTGATCAAGTGCGAAGGGTTATTTGTCACGTTCTGTGCTGTGCCGTGCTCGACAACGCGTCCTTTGTCTAACACTAGGATCTCATCGCATAGGGTTTGTGCCGCATCGAGGTCATGTGTCACCAAAATCAGGCGCATCTGACGACTCTTTTGAATGCCTGCCAACAAGTCGAGAATCTGTTTACGACTGACGGGGTCTAAGCTGCTGGTTGGCTCATCGGCAACCAATACGCAAGGTTCGACAATCAAAGCTCTGGCAATAGCCACACGTTGCGCTTGCCCAACTGATAATTGCTGCGGGTTGCGATCCAGCAATGTGAGATCCAAACCGACATCCGCCAAAACCTTTTCCACCTTCTCGTTAAGCTCTTGCGTTAAGCCAATATTGCTCAAAGGCTCCAGTAAGATCTGGCGAACGGTGTAGTACGGATTCAAGCTAGACTGCGGCTCTTGCGGAATCAGTTGAATGTGCTGACACAACTCTTGGCGCTGCTTAGCCGAGCTACGCGATAGCGGATAGCCACACACATACACTTCACCAGATGTGGGCTTACGAAGACCGAACAGAAGCTCAATCAAGGTCGATTTACCCGCACCAGAAGGACCAACAATCGCAATATTCTTTGTGTCGATGGCAAGATCCAATTGTTCAAGCGCTTTAAACGGTTTGCCCCCCAACCAACTTGGTTTGGAGTAATAGTGAACACTGGCTTGCTCAAAGCGAACTTCCGCCGATTTAAGCTGCGCGTGCCCGCTCAAGTTGTGCTTAGTCAAAATAGGCTCCAGAGATGAGGTTAAGGCAGCAGTTGCGCAAGTTGTTGGCAGAAAGGATGCGAACTTTGCTGAATGGCTTGCCATGGTGCGCCATAAGCCACCATGGTGTTGTCCGCAATCACCAAGACTTTGTCACACGCCAAAGCCGCAGACAGATCGTGCGTGATCAACAAACCACTGATGTTGCGTTGCTGAACACTACTGCGAAACAACTCAAGGATCTCCGCTTCGGTGATTGGATCGAGCGCGCTGGTGGGCTCATCAGCGATGATCAAGTTGGTACTACCAAGCAACGCAATCGCAATACAAATACGCTGGCGCTGACCACCAGATAACTGGCTTGGATGCTGCGCTAATGCTGCTTTTGGATCTGCAAATCCGAGTTGAGACAACAAGGTCGTCACCGTTTCTCGGTTTGCTGAAGACAAGCGTGTTTTGTTGCCCGTCAATGCCAAACACAGTTGTTGCTCGACAGAGGCCAATGGATTCAGCGCTTTAAGTGCATCTTGGAAAATGACCGCAGGACGCTGGGATTGACTCCGTTGCAGCATGGCAGTTTGTGCGACTTCACTGCTGTTAAGCTGGATACTTCCGTCTACCCAAATATCAGACGGCAAAAAACCTGCGACGGCTTTCGACAACATGGATTTACCAATGCCGGATGGTCCCATAATGGCAAGAACTTCACCTTGAGACAGCTCAAAAGAAATGTCTTTGAAGAGTGTGCGCTCTGAGTCTGTAAGGCTGAGATTATTAACGGAGAGTATTGGTCGAGAAATCACGGCATCAAACTAAATGTAATAATATAACATCACAAATAATATCATGCGGGTTAAAGCAAGGAAACCAGTCGAAAAGGTTATTTCATCACCTTTTTCAGATTTATCAGCAAGGGCAGATGGCCCCACCCTTGTTATAAGAACATCTAAATCAGGTCGTTTGTGACAGTGTGAATTAAAGACACTTTTGTTTAACTTGACCGAGGTATGGGAACAAGAAGACAAAACGCCCAACGTAGAACAAAGTGAATGCCAGCCACAAACCGTGATTGCCCCAATATTGCACCGCAATAAATTGAGTCACTAAGAACAAAACCATGGTTAGGAAGGTAGAGTTACGCACTGGTCGCGTCGTCCCTGTACCGGTAAAGATGCCGTAAAACGTAAGACCAAAACCAGCAACCAACGGGAATGCCAATAACCAAGGGCTCATGTCTAGATACAGCTCAACAAGGTTTGGCAAAGTGGTAAACAACGTCACTAATTGGTGTTTGAACTGCACCAACAGCAAGGTCAATACAAGAACGAACGCCGCGGTCCATTGCGTGTTTAGCTTAATCACGTTATCAAGCAATGTTGGATTCTTCTGCCCTACCGCTTTACCTGCAAAGACGCTCGACGCGTTCGCTACACCGTCGAACATGTAGCTGACGATAAAGGTCACTTGCATCATGATTGCGTTCGCAGCAAGCACATCAGAACCAAGCTGAGAGCCTACACGCGCCATCATGTTGAAGAACACCAATAGACACACAGTACGAAGCAGCAGATCCATATTGGAAGACGCAATGACTTTGAGATCTTTACGCGTCATTTTTGCGGTCTGAATGTGATCAAACAGCGGGAAGCGACAGGTTTTCAACACCAGCACCGCACCAATAACAAACGTCGAGATTTGCGCGATAAGTGTCGCCACCGCAACACCAGCAATGCCCATATCGAAGTACAACACAAAGACGATATCCAGCACGATGTTCAGCACGTTACCAAACACTTGCGTGAACAAGGTTTCTTTGGCTTTCGCCTGCCCCATCAGCCAACCAATCACGGTGTAGTTCAGCAGTACAAACGGTGCACCAAAGATCATGATATCGAAGTAAATCTTCGCGTTTTCGGCCACGACTGCATCAGGGGAGATAATCAGCTCTGCCCCCATCCAAATCACGGACTGCAACGCAATGAAAATCAAGCCAAGGCAAAGCGAAAGCACGAAAGGACGAAATAAGCTGCTCGCTTGATCTTCTGGGCTATTTTTACCTAATGCGATTGCACTTTGCCCCGTAGTACTTACGCGGAAAAAGCCAAACAACCAATACAAGGTGTTCATGATGACGGTGCCGATCGCCACACCACCAATCATCTCAGCCACACCGAGTTTACCGATCACCGCGGTGTCCACCGCCCCCAACAATGGTTGGGTAACAGTAGAAACAATGAAAGGAAATGCGATTTTAAAATAGTCTTTATGAGTCAGGGACATCTTAAATTATGAACGGGGTTAATTTTTATAAGGTCGCTATCATATGCGAATGGCGCCCGAACATGAACCAAAGTTCGCCAGCAAGAAATAGCATTGATAATTGATACAACCAGCAAACGTATTCTCATACCAAAGCTTGAAATAGGATAACGACTTATGAGAAAAGCCAAGTTAACTGCATATAAATGAGTTTCTAGTTTGGAAAGATTAGCGTTTGGTTGAGCATGGCAGATCAGAATGTATCTGCCATGTCATGACGGTAGTGATTGGTGAAAAGAGACCGTACAGATGATATTTAATGCTTGTGGGTTTCATCTGACAATGTTTAGGTCGATACCAAGCCTTATGTTCTGTAAAGCACCTTTACAACATGCCAACCGAACTTGGTTTTAACTAAATGCGGCGTTAACACTTCGCCAGAAAAGCACACTTTGTCGAATTGAGGTACCATTTGACCACGGCGGAATTCACCAAGGTCACCACCGCGTTTGCCTGACGGGCAAGTTGAATACTTCTTCGCTAATGTCTGAAACTTTGCGCCTTTTTTCAGTTGCTTGATTATGTCTTCCGCTTGCTCTTTGTGCTTCACAAGAATATGTAATGCGGCTGCTGTATTTGCCATTGATCTATCTCTCACTATTCTGGTCGCGCAAGTGTACCCAATCCTTTTTAACAGACCAAACATTTCTTAATAATAGCTCAGCGGTAAAGGCCCCAATACACGAGGAATATAAAATCGTCTACATAATGAGTTTAAAATACAAACAAGTTTTGCTCAGTTAATCACTATGTCTCTAAAAGATTGTCTAAAAAGCTCACATTTGTCTCTCCGATGGTTGAAGCCTTCGTCTGATAAGATTAGATTAGACACAATTCGGTGGTGTTTATAAGGTTATTTTCATGGCAAAAGTCATTAGCAAAGCGAATCAATCTCAGGGCATGTTGATGTTTAAGCTCACCCTGCAACAGAGTTTCGCTATCGGTACGCTAAAAGTCCGTGAAATCGTCCCGTACATGCCAACGACAAAGATCCCTTACTCGCATCATCACGTCATTGGAACCGTTACGATACGTAACTTAACAGTACCAGTGATCGATATGTCAGCGGCTGTTGGCTTTCGTCCTATAAGTGAAGAAGAATATAAAAGCTGCTACTTGATCGTGACAGATTGCTTGCGAACCGTGGTAGCTTTTATGGTTCGTAGTATAGAGAAGATCATTGAGTGCGATTGGAAAGCTATTGAAACGCCACCTCCGAGCGCTGGAAAAAATATTTTCGTGACTGGAATTACTCGCTACGAGGACAAAACTGTTCAAATGCTGGATGTGGAGCTGCTACTTTCCAAAATTTATCCGCAGTACGAGAATTCAAAGATCCCAATGCTGACAGATATTGAGCGAGAACGCCTAAAAGCACTCAGTATTCTATTGGTGGATGACTCTTCCATCGCTCGTAAACAGCTGTGTGACGCACTCGATAGCATCAATATTGGGTATCAAATCTGTAAAAATGGTTTAGATGCATTGGAACTGATGAAAAGTGACGCTGCGGCTCATCGCCCAATTGATATTCTGGTCAGCGATATTGAAATGCCCGGATTAGACGGTTATGAATTAGCATTTGAAGTTCAGAATAATTCCTCTCTGAACCATTCATACCGCATTTTACATACATCGTTATCGAGCGAAATCTGTGTAGACAGAGCTCACCAAGTTGGCGCGCATGAGGCACTTGAGAAATTCAATGCAGGAGAACTAATCGAAGCGATGCTTCGCGGAGCAAAAGAGCTAGAAGCCAAAGCTATGACTTCTTAACTCTTATTGGACGAGTTGATTTGAGAATATAATGCAGTGCTTGTCCTATCCCTGATGCTCACATCCGCTAATTTCTCAGCTCACTTCTTTGGCATCGCGTAACTACGAGAAACGAATTCCGTCTCTTTGACTTGATGAGTATGATTAATATAAGAAGCTAGGCTGTAAAGTACATTCGCTAATAAGTTCGCGTAACGAAACAAAATAGGTGCGGGCTGCTTCTTACCTGTATGTTCAACGGCAACTAATGCTCGTACCGTTTTTTTAGCTTGGCAACGGCACAAATGCAATTGACTGGCTGCCGGGTGTCCTCCGGGTAGAACAAAGCCTTTGAAGCCACCATCAATGCGTTGCTTGAGCAAAGCATAATCGGCCTTTAACTCTTCAACTTCCGTCTCTGTAATCGCTAATTTTCCGCGAACCGAACCATTTAGATGATAAACATTAGGCTGCATTCTTGTCAGTATATCACGGCTAAACTCGTCCAACTCCATAGCGAGAACAAGGCCAATACGACTACAAAGTTCATCTGCTGTAATTTCAAAGTCACAAACCGGACTGTCCTCGTAAATAAACGGATAGCAAATCTCGCTCAATTCCTTGCTTACAGGTTTCATGCTTTTGTTCCAATATAAAAAAGGGAGTCAGTATAACCTAACTCCCTTTAAACGTTCATTATGCCAAATAATCGACATTCATATGATCGGTTTACAATCAGGCACTTTCGACTTTCTTGTGACCTTCTTGAAGGTGAACAAAATCGACTAAATCATCACCAGACACTTGATACGCCTGACCAAAACCTTTAACAAATAGCCCCGATTCTGGCTTTAAGTTGAACAAAACGAAATCCTCTAGCTGGCTTAGACCATCAATAATCTCACCAAAACGCTCTTTCATTTGTCCAACAACTTGTTGCCACATCTCTGTGTCTCGCTCAACTACATTTGCTACCGCATCAAAAGTTAAGCGCTTACGAGCAAACAGCTGCTTTGAAGACTCTTCATCTTCGATCATCATCAATGAAACATTTGGATTTTCTAAAAGGTTACGGGCATGACGAGCGATTTTAGAAATGAGAACGAAATAACCTTCCTGGTTTTGAACATAAGGCGCGTAGCTTACATTCGGGCGACCTTCTGCATCGACAGTTGCAAGCTGAAGTGTACGGCGCTCCTGACGAAACTCTTTGATCTCTGGCCCTAAACGACCTTGCAAACGCTCTTGTTTAACTTGTTGATCCATATTGATACCTGACTTTACTAATTAGTATTCGAGTTAAGCCTCGATTATGTTTGTGATTACTTTTTTAATTCGGCTTGTAGGGCGCGAAATGCGGTTACTTGCTCTTCAATCAACTCGCGCTTTTCGTTACGGCCTAAATAAACCTTGAAAATATTGCTTCCGCACTCCGAGAAAAAACCAAAATAGTGACTCTCTCTACCCATAAACGGTTTACTGACTAATGCGACATTTTTAACGTTATCTAATTTAAGGTGGCCGTGCAGTTCACCTTCTCTACCCATTAAATTGTAATAGCCACGCGCCACTTTTCCTTTTGGAAACGGCGCTTTAACTTCAAAGATAGAACCAAAAGAGTGGACGATGGTCGTCACCGGGCCAAAACCAACCAAACTTTCTAGGATGCTTTGCGCTTGCTCTCCTGGTGCAATAGCCACCATTTCCTGAGGTAGAGCCGCAACAACCTCAAACTCGGAAATGCCAAGACGCTCTGCCATCGCAGCTGGCAATAATTGTGGTTCTTGCTCTAGTAATACTTCAACTTGTTGCTTGATTGATTCCATTGTGTCTTCCGTTTTTGTTCAATTTGTTTTCATTAATTATTGGATGCTTTCGGTACGGTTTCGTTCATCTCCGACGTGAGTACCTGAATACAACTTTGAGCCAATGACACTGCCCAGAAGCTGCCTGCAAGAGTAAGGACTGCGCTACGTTCATGTAGTTGTACTAAGCCTTTCGCTTGCCACACTTTAAATAGAGGCAATAAAAACCCGAACGCGTCCTCTCCCATAAATGATGGAAGTTGATTTGCTTGAACAATGCCACGGTCAAACGCAGATTTGAGTGCAGAAAAAAGTGGTTCTAGAGGGCTTTGCTTCATCATCATCGCGATGGTGCTTTGACCTTCTTTGACCGCTTTAATATAGGTCTCTAGTGTGCGGTGTTGCATCATCCCGTAGCCACCGATATTACCTCCAGCACCACAGCCAATTGGCAATACCTCTGCATAAGTCTTGGCTAAACTATTGTATAAACTACGCTCGCGGTTATCGATTGCCCAATGGTTCACACTCAGTTGCTTCATATGGTGTTTGGCCATAAAGTTCACACCGAGCTCATACATTCCCGCTTTTTCTGGTGTGGTCGCAGGTGGCGGGATTTTTCCCTTTTCTACGAGGTTGAGCATGGGAGCTGACCCGCCAACCACTAACTGATACAAATCTAGTCCGTGTGCGCCAGTCGAGAGGAAATCATTTAAATCTTGCTCTAATACTTCTTTGGTTTGATAAGGTAAGCCATAGAGTAAATCGATAATGACCGGAATTTTGTCTTCTTTGGCGATCTCGCTCACTCGTTTGAGGACATCTTCCCTATCATCTAAACGTTTTGCGCTGCGGCGCACTTGTGTATTAAAACTTTGCACACCAAAAGAGAAACGATTAAACCCACCCTCTAAAGCGCCTTGATACAACTCATCAGAAAAACGATTGATGCGACCTTCTAAGGTGATTTCGCAGTCTGCAGCCAAAGGAAAGTGGTCTCGGATAGCCTGGCCTAACACACGAACCTGTACTGGAGATAAATCCGTTGGCGTTCCGCCCCCGATATATACGGCGTGAAAAATACCATTTTGTGTCCAAGGTAATGCCGCTTTCTCTCTAAGCTCCTGCATTAATGCTTCAAAGTACTCATCAACCAGTGTGCGACTTGCAGCATTTTGAAAGAAGTTACAAAAAGTGCAACGAACGCGACAAAACGGAACATGAATATAAAGACAGCGTTTATTGGTCGCTTTAACTGAGTTAGCCGTAATACTCGAAAAAATCGCCTGTTGTTGAGACGAGGGCACAGGTACGCTCGCTCCCCCGGCATGTGCAGAATGCTTCTTAACAAAAGCAAATCGCAATGGATCAGGACTATCACTGCCCAACACTGATTCATCAAGCTTATCGATATCGACGCTCATATATACTCGCTTAACTCCCATCATGTAAGGGATGGAAGCTGATCTTAAAAATTCTGCAAGAATCATAATTTGAGCGTAATGATAATGCAATTGATAATTGATCTTATTTCCATTGTAAGTAATAATCTGCCCAAGTTTTCATAGTTTCCCGAGATATTCCGTGAACGTACAAAGATATGTCATTGCAGGAGGTGCTTCCCTTGCCATCCATGCCGCACTTCTTTTTGTTTCTCAAGAGACAAAGGTGTTCGCGATGCCGGCTGGAAACCCAGCAAGTTCGGTAAGTCTAAATCTTGTGTCTGCTCCTCCCGCTGTCGAAAAATCTACACCAGAAAATGTAGCGCCACCAAAAGAGCAGCCTCAAGACCAACCTGAACCAGAAAAGAAGATTGTAAAAAAACAGGTCGTCAAGAAAGACGCTGTTAAGAAGAAGGTAGTAGAGAAAAAACCTGAACCGGTTAAACAATCTAAACCTAAAGCGGTCGAGCCCACCAAAACCGTAACAAAGCAAAAGGTTCAGCCCGAAGCGAAACCAAAGAAAAAAACGGAACCGGTGAAGAAAGAGACGGTAGCTCAACAATCCGCACCTGCGAGCCAATCCAAAGGGGCAACATCTCAGCCTGTCTTGGTCGACAAACCAACGTTTGTGAGTCAACCAACACAACCCCGTTACCCAAGGTCTGCACAAAGACGCGGTATTGAAGGTGTAGCCTTGTATGAGATATGGCTAGATGAGAATGGTAACCAGATTAAACAGGTTTTGATTGAGTCTTCCGGCACAGAGTCGCTAGATGCCTCAGCACTTCGTGCGATCAAACAGTGGCAATTTACACCACATATTTCAGGTGGGCTAAAAGTCGCTCACCGAGTACAAGTACCTGTTCGTTTTAAGTTGGATGGATAATGGAACAACTACAAGAATTACAAACTCAATTTGGGCTGATGACATGGCCTTTGATCATTTGCTCAGCTCTAACCGTGATGATCATCGCCGAGCGATTATTCCATGTGTTAATTAGCCTTGGTGTAGGAAAGCGAGCCATTCGCCAAAAGCTCACAGGATTAGACCCAACAAATGGGAACGAGCTTGAAGCACTTGCTGAAGAGTTGTCGAATAAGCGGCCGCTTCTGTACCGTGGTGTTGCGATGTTGCTTGCTCATCATTCTTTCTCGAAATCTTTAAGAGAAGATGCCGCAGGTATTTGGCTGCAAGAAAAACGCCATCAGCTGCATTCCGGCCTTCGTTTGCTGACGCTGATTGGTGTCATCAGTCCTTTAATTGGCTTGCTTGGTACGGTACTTGGCTTAATTGACATGTTTAAAGGCATCGCGGTTTCAACGGGGAATATCACTCCGAATGATTTGGCTGACGGCCTAGGTCTTGCTATGCGCACCACTGCCGCGGGTCTCATTATCGCACTTCCTGCCATTTCAGGAGCGCAGATCATTGGTTTGTGGGCGGATCGTGTAATCGCCAAGCTTGAGCACACTTTAAACTACGTCAACTTATGGCTTGAAGGTATCTCGTTACAGCATGTCTCGCCAGACCACTCAAAAGTAACACTGCGCTCTTCTGAGAAGATTGAGGCTGCAACTCAATGATTAAAACACCACAAGAAAATAGTCGTAACGGTTTAACCCCCGATTTAACACCGCTGTTAGACATTATTTTTATCGTCATGGTTTTCCTGATGTTAACCGCAGCGGTCAAACTCGATTCATTAGACGTCAATTTACCGAGCACAGAATCTCAGGCTGTTGCAGATGTCGATAAGCAATCCATCACGGTAAATATTCTTAAAGACGAGCCTTACTGGGCTATTAACGGCAAGACATATATCGATTGGGACAACTTTACCCTCGCGCTGTTAGAAGAGAGTAAGTCAAGCGATAAACCGATTGTAATTGGAGCAGAAAAAACCGCGAATATTCAGTCGCTAGTACAACTTCTCGGCTTTTTACAAGAAAACGGAATTCAAGCAACTCAGTTACTCACTGAAGAGCCATCATAAAAATAAGTAAGATAGAGATCCTTTCAAAATGAAGAACACACGCATCACTATTCATGCTGTTGTCACGGCAGCTATTTCCCTACTTGCGAGTAGTCAACTTTTTGCCAATGAAACGCCATCCTCAGAGCGCGTTGTTAGCGCAGGCAGCGCCGTCACTGAACTCTTGCTTGAACTCGACGCTAAAGATAGCTTGGTTGCTATCGACGTCACCAGTCAATTACCAAAAGGAATGGAACTGCCTAAAGTGGGCTACCATCGTCGTCTTTCAGCGGAGGGGTTGCTCGCCTTACGTCCGACAAAAGTCATTGGTTCTGATGAGATGGGGCCGAAAACAACATTGAGCCAATTGAAATCGGCTGGCGTAGATGTAGAAATCGTTAATACTGATGCAAATGTCGAGGGCCTTTATCAACGTATTGATCAAATTGCGAACCTTATGGATCGCAAAGCTCAAGCTGAAAGCTTAAAGCAAGATGTCCAGGCGCAAGTACAAGCACTCAATGCAAACCAACCTGATCAAGCGAAGAAAAAGAAAGTGCTCTTTCTGCTGATCCATGAAGGGCGACCTGCAAATGTTGCGGGCTCACAAACGACACCCGATGCAATTATTCAACTCGCCGGCGGACAAAACCCAGCCGCTACACAACTCTCGTCTTACAAGCCTCTATCCACAGAAGCGATGGTAGAGATGCAGCCTGACGTGATTCTTGTTAGTGGTCGCAGCTATGAAACGTTGGGTGGTGCCGATGCAATTTTAAAAGCAATGCCGCTTCTTGCTGCAACACCCGCTGGAAAGAACAAAGACATCATAACGATTGATGGCCATGCTCTGGTAGGTGGTTTGGGCCTTAAAAGCCTTGCAGAAGCTAAACGCTTGAATGCACTGCTTTACCCATAGAGACATGACATGTTGTTAAGACGCATCCCCCTTTCAACGACGTTATCAGTGCTTAGTGGATTTTTAGCATTTATTGCTATCGCCTCTATTACCGTTGGCCCAATGAACATTAGCTTTGCTGACAGTTTGCGTAGCCTAACGGGAGGCAGTTCTGATCTCGCTCCTCACATTCAGTTGGTCATTAACGAAATCCGATTGCCTCGCACCATTTTGTGTATGTTCATCGGCGCCATTTTGGCAATTTGTGGTGTGGTTATGCAGGGCTTGTTCCGTAACCCATTAGCCGAGCCTGGTATCATTGGTGTGTCTGCTGGCGCTGCTCTTGGTGGTGCATTCGCTATTGTTGTATTTGCTGAATTTAGCCAAAACTATCCGCAACTAATGAACTTAGCGGCTTTGCCTCTTTTTGCTTTCCTTGGCGGTGCACTAACGACTATTCTCGTTTATAAACTCGGCACAAGTAAGTTTGGTACCTCAGTTACAATTATGTTGTTAGCCGGCGTTGCCATCAGCGCGCTCTCGGGTGCTGCGATTGGCTACATGAACTTTATCGCAGATGATCAGATGCTGCGAGACTTGACGCTTTGGTCGATGGGCTCATTAGCTGGTGCAAATTGGTCAGGGATTGCTCTATCTGCTGTAACACTCGTCATCCTATTGCTCTGGTTTCAGAAGAAGTCGATGGCGCTGAATGCTCTGTTGTTAGGGGAATCAGAAGCAAGACACTTAGGAGTTCCGGTTCAAAAACTCAAACGTCAGCTTATTTTACTTTCTGCACTGGGTGTTGGTATTACGGTGAGCATCAGTGGTGCAATTGGCTTTATTGGGCTCGTGATTCCTCACTTAGGGCGCATGCTCGCTGGGCCTGACCATCGAACGCTATTACCAATATCTGCCTTAATGGGAGCACTGCTTCTTACTGCCGCAGATATGTTTGCTCGTGTTGCTGTGGCACCAGCTGAATTACCAGTTGGAATCGTGACCGCATTGATTGGCGCGCCCTTTTTCATCTACTTATTGTTCCAGCAAAAAGGGAAGATTTTGTAATGAACCAGATCGTTTTATCGGGGAAAAACATTTCGATGACGTATGGCAACCGTGTGGTGCTCGATGACATCAACATTGATATCCGAGCTGGTGAAGTGACCGCCCTACTCGGCCCCAATGGCGCAGGTAAAAGTACTTTGCTCAAGCTTCTATGCGGTGAGATCTCTTCGAATCATCACATCACCTACTTCGGTAAACAAAAGCATGATTGGGAGCCTGAAAAAAGCGCCAAACATATTGCAATGCTCCCGCAGCACAGCACCTTAACCTTCCCATTTCTAGCCAGAGAAGTCGTAGAGTTGGGGGCAATACCGCTATCACTGTCCAATAAAGAAACCACTAAACTGGCTTTACATTACATGGAACAAACCGACGTATTGCATTTAGCAGAAAGCCTGTACCCGTCTTTATCTGGTGGAGAAAAGCAACGACTGCATCTAGCACGAGTGATGACACAACTACATCAATCTGGCGAAAAACGAATCTTAATGCTTGATGAACCTACCTCAGCGTTGGATCTCGCCCACCAACACAACACGTTAAAGATTGCTCGTGAAACGGCAAAAGCACAAAACGCAGCGGTGGTTGTGGTGTTACATGACTTGAATCTAGCCTCTCAGTACGCAGACCGCCTTGTACTCTTGCATAACGGGAAACTAGTTTGTGATGACACGCCATGGAATGCACTAACGTCAGAGCGCATTGAGCAAGTTTATGGCTATCGATCTATTGTGACAAAACATCCGACGCTAGACTTCCCTCAAGTGCATGCCGCAGCATAAAGCGTATCTCCTCTAAGCCGTCTCTAAAACACTTTGATACGACAAAGGCCCGCAATATGAGAATTGCGGGCCTTTGCTTTGATAGTGGCAGAATTTGGTGCTTTAAAGGCTATTACTTGCTCATTTGGATCAATGATCGACCAATCAACCACTCAAGCTCTTTGTCACCACCCGCACCAAACTGGCTTTCAACCATTTTGTATAAGCGGTCAATACCATTAGCAGCAAATTCTTGCGCATTTTCAGCGGTGACAATGTGATGGAATAGCAGTCGTAAAATCGCGAGAAACTCAGCATCTTCCAGCGCTTTAATCCAACTTTGTGAAAATGCATTTAATCCTTTATCAAACTCTAAGTGTTCAATAAACATTTTAAAGATACGGCCATCCAGTGCGGCGGTGAAGTCCGTTTTCTTAGGGAAGTGATGGCTAATACCGGTACGCGATATACCTGTCTGCTGGCTTAGCGTCGTGTACGACATTTTGTCGTAACCTAATCTGAGTAGCTGATCAATAACGGCATCCATGATCTTTTGGATAGTGATTTCGGTATCTTCTTTACTACGCTTTGGCATATTTTAAGCTCTTCTCTTTGTAAATCCATCTAACTCACTATTAAATGAGGCCAGAATGAAATCATTCTTAGCATTATACCCGGCTCGCCGATGCGGTTCGATTAGCGAAAACCTAGAAATCAGGTTGCTAAGCGCTGCACTTGAAAGCGCTTTGGGTATATGTATTGCGACTATTTAATATCATGTCGAGTTCCAAACCATAACGTCTTTACACTGCGTAATGTGTAATTTTCAGTTATGTTTTTGTCAATACATGCTACTCAAAATAAGGCGAAAAGTTAGTCTCATCAAAACCTTGCGCCAATTATTCATCGAAACTATTCAAAGACCAAGAATGATAATTATTAAAAATAATCAATCAAGAAATAGTCTTATAAATTAACCATTAGTTCAACTGGACTGAGCAAAATCTCGTCACTATGTTCGTTAATTGATTTTAAATGTTGATATATATCACATTAACGTTCTTGATGATTTAGTAATCCAATCTTTAACCCTTACTTAACAAGTGCCTATTCTGTTCCTTTTTTACGCAAAAGTCGTCATTTTTGTAGATACAGATCAAATACCTGATAGAATACCCTTAGTATTTACAAGAGGATTCGTTATGAGTGTCGAATTAGAAAAAAACCAAGTATGTGAGGCCTGCGGCTGTGCTGGCGAGATAGGCTTTATCATCAAAGAAGGTGACGAAGTTGCCGACGTAACGGTTTTCGCACAGACAAAAACAGAGCTAGAGTCTGAACTACAAAAATACATCGAGCTCGCTAAATCAGTATGTGCTGATGTTGAATACAATGTTTCAGAAATAACCGAAGAATCGAACCAAGCGACGGCTCGATTCAAATTTGAAGTAAGTGCTGAAAAACTTATCTTTGAATTAAAAACTCGCTCACTCGCGCGTTAATGAAAAAAGCGAGCATGATGCTCGCTTTTTATTTTTCCAATCTCTTAATCTTAAACCGCTCTAAATGAAACAGACAACTTCGGCGCGTTTATTTATCTTTTTTGAACACGACCCACTTTAACGAGCCATTGGTTTCAAAATCGTTCTCAGCGGTACACATCAGTAATACGCCTTCAACATTAATCACGGCCCCAGTGGTGTAGGCTTTATCATCGTAGTAACAGATACGCTGACCTACCTTACCGTCAGCAACTATTAGCGCTTTGTTTTCTGGTGTACTGTATGATTTAGCAAAAACGGAACCCGACAGCAGTACTGCAAAAACACCAGCGGTAAAAATAGATACACTTTTTAACTTCATGAAAATCTCCCTCAAACCTCAATAATACTAACAAGGACCCTTGTGAAGTTCTTGGAAGAATCTCATATTATTCAAATATCTACTGATATTTTTCTCACCTCTACACTTGGGTCTGCTTCACATTCAATCATTTAATTTATCTCATTTTAGTAAGCTTGAAGTTACTTAGCTCAGTAAAGAAGCGCACACTTTTAACGTGTATCTCTAATTTGAATATTTAAGTTATGAATCAAAAACTGTGAGCAAAAAATGCATAATAGGTTTATTTAAGTATAAGATAAGCACCTGTTGATCTCGGTATTTAACTAACTCTTTGACTATGCGTTTTGTTTCCCTATGCCTTACTTCAATCCTACTCTGCTCGTCTCCTTTGGCATATGAGCTAGATTACTATTCTAAGTTTGGTCACATCGATAATTACGGCAATCTTGATCTTAGAAACAAGCCTTACACCCAACTACCCTCTGGCCTAGTGGTAAAGGGTAACTTAAACATCTCACAAACCCCTATCAAAACCTTGCCTAAAGGGCTTGATGTTGAAGGCAGTCTGGAAGCAACTAACAGCGCACTCAAAGTTATTCGCTCAGGAACAAAGATAAAAGGCTATGCAAACCTACTAGGTAGTAAGATCGAAAACTGGCCTAAAGGCATCAAACTAGGCGGTTACCTAAATCTGACAGATACACCGTTAAAAGCGCTTCCAGCTAAACTTCGAGTAAAAGGTGATCTAAGTGTTATTCGCACTCCCATTTCTGAACTTCCTGAAGGATTGGTGGTTGATGGTAATCTTTATATTGGAGGATCAGCGCTGAAAGTATTTCCAGACACAATGACGGTGAAAGGGAATATCTATTTAGGTGGTAACAAGATCACAAAATGGCCCAGCAATTTAACCCTTGGTGGCGCCGTCGCACCTTAAAGAGCAGATAAACAAAAGCCCCGGCAGACCGAGGCTTTAAGGCATTCTGAATCAACGAGTTCAGTGACGAAGATTACTCTTGGTTATTCACAGGATTGGCATAGCTCGCCACCAAATAAGGTCTTGCGCCTTCAGGTAGCTGATCCAACTTATCCGCGAGATGACGCTTAACCGCTTCCGTAATGATGCTCGAATCTTCATGCCCAGCAGCTAACAAGTTGATTGGGTACAACTTGTAGTTGTTGTGAATTTGGCGGTCAATTTCACCAGCAAGAGATTCCGGCGTTTCAAACTCTTGCTCAATCACATCACCAAACGCAACATGTACACGGCCTTTATAACCAACGATACCTTGAATGATACTTTCGATATCTTCAAATTCGCCTTTTTCATAGCGGCCATTTTCTGCTTTTTCGTACAGCTCTTTTGCTTTGGCAATGTCACATGGATCATTTTCATAGGCAATCGAGACAGGAACGATTTTCAGAGAACGCGTGTACTCACCAAAACTGATCTTTTGTTTACGACCTTCAACATGGAACATTTTTAAAATCGCAGGATCAGTAAAGTCGTTTCCATCTTTAGCACGACCTTCCTTTTGGGCAATCCAAATTGAATTGCCAGTATCAAGCGAATGTTTGATATAGCTTGACAGTTGTCCCAATGCTTTCATCATTTCTCTAGGCGCTTTAGCAGAGCGCTTAACGATGAAGCTCTTATTGAGTCGCATCAGTTCTGTCGCACATGGCTTCTTCAGCAGGTTATCGCCAATCGCTATACGAACTGTACGGTGCCCACTTTGGTACAAGCCATAATTTACGAGCGCAGGGTCCATCGCAATATCACGGTGGTTAGAAACGAATAGGTATGACGTGTTTTTATCCAGCTTATCCAAACCAGAAAAAGTGACGCCATCCGTTGTCTTATTCAATGTATCTTTCAGATACTTCTTCACTTCAATCTGAATTGCTTCGACAGAATCAAGCTTGCTCCACTTGGCTTTCAGGTAGATTCGCAGGATCGGGCTCATTAGCGTTTTGAACCACGCTGCTTTATTAGCAAAGCGATGTTCTAGGATAGCAGTGATAAATTCATCATCTTGGATTAGACGATCCAGCGCTGCTGGAATTTCTTCGTCGTTGTAAGGACGAATTTCAATATAAGGATCGGTATTGGCTGTCATTGTTCATTACATATCAAAAAAAGCTGGCACATTTTACGCGTAGTTTTGCTGACAAGCAGCATTTCAACCCATACTTTTAATATGGTCATACCAGTTAAGCCACCATTTATCATGCTAAAAAATTCTCTCAGCAGGTTGGAATCGTATGGGTTTAACGTTACCCTTAGCGCCAAAAAACACTGGTACTCATAATGAACTACGCAATTGAATTTCACGACGCTAAATACCCCTTTCTTGATGTAGCTGCGCGTAAAAAAGCACTGAAGCACAGTCTACTATCTGTCATCGAAGGGTTAGCCGTCATTAAATTGGGTAAGCAGGAGTATGCCATTGAACCAGGCCAATATTTTTGGATTCCTCAAGGATGTTTGAGCTCCCTCACCTTTTTACCTAATTCTCGTGTATATCGTTGTGATTTTTCTGTGCGTTTAAATGACGACTTCTCACAACAGGCGGGCTTTGTGAAGCCTTCACCGCTACTAAAAGCGCTCGTCGAGAAGCTAGCAACAACTGCCGAACGCTCGGGTCTGCAAACCGATCTACTGACAGTAGTAAGACATGAAGTATTGACGCTGTCTCCTAAACTAGCGCACTCAACGTTAACGAGAACCATCAATCAATGGACTCCTGGCTGTGACATGAATATTTCTAAAGAGCTTTGCTTGGTACTAACACTACGTGAAGCAAGAAAAATGAAACTGTCGGGGAAGAAGGAAGAGCAAATTGTTGACTCTCTTTTTGCTGGTAACACCGAAGAATATGAACAGCTTTGCTTTTTAGTCTTTGGAGAAGCGCTATAACTTGCTCTTCAACAAGCTACGTCTTCAGCATTACGGACACAGAAAGTAGATTAAAACAAAAAGGGCGTACATTGATAATGTACGCCCTTTTTTCATTTGCTTGAGGTGTCTAGAAAGGTACCTCTATCTGCATCATCCAGTCAGCGTCATAATATTCGTGCCAACGATAATCAAACCGCATTCTTGGCTGCCCGTCGGATTTATCACCAAAACCAACGCTGAACATCAACCCGTGACTACGAAGCCACTCTTCTGTATCCATTTTACTCTCTTCGTCTCGAAGCTCTTCCGGCATCCAAAAACCAAGACCAAAGTAATTCTTTTCTAAGTTTTGAGTTAGAAGTGGGGTGTCTTCCGGCTTAATCGCCCACTCCTCCCAATAGTTTTCTGTTGGTCCTTCAAGCTTCGCTTCCGCTGCATACCAAATCAATGCTTCAGTACTTAACACGCCGATGGAATCTAAAATTTCTTCACAGATTGGAAGAGTGTTATCTTCAAACACCACGGAACGATCAGAAAAATAGTTACACGCGGAATGAGCTTGTGTCACCACAAGCAGCGCACATGCACTAAATAAAACGACTCTGACCATGAAAATCTGACCTCTCAGTTCCCAGACAATGTTTCTCTGTATAAGCCTTTACTAAGTAATAAATCACGTACGGAAGGTGTTGTATAGGCACCGATCTCTTCACCCTCGGCCAATGCTTTGCGAATATCTGTGCTTCTGACTTTTACTTTTTCAGGACATGCCATAACAGTCCAACGTTCCGTAATCTCTTCAGCTCTACTAAATTTAGCAAATTTGAAGAAATTATCAGGACCAATGACAAAAGTTATATCGGCAGTTGGGTAGATTTCTTGAATTTTTTCTAACAACGCATAGGTCGTCACACTTTGTCCAGGTTGGTATAAAGCTTGCTCCGCATCAGAACGCTGAACATTAGAAAGCCCCATATCCTTGATGAACGCGTCAACCATTTTGCACCGAGTTGGGTAATCAAGCATGTTCTTGCCCCAAGCGTGTGCAATGCTTGGCTCAAGTAGCACAAGATCAAAGTGGCTCAAAGACTCAATAACACTTTTATGCCCTAAACTAGGTGGGTTAAATGCACTACCAAAAATGGCGATTTTTTTCATATCCGGTGATTACCTGGTTGAAGAGAGTTTTCTAATCTGATGATTTCGGTATGATACTACTAATCTTTACAGCTTTTGACCCTAAAGTCGCATTTAATGAGCCTCAACTGTATGGTTTATCACCATTTGAGCAAATGTGCTTTAGAGTCTGAAATATTTGCAGGAAAAGGAACCCTAAATGGAACAATCCATCCGTGACGAAATGCGCGTACTCCCTTCAATTGATCCGCATTTTGAAATTGAACGCCGTGTCGCTTTTATTAAGCGTAAATTGCAAGAAGCGGGCTGTAAGTCTCTTGTTCTTGGCATCAGCGGTGGCGTTGACTCAACGACATGTGGTCGTTTAGCTCAGTTGGCTGTAGACCAACTGAACGAAGAAGCGGGCAACAACAGCTACCAATTTATCGCAGTTCGCCTGCCTTACGGGGAGCAAAAAGATGAAGATGAGGCTCAGCTCGCTCTGTCTTTTATCCAGCCAACCCATTCTGTATCGGTGAACATCAAAGCAGGTGTTGACGGGCTTCATTCGGCTTCTCACGTTGCATTAGAAGGCACAGATCTTCTACCAACTGATGCAGCAAAAGTCGACTTCGTAAAAGGCAATGTAAAAGCGCGTGCTCGCATGGTTGCTCAATACGAGATCGCGGGCTACGTAGGCGGCCTTGTTCTTGGTACTGATCACTCAGCAGAAAACATCACTGGTTTCTACACTAAATTTGGTGATGGCGCTTGTGACATGGCACCATTGTTCGGATTAAGTAAACGCCAAGTTCGTGAAGTGGCTGCTACATTGGGTGCACCTGAGCAACTAGTGAAGAAAGTGCCAACAGCAGACTTAGAAGAGCTTGCTCCACAGAAAGCAGATGAAGATGCCCTAAGCCTAACTTACGAGCAAATCGACGACTTCTTAGAGGGCAAACCTGTTCCACAGCAAGTTAGTGACCGTCTGGTAGCGATTTACAAAGCAACGCAGCACAAACGCCAGCCAATCCCGACGATTTACGACTAAGCGATATTTTCAGCTCTCTTTAAAACTCAAAACGCTGCTAAAAATAGCAGCGTTTTTTTGTCTAGGAACAGTTTTTGTCGAAGGACAAAGTTGCTCTCGCCTAGTTGGTTACTGTTACGTCCGTCTCTGGCACAGCACAACACGCCAATACGGTTCCCATTGCACGTTCCTCATCAGTCAACGCGGGCACGTCCGGATGATGTACTTGACCCGACGTAAGCTGAACTTTACAGGCACCACATAAGCCTGCACGACAGCTATTGCTGATGACCTTCCCAGCATCTTCGAGCTGATCTAACAACGTTTTTTGGTTGTTGCCTACGAATTTAGTTCCATTAAAGTCAATAGCGAGACTCTTCTCTGGCTTTGACGTAAGAGAAGAAACTCCAAACGCTTCTTGATGGTAGTTTTCCTCTGGCAGCCCTTTTCTTAGTAGAAGACTTTTTGCTTTATCCATAAAGCCATCCGGGCCACACACAAACACTTGGCGCTGTTCAACATCTTTGATTTGCTTAATGTGTGACAAACTTAAACGCCCTTTTAACCCAAACCAATCAACGGCAGGCTGCGTTAAACAGACTTTTACTTCTAGCCCTGGGTGCTCACGCTTTAACTGCTCCAACTCTGAGCGACAAGGAATATCATTTTCGGTCCGACATTGATGGTAGAAAACCACGTTCTCCAACTGATTATGATCCGCTAAGTAACGCACCATTGATAACATTGGTGTTACTCCGCTACCCGCAGAGAGTAACAGCAGAGGCTGCGCTTCATGCGTTTTAAGGTGGAACTGACCGTCAGGTTGTTCTGCCTCTAAAACATCACCGACTTGTAAGTTGTCTAAGAGTGAGTTAGAGACTCTTCCGCCCGCGATACGCTTTACAGAAATAGCATAACGACCCGGACGAGAAGGACTGGATGATAAGGTATAGCGTCGACCCACTTTCTTACTATCAATATTCACCTCTATTGGCAGGTGTTGTCCTGGCAAGTAATTAGGCAACGAACCTTTGTTTGGCTCTAACCATAAGGTCACAAAGTCTTGGGCAATTTCTTCACGCTCAACACATGTAAGCTTCATGCGCACTGGCGAGTTATCTGCGTAAAACTCCGGCTCTTTGTACTCCAATACTTCAACTTTATCGCCTTGACGAATAATGCCTTCATTTCGCGCGACAAGATTCTGGCCAAAGAACACACCACCGACATCGTTTGCACGGAACTGTTGCAAGGTTTTGAGCGGCTCTTTGCTCTCACGGAATGTGCCTCTTTGGGTATTCACCGTAGTCAGGATACAGCGCTCGCAAGGTTTGAGAGACTCAAACTCTACCTCACCGATTCGTATGCGCTTCCATGAATCTTCTTCAAATGGCTTAGTATCAGAGACAACTAAGTTAGTACGAAACTGATCCATTGAGTGCAGCTCTGAACTTCTTCGATTCAGCTCATCAAGTGAAGCTTGGCTGATCACTAAAACCGGATAACCATCAGCAAAACTGACGTTTTGACCTAGCTTTTCACGGACACGATTCGATTGCTCACCACTAAATAACAACTCAACGCGCTGCCCCAAAACAAGACTAAACCAGTCATCTGCATCATCTGTCGTGGTATAGGCAGTAAATGTATCTTTCCAAACCGTTGCAGGTGTCTCCTGCATTTTGAAATCTTGGTAACGGATTTTAAGTGGCTCCATACCCAAACTACTAAACACCACTCCATCGGACAATAAGGCAGACTTAATGGTTACCATTTGCGGATACTTTCGCGCAGTGATCATAGAGCCATCAGCTTTCGCAATCATAAAGCGACGATCGAAGCTCAATCCTTGCTTCTCAACCCATACGGACGACAGCGATAATCCGCCAACTGACTTAACCGGAAAAACATTAATTTGGGATAAAACGGGTTGCGACATTGCCTTCTTCCTACGGGTGTTTTTTATTTGTTGCGGTATTGTATACTCAAATCACATTAAGTTGCAGAGTCTACTGCCTCTTCATCCATCGCAACTTTCTCGAAACCATATTCTTATAAATTTGGTTTTAGTGACAAGTATTTACTACACTCAACATTCGCGTTTTTTAACACCGTTCTGACCAAATACCGTTTGATAAAGTGTGATACGACACACATAATTCACCCAAGTTATCACTACTCCCATTTATCGATTTGGAGCTTAATTATGGATACAAGAAAACTGGTTCTGATTTTGTTATGTATCTTTCTTCCGCCTGTCGCGGTGTTTATGGAGAAAGGTCTAAATAAAGACTTTTTGATTAATCTAATATTGACGTGTTTCTTCTTTCTACCAGGTACGATCCACGCGCTTTGGTTAACAATGAAGTAACCACTTACACTCTCACTCTTTATAAAATTGAAAAATGGGATGAAATATGAGGGCAATTCCTCTATCATCCTGTCGCCTAAGCGCAAGCGTTTGCTCAAAAGCAAATACGGCGCTTAGGCTCCAATCAGACAACTTTTCAATGGTGGGAGCAATTAATGACAACACTGACTATCACTCGTCCTGACGACTGGCACGTTCACTTACGCGATGGGGAAGTTCTTAAAGACACCGTTCGCGACATCAGCCGCTACAATGGCCGTGCGCTGATTATGCCAAATACCGTCCCACCTGTTACTACAACTGAGCTCGCCCTAGCCTACCGTGACCGAATTCTCAAAGAGCAACATGGCGAACAGTTTGAGCCTTTAATGGCGCTTTACCTTACAGATAACACGACACCAGACGAAATACGTAAGGCTAAAGCAACCGGACACATTGTTGCTGCCAAGCTCTATCCTGCAGGCGCTACCACAAACTCAGATTCCGGTGTGACCAATGCGAAGAACATTTATCACGTTTTAGAAGCAATGGAAGAAGTAGGAATGTTACTTTTGGTTCATGGGGAGGTAACACATCACGATGTTGATATATTCGACCGAGAGAAAGAATTCCTTGATACCATCCTCGCTCCTATCGTCAATGATTTCCCTAATCTTAAAATCGTACTAGAACATATCACCACCGCCGACGCAGCAAACTTCGTTAACAATGCCTCAGACAACGTAGCGGCTACCATCACTGCCCACCACCTTCTTTTCAACCGTAACCACATGCTTGTGGGTGGTATTAAACCTCATTTCTACTGTTTGCCAATTCTTAAGCGCGGAACCCACCAGCAAGCGCTGATCGAAGCAGCAACTAGTGGTAGCAAGAAGTTTTTCCTAGGTACAGACTCAGCGCCACATGCGAAAGGGGCAAAAGAATCGGCTTGCGGTTGTGCTGGTTCTTACACTGCACACGCTGCGCTAGAGCTTTATGCAGAAGTCTTCGAAAAAGAAGGCAAGTTGGAAAACTTGGAAGCTTTCGCAAGCTTCAACGGTCCTGATTTTTACTGCATTGCACGTAACACAGATACGGTAACGTTAGAAAAATCCGCTTGGGATGTGCCAGAAACGATGCCATTTGGCAATGATATCGTTGTGCCTATTCGAGCAAATGAACAGATCGAGTGGAAAGTGAAGTAAGTACTTTACTGACATTTCACCTATAAAACAGGGTCATGCTTTTTGTAAAAAGAAGTCATGACCCTTGTTATTATCGTCTCATGTTTTAGATGTGATTATTGACCACGAAGCTTTTCAACCATCGTCCATACCGCAACCACAACCAACCCCGCCACAAAGCCGATAATACCGTTCAGTAAAATAGGCAAAATGGCTGTAGCAACCGAATGACCACTAAAGTTCATAATAATCGGCTCTACAAAGTGATGAATGGCTGGCACGTTGTGCACCACAATTCCTCCACCCACCAAAAACATCGCAGCAGTTCCTACAATGGTTAACAACTTCATCAACTTTGGTGCAAAAGCGACCAAGGCCCCTCCGACTTTCGCTACCCAACCTTTACCGTTTGAGCGACTTTCGAGGTAAAGGCCTAAATCATCTAGCTTCACAATCCCAGCGACTAGTCCATAAACTCCAACCGTCATAATCACTGCAATTAAACTGACAACTAAAATTTGCGTAACAAGACTGGCTCCTGTCACGGTACCTAACGCAATCACGATGATCTCTGCTGAAAGGATAAAGTCTGTTCGAATCGCACCAGAAACTTTACGCTTTTCATACTCTTCTATCGACTCGCCAGTATTAACTAGCTCCTCTTTTTCTTCGTGCGGATGCGAGTGAGGAAACACTTTCTCAAGTACTTTCTCTGCCCCTTCAAAGCAGAGAAATAAGCCGCCAATTAGCAATAATGGCATGATAAGCCATGGAATAATGGCGCTAATAAGTAAAGCAGAAGGAACCAAAATCAATTTATTTTTGAATGAGCCTTTTGCAACCGCCCAAACCACTGGAATCTCTCGCTCAGATGCAACACCAGACACTTGTTGAGCGTTTAACGCTAGATCATCTCCCAACACACCTGCGGTTTTCTTTGCAGCCATTTTTGACATTAAGGCGACATCATCAAGCACCGTGGCAATATCGTCCAACAGTGTGAGTAAACTTGCTCCAGCCATTTTTTGTCTCTTATATGAAATTGAGTAAGTAACAAAATGTAACACCAATGAATCACTCATCAAAGTGATGATTTTGCAAAGAATACCACCCCAAATGGTGTTTTATATTGCCGTAAAGATAAGACAGGTCTAGTCTTGTGATACCTTTCAGCAGTCAAAAGAAAAAGTATAGATGAAAAGTGGATACATTTACCCGATCGGTACTCCTGGCCAACCTTGGAACGAAGAAGAACGTAAAGCTTGGTTAGCAACGCAAGAAGTAAAACGTAGCTACCAAGATGAAGTCGTCAGTAAAATCGATGCCCTACGCGAGCGTTTTGATGTTGAACAATATGGTGCGCTCTCATACAACGAGGCACGCTTCCCTCTGTTTTGTATCAAAACACGCAATTGGGATTCAACTAAACCTGCTGTGTTGGTCACAGGCGGCGTGCACGGTTACGAAACCAGCGGTGTACATGGCGCATTAAAGTTTGTAGAAACAGAAGCAGAGCGCTATGCAGAGCATTTCAATATTGTCGTTGCACCCTGCGTAAGCCCTTGGGGTTACGAGGTGATCAACCGCTGGAATCCAAACGCGATTGATCCAAACCGCTCTTTCTATAAGGATAGCCCTGCCGAAGAGTCCGCTAACCTCATGAAGCTCGTTGCAACTTTAGGCGATGTGTTAATGCACATTGATCTACATGAAACGACAGACTCTGACGAAACTGAGTTCCGTCCAGCCTTAGCTGCTCGTGATGGTATTGAGTACATTGAAGGTATGATCCCAGATGGCTTTTACACGGTGGGAGATAGTGAAAACCCTCAGCCTGACTTCCAAAAAGCGGTCATTGAGTCAGTTGCAAAAGTGACTCACATTGCACCAGCAGATGAAAACGGCGAAATCATCGGTTCACCCGTCGTACAGTTTGGCGTTATCAACTACCCAATGGTAAAACTGGGCCTGTGTGGCGGCGTAACAAATTGCGTTTACGGCACGACAACGGAAGTGTACCCAGACAGCCCAACGGTGACCGACGAAGAATGTAACGATGCACAGGTTGCAGCCGTGGTGGGTGGTTTGAATTACGTACTAAGTAAGCTCGAATAACACAGGTTAACAATAAAGCAACTGACGATGTCTTTGAATTGTGAATCAGCTTTACTTTGCTCCAAAAGCAAGTTGAGACATTAATCCGCTAGTTTATTAGAAATTACCGCATTAACATCGCTAACACTGAAGATGCGAAGCATCACGACTTTATGACGCTATTTTAATGCGGTATCTAATAAATCCTAAAATACAAACGACATCTAGACATCATCGTCACTACTAACTCCTCTTCCTGAACAAACTATCGTCATACCATTTAAATCAAACCTCAACCAACGAGCTTCTGAAGCGAAAAACATCCTTAAACAATAAGAAAGCTTAATGCTCTTTGGCTTTATTTTTTAATCACTTACCCAAAAGCACATGCATTAGCCATTGCCTTGTTTTTATACGCGATTGATCTTTTTAGAGAAACATATATGAACCTCATTGCTTAACCGAAAAAACAAAGATATAATGAAAATAATTATCATTTGTATTTTAAATCGAGAACCTCTTTCTCTTTGCATTGAAAGCGGCACTTTTCTTTTGCTAGTTAATCCAGTTTTAAAGCCAAATCAGCACGTTGAATTTTTAGGTATGGCCTAGTGATACTTTGAGGGCTGGATTGTGACCTTAATGTTTATAAAAAATAACTTGGTTATGTTTTGTTGGAATTTAGAACCTATATGCGAATAGATATTCATTATTCGTATTCCATCCCCAAGTCATAAGTTAAGAGAAACTCATTTTATTTTGGGGCAGATTCTGTATGAGTATTCACGTAGTAAGCCTGTTTTTTATACTGTGCTTAACTTCAATTTTCGTCGGCGCAAACCAACTAGATTGGTCGTTATTGCTGACCATGGATGACAAAGCTTGGCTACCGATTACTGCTAGCAGATTACCAAGGCTAATCGCACTAATTCTTACCGGATCTGGTCTCGCAATATGTGGTGTTATTCTTCAACATATTGTTAGAAATCGTTTTGTTGAGCCGGGCACCACAGGCGGTATCGATGCGGCAAAGCTCGGTATTTTGGTATCTATCGTCATGCTTCCATCCTCAGACAAGCTTGAACGTATGCTCTTCGCCGTACTATTTTGCTTCGCCGCTGGCCTTATCTACATTGCCATCGTACGGAAAATTAAATTCAGTAACTCTGCGTTAATACCTGTGATTGGGCTTATGTTTGGTAGTGTACTAAGTGCTATAGCGGAGTTTTATGCTTATCAAAACAACATCTTACAGAGTATGTCCGGTTGGTTAATGGGAGATTTCTCCAAAGTGGTCCAAGAACACTATGAAATAATTTTCTTGATTTTACCCATCACCCTACTGACTTACTTATATGCACATAAGTTTACTGTGATGGGAATGGGCGAAGATGTTGCGTCCAACTTAGGAATTAATATTGCGTTCACTGCCGCCTTGGGTCTAATGCTAGTTTCCGTGACAGTTGCTATAACAGTGGTGACCGTAGGTGCCATTCATTTTATCGGTTTAGTCATACCTAACCTAGTCGCACTAAAATATGGCGATCACCTTAAAAACACCCTACCAATCGTTGCACTAGGCGGCGCTTCGTTACTTATTTTTTGCGATGTCATAGGCAGAGTTGTTGCCTTTCCTTTTGAAGTCCCAATTGGATTAACAGCCAGTGCCATCGGGGGAGTCATGTTTCTTGTGTTTCTTTTGAAAGGAGCACGAGTATGAGATCACATTACTCAAACATGCGAGTGAGCATTATACTCGTTTGCATACTGTCTATCGCCTTTATCTTTACAAGCTCTGGGTGGGATTTTGATTACGTCATCCCTAAGAGGCTGATTAAACTTGGTGCCATAGTTATTGGGAGCAGCTGCGTGGCCATCTCTGCTGTTATTTTCCAAGCTTTAGCTGGTAATCGTATTCTTACGCCATCCATTATGGGATATGAGTCGGTTTATCTGGTTTGGCAAACCCTACTCTTATTACTAGGGGGCACTTCTGGCATTGCTACATTAGGTGTTGTCGGTAATTTCGCTGTCTCTGCAATACTCATTCTGTTGTATTCCTTAGCGATTCAATCTTGGGTACTCAATAGATTTAAACATGACATGCACCAAGTTCTGCTGATTGGCTTTGTTTTGACAATGGTGCTGACAACTCTTGCTCAATTTATCCAGCTCAGAATAAGCCCTGGAGAATTCTCTATCCTTCAAGGGCTCAGCTATACCTCGTTTGAGCGAGCGAAACCTTCTACGTTACTTTTTTCCAGTATTGCGTTAAGCGTTTTGGCACTCTTTGCTAACAGATGGTCACGCGAGCTAGATGTGATAGGTCTAGGTCGAGACCAAGCGATGTCATTAGGACTAAATGATAAGCAATATGTACCAAAGTTCTTTGCTGTAATCGCCATTTTAGTAGCAATTTCGACGAGCTTGATTGGCCCAACGGCTTTTATGGGAATTTTTATTGCCAATATTGCTTATTCCGTTACTAGCGCACCGAACTACAGACACATATTGCTCGTTGCTTGTGCTATTGCAATTGTCATGTTCTTGTCTGGTCAACTTCTGGTAGAGCACTTATTTAACTTTAAAACCACCGTCTCTATTTTGGTGAATGTCCTTTGTGGGGGATATTTCCTAGCCATCACGATAAGAACAAGAAGCCACATATGAAAACTGTTACTCGCCTGTTTAAAGACAACTCACTGACAAAAAGGAAATACCCCATGTTTAAGAGCCCCCTACGTTTGAGTATCGCGCTTGCTTGCTGCGCTCTAGGAACCTTATCAGGTTGCGAGCCGGAAATAATTAAAATTGAAGATACTCAGCCATTAGAAAAGCTCATCGTGATTGAACACAATCTCGGAGCAACTACTATTTCTCATCGCCCTCAACGAGTGGCAGCATTAGATATGAACGAAGTGGACTTTTTAGATCAGCTAAATGTTCCAATCTCAGGAATGGTGAAAGACTTTGTTCCTCACTTTCTAGCGAAATACAAAGACACACCTGAGATAGCGGATCTTGGTGCGATAGTTCAGCCTAATATGGAAAAGATCTATGCCCTAAAACCAGATCTCGTATTGATGACTCCGCTACATGCTAATCAGTATGAAGAACTCTCTCAACTCGCTCCGACTTTACATTTTGACATCAACTACCGTAATAGTCGTGACCATCACGTCGATACCATTAAGAAACACCTTGTAGAGCTTGGTGAGATCTTTGAAAAGCAGGAGCTAGCCCAACAGAAAGTTGCCGAAATCGATGCAAAAGTCGCAGAAGTGCGCGCTGTTACGAAAGAGCGTTCTGAAAAAGCTTTGGTTGTCATGCATAACAATGGTGCTTTCAGCTCATTTGGCGTTGAGTCTCGTTATGGCTTCGTTTTCGATGTTCTGGGGGTAAAACCAGCGAGTGAAAAAGTGGAGACAGGTTTGCATGGTCAGCCAATTTCTAGCGAGTTCATTAGCCAAGCTGATCCAGACATTCTTTACATCATTGATCGAACAGCAGTAATGGAAGGAAAGCCTGTCATTGATGCGGAACACTTAGCAAACCCACTACTCCGTCAAACCAAAGCATGGAAAAACGACAACGTCGTTTTTGTTGATGCCGATGCTTGGTACATCACTTCAGCAAGCATCACATCTCTGAAAATCATAATTAAAGACATCCTAAAAGGTTACCAAAGCTAAATCTAATAACAATGAGTTGGATCTTAAGTAATTCAACACTCAATCGACGTCAGAACGGATGTGAGCTAGCCCAAACAAAGAAAAGGAATCTATAATGACTCATGACTATCATCAGATAGCGATGGACTCTTCACAGAAAAACAAACCAAGCCCATGTCATATCGCCCTCTTTATTTCACTTCAATTTAGTACTTTTGTCGTACCAATTAGTATCGCTCAAGCTGAAGAAGTCGTAGATGAATCAATGACAGTTTATGGTGAAGCAAACAGAGTTTATGCCGCTGGCAAAGTTTCTCACGCGAGTAATATAGGAATGCTTGGCGACAAAAACTTCATGGAAACGCCTTTCAATACGATTGGATACACAGAAAAACACATTCAAGACCAACAAGCACGCGATATCTCAGATGTAATCTCAGCTTCTGATCCCTCTGTTTTCATCAGCGGTGAAACCGGCTTAAACAAAGAAAGTTTCAAAATAAGAGGTTTCAACTCAGACATTAGCGACGTTATGTTTAATGGATTGTATGGTATCGCTCCTTATTACCGAACCTCTCCTGAAATGTATCAACGTATTGATGTACTTAAAGGTCCTGCTTCTTTGCTCAACGGTATGCCACCGAATGGATCTGTTGGTGGCACCATCAACTTAGTGACAAAAAGAGCACAAGAAACACCAATCACATCTTTCACCAGCAGCTACTTATCGGACACTCAATTCGGAGGACATATCGATATTGGACGTCGCTTTGGTACAAATGAAGAATTTGGTATTCGTTTCAACGGTGCATTTAAAGATGGAGACACCGCGATAAACAACCAAAGCAACAAAACTCAACTTGCATCATTAAGCCTTGATTGGCGTAATGACATTGCTTTCCTTGAAGCAGATTTTTACTACAGTACAGAGCGAGTTGAAGGTGCAAACCGTGGGTTAAGCATCGCTTCTGGTCTCAAAATCCCATCACCTCCTCCATCTGACACATTATTGACGCCAAGTTGGGCCTACAATGATAGCGAAGATAAAGGGATGATGATTCGCGGGGAGCTAAGCGTTAGTGACTCTGTAACTGTATACAGCGCATTGGGTGGTAGCCGTACAGATTTTCATTCAAATGTACCGCAACGAATCAAAATCATCGATAACGAGGGTAACCTAGAGGTATCTCTCGGATCAGTTAAGCTTGAGAACAAACGGACTTCAGGTGAGATAGGTGTTCGTAGCAACTTTGACACTGGCCCAGTAGAACACCACCTTGTACTGAATAGTACTTACTTTAGAGAAGATAAAAATGATTCTCCAACAGGTAATAATAATCCAGCCCCTTGGAACTCGAATATTTATGATCCTGTTTGGGGACCAGAAAATTCAGTTTACGACAACTACTATGGTTTACCTATCGATTCAACTCAGGTCAGCTATGGCATTGCCGATACGTTATCTTTTGTTGATGGGAAATACCAAATCACGCTCGGCTTGCGTTACCAGAGCATTGATTATGAATCTGGAATAATAATGAACGGAATGTCGCTTCCTACCACCAAGTTTAAGGAAAGTACTTACACTCCCGCACTTGCAGCATTATACAAAGTTTCGAGCTCAGTTTCGCTTTATGGTAACTACACCGAAGGCTTAACGAATGGGAAAACAGCAGGCTCTAGCGCTGCAAACGCAGGAGAGGCTTTTGAACCCCAAAAAACCAAACAGACTGAAGCAGGCGTGAAGCTTGACCTGGACGGCTTTGCTCATACGTTCAGTTTATTTGAGATTAAAAAGCCAAATGGGTACCAAGATCCGGATACCAACATTTTTTCTTTCGGTGGTGAACAGCGCAATCGCGGTATTGAATGGGGGTTCTACGGCACACTATCAAAGGACTATACACTCATCGGTGGTATCGCCTATACAGATGCAGAGATTACAAAAGCAACAGATGTGACAGAGGAGGGGAAACAAGCAACTAAGCTACCCGATTTACAAGCTAAACTCGCATTAGAATGGAACCTCCCTGCGATGCGTGATCTCACGCTTATCGGCCAAGCGAACTATATGTCTGAACAATACATTGATGCACAAAACACTCAGGCATTACCTGCACAGACTATTCTTGATCTTGGCGCACGCTACAACTCAAAAATTGCTGAAACAAGCGTGGTTTGGCGCCTTAGCGTAAACAATGTACTGGATGAAGATTACTGGACAACCACCCACTATGCGGACCTAGCTCTTGGCGCATCACGTACAGTGATGCTGTCAGCTACTGCGGATTTCTAATCCCTCCACCTCCCCTTTAGCCTGCCTTCTAAGGGGGACTTACTCCCATTTGGCTGTTCATGAAAATTCACAACAAATCAAAGGAAGAACTCATCTTCAACATTCAAGCAGACAAAGAGCTCGCAACACCTACGGCCAAAGTTAATTCAAAACATAATCCATCAACGTCCACTTCCATAGGCTTTATATGAAAAACGATAAGAGCTCAATATGCTCTACCACGTTCTCCTTATTTTCGCTTGATAGGCTAGATAAGGTGACAATATGATAAGTAAAATCAGCCAACATTACGTTACGCCTAGCTTAATGCCAGCCTTAAAGCCATCGATTAAGAAGCTTGCTTTGGGAACGTTTTGTGAAGCACTTGCCGCTGTGGCAAAAGTTGGTGCACTGCTATGCTTGATAAACCTTATCGATAAATTTGCAAACCAATGGATTTACGGTGCCATAGGACTTTGGGCGGCTAGCGCACTTGCCTCATCAGTGGGCTCGTGGTTAGTTCATGATGCCGAGTCGCAGTTTTCCACTCGATTACGTCGCCAAGTTGCTCAGCACTTGACGCGCTTGCCAAGCAAGACCATCTCTCAATATGGTGATAATCAACTGCGTCGCATAGTTTCCGAAGACATCAGCACGCTTCACCACATGGTTGCGCATTTGCCTTCAGAACTCGTGACATTCATTGTCGTACCCGCAACTTCTATTTTTATCATGTTGAATCTCACAGGTCCGGTAGCGATGCTTACTCTGCTCCCTGGTCTAATTGCATCATTGTACTACCTACTCTTTTTACCTAGGTTCGCCGCTAAACATGGCAAAGAGCGCATGACAATAATGGGTGATATCGTTACCGCAGTAAACGACTACACAAGAGGTATCCGAGTAAATCGAATTTACGGCACGCAAGCAGGAGCACTCGACAGCTATAATGATGCCACAAGACGCTTTACTCACGGCATAGTGAAATGGGTTGGTAGCGTTGCCCTTCCAGCAGCAATTGCTACCGCATTACTTCAAGCGGTTTCGACTTTCGCAATGGCCTATACCATTGGCTATGAATTAAGTCCCGTGGCAATGGCGTCGCTATTCTTTTTTGGTTTGGCCGTCGTATCACCCGCACTGAAGCTTGGCCATGGATTGGACTACGTTAACGCAGGAAAGAATGCTGCAAAGAACATCAGCGACTTTTTACAGCAACCACAAATAGAAAGTGGCAGTTTGAGCGCGGGAGAAAAACCGCTATCACTACAAGCATCAAATATCGTAGTGGCTAATGGAACTGTTAATATTATTGATAACTTCTCCCACTACTTCCCACGGGGTTCATTTACAGCCATCATGGGGCCTAGCGGAGCAGGCAAAAGTACGTTACTACGTCTATTAGCAGGTCAAGAAACACCTCTTTCAGGCTTCGTTACCTTAGGAGGCAATCAACTGTCTAAACTCTCTGAGATATCCCGATACTCCGCCATACGCTATGTACCCCAAGATATCGGTGTACTCAAAACTACCATTAGGCAGAATTTGAAACTATCAACGCCAAGTTCAAGTGACGACGAGCTGAACCAAGCTTTGCAACAAGCTCAATTAAAGATTGACCTCAATTCTGATGCAAGCGTGCTTTCAGGAGGCGAGCAACAACGTGTCGCAATAGCTAACACATTTCTAACTCAAGCCAACGTTCTATTACTGGATGAACCAACCAGTGCTCTCGATAAAAATACGGCCTTCACTGTGATCAGAAATCTCGCGAAGTTTGCGAAAACACAAGACAAGATATTGATCATAATTACTCACGACTCAGAACTCGCGAAACTTGCAGACACTACATTGATGCTCAACAGAAAGGCTCAACGACAGGATGAAGAAGTATGACGGCTCACAATACCCTCTATTCCAATTCGACAATTCCACAAAGTGCAAAGCACCGTCTATATCGAGTCGCTATAGGTTGGGGACTAGTTGCATTATTTGAGGCAACGGCTTACACATTTCTTGCAATATCTATTGTCGAACAAGCTTCACCATTGAACGTCATAATAGCTGCTGTTCTAACTGTGATAGTTACCGTTATTGTAACTCGTTCTGGATTTCTCTCTGGTGCGAAACTGGCTGGGGATCTTTATTCATCAGTAGGTCATTCGCTCAGTAAAGCAAAGTTAGCTTGGTTTAATGATCAGCATAGAACTCAGCTCACTCAACTAGCAGAACGAGGAATACCTGGCTTTATGGCCATTCCTGCTCATCAGCTACAAACATTTTTACACGCTCCAATGTTACCCATATTTTTAATTATCGGTATTGGGGTCGTTGGAGGAGGTGAAATTGCACTACTCAGTGCCGTACTGTTACTAGTTGCACTGCTCGTTCAGTACAAGGCGCAAAGATACCTAAGTCGCTCAGATAGCGACCGACATGACGCAGAGCTTCAAGCGACTAAATCAACACTTGAGCTCATAGATCACCTTGAGTTACTTCGCTCAACAGCGGGGCCTGAGCGCTCAATCGAGCGTATTGAACAGAGTTGGCACGCACAAGAAGAAGCTCATTCAACTATTAATCGTAACGCTTCTATCGCAACCTTAGTATCAGGATTGGCAACGATTTTACCCCTTGCAGGTATCGCCATCTATCTCGTCTTAGAGCCGATTACTCAACCCTTATTAGTCTTGGCTTTATTGATATTGATTACCCGTGCAGCTGCACCTTTGGGTGAACTCGCGTTGGCAGGCTTTGCGATTAACGACGTAAAATCCTCAATTAAAAATTACGCTCAGTTAACGAATGTCCCTGTTCTGCCTGAGCCTAATCCTCAATTTGCAACCTCCCCCAAAAACCATAAGTTCGAACTGAACCTTGTGGGCCATTTAGATCTCTTTGAAGATGCTAGCACGGAGATCAAACAAGGTGATACCGTCGTCATCAATGGAGTCAGTGGCAGTGGCAAAAGCACTTTACTGGGCCTGTTTCTAAGGTTTGATGATCCTGACCAAGGTCTTATTTCGCTCGGAGGGATAGATCTAAAGAATATCCCTTATGACGTGCTCACCCAGCATATAGCCTATGTTGCTCAAGAACCGGTCATTTTTACTGGCACATTGGCGGATAACATTCGGTTAGGTAATCCCAATGCAAGTGATTATGAAGTTGAGAGCTTTGCAAGACACGCACAATTGGACAAACTTATTGACTCATCTCCTAAAGGAATACATCAAACAGTAGGACAAAGAGGCTCAGGGTTGTCAGGAGGTGAAAGACAGAGAGTCGCAATTGCGCGAGCTCTCATTAAAAAGGCGCCAATCCTCATTTTCGACGAAGCGACGGCAGCATTAGACGAAGCAACCGAAAAAAGTATTGCTCAACATATTCAAACATTGAACTCGACCGTGATTATTGTGACGCATCGCGATCAGAATATATGGTCACCCACATTGGAACTCACGATTGAGGGTAGAAGAGTTATAGTTGCACAGTACAACTCTACTTCCTTGAAAAGTAGGGACAAATTGGCGGCTGAAGAAACTAATAACAATCAATACTTAAATCTAAGCGGTGTCAATTGAGTTTTTTGTCACTTTAGCACATTGTATCATCTAAAGAATCTTACAGGCATGTTGTAAAGCAATGATAATAAAGCGAATTCTCAAGGTTATAATTCTGACTCAATCTGACACAAGATAGACGTAGGTCTTTCCAATACCATCAGCTTTTCGAGTCGGTCATCATACAGCGCATTGTCAATTTTTTTAAAATAGACTCTACACTTTTACAACAATCGATTCTTGTATTGCTCCGGTGTCATGCCGGAGTATTTCTTGAACATCGCGATAAAAGGGCTGGCTTGGTTATAACCTAACGTCAGAGCGACTTCTTTTACGGTCTGCCCTTTACGCAGCAACTCCATAGAATGTAAATATCGCACACGTAAGCGCCACTCAGTAAAGCTCATGCCCAACTCACTCTGGCAATGTCTCGCTAACGTGCGTTCTGTGGTATGCACTTTTGCCGCCCACTCCGCCAAACTGATCTCATCCGTCGGCGATTCTTCTACTGCTTTTAAAATCGGTTCAAGATACTTATTGTCGGTAGTCGGTAAAAAGTGATGTTCGACTTCTTGCTTTGCAAGCTGGTCCAATAACACTTGTACCAAGCGCTTGTCTTCATCAGTTTGCGCCACGTTAATGTCTCGCTGACGAAAGTCCTCAATAATAGATGACACGATTGGAGTCACTTTGATCAAGCTCGTTTTAGTTGGAAAATGCGCCGTCAATTCAGGGGCAATATTCAAAGAACAATATTCGATTGGCTTACGGTTGTAGCTAGTGTGACGAATTCCGGCGGGAACCCAAATAGCAAGATGTGGAGGTGCTAGAAATCTTGTGTCTTCTGCATCCATCTCCAGAATCCCACCGCTGATCAGTTGCACTTGCCCCCAAGGGTGGCTATGAATTCGTGTTTCTGTATTAGAGAGAAACGCTTCGAAATTCATAAATACATCTGATGGCGCACGATCGATTGATAAGGAGGGGTGAAGATTTCTGGCGCTCTTTTTCAAAATTGTCTTCCTATCGCTTACGATGTCTTTTAAGAGATACTTTTTATTATAAAGACCTGCCAGACTAGCGCCATCAATAATTGTGCTATAGGGTTCTCATGATTTATTTACTTCCGTTTTTCACCGTTATGATTTGGGGTGGTAACTCAATTGTGAACAAGATGGCTGCGAGCGCCATTGAACCAAGTGCGATGAGTTTCTACCGTTGGTTTGTCGCAATGGTACTCCTAACGCCATTTTGCCTGCCTGCAATCATCAAACAACGACACATTATTCGACCTTACTTAGCTAAGTTGGCGTTTCTTGCGTTACTTGGTATGGTTCTCAACCAGTCACTTGGATACTATGCCGGTTTAACAACAACGGCCTCTAATATGGCCCTGATCACCTCTTTAGTTCCTTTGATCAGTGTGTTTTTAAGTGTCCCATTGCTCGGTAAATCTATATCAATGTTAAGTATCGTCGGTGGTGTCATTTCGCTCGGCGGCTTGGCATTTATGCTTGGTCACGGTGATATCACTTACTTTTTACATCAAGACTTAACGCAAGGTGACAGCTTAATGCTCGTTGCTGCCATGGTATACGCGGCTTATTGTGTTCTGCTAAAACGCTGGAAAATGCCATTCAGTAGTTTGACTCTGGTTTACATGCAGGGCTTCTTTTCTGTTTTGATGCTCACACCACTTTGGCTCTCTAGTGAGCAACTGTTACCAAGCCAAGACGCGCTACCATTAATCGCTTATGCTGGTATTGCTGCTTCCATTTTCGCGCCGCTGATGTGGGTCAAAGCGATTGATTCAATTGGTGCTGATTCAAGTGCTATGTTCATGAACCTAATGCCTGTGGTTTCCGTCATACTTGCTTCAACACTAATTGGTGAGAAAATTTACGCTTACCACATTATTGGTGGGTTGTTAGTCATCTCTGGCGTTATCCTGTCGCAAATAAAAGTAAGACAGAGAAAACCATTGTCCAATTCTGAGATTGCCTCTACCGCCAATTAACATCTACACCTCAAGCCATAGAACTACGCTGTGGCTTGTCACTTCCAGCGTTCGAATAAAAGTTAATGTTTTGTTTCATTCGCTATTCCCGAAAATTCATCTTGCTGCTAAATTGGGAAAACAATAACCCATCAAGGAAAGACAGATGAGCAGTGGTCAAAGAGACATTACCCTTCGCTTTTTAGCAGAACCCAGCGACGTAAATTTTGGCGGAAAAGTGCACGGCGGCGCCGTAATGAAATGGATCGACTTGGCAGCGTACGCCTGTTCTGCAGCGTGGAGTGGTAAATATTGCATTACCGCATATGCTGGCGGCATTCGGTTTGTTGCGCCGATTCATGTCGGCAACTTAGTCGAAGTTAGCGCGAAAGTCATTTATACCGGACGAAGCTCAATGCACATTGCGATTGACGTGCAAGCTAGTGATCCAAAGCAAATGAAAAACAGACTCACCACTCACTGTATCGTTATCATGGTTGCTGTAGATGAAAACGGAAAACCAACCGATGTACCGAAATGGATTCCAGAGTCAGATGAAGACAAAGCCTTAGAGCAATCCGCTATCCGTCTTATGAACATGCGTAAAGAGATTGGGGAAGAAATGGAAGCACACGTTAAATATCTCAAGTAACTGGCATCCGTTAAGAACGCTATTAAGTACCTCAACGTTACCTAGACCCAGAGTGTGGAGCAACATCATGGTTTTGCCATTTGTTTCACGCTCGCCCTTCTCTGTCATAAATCCTTCACCTAGCTTTGCTTAAATCCATCCATTATTTTAGAGTTGGATAGAGTTTGGATCTTGAGACTAAAAGAAACGACCTTAAGTGAAGAGACGTTGACCAATTTAAAAGCGGTCGAGTACCAGTGGGTGAGAACCATGTACGTCGAGGGGTATAACGAAACAGAAATTAATCATTACATTCAAACTTGCTTTGGCGGTGACGTTACCTTTGCTAATCTATTTCGTCGCGTCGCACTGCAGCAAGAAAGTTTGTACACGCTGCTTCAATACGTTGGATGCGCACCTTCCAGCCGAGAGTTTTAATCTCTTCCTTCCCTACCTCAATTTAGCTTTTTACTAAGCTCTAGTTATTTATGTGAAGTGCTACGCAGGGCATTATTCAAGCCCTGTGTAATCCATTGCAAAGCCGCTAATCTCTATCTACTTATTGCACAATTGCCTTTAACAGGCATAAAAAAACCTGAGTCTAAACTCAGGTTATGGTTACAAAAACTGTTAGTGATTGAATCGTAAGGAACTAAGCTAACAGCCAGCTATGCGTAACGCCAATAAAAGCCAAGATATTACTGATCGGCGGCCAAACCAAAATTGTAATATCCGTGCTAAGTATAAGGGCGACCATGTGGTCGCCCTTTTCTAGTTATTCTTATCAATCTCAGACCACAAGAGATTATCCTTTCACACCACCAGCGGTTAGACCACCAACCAACCAGCGCTGCGCAAGTAAGAATACGGCAGTGATTGGCACTGCTGAAAGTACAGCAGCTGCGGCAAAGTCACCCCACAAGTAGTTTTGTGGATATAGGTATTGCTGCATACCCACTGCAAGTGTGTACGAGTCTACATCAGAAAGCAGTAGTGACGCTACAGGAACTTCACCAATTACCATGATGAACGACAAGATGAAGACTACCGCTAGGATTGGCACAGACAGTGGCAGCAATACCAAACGGAATGCTTGCCATGGTGTAGCACCATCAAGAGCCGCTGCTTCTTCTAGAGACGAGTCAATACTTTCGAAGTAGCCTTTAATGGTCCAAACGTGCAGTGCGATACCGCCTAAGTAAGCGAAGATCAGACCGCCATGCGTGTTCAGACCAAGGAAAGGAATGTACTGACCCAGTTTGTCGAACAACGCGTACAGAGCAACCAGTGCCAACACCGCAGGGAACATCTGGAAGATCATCATCGCTTTAAGAATGGTGTTCTTACCTTTGAACTTCATACGAGCAAACGCGTAAGCCGATGTGGTTGATAGCGCCACGATTAGGATTGCAGAAATACCACCCACTTTTACCGAGTTCCACAACCATGTCATTACTGGGAATGGTGGCGGTGTAACTGTACCGTCTGGATTAGTCACCGAGAAACCTAATGCCAATTTCCAGTGATCAAGTGTTGGGTTGTCTGGGATCAGGCTACCCGTTGCAAAGTTACCTTCACGGAATGAAATCGCGATGATCATCAGTAAAGGGAAAATAATCAGTGCCAAGAATGCCCACATTGCAATATGAGTAGCCCAAACACGATACTTTAATGACTTACCTTGTACCATTGCCATTGTAATTTCTCCTTAGTCCTGAGCTACTTTAGTTACACGTAGGTTGATAAGTGCCAATGCGCCAACCAATAGGAAGATAAGCGTTGCTACCGCACTTGCTAGACCGAAGTCTTGACCGCCAGCACCTTCGAATGCGATTCGGTAGGTGTAACTTACTAGTAGGTCGGTGTAACCCGCAGGCTCTGATGTACCAATCATGTTTGGACCACCGCCAGTCAACAACTGGATAAGTACAAAGTTGTTGAAGTTAAATGCAAAACTTGCGATCAACAATGGTGTTAACGGCTTCAACATCATTGGTAGTGTGATACGTGTAAAGTTCGTGACAAAGTTCGCACCATCAATTGCTGATGCTTCATATAAATCGTCTGGAATCGCTTTTAGTAAGCCCATACACAAAATCATCATGTAAGGGAAACCAAGCCAAGTGTTCACAATTAAGATCATGGTTTTCGCCATGAACGGGTCAGAGAACCAAGCCGGGCTAATGCCGAATAAGCCTTCCAACAACATGTTGATCTCACCAAAGCTTTGGTTAAACAAACCTTTAAAGATCAAGATAGAAATAAACGCCGGAACTGCATAAGGCAGGATTAGCAACAAACGGTAAACTGAGCGACCTTTAAGTGCTTCCCACTGAACCACACTGGCAAGGACAAGACCAATAACAAGCGTAAACAATACGGTTAGCGCAGAGAAAACAATGGTCCAGATAAAGATACTGATAAACGGCTCTTTGATACCATCATCTTTCCAAACACGCTCAAAGTTGTGGGTACCAATGTTCACCACGAAACCTGGTGACACTGTGCTGCCAACAAATTGACCGTTTTCATCGACAGGCTGGTAGTAACCTACTTCCATATTTGGACGTAGCGTTTCTTCAGTCCGGTTGTTGTAAAGCGTTTCACCATCTTCTTGTAATGTGTACAAAGGCACAACTGCAGCAAATTTGCGCAGCCCACTCATACGGATATCATCACCGCTTGGCAAATGTAAATCGACACTGCTCAACGCACTGCGGTTCTTAACAATCGCCTTGATTGATTCTTTTTCACCCGTCACTTCTTCAATTGGTGAAAGATCAAACTCCGATGCTGAAAGGTTATCAAGCTGAAAAGTCGGGCTTGCAAGTAGCTCACCATCTTTTTCAACCACAAGTTGATGGCCTTGCTCCGTTTTATACAAAGTGAACGGGTAGCTATCACCACTTTGGTAAGTTCGGTCCAAAAGTACGTTCTGAGCGCGATCAAAAGAGAGTTGGTTCTTCGCGCTATAGTTGGTAAACGCCAAACCTATGGTGTACGCCAAAGGAAAAAGAATGAAAAGGATCATCCCTGCTATACCAGGGTAGATGTAACGGTGTGCGTACGTCTTTTTACTACCAAAGATGAACAACGCTAAAGCGGTAAGAATGAGCGTAAGTAGTGCAAACGCAATCTCACCGCGAGAATACATAAGGATTGTTGCGTAGCCATTGATGATGCCGACTGTGCCTAAAAGTGACCATTTCATGAACACTTTTTTGCTGCTCGGAAGGCTGGCTTCTGGTGCTGTCATAGCATTTGTACCTTGAACTGACTGCATAGGGAACCTGCTAGCGAATATAGAATAAATATAGAAAAGTAAGGAGGAGTTGCCTCCTCCTTAAAAAGGTCTTACTTAATTATTTAGTCATTTGTTTTTCTGCATCTGCAAGAGCTGCATCGACAGTTTGACGACCGTCAACTACGTTGATGATTGCGTTCTTAGCCGCACCCCAGAATGCGTTCATTTGAGGGATATTTGGCATGATTTCGCCGTTCATCGCATTGTCCATTGTTGCAGCGATACGAGTATCTGAATCTAGCTCACGTTGGAACGAGTTAAGCGCTACCGCACCTAGAGGCTTATCGTTGTTAACCATACGTAGGCCATCGTTTGTTAGTAGGTAGTTCTCAATGAACTCAACTGCTAGGTCTTTGTTTGGAGACGCAGTGCTGATACCAGCTGTTAGAACACCAACGAATGGCTTAGAAGATTGACCTTGGAACTTAGGTAGCGTAGTCACGCCGTAGTTAACGCCTGACTTCTCAATGTTGCCCCAAGACCATGGACCGTTGATCGTCATCGCTGTTTTGCCTTGGTTGAACGCAGACTCAGACACGGAGTAATCCATATCCGCAGAGATTACGCCTTTATCAACTAAGCCTTTTACGAAGCTCATTGCGTCTTTAACGCCTTCTTTCGCGATACCAGCGTCTTTAACATCGTAACCTTCAGAAGTGTATTTGAACGCGTAGCCGCCATCAGCCGCCATTAGTGGCCAAGTGAAGTACGGTTCTTTTAGGTTCCACATGATTGCAGACTTGCCGTCTTTTTTAAGTTTTGCATCTAATGCTGCAACCTCTTCCCAAGACTTTGGTGGGTTTGGAACTAAGTCTTTATTGTAGATTAGAGATAGAGACTCAACCGCAACTGGATAGCCGATCAATTTGCCGTCGTAACGTACTGCATCCCAAGCGAAATCAACGATACCTTCTTGAATATTCTTAGAAGGTTTAATTTCTGCTAGCAGGCCAGCTTCTGCGTAACCACCGAAACGGTCGTGAGCCCAGAATACGATATCAGGACCGTCGCCAGTCGCTGCAGTTTGAGGGAATTTGTCTTGAAGGCCATCTGGGTGAGCCACAGTCACTTTAATGCCTGTGTCTTCTTCAAATTTCTTACCAACTTCAGCAAGGCCGTTGTAGCCTTTATCACCGTTGATCCAGATAGTAAGTTGTCCTTCTTCGATGGCAGCATTAGCACCAAAAGAACCCAAAGCAACAAGAGTACCTAGTGCTACAGCGCTTAACTTTTTCATGTTCGTATCCTTTTTATATTTTTGATGTAGGGCTAGTCCATTGAGGTTCAGCCGTATTTCGACATATATCATCTGAAATAATCCAATATGTCTCATCCTCCTAATCCCTACGCCCTTACAATTATGACGTATTTTCGTGATCTAAATCGCCAAGGGTAAGAGACTCAAATCACAAAATGGATAGTTCCTGTGATCGGTTTCAACTTTAGGTGGTGCAATAATGTGATTTCCGACCAACTGCTTTCTTCCTCCTCCTTTTTTACTCCTCCCTTTCTACTCCCCCTACAATTATTTCTATTAGGAGGATGTCGCACTACGCACAATCTTAGAAACTGCAGTCATCCAAGAGTGGATGGTAAGAACCCTTTCCCAGCAGTGCCTACGTATTAGGAAAAAGATTTGCTGGTTTTGCATTGCCAGACGAGTGGAATGTCATTATTAGTGTTGTTTGTGGTAATTATTTCACGGGGGAGACAATACGAATAATGTGGGGGAGAGAAACTCGTACTTGGCTATGATGGGTAGCACTTCTATTCAGGACATTTTATTGAAGTGCTACCCTACTTTTCTTACCAACCGCAAGAACTTACCGATTCCTACTGTTACTGCTCGCTAGATAATTCATATAATGATGAGCGGTGAATAATAAAAAATTGATCGAGGACGAGCTACATGGCGAGTGTCACGTTAAAAAATGTTTGTAAAGCGTATGGCGACGTACTGATTTCTAAGAACGTAGACCTAACAATCAACGAAGGTGAATTTGTTGTTTTCGTAGGTCCATCAGGTTGTGGTAAATCTACCCTTTTACGTTGTATTGCCGGTCTTGAAGACATTACTTCAGGTGATTTGTATATTGGTGACCAGCGCATGAATGACGTCGAACCATCCAAACGTGGTGTTGGTATGGTATTCCAGTCTTACGCTCTTTACCCGCACCTTAACTTATATGACAACATGTCATTTGGCTTGAAACTAGCAAAAGCAGACAAAGCAGAAATCGACAAGCGTGTTGAACAAGCAGCAGAAATCCTACAACTAGGCCACTTGCTTGAGCGCCAACCAAAAGCACTTTCCGGTGGACAGCGTCAACGTGTGGCGATTGGCCGAACATTGGTATCGCAGCCAAATGTATTCCTTCTAGACGAGCCACTATCAAACTTGGATGCGGCACTGCGTGTAAACATGCGTGCACAAATTACTAAGCTACAACGCCAACTTGGTTGTACCATGATCTACGTAACGCACGATCAGGTAGAAGCGATGACAATGGCAGATAAAATCGTTGTACTAGACGGCGGTTATGTATCGCAAGTTGGTAAGCCGCTTGAGCTTTACCATTACCCACAAAACCGCTTTGTAGCTGGCTTTATCGGTTCTCCTAAAATGAACTTCATGAGCGTATTCATTGATGAAGTAGAAGCAGAGCGCGTCAAAGTTCAACTATCTAACGGCGTATCTTTCTGGATTCCGGTGGATGGTACAACCGTTAACCGCGGCGACCGAATGTCTTTAGGCATTCGCCCTGAGCACCTATTATCCGCTTCTGAAGCTGATGCAAGTATTCACGGTGAAGTGATGATTGTTGAGAAGCTAGGTAACGAAACTCAAGTATACCTAAATCTAGAAGGCGCGGACGCCGACGTTATTTTCCGTCAGCCGGACACGCTTGCAGTCGACACTGGCGATAAAATCGAGATCGGTATTCCAGCTCATCGTTGTCACCTGTTCCACAGTGATGGTCGCGCATGCCGCCGCCTATACAAAGAAAACGGCGTAGAAGTCGAATAGTTCATTCGTCCTTACTCAAAAAAATCCCTCTCAAGTGAGAGGGATTTTTTTATCTTAATAAATATCAGCAATTCGATACTAAATCATTAATCGTGAACGAATCAAATCACCCGTTTCTTCTACCCTCACATAAACCATTGTCTTTGTACTGATACTTCATTTTTAATACTTTTCCTCATTCCTCATAAGTAAGTACCAGCTTTTTCCTAACCCGCCAAACTTAGCCAAAGGGCTAAATATCATTCTTATTTCCACTTACCTCAACAAAGCAAATTTTTACACTTATCAACGAAATTACACGTGACAAAAAACTCAGCAGCATTCCACAGAATGCTCTGTGCACTAACTACTAATAACGTTCACGACACGGCAATTGGGGAAGACACCCAAGGGCGGTAGCGTGTCAGAAGGGAAACTGAGTCATGAAACAAAAAGGACTTATCCGCTCTCATGAGATGGAGTTCGCTTTTTTATATCGCATCTCAGATCTTGCTGTCATCGTCTCTTTTATGCTGCTTTTAGTGTTCAAAGACATGAATACTGCGATGGGGAAAGATTACGTCATATTGGCTTTCGTTGGAGGCATCTCCTTTCTATTTATGGCAGAAAGCGGCAATCTGTATCGCTCTTGGCGAACCAGTTCGTTTAAAGAGCAGATGTTTATTGTCTGTGTTGCTTGGGCGGTGACTTCTGCACTTATCTTTATTGTGCTGTATTTTTCTGAAGTCCATACCTTATTTGATAACACAATTTTAGCGCTGTGGTTTGCGATTACGCCCGCTCTGCTCTTAGCATGGCGAGTAACATTCCGTACCGGATTAGCCTATTTGAGAAAAAAAGGATTCAACACTCGCACTGCGATCATCATCGGCCAAACTCCTCACGGCATTACCCTAGCTAACGAAATTCAAAACCACACAGAACACGGCGTGCTTTTTGATGGCTTTTACGACGAACGATCTTCCGACAGATTGCCAAATTCTGATTATCCTATTAAAGGAGCTGTTGACCACGCCCTTGAGCGAGCTAAAAAAGGGGAAGTAGATTACGTCTATATCGCGATGCCAATGCACGCAAAAGAGCGCATTGCGTCACTTCTTAACCAATTCTCAGATACCACCGCAAATACGTATCTGATTCCCGACTTCTTCACTTATAACCTTTTACATTCTCGTTGGGCGCAGATCGGCCAAGTTCAAACACTAAGTGTCTTTGATACACCTTTTGCTGGAATTTCTTCTTGGGTAAAACGGTTTGAAGACATCTTGTTTTCGAGCATTATTTTGGTCTTAATCGCCCCTATTCTATTCGTCATTGCGATTGGCATTAAGGCAACGTCTAAAGGCCCTGTCATCTTTAAACAACATCGGTACGGTCTTGATGGACGCAAGATTGAAGTCTGGAAGTTCCGTTCAATGACAACCATGGATCAAGGTTCCAACGTGAAACAGGCGACAAAGAACGATCCTCGTATTACGCCTTTTGGCGGATTTCTACGTCGCACCTCTTTGGACGAACTACCTCAATTTATCAATGTACTGCAAGGGACCATGTCTATTGTCGGCCCACGCCCTCATGCCGTGGCACACAATGAAGAATACCGTCAGATCGTGGATCGCTACATGCTACGTCACAAAGTAAAACCAGGCATTACTGGCTGGGCACAGATTAATGGTTATCGCGGCGAAACCGACACCTTAGAAAAAATGGAAAAGAGAGTCGAGTTTGATTTGGATTACATCCACCATTGGTCGGTTTGGATGGACATCAAAATCATCTTTATGACCGTTTTCAAAGGCTTCACTGGTGCTAACGCTTACTAAGGTTAAGATTATGAAGAAACTGACAATGGCAATAGCATTAAGTCTGTTTTCTACTGACTTGCTCGCAGAACCGATGGCTTACCAAACCGAGTCTGGTATAGAGTTGATTCCCCTCGTAAAAACTTTCTACGAGGGAGATGACAACATTAATAAAGCGGAAAAATCCGGCAATGTAGAATCGGCCAATATTTGGGGTATAGAACCAAGCTTACTAGCACGTATAGAACGGAATCGCTATCGCGCAGATATTTTATATAAGTTAAAAGCTGGCTTTTCATCTGACGATCGCAACGACTTCGACGACCACACTTTTCAGTTTTCCAACTTTTTCGAATTTAATCATCGTCATCGTTTAGTGGTTGATTACCGTTTTCGCGCCCAGCATGAAGTTCGAGGAGAAGATATTACCGAAGGTAATGGTAGCGCAATCGACTCACCAATAGAGTTCAACCGTAACGATGTAAAAACCAATTATGTCTTTGGATCTAACGGTGCCAAAGGCAGACTCGAATTCGGTTTAGGCTATAGTGATAAAACCTATCAAAACTATCGTGACGGCTTGCCTGGGCGCCCAAACGCTAAAACTAAATACAACGATTTTCGAGCTCCCAATGCACATTTGGAGTTCTATTTAAGAGCGACGCCAAGAACCTATTGGTTAGTCGGAACAAACCAAATCGTAACCGATTATCAACACCGAAATTCTGCGCAGCCATCGAAAGATAACAACACCAGTTTCTATTACACCGGTGCCGAATGGGAAGTTACAGGAAAAACCAAAGGCATCGCTCGACTCGGTTATCAAATCAAAGATTTTGACAGCGCTCAACGAGAGACATTTAAAGGCTTTAGTTGGGATATCGGCTTTGAATGGCTGCCTCAAGAACAAACTCTAGTCAGCGTGAAAACCACTCAAGCGGCGGTTAACCCCGATCAAGATGGCGATTACAACCTACAAACTCGTTACCGACTGAACCTGAAGCACGATTGGAATAGTTACCTTGCAACTCGCTTAGGTGCTGTTTATCAACAAGATGATTACACGGGAATCTCCAGAAACGACGATCGGTACACTCTATCTTTTGGTATCGATTATCAGATCAAACGTTGGATACAGCTGCAAGCCGATTGGCAATACCAAGATAAAAACTCTAGCCGATCGGATTATAGCTTCGAACAAAACATTTGGACTTTAAGCGCACAGTTTTCTCTGTAAAAAGGATTATTAATGAAGGCATTCATCAAATTCATGAGTGTAGCGTTGTTGCTATTTAGCACTTTGGTCAACGCTGACTCAAACGAGGAAGATTACTTACTCGATACTGGCGATACCATTTCCGTGCAGGTCTATGGTGAAGAAGATCTTACGATTAAAAATATTCTAATAACGTCAGATGGCTACTTTGATTACCCCTACCTTGGCCGAATTAAAGCAATCAAAAAAACACCAAAACAACTCAAGTACGAAATAGAAACGGGCTTAAAAGGCGATTATCTCATCAATCCAAAAGTGATGGTCACCATCAATAACTTTCGTCTGTTTTACGTTAATGGAGAAGTCAGGAGACCTGGTGGATTTGAGTACCGTCCAGGGTTAACCATAGAGAAGGCCATCGCTCTAGCAGGTGGCTTGACCGACAGAGCCTCACGCAAAGGCATTAACCTCACCAAGCATAAAACAGGTCAAACGATGGAGGGGGTCAGTATGCACCGCAACGTTGAACCTGGTGACATTGTATTTATTGACCAGAGCTTCTTTTAAGTGACAGGGAATCAAATGAACGGGACTCATCCAAATAATCTCCAGATGAACAAAGTAGAACTGATTCGTTTTGGCCATCACTTCAAAGCGATTAAAAAGAATTGGCTAAGCATCGCAGCATTCACGCTTCTGTTCTCATTAACTTGTACTTGGTATATCTACTCCAAAGCATCGATATACCAAGCTACAGCTACGCTACTCATCCAAGAGGAGCAAAAAAGCGCCCTTTCAATCGAGGAAGTATATGGCGTCGACACGACAAAAAAAGAGTACTTTCAAACGCAAATCGCCATTTTAAAATCGAATCATATTGCAGATAAGGTCATTAGAGAGCTGAACCTTACCCAATTACCTGAATTCACAAGCTCAGGGGGGTTAAATAAAAAAATCGACCAAATAAAGTCGATTCCTTTTGTTCAAGACCTACTGAATGTGGCACCAAGCCCAAAAGAAACCGCCCAGTTTTCAGAGTCCTATTATCAGGCACTTCAAGCTTTCAGAGGTAAACTCGATATTGAGCCAGTACGTAACACCCAATTAGTCAGAATTCGCTTTCGTTCTACCGATCCTAAGCTTGCGACGACAATCGCCAACGCGGTCGGCCAAGCCTACATTGACGCAAATTTTGAAGCCAAATTGGTCGTTACACAAAATGCGGCTACTTGGTTGACAAACAACTCTCAAAAATTGGAGGAGCGATTACGTAACTCGGAGCAAGCGCTGCAAGAATTCTTGTTAAAAGAAGGGTTGATCGATATAAACGGTATTGATGAAATTTACGCAAATGAGCTAGAAGAACTCACTCGCAAGCTGAATATCGCTGTTAATAAGCGTATTGAAGCGCAGACGTTAATCCAACTGTTACGACGTAAATCTTCGCAAAGTTTAGACAGCTTGTTGTCAATTGATGAATTCGCTAATCAAGCGCAAATCCGCGATCTAAAATTGTCGGAAGCACAGGCAGCCAAAAATCTCTCTGAACTGGCACAGCGCTACGGACCTAAGCATGATCGAATGATTCAGGCGAAAGCACAGCTTGCTGAAATTCAATCAAGAACTCAGCAACTCATTCGTGACATTTCCTTCAGTAAGCAACAAGACCTTCTTGCTGCAAAAGCGCAAGAGGACATGCTTCGAGCAGAACTCGATAACAAAAAGTCAGACTTCCAATCGTTAGGGTCACAAAAAGCGCGTTACGAACAGTTAAAACGCGAGGTTGAATCGAATAAGGCACTCTATGAAGCGTTCTTAAATCGTGAGAAAGAGACCAACGCCACCAGCGACTACAAGAATGTCACTGCTCGCTTTACTGATAAAGCCATCATTCCTCTATTCCCGGTGGCACCACAACGAATCAAACTGGTACTGATTGCCACCTTTTTTGGCTTTGCCATTGCTTGCGCTCTAGTCATCATCTTAGAAACGATGCGAGAAGTTATCCGAAGCACAGCCGATGTGCAGGAAAAACTTGGTGTTACGTGTTTAGGTGTGATTCCTATGGTCAAAAAACGCAATTTGCGTAAAAACGGCGTCAGTTATACCGCGTATTTAGATGATGAAGAAAAGCTATTTAGTGAAGCTTGCCGCTCCGTCAGAACCTCGCTTCTGCTCAGATTAACCAACACGAAGCAAAAGATATTGCCCTTTACCTCTGCTATTCCAGAAGAAGGAAAAACATCGACCAGTATCAATATGGCGGTGTCGTTTTCAAAAATGGAAAAGGTGTTGATCATCGACTGCGATTTACGTCGACCTTCCATCGCAAAGCGATTCGGTATTGCTGAATCAAGCCCTGGCTTAACGCATATCCTGACGATGGATACGCCAATCAAAGATTGTGTTACACATATAAAAGAAGCCAACTTAGATGTATTACCGGCCGGCCTAATTCCGCCAAACCCACAGGAATTACTGGCTTCTGATCGCTTTAAAAAGTTGCTCGAACATTTTCAAAATAAGTATGACCGGATCATTATCGATACACCGCCCCTACTGTCAGTGAGTGACGCACTTATTCTTGGTCAGTATGCCAATGGTCTGATCACCGTCATTCGCTCAGAATCAACAAAATCATCACTGGTTAACCTTGCGTTATCTAAACAAATACAACACTCAGTTCCATCTCTTGGCGTCTTAATCACACAAGCCAAGGCCAAGGAAGGAGAGACGCTCTATGTCCAGAAATACGCATACTAACGTAAACCTATCTTGGTACCAAACGTTGAAAAGCCAAGAACAGCCGGTATTGATCTATCAAATGGGCAAAGTAGGTTCGAGTGCATTAGAGCATTCCATTCCTGACTCGATTCACTTGCACGACCTTATGACCGTCGATGCGCAAAAACAAATATCCCCCGTTAGAGCGCAATTGCATAAGCCTCAGATCAATGCGTTAAAGCGACGACTAAAGCGTATAACGATGAGCCACATGTTAAAGCGCAAGAAAAAAGTTCGAATCATCTCGCTGGTGCGTGAACCGATCGGACGAAATGTCTCAATGTTCTTTCAAGCACTTCCTTTTTGGATGGCGGACAAATATCTAAAGGATGACAGCGCAATACGTACCGAACGACCGCAATTACTCCAAGAAGCATTTGATAAGCACATGAATCATCAATATGCGCTGCAGTGGTTTGACAACGAGATCAAACAACTAACAGGGATTGATGTGTTTAACGAGTCTTTTAATCACGAAGTAGGCTATCAAACATACCATAACAATAACTTCTCACTGTTGGTCATTCGAAGTGACAAGCTAACGCAGGCTAACTCCGCAGTTGAAGACTTTTTAGGTTACCCCGTGGATGTTGTTTATGAAAATCAATCAGACAACAAATGGTACTCGCCACTACTGAAAGAATTCAAAACGCAATTTCAACCTACACCCGAGTACGTTGAAGAAATGCTGAATTCTAAATTGACGAAGCACTTTTTCTCAAATGCAGAAATCATCGACCTTAAACAGCAATATCTGACCAATTAATCATGAAAACCAAGATTCTACATATTATTAATGATCTTTCTCAGAACGGCGGTGCTCAGAAGTTCTTAGTCGATCTTGTTTTAGAACATAAGCCTGAATACGAAATCAAAATTTTGGTCTTGTGTGATGAAAATGATTACTTACCAATGCTATCCGCCCAAGGGATAGAGTGTTTTAACTGGCGCACATTGTCATTGAGTGAGAAATTCTCTTTGCTGCGTTGGCCGGATGTCGTTCACGGGCACCTCTACCCTTCCATTTACCTAGCGCTATTGGCGGTAGGTAAAAAACGAATCCAGACTGAGCACTGTTCTTATAACCGTCGACGTGACTATCCGCTGTTTAAGTTCATGGAATACGTCTTGTATTGGGGCCACGACTTGACGGTCAGTATTAGTGAAAAAGTACAAGATGAACTGGTGAAGTTCATGCCTCGCTACCAACACAAATATCACGTGGTGCACAATGGCGTTGATTTAAAAAGGTTTTCTATGACACCAAGATGCGCCAGCCACCTAATCGACAAACCAGTTATCAAGATTGGAATGGTGGGCCGACTTCACCAACATAAAGATCATGAAACGCTTATCCAAGCACTTATCCATTTACCAAGACGATACGAACTCCACCTTGCGGGAGATGGAGAAAAAAAATCGTCACTGCAAGAATTGGCAACAAAAATCAACGTCGCGCAACGTGTTCACTTTCATGGCGTAGTTTCAGACGTTCCAGCCTTTTTGAACGACATGGATATTTACGTGCAATCGTCGCACGTCGAAGGCTTTGGTTTGGCGGCGGTTGAGGCAATGGCAGCAGGCTTACCCGTACTATCGTCGGACGTACCTGGTTTGGATGACGTCACCGGACGTGCCGAATATTTATTTCAAGTTGGTAACGCCACTGAACTGAGCCAAAAAGTGCTCCAGCTGTGTGAAAGTGTTGAGCGGTATGACGCTGCAAGTCAATACTCAGTCAATAGGGCCTCTCTCTACACCATCGATAAATTTCGTGAAGGTTACTATGGAATCTACCAGCAGCTTTGCGCCAACAAATAATTCCGCGCCATCGAGCCATCGCGCCTCATTGCTTGCAGCATGCCTATTAGCATTGTTCTTTATTCCTATGAAGTTTCGTGCTGGAGGAATAGCGCTAGCCCCGTCTGACATCGCAAGCCTTTTGTCCATTGGTTTTACTGCATTAGTGGTATTGGAAGGAAAAGCTGAAAAACTCATGCATCCCTGTATGGGGTTCCTCATATTGTTCACTGGGTATGTGTTCATAAATGGTCTGCTAAATCGCGTCCCTTTAATGCCGCTAGTTATAGAAACTGTGCAATGGTTAGCGATTTTGTGCCTACTGAGCCTAATGTACGCCTATGGCGTGTTTGATGACGAACGGGTAATGGTTTATTTCACGTATTTGTTGTTTTTCATCTGTACGCTCGTTGCCTTATGGCACTTTGCTGAGGGCTATCAAAGCGGGTTTAAGTTACTCGGGGTAAGTAAATACGGGTTCGGTGTACTGTGCTCACTACTGTACCTTTATCGAGATAAAATTCGCGCTTTCCACCTTTTGATGCTCGTAGCTTTAGTATTACTGGTGTTGTCACAAGAAAGAAAAGCGCTACTTGGTTTTTGTCTGCTTTTCTTCTTTGACCAACTGCTCGTAAAAAACTTAATGAGAAAATCGCTCAGCGAAACGTACACGTGGACAATTTTATTAGCCTTGAGCTTCATTGTGTTTACTGCCGTCACAACCACACTCTACGTTGGGTTTGAAACGCTAGCAGACACATTGGAAATAACCCAAGAAGACGTCTTATTTGCCAACCAAAGTGAAGCGCGCTGGGTATCGAATCTTCATAGAAAACTTTTACTTGCCAATGGGCTAGATATTTTACTTCAACACCCAGTGTTAGGTGTCGGCGCGAAAATGTTACCCAACTTTATGATCAGTTACTTTAATTATGATGAGCTGGCGATCTACACCCACAACTTTGTGTTAGATACCGCAATTGAATACGGATTGCTTGGTATCGGTCTGCTGTTTGGTGGTTATTTTCTTTTTATTCGCTTTTGCTTCCGTAGTCTTAATGAAAACAGAAAAAGCCTATTACTTGCGATATACGCCCTCATCATGGTGTTTTTCGTTGCGGTAAACACCACCATAATTTTAATACTCTTATTACCCGTCATGATCAGCATGAGCAACGACTCAAGGGCCATTGCTCATACTTTTCCGGTAAACCATCACCACGAATATGAATAATCAAGGATAGGATAGATGAAGTATTCAATCTCTCGACAATTTGAAAAGAACCGAGAACTCCAAGCTGATAATTTTGTTTTAGTTTACCAAATGGGCAAAGTTGGCTCCTCATCAATTGAGCACACGCTAGGGGAGAAAAATATCCCGAGCTATCACATCCACACCTTTGATGATCACGAAGAATTTCACATGTATCACAATAAAAAAGACGTGAGTAAATTCTTCGACTTCCGAAACCGCGCACTCTATCGCTTAGTGCTCAAGCAGCGAAAACGTATCTTACAAAAACGCGAGCAGATTAAAATCGTTACGCTGGTCCGCGATCCAATCGCAACTGTCTTTTCTCGCTTCTTTCAAGATCTCCATTTGCAATTTATCGAAGGCAAAAAGAACGATGCAATTCACCGAGATATGGAAGTCACGTATCAGCACCTCGAGCATTGCTTTGATAACTATATCAATCTCAACTATTTTGCGGACTGGTTCGACAACGAGTTAAAGCGTAATTTCAATATCGATGTGATGCGCCAAGAGCTGGACAACACTCAACCTTTCTTCACATTCCAGAACGCTCAGGCCAACGTCATGCTAATCAAATGTGAACAGCTCAGTTCTCTTGATAAAGAAATCGGTGAGTTTCTTGAGTTGCAAGACTTCGTGCTAAAAAACAGCAACGAAGCGAAAAACAAGTGGTACTCCAATATCCACCAACACTTTAAGAATCACTACGACTTCTCAAAACTGTTCTATATGTACGATCTTCCCTTGTATCGCCACGTTTATTCAGAGCAAGAGCGTGATGCTTTTAAACACAAATGGATGCAAACACCAGGGACAAAATCATCATGAAGAAAGTACTCCATGTTACAGAAGCGTTTGGAGGTGGCGTTCAAACCGCCCTCTATAGTTATGTTCACTCATCCAGAGACGAGCCTTATCAACATTTCTTGCTAGCCAGAGCCCGAGAAAACGACTTGACCAATGAGAACAACCACCACATTTTCGTACAGACAAAGTGGGTAGAAGGCGGCTTGCTTCAATTTATTCGCGATGCAAACCACATGATTGCATCACTTGGTCCCGACGTCGTGCATTTGCACTCGAGTAAAGCGGGATTTCTCGGCCGATTTCTAAAGCTTGGCAAGGCACGCTTGGTTTACACACCGCACTGTTATGCCTTCGAACGTGAAGATATCTCAGAGCTTGCACGCCAGATCTATAAAGCACTAGAGAAAGTAAAACTGAGCAAAATTGATGTGGTTGCAGGCTGTAGCCAACGAGAGTGTGACCTAGCCATTAGCATTGGTGCGAAACGTGCCGAACTGCTCAACAACTACGTGTCTTATCAAAGTGAAGATCGTATAGAGCGAAACAAGCAAGAAGCGCTGAAGCTCGTTGTACTTGGTCGTGTCGCGCCCCAAAAAGATCCTCAGTTTCTTATCAGCACATTGCAGTTCCTTAATCGGTATGCGCTTAACCGCCCGATAGAGATCACATGGATAGGTGGCGGTGACCACGTACTCGAACAGAAATTACGCACTGAAAATGTGGATGTAACGGGTATGCTGCCTCGCGATGAGGTAGTTGAAAAGCTCAAGGGTTCAGACCTTTATCTACATACTGCGGCATGGGAAGGGATGCCGTTAACCATTCTAGAAGCATCCAAATTACATCTTCCTATGGTTATTCGGACCATCGGCGCAACCAAAGATCTCAACTACCCGTTTTTAGCGCTCACACCTGAAGAAATGGCCAAGCAGATCGCGCATTGTGTCAATCATTATGAAGAGATCGATTTTCGCCAATATACAGCAGAATTAAACGATGCCTTCAGTGAAGAAAAACAGCGCCTAGCACTCAATAAACTATACGGTTAAATGCTCCTATGTTTCACACTGTTCAACAAAAATTACTGTTGATGCCCAGCGGTAAAAAAAGCTTATTATCTACTGGATTAAAAACCGCAATCACGCGTGTGTTGAGTGCGCTATTTGCTTTTTTACTGACTCTGATTGTATCGAAGACCAGTGACGCTTCGACGGCCGGTCAATTTTTCTTTTTATTCAACCTAGTCTCACTACTCGCCATCGTTTCTCAGCTAGGTTTTGATGTCTCGTTAGTTCGTTACAATGCGATCGCTTTTAATAACAAAGAGAAGCTTGAACAAAGCCAAAACTATAAAACCGCACTTTATCGAAGTATGGCATTTTGCTTGCTCGCCATAGGCGTTTTGTTGGCAGGGTTTAATCTGTTTCCAGAACAGCTAAACCAGACTCAATCACCAATGTATGCGATTACTTTATGCTTGCTTTGCATACCTTTCTTGGTGCTTGCGCAAACCAACAGTCGGGTGCTTCAAGCATGTAGAAAAGTTGTATCATCTCTGTTTGCATTGCAGCTTGGGGTAAGCATGTTGATGGTCATTTTTGTCTTTGCCCTAGACTATATCGGTCAGCAAAATATCAACAATCTAATGACCGCACTGCTTTTAACGAGCATAGGTGTCGCGGTCATATCTAGTGCCAATTGGCTTGGCTCAGATCAATATCAAACATCGGCTTTCGTACCAAACAAAAAAATGGTCTCTTCTGCCAAGCAAGTCTGGGTTGGCAGTATCTTCACGAATGTTCTTCAATGGGGAAGCCTTGTTATTGCGGGCTTTTTTATCTCAACAGCGGAAATCGGTTTGTTAGCCGCAGCCCAACGCACATCACTACTGATTGGCTTTGTGCTGATTACCATTAACTTTGTGGTCGCCCCGATGTTTGCCTCTCTCTACAAAGAGCGTCAAATGCGCAAACTGCAGAATCTTAGCCGCTTGGCGTGCCGAGCCAATGTTGGTTTAGCGATAGTACCCGTAATTATTTGCACCCTCTTCCCCGAGTTTGTAATGCAGTTTTTTGGTGAGGAGTTTCTCGCCGCGGCACCACTATTAGTCGTCCTTTCTCTGGGGCAGTTAGTCAATGTTGCAACTGGTTCAGTAGGTTTTTTATTATTAATGAGTGGTCATGAGAGAACCATGAAATACATTACAATTTCCTCCGGTACGGTGTCCATCTGCCTACTTGTTACGCTTTGTCAAATGTTTGGTGTGATTGGTGCAGCGTGGGCAATGGCAATTGGCATGGCTATCCAGAATTTAGCTGCACTGTACTTTGTAAAACGTTACTTAGGCTTCTTTCCAATAGGTTAATTATGGCTTTAATACTGGCACGCACGAGTTTTGTTTTAGTCCTGATGCTAACCGCTTCACTCTCTTTGTGGAAAAGCTCTGACCTACACCATACTGCTTACCTGCAAATGGAAACCTACTTAGGCGGATCAAGTACGCTTCACTTTACTTTCAGTTTATTGATCGGCTTTTTATCGGTCTTCACGTTCCCTTCTCTGGTGAGCTCGAATAAAACCGACGTTTTTGGGATTCGTCTTTTGCTACTGCTGTTAGCTATCGTTTCAATGGAAGAAATAAGCCAACTTTTTATTCCAAATCGATCATTTAGTTTTGATGATCTCAGCACCAACTGGATAGGCGTTATCTCAGGTTACTTTAGTGCCAAGTTAATTCGCTTCATCCGCGCTCGATCGTTCTAGTAATACAGGAATCTCTGGGGGATTTGGGTATATAATTACGCCAAACAACCAGACTAACGAGTACATCATGCCATCTCATCCAACCAAGATTACTTTTTTTGAATTCTTAACCCCGTTGATCACGTCAGGCAAAAAGACGATAACGATTCGAGATGAATCAGAAAGCCATTACGTTCCCAATACAGAAGTCGAAGTTTTTACCTTAGAAAAGGATCGTAAAGTCTGCGATATCAAGATACGTTCTGTAGAACCACTTCACTTTGAAGATATTAATGAGTTTCATGCAGAACAAGAAGCCATCGAACTACCAAAACTCAAGCAGTTAATTCGAGAAATCTACCCAAATACCGACACGCTCTTTGTTATTGAGTATGAGCTGATTAAATAACCCACAACAAACACTAGACGACTGGTCTAATTCATTCTATAGTACACTTCATGAACGCAAAGACGAATGACACACGCCAACATATTCTCGACGTCGGATACGAGTTGATCGTAAACCGAGGGTTCACGAGTGTTGGTCTTTCAGAGCTATTAAAAAAGGCCGCAGTGCCAAAAGGCTCGTTTTATCATTACTTCAAATCCAAAGAACAATTTGGTGAAGCGATGATTCAAGACTACTTTACTAAGTATTTTGAGCGTTTAAACGCACGCTTTACCAATACTGAACTGAGTGGCTACCAACGCCTAATGAGCTATTTCGAAGAAATGGTCAAAGTAGAAGACGACGTGTGTAATGCGAACAAATGTTTATTGGTTAAGTTAAGTGCAGAAGTCTCCGATCTCTCTGAGTCAATGCGCTTGGCATTACGCCAAGGAGCAGACAAAACCATTCAAGCGATAGCGGATTGCATTGACATCGGCATTCAAGATGGCTCAATCCCCAATGGTGACAGTGCGTTATTAGCAAGGCAGATATACTACCTTTGGAATGGCGCTAGCTTGCTGAACAAACTTTATCAAGATCAGGCAGCATTGACGCAAAGTCTGACCTATACTCAACACTTACTGCAGAATACGCGCACTTGCCCATAATGGGCGGCGTGGAAGCAGAATGAACACCCTACACACGTTTCACTGTCAGAAAAAGCGTCAGTGTTAACACAGTAAACCTTCCCGCTTTAAATAAGCGGGATATTTTGAAACAAATACTAGACGACCGGTCTAATCAACAAGTGAGATAGATATGACTAACGCAACAAATCGCAGAATCGTACTCGCGTCACGTCCCCATGGTGCACCGACACAAGAAAACTTTCGTTTAGAAGAGGTAACGAAACCGACTCCGAAAGAGGGTGAAATGCTATTGAGAACGGTTTATTTATCTCTAGATCCATACATGCGTGGTCGCATGAGTGATGCCGAATCATACGCTGACCCTGTTGCAATTGATGACGTAATGGTCGGTGGTACAGTTTGTCAGGTAGAAACATCAAACCACCCAGATTACGAAGCGGGTGAATGGGTTCTTGCCTACACTGTTGGCTGGCAAGACTACGCTATCTCAACTGGTGAGATGGTCATTAAACTTGGTAAAGAACCGCAAAACCCTTCTTACGCGTTAGGCGTTGCAGGTATGCCAGGATTTACCGCGTACATGGGTTTACTCGACATTGGTCAGCCAAAACCAGGGGAAACCATCGTGGTAGCAGCTGCTACGGGGCCTGTAGGCGCAACAGTTGGTCAAATTGGTAAAATCAAAGGTTGCCGAGTTGTTGGTATAGCAGGCGGAGAAGAAAAATGCCGTTACGCTAAAGAGGTGCTTGGTTTCGATGAGTGTATTGATCACAAAGCTGAAGACTTTGCAGAACAACTGAAAAATGCCTGTGACAAAGGTATTGATGTTTACTTCGAAAACGTAGGTGGCAAAGTATTCGAGGCTGTAATGCCACTTCTGAATACAAATGCGCGTATCCCACTTTGTGGTTTGATTTCTCAGTACAACTCGACAGAGCTGCCTGAAGGTACCGACCATCTTCCATTACTAATGGGTAAGCTCCTGACCAAACGAATCAAGGTGCAAGGCTTCATCATTTTTGATGATTACGGACATCGTTACGGTGAATTTGCGCAAGATATTAATCAATGGTTGGCAGAAGGAAAGATCCAATACCGCGAACATCTAGTACAAGGACTGGATAATGCGCCAGAAGCATTCATCGGTCTGTTGGAAGGTAAGAATTTCGGCAAACTTGTAGTACAGATTAACGACCCATTATAAAAAGGGATATGTAAATGATTAAACTTCACCACCTCAATCAGTCTCGTTCAAAGCGCATCATTTGGTTACTTGAAGAGCTAGATGTAAATTACGAGATCGTACCCTATGTCCGTGATTCCGTGACCTTCATGGCACCGCCAGAACTAAAAAGTGTTCACCCATTAGGAAAGTCACCTGTTCTTGAAGATAACGGCGAGATTATCATTGAGTCAGGTGCAATGACCGAATATTTGATTGAGAAATACAGTGACGGAGCCTTTGCTCCTGAGCGCGGTACAAAAGCACACACAGAATATTTGCAATGGATGCACTTTGCAGAAAGCTCTGCAATTTTACCTATGTTGCTAAAAATCTTCGTAAGCAAAGAGCCAAATGAAACTCAGTTTTTATCAGGCTATGCCGACAAGGAAGCAATGAATGTACTAGGCTACTTCGAGCAATCCTTAGAAGGCAAAACTTACCTAGTAGAAGAGCGTCTGACTGGCGCAGACATCATGATGTCTTTCATTGTCGAATTGGTTCAAAAGTTTGGTTTAGTTAATCACTTCCCTAATATTGAACGTTATGGGAAACAGCTCGCGACACACCCAGCATTTGCAAAAGCTGAACAACTTGAAGTGAAGTACTCTTAATTACTTCCCCCCTTTCGCCCCTTTGATGACACGTAAAACTTCATTTAAGGGGCGATATTACTAGCATCGCAGACACGCTAACTGGATAGCGCTCCCCCCCAGTCAATCGCTTTCGAGAACGCCGATTGTTATGTCAATCAAGCTAATGTAGTAAATTTCTGATTCTAATATAGTTTCGACCATAGTCACCATCTATTGAATTGATAAGCAATATCAGTTTTCTCCCCCAGCTTTTCCGTAATAACCTCCTCTACAGTTTCTAAGGTATTGAGCCCTGGAGGGGTAAAAAAATGACAAACAAGAAATTGACTACAGCAGCAGGTTGCCCTGTCGCACATAACCAAAACGTTATGACTGCAGGTCCTCGTGGCCCTCAACTATTACAAGACGTTTGGTTCCTTGAAAAATTGGCACACTTTGACCGCGAAGTGATCCCAGAGCGTCGTATGCACGCAAAAGGTTCTGGTGCTTACGGTACGTTCACAGTAACGCACGACATCACAAAATACACTCGCGCTAAGATCTTCTCTGACATCGGCAAAAAAACAGAACTATTCGCTCGCTTCACTACTGTAGCTGGTGAGCGCGGTGCAGCAGACGCAGAACGCGACATCCGTGGTTTCGCACTAAAATTCTACACTGAAGAAGGTAACTGGGACTTGGTTGGTAACAACACACCAGTATTCTTCCTACGTGACCCATTAAAATTCCCAGACCTAAACCACGCAGTAAAACGCGACCCTCGCACTAACATGCGTAGCTCTACCAACAACTGGGATTTCTGGACATCACTACCAGAAGCATTCCACCAAGTGACTATCGTAATGAGTGACCGTGGTATCCCCGCTTCTTACCGTCATATGCATGGTTTTGGTAGCCACACATTCAGCTTCATCAACGCAGAAAACGAGCGTTACTGGGTGAAATTCCACTTCAAAACTCAGCAAGGCATCAAAAACCTAACTGACCAAGAAGCAGAAGCGATCGTAGGTAAAGACCGCGAAAGTCATCACCGTGACCTTTACGAAGCGATTGAGCGTCAAGACTTCCCTAAATGGAAGATGTACGTACAGATCATGCCTGAGCTAGAAGCGGATGAAGTCAACTTCAACCCATTCGACCTAACACGTGTATGGTCTCAAAAAGACTACCCACTGATCCCAGTTGGTGAGTTCGAACTGAACCGTAACCCAGAAAACTTCTACGCAGAAGTTGAGCAATCAGCGTTCAACCCAGCAGCGGTCGTACCTGGTATCGGCTTCTCTCCAGATAAAATGCTACAAGGTCGTCTATTCGCTTACGGCGATGCTCAGCGTTACCGTCTAGGTGTGAACCACCATCAAATCCCAGTGAACGCACCTCGTTGCCCTGTTCACAGCTACCACCGCGATGGCGCAATGCGCGTTGATGGCAACTTTGGTTCAACACTGGGTTACGAGCCAAACTACAAACAAGAATGGGCAGAGCAACCAGATTACTCTGAGCCACCTCTACGCATCAATGGCAACGCTGATCACTACGATCATCGTGTAGACGAAGACTACTTCAGCCAAGCGGGTGACCTATTCCGTCTGATGAGCGAAGAGCAACGTCAAACTCTGCTCGATAACACAGCTCGCGCAATGGACGGTGTACCAGAGTTCATCCAACAGCGCCACGTTCAACACGCATACCAAGCGGACGAAGCGTACGGCAAAGGTCTTGAAATTGCACTAGGCTTAAACAAGTAAGCGAACGCTGCAATCATTACACTGTGTGATTTAAAGACGAAAAAAAGGAGGTGCTCTACAGCACCTCCTGATTTCAAATCACTAATCCTTAATCAAAAGTCATAAACCATGCTCAAGGAGGTTCATTATGATTAACTTAGATTTCTTTAAGCTCTTTGATACCAAAGAACTGTTTATCTATTACTGATTCATCAACTACTGATTTTTAGCTACCGCTTTGATCAGTACTGATGTATCCATGCGACCTAAACCATCACGTTGAAGGTCTGCGTATTGCTCATCCACTTTCTTAGTCAGTGGAAGTTCTAGACCCACTCGCTCAGCTTCTTGCAGACAGAAACCTAAGTCTTTGCGCATCCAATCAATAGCGAAGCCAAAATCGAACTTGTCTTCAGCCATCGTATTTGCGCGGTTTTCCATCTGCCAAGAACCTGCAGCGCCATGCTTAAGTGTTTCTACAACTTGAGCAATGTCCAAGCCTGATTTTTGTGCTAGCAACAAAGCTTCACTCAGACCTTGTAAAACGCCTCCAATACAGATTTGGTTTACCATCTTACAGCGTTGACCCTGACCGTTTTCACCCAGTAGCGTCATCTGCTTCGCGTACACATCCATCGCCGGAGACACACGGTCAAAAATGCTTTGTTCACCACCACACATGATGGTTAGAACACCATTTTCTGCGCCCGCTTGACCACCAGAAACTGGCGCATCAATAAAGTGATTACCGTACTTAACACACGCTTCAGCCAGCTCAACCGCTAGGTCTGCAGAAGTGGTCGTGTGATCGACTAGCACTGCGTCCGCTTTCAAGCCGACCAGAATGCCCTCTTCACCGTAAACAACGCTACGAACGTCATCATCATTACCCACACAGGTAAAAACGATGTCACAGCCTTCCGCCGCTTCACGTGGTGTTTCACAAGCTACGCCTTGGTATTCTTCAGCCCATTTGTCGGCTTTCGCTTTTGTGCGGTTGTATACTTTGGTTTCAAAGCCCGCTTTACTTAGGTAACCAGCCATTGGGTATCCCATCACACCCAGACCAATAAATGCTACTCGTTGTTTTTCCATTGCACGCTTCCCTTAGTTCACCTGACTGAAATGTTTCGTAACATGCTACTAAAGAATTGAAATCATTACTCGTGATTTCTCTTTCCACGGTCTCGATGATCCAGTGTTTCAGTTCGTTTATTGCGCCTTCTACACCCCTTTACTTGACGATTAGCATAACAGTCAAAGCACTTAAAAAGGTTTACTACTGCTTAGCATGGAACATCGCTTGCCCACTCTTGTCCTTATTCGACCAGAAATTGATGTTGAACTGAGCATCATCGCTCATCTCAATGCGGTGCCAGTACTGCGGTGGACTTGTAGCAAACTGGCTTGCATTAATCACCACCACTACTTCTGCTTCTGTGACATTTTCATCAGCAAAGCCGTAGTAAGTCACTTGCCCTTCCATGACGCACAGTTGTCCAAACACTCCCTCAGCGGTATTGTGATGAGTCAGTAGCGCTGGTGGCACATTGTCTTTAGTGAAGAAAGGTGTTGAACGTTGAACAGTCCAGTCTTTAGGAATTCGTAGATGCGACATAATGAACCCTCTCTAATTACAATTCTTTTCGTTTAAATCGGTTAAGCCTGACCGGCTTGAGACAACTCTCGAAGTAATGGAAATGCTTGCGTAACTTGTTCTCCCGTCACAACGAAGCCCATGAGTCGGCTATTTTCATCTTCTGCTTTCGCGGCAATGCCAGTTTGAGAAATCTGCACGCTCCAGTTCGTCACCGAACTAAAATCGCCTGCCAATTGAATTGGGTAGCTCGGCGTTTTCACCTTTACCATCATAGGCGGTAGTTTCAACTCTGCTTCTTGCTCCAGTAGTTGTTTCCCTAAAACATTGGCACTTAGCACGATCGGTTGGAGATACGGCATCATTCGACCTTGGATCTCAGCGCAATCGCCTAATGCAAATACATTGGCTGCTGATGTCTGTAATCGAGCATCCACCTCGATGCCTTTATTGATACTCAACCCACAAGCCTTCGCTAACCAAGTGTTAGCACGTAAACCCGCCGCTGAAATCACTACATCAGCTTCGATTGCCTTACCTTTGCTCAAGCTTGCCACCAGCGAATCATCCGAGTGATTGATCGCGACAACTCCAGTCTCCAAAGCAAGTTGAATACCTTGCTGCTTAAGTTGATTTTCAAGCGGCAATGCGACGAATTCAGGAATCAAGTTAGCGAGCAAACGGGGATTTGGCTCAACCACCGTAACTGCTTTACCACTGGTTGCGAGATCCATGGCGATCTCGACGCCGATCAAACCACCACCCATTACTAGAATTCGTTTCGCACGGCTAATTTGCTCTTCCGCTAATTGATATTCTTGTAGCGAGTTTAGCGTCATCACCTCAGGTGCTGCATCGCCAGATATTGGTGGCACAAAGGCTTTCGCGCCTGTCGCAAGCACCAGTTTGGAGTAAGGATAGGTTTGGCCGTTGGCGACCACTTGCTGAGCTTGCACGTCGACATGCTCAATCATGGTATGGGCGAACAGTTCGATGTTGTGTTCCTGTGCGAACGCCTCACCACTTTTAACTACCAAGTCTTGGGCGGTTTGCTTGTTGCTGAATACATGACTCAAATCAGGCTTGTTGTATTCCGCGCCATCATCAGCAGTAAACACTTGCAGCGGAATATGTGCGTCCATTCGACGCACTGTTTTCACCAATTGGTAAGCCGCAAAGCCGCTACCAATAATCACAATAGGTGCTTGCATATTCCCTCCTAACCGTTGTATTCAACGAAAACGTCTTTACCCAAGTGACATTCTGGGCACAAGAAGTAATCTGGCACTTCAGACCATGCCGTACCCGGTTCAACGCCTTGATTAGGCTCACCTTTAGCTGGGTCGTATACCCAATTACAAACCGTACAAACCATGCATTGACAATCTGCGGGATGCGCCTCGGCACTAGGGTTGCTAGGAGCAGCATCGACTACCGCTTGTGTTGCTATTTGTGCTGCGGGTTGTGATTGAACTTGTGGTGCAGACGCAGCAATCGCCGGAGAAATAACAGGACTTGTCAGGTCATGCTTCGCCCACAACTTCGCGATGTTCTGACCATGTTCGCGACATTCACGCATCGCATTACCATCTGGTCGCCATTTGGTTTTCAAACCCACTGCGGTTTCAAAGCCTGCGTCAGTCAATCGAGCATGGATACGATCCACCGCGCCACCATTCCACCCGTAGCTACCGAATGCAGCGGCTTTCTTCGCTTTAAAGCGCAGACCGGTAATTTCTTCTAGCATACCTGCGATCTTCGGCATCATGACGTTGTTCATGGTAGACGAACCAACCAAGATGCCTTTTGAGCGGAATACGTTGGCGAGAATTTCATTCTTATCATGCTTAGAGACATTAAAGACTTTGACCGCCACACCAGGATCGACATCGTGAATGCCTTGCGCGATTGCATCGGCCATCATTCGAGTGTTGTTTGACATTGAATCGTAGAAAATCGTAATGCGATCTTCTTGATAATTGTCTGCCCACGCCAAGTATTGCTCGATGATTTGAACCGGATTATCGCGCCATACAATACCGTGTGACGTTGCGATCATGTCGACAGGCAAATTGAAACTCAGCACTTCTTTGATTTTTGCGGTTACCAAGCTGCTGAATGGCGTTAGGATGTTTGAGTAGTAACGCAAACACTGTTCCATCAACTCATTTTGATCCACTTCATCATTGAATAAGCGTTCATCGCAGTAGTGCTGACCAAATGCGTCATTGCTGAATAATACTGCATCGCCAGTTAGGTAAGTCATCATGCTGTCTGGCCAATGCAGCATCGGCGCTTCCACGAACACCAATTGCTTACCGTTGCCAATATCAATGCTGTCGCCTGTTTTTACGGTTTTGAAGTTCCACTCAGGATGGTGGTGATGACCAACGATGGAATCAATCGCCGCTTCTGTACAGTAAATTGGCGTGTTCGGAATCTTCTCCATTAATGCCGACAATGCGCCTGAGTGATCTTCCTCTGCATGGTTTACCACGATAAAGTCGATAGACTTAAGATCGATTTCCATTTCTAAATTTTGGATGAATTGTTGACTGAATCGATGATCGACCGTATCAATCAATACGGTTTTCTCTTCACGAATTAGATAACTGTTGTAGCTGGTACCTTTTGTCATTTTGTATTCTGTACCGTGGAAATCTTGGACTTCCCAATCGCGTTGACCTACCCAGTGGATGTTGTTTTTTACGTGAATTGTCATAATTACTACCTTGAATGACGGGATAAACAAAAATAATTTCTTCTTGTATTGCACTGGGCGTGCCAACTTTTAATTATCTTATATTTCAACAACTTAATTAAATATTAACTTTAACAACTGTCATTTAGACACAGTTGAAAATTGTCATTAAGACACTACAATAGTCATATTGACACAATCGGTATTGGCTATGACTTCTTTAATCGCGCAATGGCTACACATCACGCAAGACCTTAACTCGGCCCTCACTCAACAGGCTCGCTTCGATACGTTGTTAACCACGATTCGAGAGGTATTGAAGTGTGACTCTTCTGCCCTTCTTTTGTATGAAGACCAACACTTTAAACCTTTAGCGATCAATGGATTGGCGAAAGAAGTGCTTGGACGCCGTTTCTCCATTGAGCAGCACCCAAGATTAGAAGCCATTGCCCGAGCAGGCGATATCGTGCGCTTTCCCTCTGACAGCGACTTACCTGATCCATACGATGGCTTGATTCCAAACCACGATGACAAACTGCATGTCCATTCCTGCATTGGTTTACCTCTGCTGATCGACGATCAACTGATTGGTGCCATTACGATTGACGCCTTCGACCCCAATCAATTTGATGGGCTACGCAACCAAGAGTTACGTTTTGTCAGCGCGTTGGCAGCAGGTGGCCTACACACTGCACTCCTGTTAGAGCAATTAGAAACACAAGCGAGCCTGCCACGCGACTCTTACGCCGAGAAACGCACCTTAAGTAATGAAATCATTGGTAACTCTGTGGGCATGAAAAATCTTCAAGAGCAGATTGATGCAGTCGCCGATACTGAATTGTCTGTGCTAGTGATGGGAGAAACGGGCGTGGGTAAAGAGTTGGTTGCGAGCGCTATTCACCATCGCTCTAGTCGCTCTAGCAATACTTTGGTTTACCTCAACTGTGCGGCGCTGCCGGAATCAGTCGCGGAAAGCGAGTTGTTCGGCCATATCAAAGGGGCTTTTACAGGCGCAATCAGTAATCGAAAGGGTAAGTTCGAACAAGCCGACGGCGGCACACTGTTTTTGGATGAAGTCGGGGAACTGTCGTTAGAGCTGCAAGCCAAGTTACTTCGAGCCCTTCAATACGGCGACATCCAACGTGTGGGTGATGACCGCCATATTCGAGTCAACACACGCATTGTCGCCGCCACCAATCGTATATTGCATGAAGAAGTGACTGCTGGTCGCTTCCGAGCCGACTTATATCACCGCCTAAGCGTCTTCCCGCTTCATGTTCCACCTCTTCGTGAACGTGAAGACGATGTGGTGTTGTTAGCGGGCTTTTTCGCCGAACGCTTAAGAAGCAAATTGGGATTGAACAGCATTCGTTTGTCTCCCACTTTGGTGCAGGCACTCAAAGACTATTCATGGCCAGGCAACGTGCGAGAGCTTGAACATGTCATTAAACGTGCTGGTGTTTTGGCAAAGGCGCGTACTCACGCCATGGACATTGAGTTAGTTGAGCAAGATTTTGATATTCGAACGCCGAATCAGAACATCAAGAACGTTGAAAAAACGGAACAAAAATCTCGGCTTGAGCTACCAGAAGGCGGATTAAAGCCTGCCACAGACGCCTTCCAAAAAGCGATGATTGTTCGAGCTCTGGAAAAAAACCAAGGCAACTGGGCAGCAACGGCACGTCAGCTTGAATTAGATAACGGCAATTTGCACCGATTAGCAAAACGGCTGGGGATAAAATAGACACTAACGAATATCACCTAATATGGCATATTCATCGCCAAATAAAGAGCCGATGCCCAACCGCTCACTCAGCCCACTATAAGTAGTGAGCTGAGTGCTCAGATAGAATAGCCACCTAAGTTTGACGGTATTTTCTTCTAAATTTTATTGTCTTGAACCACCTCACAGATTTAATAACCCTTAACAATAAACACAATAATAGTTAAGGTATTTTTATGAGCCAGATCTAATAAAATTAAATATATAGTATTTATTTTAAGAATCTAAACTTTCAAAGTTCATCATAATAAATACAACCTCTATGTATACACTTTACCTTCAAAAAACATCAAAATATAATCCCTTCGATAAAAACACTTAAATGAATTTAACTGTATAAAAGTGAGGAGAATAAAAATATGGGATATGGGGCGACAGTATATTCATTAGATACTGAAAAGGTTTTTAACGTACTAAAGAATGAGCGTAATCCAGAGCTAGAAAAAGCCATCATGGAAAGGTGTCAAGACTCCTTTAAAGTGATTAATGAAATGCTGGAAAGTAGTGGCGAAAGCATCCGAGCTGAAGAGCTTCTTATGCAAATGTTGTCTGAAGAGATAAAATACAGTCACTTGGGTTACGCCTATGCTTACTTGCTTGAAGCTATATGTAAGATAACTGGTTATTACTTATCCAATAACTCTTGGTATCCTTGCGATGTAAACGATTTCTGCGATATTCCATTCACTAATACCGATTATCCTATAAAATTCCCATTCCCTGACGATTTCCCTGTTGTTTTTATGATAAAAAATCAAGATATTCACCAAGATAACGTTGACTTCGGAGGCTTATCAGAGCAACAAATATCTGAAGTCAAGAGCTGGTACACTCATGCAGTCGTAAACAATCGTGATTTGGTATTATTTTATTATTAATTTTAACTATTAATAAATTATCCAATAGTTAAAATAACAATAGAATATTAATAAAACTCTAGCTTATATTAAGATAGAGTTTTATCTATTTAACTGAATTTTATAATTTTAAAAACATTATATTTCACACCTAATTTATAGACTCTGTGTATAGTGTGTTCAGAGGCAATGTGAACTCATAGGATCAAAATCAAGTTCTAATTTTTAGAAGAAAAACCGATCTGCTTGTGTCAAAATGCGCCATCCCAACCAAAAAGTCTTAATGTAATGAACTACCAAGCTGCTATTTTTGATATGGATGGTTTGCTCCTTGATACTGAGCGCGTCTGTATGCATATTTTCCAAGAAGCATGTGAAGCCCAGAACCTACCCTTCTATAAAGATGTTTACCTTTCAATCATTGGTCGCAATGCAGCGGGCATTGAAGTGATTTTTCGTAAAGCTTATGGGGATGATCTTGACCGCTTACACCAAGAGTGGCGCGACCGTTACGACGCTGTGGTTAAGCACCAAGCGATACCGGTAAAAGAAGGGGTGATTGAGCTGCTTGAGTGGTTGAAAGGCCAAGGGTTGCCAATTGCAGTCGCCACTTCTACAGCAAAAGAAGTGGCACAGAAGAAGTTGGAGTTAGCGGGCCTAAGCAAGTATTTCGACAACTTAACGACAGGCTGTGAAGTGTCACACGGCAAACCTGATCCAGAGATCTACCTGCTTGCAGCAAGTCGTCTAAGCGTAGATCCAACCAAATGTCTCGCCTTTGAAGATTCAAATAATGGCGTACGTGCTGCGGTAGCAGCGAACATGATCACTTATCAAATTCCTGATCTGGTTGAGCCTTGTGACGAAATAAAGCAATTAGGCCATACTGTCGCACCTTCACTGCATGATGTGTTGCACACGTTAAAACAAACTCGCTAGGTTTACTTGTCGTCTGTTCTCTAGAAGCTCAGCAATTTAGCTGAGCTTCTTTCTCGAAACCTCTCCAATACCGTAAAACCAAACAATTCTTCCACCCGTTTAGCGAGATTATTTTCACCTTAACTCTGGCTAATCACGACTTTTGATTTAACTCACGCAATCGCATGAAATAAGGCATTTGAGTGATCAAATAGCGGAACTGACCAGTACAAGCTTGCAACAAAACGTCAATATACCGATTGAAGCACGTTTTTGGAGTGAAAATTGGCTGATAATGAGAACTATTGGATAAGATCAATCCAAGTCAGCCTAAAATACAAAATGGAGAGTGTTATATGTCTTTACGTTTATTAGCAACAACCTTCGCATTAGTAGGAATGAGCTTTGGTGCCCAAGCCAGTGCCGAGTGTGAAGTGTCATTAGATGCTAACGATATGATGCAGTTTTCTACTAAAACATTGAGCGTACCAGCCACTTGTAAAGAGGTAAAACTGACGCTGAACCACACAGGTAAGATGCCAGCGCAATCGATGGGTCACAACGTGGTCATATCTGACACTGCCAACCTACAAGCAGTCGGTACTGACGGCATGGCAGCTGGAGCAGAAAATAACTACGTAAAACCAAATGATGATCGCGTCTACGCTCACACAAAAGTAATTGGTGGCGGTGAAAGCACCAGCATTACGTTCAGTACTGAGAAAATGAAAGCCGGCGGTGACTATTCATTCTTCTGTTCGTTCCCGGGTCACTGGGCAATCATGCAGGGTAAATTTGAGCTAAAATAAAAGATTTAGCCAAGCCAAAAGAAGACTCATTATAGGGAAGCCAAGGCTTCCCTTTTTGATAGATAAAATAGCAATTGAGAAAGGTCTAACACGTCTGGAAACGTGACCAAGAAACATAGCAAGTATGAAACCCTTGCTCCATTGAGATTAAGTTCTTTTGCGAAAAGTTATGGTTAAAAATCAGATTTTTATTTTGCCTTTCCGAAAAACAACTAAATGATAAAAGTCATTTAATACCATGTAACTCTTTCCAGTTTCCTGGATGAACCACATAGCCGAACAGAGCATGCCCACCATAAACCAATTCAGTCCCTTCCGGTATCCACAGCATCTGACCTGGGTGCACAAAATGTGTTTCACCATTTGCGGTCAGCTCGAAACAGCCTTCAATCACGAAAATAACCTCATCATAAAGCACTGTCCAAGCCACTTTAGCGCCTTCCCATTTAGCAAAGCCTACGCCTATGTTTGGTGAAATTTCTGGGCTTAACGCCCTGGCAACATACGCCATTCCTGGCGTATCACCACGAACATTGAAATCTAGACTTTTACTATCAACAAGTTTGACTGGCTTCATAATTCACTCCGGCTTTGCCATTTTGCTAATTGGATACGCGTTTTTACTCCCAAACCTAAAAAAGGCTCTGGCGGATTCAAACAAGGCATTCCTGTCACTTGCTGTATGTCATCCAATGATTTAGATGTCGCACCAACGACATAGTCAGCTAACAGTGTTCCAGAAATGGTTCCCCACGCAGCACCAACACCATTGTCACAAGCGCTGGCATAAACACCTTCATCTAATTGACCGAAAAAGTTAGTAAAGTTACGAGAGATTGCATACACCCCACCCCATGTGTGAGTACATGGTACGTCGGCCAGCTCGGGATAACGCGCCAGAAAGACCTGACGATGATCGTCGCGAATTTGTTCTCTGACTTTATCGTTCATGCTTGAGCCATATTTCGGCACGTGTTTGTAAGTATTGCGGATCAAAATACGTCGATCGGCGGTCATACGTAACGTCGTTCCCGCATGATCAGCTGGAGTTAACCCCCAATTCAGCTCACCTCCGTATCGTTGCATTTCTGCGTCGGTTAATGGACGCGTCCAGCTTGCAAACGTCATCACTGGAAGTAGTCTGTTTTTAAGATAACCAAACTCCCGAGTAAAAATGCTGGTCCCAAGCAGCAGTTCAGGGGTTTCAACAGAGCCACTATCTCCATGTAATACCCAGCAACCGTTTTCTTTACTGAGCTTGCGGATTGGCGAGTTCTCTAACACCTCGACGTTCTCTGGAAGGCTTTCCCCTAGCCCACGCACCAAAGCAGCAGGTTGCATTAAATAACCACCTGGCGTGTAAATTGCGCGGCTGTAGTAGTTGGTTCCCAAGACTTTCGCCAGCTCACTGCCATTAACATGGAAGTATGGTTCGCCAAGGTCTTTCATTAGGTGCTCAAAGTGATCGAGATACGCTTCACCGCGCGCCCCTACGGCTCCTTGATATTTGCCCTTTGCTGACCACTGACAAGAAATACTGTGCTTCGACACTAAAGTGTTTAGCTGAGCAATCGCAGAACGGTTGAGCGACAATAACTTTTGTTTGTGCTCAGGGTCGGGATGCTCAAGTGAAAACTTATGAGGCAAATCGATAACAAAGCCCGAATTTCTTCCTGAAGCCCCTTGGCCGATACGTTGCGCATCAATCAGTATAATTCGTGCATTAGGCATAAGTTCAGCTAAACGTCTTGCCATAGCTAGGCCTGCGAAACCGGCACCTAACACGGCATAGTCAGCACTTTGTTTACCTTTTAACGCCGATTTTTCTGGAATACTTGGCAACGCATGGTACCAACCACACGTCACGTCATCATTGGGTAAATGAATCATCTTTTTTCTCCGCTACGCTGCTGACAGTTTCAATGACAATTGATCTAGCCAAGGGCCGCGTAATGACTGTACTTTTCTTCCTAGCAACGCAAAACCGAGCATTGCTCCTTCTGGTGAATAAAACGCAGCGGTCAATTCATCTGCTTGGTTCTCAATGTACCATTGTCCCTGTTCTTCAGCGGCTACCGGGAAAATCGTGAGTGGAAGAATCGGCGTTTTTACAATCACTGGAGTTGGTGTTAACGAGATAGGGGCGACATCGCCTAGCAAGCTTTTCGCTACAGAAGGGATCATTTGATTAATCGGCGCAATATAGGGCTGCCACCCGTGATCAGTTTCAACACAATCACCTAGCGAGTAAATATTCTCATCACTCGTCTGGCCGAATTGATTCACTTTAATGCCCCGGCCTACTTCAAGCCCCGCGCGCTCAGCCAGAGAAACATTTGGCTTGAGTCCAACCGCGCTTAGCACTAGGTCTGCTTCAATCTGCTTGCCACTGTTTAGATGCAAAACCGCGCTTGATTCGGACCTTGGCTCGATTCTGGCGATACTGTCTTGTAGAGCCCATTGCACGCCTCGATCGGCAAGTGCGCTTTGTAATGATTCACCCAACTGTTGCGGGATCAAACGCTCCATTGGCCATTGACCCAACCCGATAACTGTTACTTCATAACCGCTTTCGATCAGATCATTTGCGAACTCACAGCCAATTAAGCCATCACCTAGGATCGCGATGCGCTTTTTGTCTTGCAGCTCCGCTCTGAATCGGCGGTAATCAACTAAGTCGTTCACACTCATAACCCAAGAGCGATCGCCCTCAATTGGGATTTCAATCGGTGATGCACCTGTTGCCAGTACCAAGCGGCTGTAGGCGTATTTACCGATGGAGGTATGTAACGTTGAATTGGCACGATCGATCTGTTCAACACGGGTATGCGGGTAAACTCGGATATTGAGACGGCTTTCCCACTCCAACGCGCTCTCACTTTGTAGCGCGTCGCCGTCTTTATTCATGACCAGTGCATTAGACAATGCTGGTTTGCTGTACAAAGCGCCATCATCAGCGGTAAAGACAGTGATCGGAACCGTCTCAGATTGCGCTCTAAGTGCCGCCGCCAACTGGTAACCACTGTGGCCACTACCGATGATAACGATAGGGTCATTTGAGAATACAGGTTGAGTAACTTCAGATGGAAGAGGCTGAGCAGTATTTGGCTGAACAGACGCTTCTACCGACGCCGAAGACACCGCTGCAACCTCTTCTAGTGGCGCATCGTCGGTGATTTCGATCATTTCAAAATCGGCCTTACCCACTAAACAGTCAGGACATAACCAGTCATCCGGTACATCTTCCCATGCTGTTCCTGGTGCAATACCATCGGATGGCCAACCTTGTGCTTCATCATAGATTAAGCCGCAAATAATACAGAGCCACTTTCTCATCACTTATACTCCAACTACCTTGTTCAGAATTTCCGTGTTTACAAACCGCTGTCAGATTTGTTGTGATTCCATCAACCTCGCCCTAGCTTGTGGTCTGAAATCCAAGCCGGTACGAGGTGATGAAAATACAGTTACACGGTAGCTATACGTTGCTGTCTTGCTGCAAACGAATGGCAATATTGCGTGTCTGGACGTAGCTATAAATCGCTTCTTGTCCTTTTTCTCGCCCAAACCCGGACAAGCCCACGCCACCAAATGGTGTTTCGATGCCACCAGCAAACCATTCATTGATGAACACTTGTCCACCACGCAGTTGCTGTGCCACACGCAATGTTTGGTTTAGGCTTTCACCAAAGACACCAGCGACTAGGCCAAAATCGGTGCCATTCGCGATTTCAACGGCCTCTTGCTCGGTTTCAAACGGCGTAATTACCAGTACAGGACCAAACACTTCTTCTTGAGCAATACGCATATCTGGTGAGGCTTCAATCACCGTCGGTGCCACAAAGTAACCCGACAAATCAGGGGCGTAGCCACCCGTTAGGATGTTCGCGCCGTCGGCTTTTGCTTGTTCTATCATTTCAAGCACGCGCGCTTGTTGATCAGCCGATACCAACGGTGTTATATCCGGCTGGCTTTCACCTTGACCAATGGTTAGGTCTTGCGCCATTTTCACTACCGCCGCTTTTACTTCTTCATAACGCTCTTTTTGAATTAGCAAACGAGACATTGCCGAACAAACTTGACCAGCGTTAAAGAAAATACCGACTTGAACGCTTTGTAAAAGCGTTTCGAGACTCACATCTTTCAGTGCGATAGCGGCCGATTTACCACCCAGCTCCATCACAGATGGTGTGGCGCGTTGCGCTGAATCTTTCAGTATGCGTTGGCCGGTCGGCACAGAACCTGTAAAGACAATTTGATCAACGTCTTGATGCTGCACCAAGTGGCTGCCAACTACGGAGCCTTTGCCACATAGCAAGTTAATCGCGCCTTTTGGGAAGCCCGCTTTTTCAATCGCTTTAATCAACAACGTCATAGCGAGTGGGGAAATCTCTGGCGATTTGATCACCACTGCGTTACCTGCGGCTAATGCAGGTGCCAATGAGCGTGCACAAATAGAGACAGGGAAATTCCACGGCACAATCTGCACCGACACGCCAAACGGCACATATTGAGTGAAGTCGACATAGTCTTTACCCAACGGAATTGACGTGCCTTCCAGCTTGTCGGCCATGCCTGCGTAGTATTCAAAGTAACGTGCCGACTCTAAAAACTCATCTTTGGCATCTTGCAAAGATTTCCCATTTTCACGACAGGCAACTAACCCACCTTCATCAACCATTTCACGAATAGCTGCGGCGGCTTTTAACATCCACTCGGTTCTGACGGCTGGACGAACGTCCGAAAGAAGGCCTTGATTGACCACTCGGCGTGCCGCTGCCATTGCGCGATCTGCATCGGTGATAGTGGCTTCTGCAATCGTCGCATACGCTTCGGCTGTGCCAGGGTTCATGACGGTCAGCGCTTGCTCTGAATCGCACCACTCACCATCAATATAATTAAGGTAATGCATCATATTACTGCTCCAGTGCCGCTTTCACTTGCTTTGCCAACCAGGTTTGGAAGAAATGCGTCGGAACATCCATTTCTGGTGAGAACACACCACCACCAAAGCCAGGTGAGTAACGACCTTCCTGCATGCCCTCGACCGCTCCAATATCTTCGCCGAATACGACTCGCCATGACTCAACGGTAGCAGTACGGCACGCAGCGAACTCATCTTTCGTTGCTTCATCACCCACATAGGAGACACGTAGGTGCTCAACACTCTTATTCGCAGTGATTGGTTCAATCATCATCGCAAAGGCATGATCGGCTTGAATACCAAGCAACACGTTTGGAAAGAGTGCAACATATTCTGCATGACGCAGTTTATCTTCTGGCCAGCTTGGAAATTTAGGTAAGTGTGTTCCTGCAGTATCAGAGAGGTTGTATGCGAGACTACCTTGGCCAGCAAAACGCTCTGCAAACATGATGTTGTAGTGATCCTCTAGGCGAGAATAACTGTTCAAACTCGGATGCACCCAAGGTAAGTGGTAAGCTTCACAGTAGTTTTCTACGGCAAGCTTCCAGTTACTTTTCACTTCTATCTCTAAGTTGCCACCCATGTTCACGCGGCGAAGAAGCCCTAATCCTTCTTCACCTAAGAATTGCTGCCAACGTTGCTCTAGCGGCGCGATATGCTCTTCAAAGCTTTCTGCTTTGCCCGATAAGTTGACGAATACCATGTCCATCCAAACAGCTGAACGAAGTGGCTTAAGGCCATGCTTTTCACACTTAAATCGGTCATCTTTGTGTTTTGCGATACCACCGATGTGTGGTGTGCCTTTTAGATTGCCGTCAAGATCGTACGTCCATGAATGGTAAGGACAGCGAATCATGCCTTGAACTTCGCCTGCCTCATGAACCAGCTTCATACCTCGGTGGCTACACACGTTGTGGAAGACTTGGACTTCACCTTGACGATTTCTCATCATGAGTAGTGGAAGATTCATGAAATCAAGTGGCATTACATAACCATTTTTAAGCAGGTCTGATGCAAAACCAATGCATACCCAAGTGTTACCAAACACCTGATCACGCTCAAAAGTAAAATACTCTTCGCTGGTGTAGGCCTGATTCGGCATTCCTGTTGCTTCACTGATTGGGTTCAGTACATTATCAACAAGTTCAACAGGAATAATGGTTTGGTTGACATTGCTCATATTCTTATCTCCGAGAGTCGAGTTGCATCCAGTGCGTACAACATCGTGTTGTGTTAGTGGAGATGATTTTGATTAACAACCCGGCAACAAACAAACGACTTTTTCGCCGGGCTTGGATGAGTTTTTGTCATTCATGCATTGATCTCGAGCAAAAAATAACCTTTTAATTAACAATAATCTTCTTATCATGATTAATACTCATTAACCGATGAGTATTAATCAGTTGAAACACAAAAGCCCTCTCTCTACTCTCTTTCAAAAATTAACAATAACGCAACAAACAATAACGCTAAAACAAACGCACTGTGAGGGATGCCTATGAGAGCAACATCTGGGATATTGAAAGGACTCAATCCGACTGTGACAATCGCATCAAAGATCGTCGTTATCGGTTTTGTACTTTTCTGCGCCATTCTCGCCAATCAAGCGGGCCAATACTTCGAAACGATTTCCGGTATTTTGCTACAGAATATGAAGTGGTTTTACATCGGACTTGTTTCACTCGTTGTCGGTTTTCTTCTTTACCTTATGGTTAGTCGATATGGGCATATTCGTTTGAGTAAAGATGACGAAAAACCAGAGTTTAGTTATTTGTCTTGGGTATCCATGCTTTTTTCCGGAGGCATGGGGATAGGCTTAATTTTCTGGTCGGTCGCCGAACCGATGTGGCATTACGCTGACAACCCATTTACTCAAGGCCTGACCAATGAAGCCGCAACAACATCAATGAAACTGACATTCTTTCACTGGGGTCTACATCCTTGGTCTGTCTTTATCATTGTTGCACTCGCATTAGCTTACTTTTCCTACCGTAAAGATCTGCCTTTTACCCTACGCTCTATCTTGTACCCTTTGATTGGTGATCGTATTTATGGGCCTATCGGACACACGGTTGATATCCTAACAGTCGCGGTGACTGCTTTCGGTATCTCTCAAACCTTGGGGATGGGAGTTATCCAAATAAACTCTGGTTTGAATCAAGCCTTTGGTCTAGACATTAGTTTGGGGATTCAACTCTTTATTATCGTTTCCCTTTGTACTTGTGCGGTTGCGTCGGTGCTATCTGGTGTAGGAAAAGGTATTCGCCGTTTATCAGAATGGAACATGCTGCTTTCACTCGCACTCGTGCTAGTCGTACTTTACATTGGTCCAACTCGCTATATCTTAAATACGCTACTCGAAAGTACGGGGCTTTATGCACAAAACATTGTCGGTATGAGCTTATGGAGCGATGCACAGAATGACTCTGGCTGGCAAAACTGGTGGACGGCTTATTACTGGCCTTGGTGGATGACTTGGGCACCTTTCGTTGGCATGTTTGTGGCTCGTATCTCTAAAGGACGCACAATACGTGAACTTATCGGCGGTGCTCTCATCGTACCCACGCTGATCACGTTCTTATGGATTTCAGTATTTGGTGGTGCAGCGTTGAAGGTAGAGCAAGACGCTCGTGTTGCTCATCAAGAGCAAGTCACTGCGGCACAAGAAGCCAAACAAACACCACTTGCGGATTTTTCTGGCGGCCCGATTCTTGAAGCGACTAAAGCCGATACGACACGCGCTTTGTTTACGCTATTCGACAATCTAGATACAGGTATGTTTGGTAAACTACTTAGCGTACTTGCGTGTCTATTGCTCGGTACTTATTTCATTACCTCCGCAGACTCGGGTACCTTGGTTCTATGTACCCTCGATGCCGCTGGGCACAGTGAGCCTCCTACCTCTATACGCGTATTGTGGGGGATCATGATCGCAGCCATTGCGGGAGTACTTCTATACGCTGGAGGGTTAAAAGCAATGCAAACGGCCTCCATTATTGCCGGTTTCCCTATCGCCATTTTTATCGCGGTGATGAGCTTAACGCTGTTTCATAGTATTCGACGCGAACCTAAGCCATGGGCAATGCTGCCTGAGCATGTTCACCCAGAGCAAGAGAAACTTGATGGTCCTGTTGAACCGCTTGTTGAAAGCAAAACAGTGGCTTCCGAGCCTATCGCTTCAAGATCCTCACAAAAAAGTGATTCCACACTCAATCAGGGACCAGTACTAAGTTAGTGCGTCGTTTCATCAATCAATTAAAACAAAGCGGGAACTGATATTCCCGCTTTTTTAACATTACCAAACTCTGTTATTTTCTCTGCTTATTGATTTAAGCTAAGCCTCGATCACCTACCTCATCTGGCAACTGATGCAAAAGCCATTCTCTAAAACGTTTGACGCTGGCTGGGATTAAACCTCTATTTTTAGGTTCAAGCATAGAAAAATTGGAAGGTGTTGAAAGCACGTGTTCGACTGGCCTAACCAAAGCGCCGCTTTGTAAATAGTCGTCCACTAATGAGCCCCAGGCTAACGCGATGCCCTGACCATTAATTGCCGCTTGTAACAGCATTGGATAGTTATTGATGTTCATGCGATTACGAGGCGAAATATTTGGCAATCCTACACTCGCAAACCACTGCTCCCAATTCACCCAATCTCTTTGAGACTCTTCCAGATAGAGTAACGTTTTATTGAAGATTTCTTCTGGCTCACTAGGCTGGCCGATTTTCTCTAGATAAAGCGGGCTACACACAGGGAATACTTCTTCTGAGAATAGCGTTGTCACGTCCATTTCCGCAGGTGGAGTACGACAATAAAACAAGGCAATATCGCAATCTAATCGGCGTAAGTCCAACACATTATCTGAGGCCAATATCCTTATATCGATGTCATCATGTTCATTTTGAAATTGGGCAACCTTAGGCAACAACCACAAGGCTGCCATTGCATTTGTCGTCGCAACCGTGATCTTTTGTTCGCCCTGCCACTTCTTCACTTCACCCGTGATTTGAGCAATATCGAGCAAAGATTGGCTGACAGCTTGATAATATTGAAGACCTGTAGGCGTTAAATTAATGCTTCGATTGGCTCGCGTGAACATAGCCTTGCCTAAGTATTCTTCTAATTGTCTAATTTGGCGACTGATAGCACCTTGGGTCACGTTTAGCTCGTCAGCGGCTAACGTAAAACTCAAGTGCCGCGCCGACGCTTCAAACGCAACGAGGCTATTTAAAGGTGGGAGGGGTTTAATTTTCATGTATCTTCCAGTAAGGCAGTATTGTAATTATTTTTATTCCCGGCAATCTTATGTTGCACGTGGATAATGCCATTCTGGACAACACCTCAAAAACGACAATTTATAAATGATAAAAAATAGATATGAATCATAAATTGTTGTGAGAGAGACCGCCGTATACAGTTTCGTGGCTACAACGAGCGCAAAAAGAGGAGCAGTTACTCCTCTTTTGCCTAGCCTTTTGCTCACTTTGTACGAGTTAGCCCATTTACCCTATTGCCAGTTTAGTACTCGCGTAACGCGCTTTTTTCTTTCTTGGACTGGCTAAGAAGTACGCTAATGTAAGAGGCCCTAATCGTCCCATAAACATCATGAAGATGATCACTAACTCACCTGGTTCGGACAAACTGCCCGTTAAGCCTCGCGATAACCCAACCGTACCCAGTGCCGAGACCGCTTCGAACATAATATCTAACATAGACGCTTTCTCTGTCAGTAACAGCGTGAATATGGCAAACCAAGTCACCCCCACCGAGATCAGAGTCAGCGCCAATGCCTTGCTGATGGTCTCTTTGGGAATCTCGCGTTGAAAGGCATAGGTTGCTTCATCGCGACGCAAATAGCTGTAAGTTGCCAAGACCAATACCATAAATGTCACAACTTTAATGCCACTTGCCGTACTCAATGAACCACCGCCGATAAACATCAACACCAGAATGATCGCCGTTGTGGCATCTTCCAACTGATCGATAGCTAAAGTATTGAACCCCGCCGTTCTTGGCGTCACCGCTTGAAACCACGATGCCCACCATTTCCCTGCTTCGCTCAAAGGGGCAAGCGTGTTGAGGTTGTCATATTCAATCAGGTAAATCGCGATAAGTGCCACCACGTTAATGGTCACCGTGCCTAAGATCATCATTCGACTGTAAACGGTGAGTCGGTGCCAACGGCGATTGCGTTTTAAGTCAATCCAAACCGAGAAGCCTAAACCACCAATAATGAACAAACTGGTAATGGTGAAGTTAACGATCGGGTCGTCCACGTAAGGCATTAAGCTATCGGCACTCAACGCAAAACCTGCATTGTTAAACGCACTGATGGTGTAGAAGAAACCATGGAACAAACTGGTTTTCCAGCCCAGCTCTTCACTCCAATAAACGCTCAAAATAGTGAAACCAATAAGTTCAACGAGCAGAGCGAACATCAATACAGATTTAGCGGTGGCAATGAGTGTCGATGAATCAGTTTGGTTGAACGCCTCTCTCGCGACGGCTCGCTCCAAAAAGCCAATTTTTCCGCCCAGAGCCAGCAAGGTCACGATGGCAAACGTCATTAAACCTAGGCCACCACATTGAATCAGAAAAGCAATAACCACTTGCCCAAAAGGCGTAAACGCCGTGCCCGTGTCTACCACAACTAATCCCGTCACCGTAATGGCCGATGTTGCTGTAAACAGGCTTTGAATCCAAGTGATGGGCTCTGTGGTGGCAATCGGCAGTTTGAGTAAGACCGTGCCGAGCATGATCAAGCACGCAAAGCTGAGGCTAAGTATTAATGGCGGTGCGCCCAACAATTTTTTGCCCGCTTTGGGTTTTCGCTCGAGTGGGATAATAGAGGGATGCCACAAAACCATGTTACACCAACCTTGGAGCGACGTATTTCAGCTCAGCGCGACTACCGCAAAGCAACAGCGTGTCGAACTCATTAAGCACAAACTCATCATTGATATTGGTGTAGACGGCTTCTTCGCGCTTCACCAATATCGGCTGAATGTTGTAACTGCCTCGGCTGATCAACTTAGAAAGCGGTGTATCGTGCAGATTGGATTTAACGTGGATTTCCACCACATACAAACCATGCCCCATTTCCAAATAGTTGTTCACCATCGGATAGTTGAGTGCCTGCGCGACTCTTACGCCCATCTCCTCTTCCGGATGAATAATGCGTTGTACACCAAGCTTAGACACGATGGTGTGGTGCGCTTTGGTGCTCGCTTTGACCCAAATGGATTTCACACCCAGATTTTTCAGCGCCAGCGTACACAACAAACTGGCTTGCATGTCTTCGCCAATCGCCACCAACACCACATCACTGTTCGCTAGCGCTAACTCTCTGAGTGCGCCTTCGTCTGTTGCGTCACATATGACCGCTTGCGTTAACTCTTCGACGTATTTCTCGACGATTTTCGGGTCGCTATCCACCCCCGTTACGGTGTGTCCAAGATGAATAAGTTCTAAGCTAGCGGCAACGCCAAATCGCCCTAAACCAATTACTGTAAAGTGAGCCATATCAATCCCTAACTGTGTTTTATGTATAGAAAATGCTAATGCGTTAAGGGCTAGGCTGATTTTCCGTCACGAAAAATAGGCAACACGAATCCTGTTCGAGTGCCGATAACCAGCACTAAACCTTGGCATTAACGTTGATTAAATTTGGAATTTAGTGGTGCTTGGACGTCTCAAGCACTAAACGATAACCCAGCCCCGGCTCAGTTTTTAATAGCCGCTGTTCGTCAGCACTATCGTTCAGTTTTTTGCGTAGTTGACTCACTAACACGCGTAAGTAGTGAGTGTCTTCGACATGACTTTTTCCCCAAATCACCGCTAGCAAATGAGTTTGCTCAATGAGTTTTCCCGGCTTGAGAATCAACTGTTCAATGAAAGAAAACTCTTTCTTGGTGAGTGGAATTTCCCTCTGATCCAACCAAAATTGGTGAGTACTTTTGATGATTTTGACTCGGCCAGCCACCAGCTCATCAGCGACGGTTTGCTCATCCACCAAATCTCGAACCAGCACTTTGATGCGCGCGATGAGCTCTTTTACGCCAAAAGGCTTGCTCAAGTAATCATTCGCGCCCGCTTCTAAAAGGCGGATTTTTTCCTCTTCTTGATCGCGAGCTGTCAGCACTAGCACTGGCGTTTTATAGGTCTGACGAAGCGTAGTGAGAAACTCCTTCCCATCGCCGTCGGGCAAGCCTAAATCTAGCAGAATGACGTGTGGCGAATGTGCTTCGAAACACGCTTTGGCTTCTGCAATGGTACTCGCGCCAATGTAATCAAACCCTTCAGCAGACAGCGAAATTCGAATAAAGGTATGAATGCGAGGCTCATCGTCCACGACTAAAACTTTGTAACTCACGCCTGCTCTGCTCCTTGATTGAGTGGAAGTAGAATGCGGATCAGCGTCCCTTCTGATACTGGCATAGATTGAATCTCTCCTTGGTGTGCGATGATGATGCCTTTGGCAACCGCGAGTCCCATTCCGGTGCCTGAATCGGCCGATTTGTTGTTCGCGCCGGAATAGAAAAGGTTGAATATTTTTTCCGCATCTTCAGCTTTGATGCCAATCCCCATGTCCCGAACATCAATCACGCACGACGAACCCTGCTTAGAAAGAGAAACCTCAACAGATTCATTCTCTGGTGAAAATCGCATGGCATTATCCAGCACATTAAAAATCGCTTGTTCGATGAGCGAACGACTTACTGACAAATAATCAACGGAATCATCCATATTCATGGACACTTTCTCGGTGTAATTTGGCAAACGAGAAACCGCATCCCGAACAATATCTGCAATCAACTCATCTTTTTTGGTAATTTTTAATGTGCCGTGCTGGAGCTTAGTCGCCTGTAAGAGGTTCTCGATATATTGATGCAAGCGATGGCTTTCTGAAGTCGCACTGTCGAGCAATTCTTTACGCTCTAAGCCATTGAGCTTGGGCATGTACTCGTTGAGTGTGGTCAATGTTCCAATAATGGTTGCCAGCGGCGTGCGTAAGTCATGGGACACCGATAGCAGGATGCTGTTTTGCAGCTTGGTTTGTTTTAACTCGCCCTGCTGGCGACGATAAAGATCCGCAAAGGTGCTGGTGATAAATGCCACCACCATAAACACGACTAAATTAAAAATGTCTTCCGGACGAAACATCTGCAAAGAGTAACGAGGCGTCGTGAAAAAGAAGTTGAAGCTCAACGCTTCGATCACCGCCGCCGCATAAGCGAATCGCGAGTTGCATTGAAACGCCACTACCACGACCGCTAACTGTAAAATCAGCAGGACTGCGGCTGTAGAGCCAAACAGTTGGTCTAACAACCATGAGACGACAACCGCGCCAACAATCACGGTAGTAGAAAAGAGAAAGGTGTTATCTCGCCATTGAACAAACATAAAATACATCAACCAAAATTCGATGTAGAAAACTTTAGCAAAAGCCCATTCGGAGTTCGCGTAAAAAAAGCGTAAAAAATTCAATAACGACAGTGAGTTATAAACATAATCATCATTAAGTTAGCCTAACTTAATGAATAATCACAAGTTAACGTTGCCCATTAACGCCTACTTACTCGGTATAAACGACAGACACAAAAAAGAGGAGCATTTGCTCCTCTTTCGTGTAGCGTCATATTAGATGACTTGCAGTTGAGCATCACCTTGCTCAGACAAAAATCCGCCGGTTTGATGCTTCCACAACTGAGCGTAAACACCACCCAATTGCAGCAGCTCGTAATGCGAGCCTTGCTCAATGATTTTGCCGTCATCCATTACAATCAAACGATCCATCGCGGCAATCGTTGATAAACGGTGAGCAATCGCAATCACTGTTTTTCCTTCCATCAGAACTTCAAGGTTTTCTTGAATTGCCGATTCTACTTCTGAATCAAGTGCAGACGTTGCTTCATCCATGATCAAAATTGGCGCGTTTTTCAGCAGAACGCGAGCAATCGCCACACGTTGACGCTGACCACCAGACAGCTTCACACCGCGTTCACCCACTTCAACGTCATAGCCAACGTTACCTTGCTCGTCTCGTAGAGATTGAATGAAATCATGAGCATGTGCTTTCTCAGCAGCTGCGATAACGGCATCCATTGAAGCATCTGGATCACCGTAAAGAATGTTCTCTTTAATTGAACGATGCAGCAAAGAGGTGTCTTGCGTGATCATACCGATGTGTTGGCGAAGCGACTCTTGTTCGACTTGAGAAATGTCCTGTCCATCAATACAAATCTTACCGGTATTTACGTCGTAAAAACGCAGCAACAAGTTGACCAACGTGGATTTACCTGCCCCAGAACGACCGACAATGCCGACTTTTTCGCCCGGTTTGATAGTCAGGTTCAAGTTCTCAAATACCGCCTTCTCGTCACTGTAGTTAAAACCTACGTGATCAAAGCAGATCTCACCTTGAGAGATTTGCAAAGGCTTAGCATTTGGTACGTCTTTCACTTCAACATCGTTTGAAATCGTATTAATACCGTCTACTACTGTACCGATGTTTTCAAACAGTGCGCTAACTTCCCACATGATCCACTTCGACATACCTTGTACGCGCAACGCAATACTGATGGCAATCGCAATAGCACCAATTGTTACAGCGTGATCTAGCCATAGATAAACCGAAATGGCACTAATAGACATCAGCAGCAAATAGTTGATGGCATCCACACTAAACAGTAAACAAGTCACCATGCGCATTTGGCGGTAAACCGTCACCAAAAATTGCTTCATGCTGCTTTCTGCGTATTCCAACTCTCGTTGCGAGTGCGCGAATAGCTTTACGGTAGATATGTTGGTGTAAGAATCGACAATGCGCCCAGTCATTACAGAACGAGCATCCGCTTGCTCCGTCGCTACTTGTTTCATTTTAGGGATAAAGTAGAACTGGATAACCGCGTACATTCCTATCCAAATCACAATAGGCAACATTAGCAAACCATCAGCTTCGCCCATCATCCAGAGCATCGAAAGAAAATAAACGCTGATATAAACCAGTACATCCACTAGCTTCATGACCGTTTCTCGTACCGCTAACGCACTTTGCATCACTTTGGTCGCAACTCGGCCTGCAAAGTCTCGCTGGAAAAATCCAACCGCTTGTTTTAGCAAGTAACGGTGAATCAACCAACGGATAGACATCGGGTAGTTACCCAATAACGTTTGGTGCATCACCATTGAGTGGACAAAACCGAGAGCTGGCATCACAACCGCCACTAAGAACAGCATCATTAGCATGCGATCACCCTGGTCTTGCCAGAATGTTGCGCGATCTTGATTAGAGAGAATATCGACGAGCTCGCCCATATAACGCAACAGCGTCACCTCAGTAATGGCAATAAGCGCACTGAACACAGCCATAACGAGTAAAGGGGCTTCAAAGCCACGAGTGTAAAAACGACAAAAGCCAAATAGCGTCTTCGGTGGCTTTTCGGTTTCCATCTGGGGAAAGGGTTGGGTCAGTTTTTCAAACCAATTGAACATAACAATGACTTTAGGTACCGCGAATGAATTTGCGAACGTTTTACTATCTTTTGATACAAAAGTCAGTAAAATACCGAAACAAAAGCTCAAATGATAATAATTACAATTAAGCTTGGTGTTAATCATAATTATCAGGAATAGATTTATGCAAAAGAATAACTCACTGACCATCGCGATCCGCAACGCGTTGGTTTGTGCTTTAGCACCTACTGCAGTGGTTGCATTCACAGCACAAGCTCAAGAAGACGTCGTACAAGGTGACGTGATTGCCATGGAGACCATAACGGTCACCGCGCAAGCACTTAAAGTAGAAACCCCGGCAGCAGAAACGCCGCGCAGCGTATCTATCATTTCTGAAGATGAACTTCGTGTTCGTGCACCGAAAAAACTAGATGAAGCGTTACGCTACACGTCTGGTGTAACCGCTCAGCCTTATGGCGCAGACAACGACACTGATTGGTTCAAAGTTCGTGGATTTGATGCAGCGACTTACCTAAACGGCAACCGCCTATTCCGCGATGGTTACTACACATGGTTGGTCGAACCTTACGGCCTAGAAAGTGTAGAAGTCGTTAAAGGTCCATCGGCTATTCTGTTTGGTGAATCGGCACCAGGCGGTATCGTGAATGCGGTGCAGAAAAAACCAACGTTTACGCCTCAAGGCGAAGTAAAAGTCGAAGTTGGCAACAACCAACACCAATCCGTAGGTTTTGACATTGCTGACGAAGCAAACGACGCAGGCACTGTGCGCTATCGTTTGGTTGGCTTGATGACAAGCCAAGATGGTGAACTGGACGGCACAAACAACGAGCGTTTCTACCTAGCGCCAAGTGTCGAGTTCGACATTTCTGACCGTACAATGCTGACCGTTTTGGCAACTTACCTTCGTGATGACGGTGTACCAACTAACCCATTCTTCCCAGCAGCAGGTACTCTGATTGGTTCTAACTTTGGCAAAATCGATCCTTCGACTAACCTTGGTCAGCCAAACTACGATAAATACGAACGCACGCAGTTTTCTCTGGGTTACTTACTAGAGCACGACATCAATGACACGTGGTCACTCTCGCAAAACCTCAACTACGGTTCGAATGAGTTGTACTTGCGCAGCTCTTACGCGTTCTCAAACAACGATCCAGCGAAAGAAGAATTAACGCAAGGCATCGTATTCCGTGACGGAAAAAACCAGAGCATCACGTTCGATAACAATGCTGTCGGCAACTGGATGACAGACAACGCAGAGCACACAGTGCTTATCGGTATGGATCTGCAATTCCACAAAACCGATGGCGACGAGCAGGACAACTACGCATTTGGCACCATCAATCCGTGGAACCCAGTTTACGGCAACTTCACCCCTCTTGATCCTGCCGACAACGTGAAACGTGAGATTGAGAAATCTCAAGCAAGTCTCTATTCACAATACCAATTGAAACTGCATGAACAGTGGATTGGTAACATCGGTGCTCGTTACGACTGGGTGAAAACAGAAAACTCTGGCAAAGGCGCTACCGTTGATCAAAGTGAATCTCGTGATGATGGTCAGCTATCTCTAAGTGCGGGTGTGATGTACCTTGCAAACAATGGCCTGTCACCTTACGCAAACTACTCTCAGTCGTTTGAAGTGATCAGCACTATTGATACGGCAACCAATGAACTTTACAAACCGCTGGAAGGCGAGCAAGTAGAAGTGGGGGTGAAGTATGAGCCAAGCTTTATAGATGGCTTTATCAACCTTGCATGGTTCGACATCACGCAAAAGAACGCGTTGGTCACTAACCCATCAACATGGATTGCGACACAAACAGGTGAAGTGACATCTCAAGGTGTTGAGCTAGAAAGCACGGCGCAGCTAACAGACGATCTAAAACTGATGGCAAGCTACACCTACACTAAAGCGAAAACAGATGAGAGCTTTGGCCAAGGTAAAAAACAAGCCGCACTTATTCCTGAGCACCAAGCTTCTGCATGGGTAGACTACAGCGCCTACAGCCTGATTCCAGGCCTCAATATCGGTACTGGTGTGCGCTACGTAGGTGAGTCAAAAGATAACCCTAAGAGCTCGAACCTAACGGTTCCTTCAGTCACTCTTTGGGATGCGTCAGTCACTTACGACATCACTTCACAGTGGCAAGCACAGCTAAACGTGAACAACATCCTAGATAAAGAGTTTGTTTCAGGTTGCGATTACTGGTGTTACTACGGCCAGTCTCGCTCTGTTATGCTAAACGCAAACTACCGCTGGTAATTGTACTTCTACTCCCCTCTATTGAGGGGAGTTTTCTCCTAAGAGCCATCCATGTTTCAACTGTCTAATATTGAGATCGTGCGAGGTGGACGTCAGATCCTCGGCATCGAACAACTTAACATCCCAACAAATGAGCTAACGGTCGTTTTAGGCCATAACGGTTCAGGTAAGTCGACACTGGTGAACCTGCTTTCTGGTCAAATGTCGCCAGATAAAGGTACGGTAACACTAAACGATACTTCCCTTTCATCACTTAAAACCAAAGAGTTGGCAAAACAGATCGCCTATTTGCCACAAAAGCTGCCCTCTTCGGCTGGTTTAACGGTAGAAGAGCTAGTGCGCTTAGGTCGCTTTCCGTGGCGTGGGGCACTTGGTCGTTGGAAAACCGAAGACAAACAGATCATCACGCAGGCTATGGAACGAACAGGAGTTACACCTTTTGCTCAAGCTTTGGCGGATGACTTATCGGGCGGTGAGCGCCAACGTGCTTGGGTGTCTATGCTACTGGCTCAACAATCGCCAATTTTAATTCTCGATGAGCCAACCTCGGCGCTCGATGTTCACCATCAGTTTCAACTAATGGCGCTGCTGGCAGAGCTGAATCGAACCGAGAATGTAGGCATTATCGTGATCCTGCACGATCTGAACTTAGCACTGCGCTACGCCACCCACATTGTTGCGCTCAAAAAAGGTAAGATTGCCTTTGAAGGCAACGCCGACATGTTGTTAGACGAGGCACGCCTTTCTAAACTATATGAGTCACCAATTAAGCTGATTGAACACCCAAGCCCGGCTAACACATTAGCGAGCCAAAAGGTGGCTGTTGTATGCGCATAATAGCTCGTTTACTTACTGTGGTTACACAATCTGCTTTTCTCCTCGCATTTTTTATGACCAATGCACATGCAGTCATCACCGTTACCGATGAATATGGTGAGCATAGTTTTGAGCACGCGCCACAACGCGTTGTAGCCTTAAACTGGGACATCTTAGAACAAGTTTTGGCGCTAAACGTAGAACCAATCGCAGCCCCAAATTTACCAGGCTACCGCCAATGGGTCGTCAATCCAACCGCACCAAAGTCAATTGAAGATATTGGAACCCGAGCAGAGCCCAACTTAGAAAAAATAGCCAGTTTAAAACCAGATGTCATTCTTGCTGCGTCTCCACAGCAAGACTTGATTCCGTTACTCAAACAAATTGCTCCGGTAATCTATTTACCTAATTTTTCTGAAAATGAGGCCGCAGCTGAAACGGCCATTCGTCACTTTCGTACGCTCAGCAAGCTATTCAATAAAGAGGCACTTGCTGAACAGAAATTGGCAGAATTAGATGCTTCATTTGCGCAGATGCGCCAGCGAATTCGCCACTATTACTCTGCTCCACTCAGCGTTCTTGTGATGCGATTTTCGACTCCGAATACTGTATTACTTGCAACCGAAAACTCCACCACTGACTACGTGGTTAGAAAACTTGGATTACAGGCTCCAATTAAAGAGGACCCACGTGCGTGGGGAGTAAAGCAAGATCGAATCAATCGGCTTCAGAGCCTTCAAAACAGCTACGTTCTCTACGTACAACCTTTCCCAGAAGAACGAAAACTGAAAGAGTCGCCACTTTGGCAAGCGATGCCGTTTGTGAAAAAGCAGCGGGTAAATTCAGTCAGAGCAGTGTGGGCGTATGGCGGTGCCATGTCTTTGCAATACACCGCAGAAGCGATTACCGACAGTCTAATAGAGTTGGCACCAGAACAATGAGAACGAAACATTATATTGGTTATCTGGCGCTGATTACATTACTTAGCGTCTTTAGCCTACAAATTGATACTAATTTATCACTTTTCGAACAATCGCAATTATTAACAAAACCAGAGGTAGCAACCGAGTTTCGTGACGTATTCTTTACGCAAGCGCAGCTTCCTAGGTTAAGTATGACCCTGCTTGTTGGTGCCATGCTTGGTCTCACCGGCAGCTTAATGCAGCAATTAACGCAGAATAACCTCACCTCGCCGTTGACTCTTGGCACCTCTTCTGGTGCTTGGCTTGCATTAGTCGTGGTAAATATTTGGTTCGTCGATTGGGTAGCCGATTACTCTGCATTAGCCGCAATGGTGGGGGCTTTAGTGGCGTTTGGCCTGATCGTATCAATTGCAGGCGTGCGTAATATGACAGGTTTGCCGTTGGTCGTTTCGGGGATGGTGATCAATATCTTGCTCGGTTCTATCGCCACAGCCATTATTATTTTAAACGCCCAGTTCGCACAGAATATTTTTATGTGGGGAGCAGGAGACCTTTCTCAATACAGCTGGGATTGGTTTGAGTGGTTATTGCCTCGCTGCGCTATCGCAATCGTAATTTTGATCGTCGCACCACGTATTCTGACCTTAATGAAACTGGGACAAGAAGGCGCAGCAGCCCGAGGCTTAGCGGTATTACCCGCGTTTGGTGCATTAATGGTGATGGGTATTTGGCTGGTATCTGCCTCAATCACCGCAGTTGGTATTATCAGCTTCATCGGATTACTGACACCCAATATTGCCAGAGCGATGGGGGCAAGAACACCGCGCGACGAATTGATCAGCAGCATGCTTTTGGGCGCAATGCTACTAATCATCACAGACTCTGCCGCTATCTCGCTGAGCTTATGGTTAGAGGAAACCATTCCTAGCGGCGTAGCGGCTGCAGCTATTGGCGCTCCCGCTTTAATTTGGTTTACTCGTAAAAAGCTGACGGCAACCGATCAACTTAACCTTTCAATGAGCCAAGGAAAAACGGCGCTTTCTAAACGCGCGGTATGCAGCATTGCGCTATTCAGTATGGTTGGGATTCTAGCTTACTCATTCGTTACCCATGGTATAAACGGAATTCAATGGTCTGTGCCAGGTGAGTTCCAATGGCAATTGCGTTGGCCGCGAATGTTAACCGCACTTTCTGTCGGTATTGCGCTATCCGTTGCCGGAATCATTTTGCAACGCATTGTTTATAACCCTCTGGCAAGTCCCGATATTCTCGGTGTGTCTTCCGGAGCCACGTTTGCCATTATTACGACAGGAGTCATCGCTGGGTCGCTTCTCTCCGCATTTAGCTGGGGTATCGCTTTTTTCGGAAGTATGTCCGTATTGATGTTATTGCTGATTATCGGTAAACGAAGCCATTTTAATCCATCTAACTTCGTGTTGTCCGGCATCGCACTAACGGCACTATTAGAAGCCCTCGTTCAATTTTCGCTAGCTCAAGGCTCAGGTGACAGTTACAAAATTTTATTGTGGCTCACTGGTTCTATTTATCGAGTCACAGCCGACACCGCACTGATGCTATGTTTGGCCATAATAGTTCTGCTTGCCGCTGTATTCTCGATTTCTCGTTGGCTAACACTAATTTCCATCGGGCGACAATTCTCAAATGCACGAGGGCTTAACCCTACCGTAGCCAATACGCTTATGCTCACCATCGTTGCTTTGTTATGCGCCTTTTCTACCGCTACAGTTGGTCCAATATCTTTTGTTGGCTTGGTCGCTCCCCATATGGCGATGATGTTAGGAGCAAGAAAAGTGAAAGAGCAACTGTGTGTCGGTGCCTTAATTGGCGCAACCCTAATGTTGTGGGCAGATTGGCTAGGACAAATCGCTATTTATCCAAGTCAGGTCGCAGCTGGCACGTTGGTCGCTATTATAGGCAGCACTTACTTCCTATTTTTAATGCTGAAGAGTAAATTCAGCTAAGTTGGGAATATTGTTACAGCCTAAAAATACGCTAAGAAAAACAAACCCCGCTATTTTGATAGCGGGGGTTGAAATTAAAGGCGAAGTACGATGCTCTATTCTTCTCGCACTACAGGAAAACGTTGCTCATAAAGTTCCATAAAGTCCTTACGAATTAAGTGCTCTAAGTGGTTCGCTTTATCGGTTGGGCAGAAAATCATCACGTGCAGAATTTGTTCACCATTAATGTTGCTAGAAATATGCATATGTGGCTCAGAACCAGGAAGGTCAACACCGGCATGTTTTTCAATCATCGCATTGTAACGATGTGCAACATCAGCAAAGTAACTGCAATGTTCTTCAATTTTATCAGTTAAAATCGGTAGCAGTGGATACAAATTGACGAAGTCTTTCACCACTACAGAAAAGTTGTGGTAAACGTACCGCTTCATGAAGTTGAGGTTCTTTACTGGATAGGTAAAGAACATACTATTAGGCAATGTCGCTGTTTTGCCGGTGTAATGATATTGCCCATGATGCAGGTCGATCTCTTGAATCACCGTCGCCATCATATTGTGCTCAATCACTTCACCGCATAACTTCCCGACCTCAATCCAGTCCCCAACGCGAAAAGAACGTGAACTTGCTCTTTGAATCGAACCCGTAAAACACAAAATGATTTCTTTGGATGCCACTACAATGGCAACGGCAATCGCCGTTACACTCAGAGCAAACTCGTTAATTTCTGATTGCCATAAAATAAATAAAATCAGTAATGTAACAGCAAAGGTGCCATTTTTAGTTCTGGACATCCAACTACGCTGATCTTCTGAGAGAAAAGCGTGATCACCACGAATCATCGATAAAATTGCACGACGAATTAACCACATAATCGCAAAGATCAGTGCGGTAAAAATCAATTTATGAATGAGAAGAAAATCGACAACTAACTGCACTTTCTCCATTCCACGGCTCCCTCGAATAAAAATACGGCCCAGTAACAGCTAACGATAACAAATTATTTTGTCTGTTGTCCGTGCTCACTCAAGTCTTTTTGAAATTACTCCTCTCTGAAGGCGCGATTCATGCTTTCTGTAATTGGCTTTATTAGGTAGCTCAATGGCGTTCGTGGCTCAGATAAAATAAGCACTTCGGCATTCATGCCTGAGGTTAAACGATGTTTTGTCACATCTTCCGGTGAAATTGCAATTCTAGCGAGATAAAAATCTTCTTGGTTTTCTTGCGAGAGCTTATCGGCAGAAATCGTCAGCACAGTACCGTCTAAAGGTGCCAACGTCCGTGCATTCAGAGCGGTCAGACGAACATGCGCTTGCTGGCCTGGATTCACTAAATCAATATCCTGAGGATTAACACGAGCCTCGACTAACAACTTATCGTCTTGCGGGACCAGTTCTAGTAACGTTTCACCCGAGCCAATCACACCTTTTTCGGTAAACACTTGCATGTTGACTACGCGACCAGAAATAGGTGCGTTGATCGTTGTTCTTGCGACAATATCTTGAGCGGAGCGATATTCTTCCCGAATTGCGACAATTTCCGTTTTGGTATTTCGTAGTTCCTCGACAATCTCATTCAGCCTTTCAAGCTTCAACTCTTCAATTTGCGCTAGGTTCTCATCTAACCTTTTTCTAACGGTGAGCGACTGCCTATCTAACTGGCTTAAGGTACTTCTCACCTCCGCTGCTAAGCGCTTGAGTTGAAGTAAAGTAGATTTTCCCGAGAAACCTTTTTGCACCAAGGCTTGGTTGCTGTCTATTTCTTCAGCAATAAAGTTGAGCCGTTCCGTCTCAATCACTTTGGTTTGCTGAAGGTTTTCAAGCTCTAAGTTTGCTCCAGAAATACTCTGCTCAATGATACTCAGTTTACTATCAAAGAATCGCTTTCTCGCTTCAAAGATCTTGTTTTGAACCAGTTGTGCTTCTTGTACGATATCGACACGGGGAATGCTTTCAAGATCATCAGACCATACAATCGTTGGAAGCTCATCAAGCTCCGCACTTAAACGGTTTTCCTTTGCTAGAGTATGGATAAAACGACCACTTAACGAATCCAACTTAGCCATAGCTTGACGCTTAGAAAGTTGAATTAATAACTGACCTTTTTCGACTAAATCCCCTTCCTGTACATATAGCTTTTCAATAATACCGCCTTCTAAATGCTGAATTTCTTGTCGCTTAGTGAGAACAGACAAATCACCATAAGCAATCGCTGCACTTTCTAATTTGGCTGTTGCAGCCCAGTAGCCAAGGCCTCCAAGAAAAACACTTAAGGTCACCACACCAAGTAAAATTGGTTTTCGAAAGCTTAGTCTCGCTTTGGGGCTAAAACGGTATACGATCTCGGTAGAACTCTGATTAACGGTTGGCAGTTGATTGCTCATTTCTTACCCTTGGGATATCTGTTCTTTCTTCGCCCATCAAACGTTTTAATACTTCATCTTTAGCGCCGTATAACTTGACTCGGCCGTCAGCCAAATACAACAGCCTATCCATTTGTCGTAACGTACTCGGATTGTGGGCAATGACGATAATCGTTGTACTCTGTGCTTTTAAATGGGCAATCAAACGTTGATACGCAGCCTCTCCCTCACCATCGAGGTTGGCATTCGCTTCATCGAAAATCACAATAGGTGGGTCGCCATAAACGGCTCTTGCAAGAGCGATTCTCTGCCTTTCCCCCCCAGATAAACCACGGCCATTTTCACCAATAATGCAATCATAGCCTTTGTTTTTCTTGAGTATTAATTCATGACATCCTGCTAGTTGAGCCGCCTTGATGACTTTAGCGGGGTCTTCTTCTTTAAAGCGCGCGATGTTCTCTCGAATTGTGCCAGGAAATAACTCCACCTCTTGAGCGAGATACCCAAAATGCACGCCGCGATCTTCAGATGCCCATACGGAGACTTCCATTCCATCAAGAGTCACTTTACCCGCTAATGGCTTAACCGTACCTAATAACAGCCGAGCAAACGTCGATTTACCCGTACCAGAAGGGCCAATCACCCCAACAGCAACCCCCGGAGGAATCGATAAGTTGATCGATGACAGCACTGGTTCGGTTGCTCCAGGATGGCGATAGGCCAGTCCGGTAAGCTCATAGTGTCCTTTTGGTTTAGGCAGTGGCATATCTGATTCATCTTGGCGCACGATCGCATCGATTTCTTTCAACCTTTTATAGGCGCCTTTAGCAGACATCGCACTTCGCCACGTGCCTATCGCCTGCTCCATCGGCGATAATGCCCGACTCATTAATATGGAGCTCGCGATCATCGCCCCTGCCGTTATCTCATGTTGGATAACTAACCATGCACCACCTCCCAGTAAAAATATCTGTAGTGATCCACGCACAAACTTAGAAAAGTTAGCCATGTAGATGGACTTACCTGCAACTCGCTCTTCAAGCACATTCACTTCACTCACGCGCGACTGCCACTTCTCTAAAAATGCATTCATCATCCCCATTGCGAGAATTGAATTGGAGTTTTGCGTGGCTAATTCTGCGTTGTTGATATGAGAAATCGCTCTGACTTCGCTCTCTTGCATTGTTTTACGCGTCATTAGCTCATTAAGTAGACCTAGGCTAAACAATACGATAGATCCAAGTAACGCGATGTGACCTAGTATCGGGTGCAATAAATACACAAATAAAATAAACAGCGGTGTCCAGGGCGCATCCAACAGTGGATAAGGTGCTTGACTGCTCAAAAAGCTTTTGATGTTCTGAATGTCTCTCAGAGTTTGCGAGGTATAACTCTTCCCGGTATGTGATTGATATTGAATCGTGCGCTTGAGCATGAAAGCGGAGAGTTTTGTGTCCATCCAATAACCAAAAGATTTACTCATTTGTGCTCGTGCAATGTCGATGATGGACATGGTTAACAGCGCGACAATTACGATGACAGTGAGCAAGAATAAAGTATCGGTTGAGTAGGAGGATATCACTCGGTTGTACACTTGAAGCATGTACAACGGAATCGAGAGAACCAATAAGTTGATAAAAAGGCTAAAAACGATCAGCAAGCCCGCAAGCGTGCATAGTTTTTGTTTCACTTCTTTGAAAACCGTTTTTTGCACGACTACTTCCGTTTAACGTGAAAATTGTAGGCGCCAGAAATACTAGCGCCTAGCTTAAGGTAACCTCAAATCGCTCTAGAGTGTCCGATTAGTTCACCTCAGCATGGCAGAGCCACGCAAACTAATTCCCATCCAGAGTTATTTTCAGTCGTTTAGATTACGAACAGATCTGCACCATAGGTGTTGATGTCAGTTTCAGTCACGCCAATAAGTTTCACTGTTAGATCAGCCCCATCGGTAAACACTGCATTCCCAACTGCATCGTAGCTAAAGCTTAAATCACCAAAGTCAGTGACAGAGTCGCTAATGATGTGCAAAGAGTCTTCACCAATGATGAAGTCAACAACTTTGGCTTCGCCATGGCCACCAAACTTATCCGTGAACACAAACTTATCGCCATTGCTGCCGCCAACTAAAACGTTGTCACCAGAACCAGCAACAAGAATATCTTCACCGACACCACCATTTAATTTATTGTCGCCCAGCAAACCCAACAGCAAGTCATTACCGGTACCACCGCCGAGGTAGTCGTTTCCTGTACCAGCCCTAAGGATGTCATCTCCTGCACCACCAGTTAGGCGATCATCGCCGTCGCCGCCGATCACATAATCATTACCGCCACCGCCAACAAACGAGTCATTACCACCAAAACCGATAAACAAATCATCGCCGCCATCGAAATCAGCAAATTGGTTATTTACACCTGCATCGCCTAAATACGTGTCATTGTCACTTGCGCTCATTTTTATTCCCTCTTAGCTTATTAATTGAATAGACCTTCTGTTCCACGTCTGACTAGATTCGTCACGACATGAGAAGTCTAATAGTCAACTGAATAGGAATAAGTTTGAATATGGGATGATATTTCAGACTGACATTTTAATAATAAATATAAAATTTAGTACTTTATAGAGTATTTTCTTTTTATTACAGCAAGTTAATACTAGTACTACAGGTTTCTCTTAGCCCAACTTGTAGCTTGCGTACGGTTCTTTACTTCTAACTTTCTAAAAATATTGTATAGATGTGATTTAATAGTATGCTCGCTGATAAATAAAGAATCAGCGATTTCCATATTTGAACCACCTTCTTTCAACATTTTTAAAACCTGAACTTCACGCCGAGTAAGCTCAACCTCAATAGCAGGTTCGATAATGTTATTTGCTTCTCTACCTCGATAATAATTTACTAGCTGATCAAGTAATCTTCGAGACAGCCAGTTATCCCCTTTTATTATTGCTTTTAATCCCTGACAAACCTTGTCCATTGAATCTCCTGGACCAAATATACCTTTTACATGAGGCCAAGAAGCGAGTTCTTCTGTGTCTAAGTCATAACCTAGATTAAGCATTATGGTTCCTAGCACTTTATTACTATCTTTTAAATAAACTAAAGTTTCGGAAGGAATCTCAACTGAAAAATCAACAAGCAAAAAGTAGCGTTCCGGAATGAGTTCATGATAGCTAGGGTTCTTAGTATCAATGATCGTTATTTTAGTTTCTGTATTTTTAGAAAGCATTTCCTTAAAGTTTTCACTCTGTAAACTTTGTTGAGTGAGCATTAGGATTTCAGGCTTTTCCATATACTGTTCCATAATGTTTCTCATACTTTCAGTGACTTAACATTCTTAAATTAGTAGTTAATCGTCAGCACTTAGTTTGATATGTAAGTGCTAGTTCACAGAGTAAAGTTATTTGCTACTTTTTTAAATTCTAAAGTTATTAAAAAGAGAATCAAAAAAAGTGTTTCTCATAAAAGAAACACTTTTAACACATTCAGGTCACAGAAATTATTAAGAGTTTACTAAATTAGGCAACCTAATATTGCAATAGCATTACACCGTTAACGAGTTGTCTGAAATATTTTCCTTTGCCCAAATAAGTGCTTGAACTCTATTTTTCACATCAATCTTCTTGAAAATATTATGTAAATGCGTTTTTACCGTATTCTCGCTGACAAATAATTGTTCGGCGATTTGTTGATTGGACGCCCCCATGGAAAGAAAGGTAATTATTTGTTGCTCTCGTTTGGTCAGAATAGCGGAAACATTCTTATTTATAGGTTTGCAATGTCGACGAAGGTAAGTAATGTACTGCTGAGAAAACTTACGGCTGAACCACATATCTCCTTGAAGCACCTTACCAATACCAACTTGCAACGTTTTTATATCATCAGAGGTATAGAAAATACCGGCCAAAGTACGCCAAGCAAAGAGATCTTCTGTCGATATGGATTGCTCACAATTAATTAAGATTTCAAGCGTGTCTTTCTGCTTGGCCGCTTTAAACTCCGCATAACGGCGAAAAATTTCATCCGTGATCACGCTGCAATCAACAATAATGGCTGATGCAAGAGATTCATGTAACACTCCGTGAATCAGATTATCTGGCGTGATTAGAGCAACACTAATACCGAGTTTGGTCTCCAATACATCTTTCAACAGAGATGACTGTAGACTTCCCTCCGTGATTAAAATAACGTTTCTTTTTTTTTGCTGCTCCATCCTGATCGCATTCCCTTGGTCGTTTTTATTGAAATACGCAATAGATTTAGATAGAGCGGTAGTATTGTCAAGTATGAAAATCACTAGTACTAATTAATAACTCATTGAAGTGTCAATAATTTTTAAGTGGCAAGTATGTGAGAGGTATTAGCATTTTTCAGACATTAAAAAAGGGAGTGTAAACTCCCTTTTTGTGTTTGAGCAGGTGATTTAATCACGCACGTTAGAGGCAAAACACCACCTAACTTAGTGGATTGGAACTGCGTTTTTTTGGTTAAACTTACCAAAGTGTTGTTCTAACACTTCTGGCGTCAGCTTACCTTCCGCTTCCAGCTTTTTCAGCTCAGCGACGATCGCTTTTTGCTCTTCTAGCGACGGCAGTTTTACTTCTGGCTCCTGAGCGGTTTCTTGAGAAATTTGCTCTAGTTCTTTTTCGAAGTCATTCATAGTACTTACCTAAAATTAATGATTGAACTTTTAAACTTCGCCTATTCTATCCAACTCTATAACTTGAAGCTACCAACCATCTTGTCCAAACGAGAAGAGAGCGCTTGAAGATCGCGACTTGCATCCGCCAACTCTTCTGCTGTCGCGGTTGTCATTTCATTTATCGCGTTGATTTCTTCGATATTTTGATTAATGGTATGCACCACCGTGGATTGCTCTTCCGTCGCCGTTGCAACCTGTGTATTACGATCAGAGATGTCGGTGATTCGTTCAGAAATACTGATTAATACCTCGACTGCTTCATCGGTAGAAGTAACCCCTTCTATGGTGACCGCTTTGCCCGCTTCCATAGCACTTACCGCGTCTTGTGCGTCACTTTGAAGCTGATTGATCATGCGCTGAATCTCTTCTGTAGAATCGGCCGTGCGTGAAGCTAGGTTTCTTACCTCATCAGCAACAACCGCAAAACCACGTCCCTGCTCACCAGCACGAGCAGCCTCAATTGCAGCGTTTAGCGCAAGTAAATTCGTTTGCTCAGATATGTCACGAATTACACCCAGAATCGAGCCAATATCTTTGGTTGTCGATGCCAACTGCGTCACAACAATATTGGTTGTTTCAACATCATCGGCTAGGCGGCTGATCACCTCTTTTGCTTTCATCACAACTTCTCGACCAGTTTGAGTGTTATCTGAAGCCTGATTTGCCGTATCAGCAGCGGTAGCAGCGTTCGATGCAATTTCACTGATGGTCGCACCCATTTGGTTGATAGCTGCAACTACTTGAATGGTTTGATCACGCTGCTCTTGGCTGTTGTCGTGTGTGGATGTTGCTTTCGTTGACACACTTTCTGCCGCTTGACTTAATGAGCCACTGGTTAAAGCAACCTCTTTCATCGTGGCATGAATCTTCTCAATAAATCCATTAAAGCCTTTTGAAAGCTGAGCAATTTCATCATTACCCTTAATTTCAATACGCTGCGCCAAATCGCCTTCACCTTGCCCAAGGTCGGTAAAACGATCGGCAATCAGTCGGATTGGTTTCGTAATGCTGTTTGCTAACCATACGCCCATGAGGATGAATACAACGGCAACAATGATGGTCGTAAACAGCATTTTTTTAGCTGTCGCATTCAGGTCTGCGAATACTTCATCAACGGGAACCACGCCAATAACAAACCAGTTCATTGAAGGAACATACAAACTAGAAACAAAAGTATCCTGCCCTTCAAACTCCACATTAATTAGGTTGAAGCTATTTTTGTTCAACAGCGCACTTGCGTCACTACCAAATAGTTTAGTGATAGAAGTTTGGTTCTTACCTTGTTGACGGTGTATTTGAATCTGGCCTTGTTCATTAGTGAGGAACACGTAACCCGTATCTTCAATTTTAAACCCGTTGAGCAAAGTAACCATGTCTCCCATAGATTTAGAGAGACCTGACATTGATGTACCATTAAGATCTTGGAAATTGGCAAACATTTTCACTTCGCCATTTGCCTCTTGGAACACACTCACGGACGTTTCTTGACCAGACGACGTAAATCCAAAGAACCAAGCATCTTGCGTTCGGTTAAGTTGACGTAAGAATCCGTTTTGGTTCCAGTAATATGCCGTTTGACGATTCGCTACCGACGCATCATTAAGACCATACTGTGATTTAACATTATTGAGCTGCTGCACCAACTGAACTTCTACTGACGGATCACGGTCTGTATTAGATAGGGCTTCAACAATAAATTCGTTTGTAGCCAGCTGTTTTGCCGCTTGTTGCATTTCGACAACTTCGCGGTCAATTTCGGTATTGATTTGCTGCAACATCGCAGGTAGCTCGATGTCAATAAGACGATGGCTCAATACATCTCTCGCATGACGCTGAGCCATAACACCAACAATGATTGTTGATGCTAGAACAGCAAACGTAATGCCAAGTACAACCTTCTGTTTGATGCTCAAGGAATGAAGTTTCAACATATTCGGACCTTTTAAAAGAATCACTTGTTATTGGCCCCACAAGGGGAATCAGGTGCATATCTCATGACACGCACACCACGGAATCTTTATCGGCTCATATGTACAAAACTAGAGGCATTTCTCATTATATTATGAAAAATAAATGTAACACACTGTCAAATAAGCACTTTCAGAGATAGCACGTACTTGCAATTCTCTGTAGCGTCCCAATATTGAAAAGATAAATTGCAATAGAGCATTGGAACTTTTTTCACATGGAAAATGACCAATACTCAACACGAAAATCACATGGATACCGAGAGTCCAAAGCATGCATAAATCTAACTTCGAAACTCTTCAGCAATACTTAGAGTCGCAGATCATCGGACAGCAAGATCTGGTAAAGCAACTGCTTGTTGCGCTTCTTGCGGATGGGCATATTTTAGTTGAAGGCCCTCCTGGGTTAGCAAAAACCCGTGCAGTAAAATCACTCTCAGACTGTGTTGAAGGCGACTTCCACCGCATTCAGTTCACCCCTGATTTGCTGCCAGCCGATTTAACCGGCACCGATATCTTCCGTCCCGAAACCGGAGAATTCACTTTCCAATCAGGTCCTATCTTCAACTCGCTTATTCTTGCGGATGAGATAAACCGTGCACCAGCCAAAGTACAAGCGGCAATGCTTGAAGCAATGGCAGAGAAACAAGTCACAGCAGGTCGTCATACCTACCCGCTGCCAGAGTTGTTTTTGGTTATGGCAACTCAAAACCCGATAGAGCAAGAAGGGACCTACCCCCTTCCTGAAGCGCAGCTAGACCGCTTTTTATTGCATTTAGAAGTGGAATACCCAGATGCGGAGCATGAGCTATCTATCTTGCGTATTAACCGCGGAGAAGCAAAAGGCGAAGCAAAGGTTGAACGCCCAATGTTAAGCCAACAAGATGTATTCACCGCACGTAAAGAAGTGTTGGATATTCATATGGCGGAAACGATAGAGCAGTACATCGTCCGTTTAGTTATGGCGACACGTCAAGCCAACGAATATGACACTGAGTTGGACAAGTGGTTGTCAATGGGTGTGAGTCCGCGTGCCACCATCGCTCTTGATCGCTGTGCACGTGCGCACGCTTGGCTTGCTGGTCGTGATTTTGTCTCTCCGGAAGATGTTCAAACCATGGCTTATCCGGTACTGCGCCACCGTTTATTGTTGAGTTACCACGCTCAAGCGGAAGGCATTACGGCAAACCAGGTCATCGATAAACTGCTAAACCTTGTTGGCAGTGCATAAACAGGTGAGTGATATGTCCGCTACACATTCATTACCACCTCATGCGAATGGGGTGACATTAACCCTTGAAGAGCTGCTCCAATATCGCACTCAATCTGTACGTTGGTTACCACCAGCACAGAGTCTCTGGTCGCAGATGAGTGGTAACCATACCAGTCGCCAAAAAGGGCGAGGTATGGATTTTATGGAGGTGCGCCAATATCAACCTGGCGACGATATTCGCAGCATTGATTGGCGAGTCACCGCTAGGACCGGTAAAGCACATACGAAGTTGTTTGCAGAAGATAAAGAGCAAGCGGTCATTCTTTATCTTGATCTAAGTTCTAGTCTACATTTTGGATCTAAGTATGTACTCAAATCCGTTCAATTGGCCCACTTTGCCAGTGTTCTAATTTGGCTAACTCTAGCTAAAAAAGATCGCATCGGCGCAGTGATTGATGACGGACATCAATGTCTTGAATTTCGCCCCTCTTCTTTACAAAGACAAGGGCTGCGGATTCTTAACGCCATAGTCGACATACATAATGCGCAAGTAACTCGTACTGCAAGCAACGACACTCGTACACTGCCGTATGCACAAGTATTGGAGACACTTCATACGCTCACCCCAAAAGGCAGCGAATTGATTATGCTCAGTGATTTTGCCCACGTAACACCAACGGAACTGGCACAACTACGTCGACTCAAACAACACAATAGCGTAAGGGCTGTTCAGTTTTATGATCCGTTAGAAAGAGGCGAAACAGACTTTAGAGGTCAAGTGAAAGCTTCGGATGGGCTGCATAGTCAATGGTTTAACTTTGGCTCTAAAGGACAACGAAGAGAACTCGAAAACCACTTTACCCAACATCAAGAAACCATTAAGCAGCAATGCCATTCAATAGCAATTCCATTTAACACGCTATCAAGTGGCCGGCCCTTAATTTCACAATTAAGCTAACAAACTGACAAGCAGTATTTATTAAGCAGTAATAATAATGACAACAAACAACCAAAGCCTAGACCTTGAACCTTTGATTTTGCCAAACGCACCGGATTGGTTTCCGCTCGCTTGGGGATGGTGGGTGGTGCTTGCAGCAACCTTGCTGTTCGTTTTCGGCATTTGTCTTTATGTGAGATGGCGTAAAAAACACTTACGCGCAAAAAAGACAGCATTAACACTTTTAACTCAACCTACCGCGCCTCATACCCCTTCCTCTGCTCTGGAAATATTGCGCCAGGCAGCATTGAGTTACTTTCCGCGTGAAGAGATCGCACCATTAACTGGAATCACTTGGTATGAATTTCTCGATAGCCATACCAAAGAAAGTCGATTCGTAGACAAACAACATCAGTGGCAAGAAGCGTTGTATCAGAATTCTTCCCAAGGGCAGCATCAAAGCTTGGTAGACGATTGTGTCTTTTGGATAACCTACGCTTTGCCACCAAAGAAAAAGGCAAATAACCGTGACTGAGCAAACACTCATAACCGATCTTGCCCAATGGCTAAACATTGAATTTGTCTGGTGGTGGGCACTGTTTTTGTTGCCCATCCCCTGGCTGGTATACAAGTTTCTGCCACAAGAATCTCAACAAGCCGAGATCAAATTGGCGTACTTACCAACTAATGAGAATCGCAGCAAGCCTAAGCAAGCGCTGCAAAAAGCACTTTCAATCGCGATCTGGGGCCTTCTTGTCGTCGCTTGTGCGCGTCCAGTTTGGTTTGGCGATCCCGTTGAATTCCAACCCAAGTATCGGGACTTGATGTTAGTCGTCGATCTGTCCGGTTCGATGCAGCAGGAAGACATGGAACTCAACGGCGAATATATCGATCGCCTCACAGCAGTCAAAAAAGTTCTGTCTGATTTCGTAGCAAAGAGAAAAGGTGACCGTCTCGGAGTTGTTTTGTTTGGCGACCATGCTTATTTGCAAACACCACTCACTGCAGACCGCAAAAGCGTCATGCAACAGATTAATCAAACCGTCATCGGCTTGGTTGGTCAACGAACCGCCATTGGTGATGGTATTGGGTTAGGCACAAAAACCTTTGTAGACAGTGATGCTCCCCAACGAGTCATGATTTTGCTCAGTGACGGCAGCAATACTGCAGGGGTGCTCGAGCCGCTAGAAGCAGCGGAAATTGCGAAAAAATACAACGCCACTATTTACACCGTGGGCGTGGGCGCTGGTGAAATGATGGTGAAAGAGTTTTTCATGACTCGCAAAGTCAACACCGCAGCCGACTTAGATGAACAAACACTGACTAAAGTGGCAGAGGTGACAGGTGGACAATATTTTCGAGCGCGAGATACGGAAGAGCTCGAAAAGATTTATGACACCATCAACCAGCTAGAACCCGTATCTAGCGACACACAAACTTGGCGCCCACAGTCTGAATGGTTTCCATATCCATTAAGCGCTGCATTTGTATTATCGGTATTGTTATTCCTATTAAGGAGAAAACATGGCTGAGTTTATTTTCCTCAATCCTTATTGGCTTTTGGGGCTCATCGTGATCCCTATAGCACTCTTGCTTAATCACAAATTTAGAGCCCAAAAGTCCACACTGATTGCCCCTCACCTATCGCGGATGCTCGGACAAAACACGCAGTCTAAGCATTACTTCACTCTATGGGGTTTAGCTTGGGCAATAACTTGCATTTCATTAGCGGGGCCAAGCTGGCAGTCCAATGCTCGACCAAGCTTTGAGTTAAACCAAAACCGAATCTTGGTGCTTGATATGTCTCGCTCTATGTTTGCTACAGACATCAAACCCAATCGGTTAGCACAAACACGTTATAAGGCGCTCGATTTGCTGCCTAAATGGAAAGAGGGAGCCACTGGACTTATTGCTTACGCTGGCGATGCCTATAACTTAAGTCCACTGACAACTGATTCCAGCACGCTTGCGGGCATTATCGAAAATTTGTCACCAGAGCTGATGCCTTTTCAAGGAGCAAACCTGCCTGCCGCGATTGAACTTGCGATCAACCAGTTTTCTCAAGCTGGCACGCAACAAGGCGATATCATCGTGTTAGCGGATGATCTTGATACGTCAGAGCTGTCTCGCGCGTTAGATTTAGTCCAAGGTACAAAGTTTCGCATTTCTGTTCTTGCCGTCGGGACTCCTAACGGTGCGCCTATCGCGCTGCCCGATGGCTCTCTGCTAAAAACTGCACAAGGCACAACCGTCGTAGCGAAAACAAACCTGAAAAATCTACAGACGCTAGCGAATAAAACTGGCGGTCTATTTGTTCCTATTCAGCACACCAACCGTGATGTTGAAAATATCGCGGCCTTTACTAATAACATTGGTAGCCAGCTTTCTGCGACCCAAAGCGAAGAAGTTAAAACTGATTCTCGTCTCAACAGTGGCTTTTGGTTACTGCCGTTGTTACTTATTCCTGCGGCTTTACTGTTTCGACGCGGCCTGATTTGGGTGTTAGTTGCGACTGTAGTCCCAGTAACGTGGACACCGCATGCAGAAGCTAATCCGTTCTTAAATGCCGACCAACAAGGAGCGGAACTCTACAAGCAAGGTGAGTATGAACAGGCGCAAAACCTATTTACAAACCCAAGCTGGAAAGGAGCCGCCAGTTATCAAAAAGGTGACTACGAAGCCGCTATCGAAGCATTTTCTCATGATGCCTCCCTTAACGGCCGCTATAACCTCGCCAACTCGCTCGCTCAAAATGGTCAATTAGAAGATGCGGCTGATTTGTATAAAAAACTGCTAGAGGAAAAGCCTAACTTTGAAGCCGCGAAGAAAAACCTATCGGTTGTAGAAGAAAAGCTAAAACAGCAACAGCAACAGCAACAAAAGTCTCAAAACGAAGGGAAAGAAGCGCAAGGACAACAGTCACAAAATCAGCAAGATTCTGAAAATAAAAAAGAAAAACAAAAAACGGAACAACATCAACCGCAACGAGATGACAAGCAAGTGAAGGATCAAGGTGAACCAATACAGGCTAAAGCGCATCCCGAAAAAATGCATCAGGATGATCCTGAGTTCCGTCGACTAGAAGCAGTAGAAAGTGCTCGCGACCCAAGCTTTTTGATCCGTGCGCAAATGCAACTTCAAGCGCAACAAAAACAACCTCCACAACAATCTCAAAAGGAGTGGTAAGCCTGTGATGAACAAAGGCGTAAAACTGGTCTTTATTTTTGTGGCCAGCCTAATATCCAGTTTCTCGGTGATGGCACAGACACTTCAAGCTAGTGTGAATAAAACACAAGTAGCCAAGAATGAAGTGATTAACCTCAGAATCATTTCAGATACTGAGCTCAGCTCAGACTCAATCGACTTCAGTGTTCTAGAGAAAGACTTCTTCTTGGGTCAACCTCGTTATGGCCGCTCTAGCAATAACATTAACGGAAGAAAATCAGTGCGTACCGAGTGGAGTATCTCAATTGCACCAATGAAAGAAGGTGTTCTGACTATTCCAAGTTTTTCCGCTGATGGTATGAGAACGGAGCCGATCAAACTGCGTGTCAACGCGAGCCAAACAGACCCCAATCTTGATGATCTATTTAGCTTCAATATTACGGTCGACAACAGTACGCTCTACCCTCAGCAATCTGCAACATTACGTATACAACTTCTAATTAAAGCGGACACTCGACGCCTAGATAACCCGCAAATAGTACCTCCGCAGATTAAAGGCATGAAGCTTGAGGCACTGGGTGGCTTACAACAAAGACAGAAGATCTTAAATGGGTTAGAAGTAGCGATCATAGAGCAGTCGTTTCGCTTAACGGCCAATCAACCAGGCACTTATACCTTGATAGGTCCTAAACTGACCGGTTCTTATATTTATGGCGACAGCTTGACGGGCTCAACCAAAATAATGCCTATCAACACCAAAGCGGAACGCATGCCAATCACGGTCAAACCGATTCCGAGCGAATTTAAAGGTGAATGGCTTCCTGCTTCAGCGTTAGAAATGACACAGAGCTGGCAAGACGATCAAGGTAATCTACTGTCGACTAACGCGATCAACACAGTAAAACAAGGCTCTTCACTCACTCGAACCATTCAAGTTAAGGCTCGCGGTACACAAGCCGAATATCTGCCACGAGTCAATATTAGTTACCCGAGTTCACTGCGCGTGTATCCCGAACAACCTAAGTTCGATAGCGCGAGAGATGGCACCGTTACCATGACGGTGAAGCAAGTCATTATTCCTACAGAGGCCGGGAAATATACCTTACCAGGATACGACTTGAACTGGTGGGACAGTCAAAATGATGAAGCGAAGAAAACAACGTTACCAGAGCTAACATTAGACGTAGAGAAAAATGACACTGGGCTAATCACGTTGCCGGAATCGCCTCTTTCAGCGCCTTTAGTGTCAGCCCCTAGTCCTGAATCAAGCGGCGATGTAAACAGTCTCTGGCGAACATTAACCTTTGTTTTCTTAGGGCTTTGGATAATGACATTGGGAATCGCTATTTGGGCATGGAAAAAGCGGTCAATAACAGCGAGTGGAACGGTTTCAAATACTGAACAACCACTTTGCATCGACGCGCTAAAAAAAGTCATCGAAGAGGGCGATGCTGCGAAAATTGAACGCTCTGTAAATGAGTATTTAACCACTCATCAAGACAGGCTAAACCCTGGCGACGTACAAGCAATTAAGCAAGAGCTTAATGCCATGAATCAAGCGTATTTTAGTGCTAACCAACAACCTTGGAACCCTGATTCGCTGCTAGCGAAAATTCAAAACCTTGGCAAAGCAAACGTAACAAAAACCGACCACCAGCTCGAAAAGCTATAAATAACTAGATAACAATGGCAGCTCTCATGAGCTGCCCATTCTCTTATCCGGCCAAATTTGCTTTAGCGGTTTTATCTAGAGCACCAACCGCCGCCCCCTTCCCTATCAAGTTGCTCTTATGAACATCACTCACTCAACAAACACTTGGGGCTCGTATTCGTATCGCCTTACACAATTTCGCCCATGATTCTTCGCTTGATAGAGTGCCTTATCCGACAACTGATATAAATGGTCGAAATTAAAGTCTTTGCCTTTCGCTTTATAACAGGAGTAACCGACTGAAACGGTGAGTAACTCCCCTTCTGGGTTATGTCGATGCTTTATCCCCTCGCCCTCGATGCACTGACGAATGCACTCTGCTCTCAGTCGAACCTCCTCTTGCTCAGAACCAATCATGAGCAATGCAAACTCCTCACCTCCGATACGGCAAAAAACTTCATCTTCACCTTTGGTATGATGATCCAAGATATAGCCAATTCGCATCAATGCGATATCGCCTTCGAGATGACCATAGTGATTATTGAATAAGCCAAAATGGTCAATATCAATCAGGATCAGGCCAAACGACATGTCGTCTTCACACTCTAGGGCACAATATTTTTGCATCACATGTTCTAACATGCGGCGATTACCAAGACGCGTCAAAGGATCGAGCTTAGAAAGTACCTCAAGCTGTCGATTGGCTTCCTCCAACTCTTTTGTTCGGTTCTGAACCTCCAGCTCTAAGTTTTCGTTTAATTCGCGAATCGCCTCTTGAGCTTGAGTACGTTGCAATACTTCAGCTAAGCTGGACGCGAACATACGAATCACTTCACGTAACTGAGAAGTTAACGGCGCACGTGTCAGCAAATTATCAACAGCGATAAAGGCGATAGGACCACTGCTATTTGAAGTCAATACCGTCATCGCAGCCCAACCAAAGCCAACAATATTACAGTCATGATAAATAGGCACTGATTCTTCAAATGCGACTTCGTTTGGCATTGAGCGAGCCAGATTTATAAGAGAGAAATCTTGGGTTTCGCCAAAGAAGTAAGATTCATCCACCACATTACCTTGAATATCGGTACCCCACGTTCCTTGCATGTAAGAGCAATTTTCATCAGTTAAAAACACCGCCATTCGATCAATACCAAGATTTTTAATGGCGAAAGTGACGGCCGATTTGCATACTCCACTGACAGTAGTGCAACGTGATAACTCAACCATGCTTGAATGCAACATGCGTACGTTTTGTTCTTGGCGCTTACGAATGTAAATTTGAGAGAAGAGTGAACCAAACGAGTCCAACATCTGTTTTTGATATGCCGTTATCGGCTTACGATGAATAAAGTTATCTAGCGCGAACCACCCAAACGGTTCATTGCCATCGCGTAAAATCAACATCGCATTCCAGCCCTGCCCGATGACCTTGCCTGCTGTGTATATTGGCGCGTCTTCTACAATCACTAAGTTGCTCTCAAGGCTAGATAACGCGGTGATATACTCCTCGCTAAGTTGGTGTAAATCGTATTGTGTGTGAAATTCATCAATCGTAATTCCTGACTCATCCGTGCCGTATGTACCACTGAAGCTGCGCTTTTTCATATCGAGAAGCATCAGTGTAGAGCGATCAAACCCAAGTCGTTCACGTAACGCTTCGACGGCTTTGTAGTACAAGTCCTTTAAAGAATCAGGATTAGAGATTTCGAGTGCAACTTGCTGAACTAACTTCATATTTTCGATAAAGCGCTCGCGTTGGCTAATCTCATCAACATATTGCGCTTCACGAATATCTCTGTGCCTGATCTCTTTCGAGGCATTTTTTTCAGCACGAATACATTGCCAACGCGCCGCTGCGAGTTGCATTGCGTCGTAACTTTCTTCATAGATATTATGTGCCGTGCGAGCATGTACAGATTGAATCAGTAGGTAGGTACGTTTGATAGGCGTGTTGTCGAGCATCATGATGTAACTATCACCGCCTAAATCTCGGGTGTGATTCCAGTTACAAGTGTTGATCGCCAGAGGTATGATGCTTTCAGAGGTATCAAACTGACTTGCCCACTCCCAGAATGTCTCAGGATAGTTTTGGGTTGGGTAAAGCTCTCCGCGAGAGAAGCTCATCGAATGACGAGGGTTAATTGAAGGATCTTCAAAAATAGCGAGGGCTTGAGGGGAGAACAGACTCTCTAAATGATCAAAGATTGCCTCCGCTAGCAACCGATGATCCCTCGTTGAAGACACTTTTCTTGTAAAACTTCTTAAACTCACCCTACCAACCTAATCTACTTTTTTATCCTCGATAAAAAACTACTTAGGCCATGATATGCAATCAATACGTTCAAATTTGAGCTGTTAAGTCATTCGCAAAATTATCAGACTTAGTGTTACATTCGAGAGCTCTTCAGCACTTTTAAAGCCATGTTTCACATAAGTTACATGCTTTATAAACTGGGGAGGAAAGTTGTACTCATTTACAAGATTTTTGTGTTGGTAGATGTTTTAAGCCTACGACTTAAAAAGAAAAAGGCCCCTCATCAAGAGGGGCAAAGTTACCATCGCTTATAGTTATTTAGTTATGCTTGTAAATACGGTGGATTAACCGAAATCACCATTTACGTAGCCTTGAGTACGGTCGTCTTGAGGGTTGCTAAAGATCACTTGCGTATCGTTGTGCTCAACCAGTTCACCCATTAGGAAAAACGCAGTGCGGTCAGAGATACGACGCGCCTGTTGCATTGAGTGAGTCACGATAACGATGGTGTAGTTCTTCTTTAGCTCTTCCATCAGTTCTTCGATTTTGTGTGTCGCAATTGGGTCAAGTGCCGACGTTGGCTCATCCATCAGAATCACATCCGGCTCCATCGCGATTGTACGTGCAATACATAAACGTTGCTGCTGACCACCAGAAAGACCGAATGCGTGTGATTTAAGGCGATCTTTCACCTCATCCCAAAGTGCAGCACCGCGCAGCGAACGCTCTACCACTTCATCAATTGTCTTTTTGTCTTTGATACCTTGAGCACGTAAGCCGTAAGCCACGTTCTCGTAAATGCTCATCGGGAATGGGTTTGGCTTTTGGAATACCATGCCGACTTTGATGCGAAGGTCAGCAACATCAATGTTGCCGTAAATATCTTCGCCGTCCATCGCCAATTTACCTGTAATTTTCACGCCTTCGATTAGATCATTCATTCGGTTCAAACAGCGTAGAAGCGTTGATTTTCCGCAACCTGACGGGCCGATAAGTGCAGTTACTTGGCGAACTGGAATTGGTAAGTTGATCGATTTCAGTGCTTGGTTGTCACCGTAGAATAGGTCTAGGTTTTCAATATCAAATTTGTTCATTGTCTTAATCTCTTAATTCTTGAATTCGTGTCTTTTAACGTGCGTTCTTAATTAGTGTTGTTAGTAAGTTGCGGTGTTAAAACGTCTAGCAATCAGTTTCGTTACCATGTTGATCAAGAGAACAACTACGATAAGCACTGTTGCCGTACCGTAAGCCTGATTCCATTCTTCAACGGTAAACAGTTCGGTAGTCAGTTTGTATAGGTGAACGGTTAGCGTACGACCTGAATCCAATAAAGAATCCGGAATACGTGCAACCATACCTGCTGTCAGGAATACTGGAGCAGACTCACCAATGACACGACCAATACTTAGAATGACCGAGGTTAAGATACCTGGCATTGCGCTTGGAAGAATCAAACGCCAGATAGTGTAAATCTTAGAAGCACCGAGGCCATAAGAGCCTTCACGGTAAGTTTGTGGCACTGCCATCAGCGCTTCTTCCGTTGTACGGATGATCACTGGCAGGATTAGGATACTTAGCGTCAATGCACCCGATAGAATCGAGAAGCCAAGGCCAAGAATCGCCACGAAGAAAGTCATACCAAACAGGCCGAAAATGATCGACGGGATACCCGCCAATGACTCGGTACAGAATCGGATGATTTTCACCAAACGACTGCCCACTTTCGCGTATTCGGTCAAGTAGATTGCCGTCATGATACCGAGTGGCGCTGCCACTGCGATAGAAGCGATAACCATGTAAATGGTCGCCACAATCATTGGGAAGATACCGTGCTCTTCACCTGTGCGCGTATAGTTATCAGTAATGAAGTTCCAATCTACGTGTTGTAGACCGTTTGATAGGATGTACCAGATAATCCAGAACAAAAAACCTACCGTTAGTGCTGCCGAGATCCAGACAAATGCGTTAAAGACATTATCTTTGAACTGGCGTGCTTTTTTCAGTTTTGTGCGATCCATAAAAGTCACCTTTAACGAGCGATTACTTCGCTTTTTCTCGGTTTAGGTACAGTAGTACAGCGTTCAACGACATGATGAAGACCAGAAGTACTACACCTGTAGCGTAAAGTGCGTTCGCGTGAACACCACTTGCGTAAGACATTTCAATAGCGATGTTTGCAGTTAGTGTACGAGCCGAATCAAGGATGCCTTCTGGCATTGCCGGCGCGTTACCCATAACCATGATAATCGCCATGGTCTCACCCAACGCACGACCGATACCCAGTATCACACCTGTCATGATGCCTGAGCGAGCCGCTGGAACGAGCAACTTAAAGATGGTGTAGATTTTCGATGCGCCCAGTGCCAAAGAACCTTCTTTATAAGTACGAGGGACAGCGCGGATAGACGTTTCAGATACCGTAATTACCGTTGGTAGAATCATCACACCAAGAACAATGATACCGGCAAGGATAGTATTACCTGCAGGTACATCAAATACCTTCTGAATCAATGGAACGATAATAACCAGACCGAAGAAACCGTAGACCACTGAAGGAATACCGGCTAGCAGCTCAACCGCTGGACGGATGATGTCTGCTAATCGCTTTGGTGCGATTTCAGCGATAAAAATGGCGGTCAGAACACCAATTGGAACCCCAACAATGACAGCACCAGCCGTCGATACGATAGATGCCACAATCATGGTGGCGACACCGTAAAGCGCAGGTGGTAACCAGTTTTGTCCTAAGACAATGCCCGATACGCCTGCTTCTTGGAATGCCGGAATACTCTCTCGAACGATGAAGTATGCAATAACGGCCAATGAAACAATGCCGATTACGGCACTCGTTAGGAACAAGCCGTGGAAGATGCGCTCTTTCCAGTCTACACGACGCTTCTCGCGTAGGCCTGACTTGCTGATAGCTCTAGCGTCAGTATTCATAAGCTTTTCACTATTTGTTGCGATGGTCATTTAAAAATCTCACGGTTCTGGGCAATGCCGTTGAACACAATGGATAGAAAAGGCTCAGCCCGAAACGTTGGGCTGAGCAAACTTTAGAGTCCCGATGGGATTAGTTAACTGAGATGTAACCTTTTTGGTCAACTAGCGCTTGCGCTTCGTCAGTTAGCATCCAGTCTAGGAATTTTTGCGTTTCTGTTGATGGCTTGCCTTCTTTGTAAAGAACAAGGAATGGACGCGCTACTTTGTAAGAACCGTTTTTAACGTTAGCTACCGTTGCATCAACGCCGTCGATTGCTAGCGCATTAACAGTGTTGTCTACAGTACCAAGAGAAATGTAGCCGATTGCGTATGGGTTAGATGCAACCATTGTTTTCAGTGCGCCGTTACCGTTTGCAACTTGAGCACGTTGAGAGATAGCTGATACCTTCTTACCAGAAATCTTCATTTTTAGAGACATGATGTCTTCAAATGCGCCACGAGTACCAGAAGCCGTGTCACGAGTAATGGCTACGATTGGCTTGTCTGCACCACCGACTTCTTTCCAGTTTGATACTTCGCCTTTGTAGATTGCAGTCACTTGCTCGGCTGTTAGACCTGGCAGTTTGTTTTGTGGGTTAACAACCACTGCGATACCATCACGAGCAACCACTTCTTCGATTAGTGTTGATTCTTTTTCAGAGTCTTTTAGATTACGAGAAGACATACCAAGGTCTGCTGAACCATTTTTCGCTGCTTTTACACCAGCTGAAGAACCAGGACCTTGAACTTCGATAAATACGTTAGGGTTCTTCTTCATGTACGTTTCAGAGAAAACTTCCATCAGTGGAGTTACGCTGCTAGAACCCACTGCAGAGATAGTTTCTTTAGCAGAAACAGGAGTCACTGCCATTGCGCCTAGAAGTGCGATTGCACCGATTACTGTCTTTTTCATCACAATTTCCTTAAGTGGCTTTATTGCCGTTGTGTTTCACTTGAACGGTGCTCACTTTAGAATTTGAATATGACAGTTGTGTTTCACTTAGTTGAACCCTCTATGACACGTTGTCATTTCTAACTATTAATTCCGCGACTTATCCCTCTCTCAATTTGAACGTAACGTTTTTATAAGTTGCCTCATGTTCAAGATGATAACCCCATCGATTTTGGTACATTTCATAACAATTAGATATGAGTAACTCATTGATTTGGCAAATATAACAATTAAAATCGAAATGCTTATTTATAAAAAAGATAATAATCAAACCGATAGAGGGTCAATCTCATGCGTCAATTTCTTAGTACGCTTTCTATTAAACTTCAGGTTTTTCTGCCTGTTCTATTCACAGTTATATTACTCATCATTGGACTGAGTGTCGGAATCGGTAAACTCGATCAAGCATTCAATAAGGTTTCGGCTTCCACCCATAAGCTAATCATTCACAAAGAGGAACTTAGCGGCATCGTAGACAACACTTACGCCATGCGCATCAAAGCCATTTATAGTCTATTTAGAGCCGAAGATGTTCAGTCTCTCAACCAAGAGCTTTCTGAGCGACAAAACAAAAACCGAGATTTTCTTAACTCCATCGACCATCTCCCTGGCGTTCAAAATGAAGTCAATGCTATGCGTAAGGCCATGAATCACTATGTTGATTTCACTCGCGTTACCATGACACCTCTGCTCACCACTAAACACTCTTCTGATTACACCACCTCTGATTTCAATCAAAAGTACGAATATGCAATGGCTGAGTATCGATTAGCTGGCGAAGCGATGATCAACGCCATCGACAAACTATCTAAACAATTGAATCAAATCGTCACCGATGAAGTCGAAACGAATGGCGAACAACATTCAACCACGCTAACTTACAGCGCCGTCTCGCTTGCGGTGATCTTGAGTGCCGCTTCACTTATTAGTTGGGTACTCGCCAGCTACATCGTTGCGCCGGTTCGTAACCTTCAAGTAACGATGCAGGAAGTCGCGAAGGGAAACCTACTAGTTAAGGCCGAAGCCATCGGGAAAAACGAAGTGTCTCAGCTGGCTCGAGATGTAAACCAGACCATAGAAAAACTGCGTGAAACTGTAAGCGCATTGGTTCGCATTAGTGAAGATGTGGCATCAGCATCAACCGAGTTAGCAACTGTTATGACTCAAAGCAGCGTCAACTCGGATCAAGAAAAGCAAGAAGTTGAGCAAGTAGCCTCGGCGATCAATCAGCTAGAGTCGACCGCAGCTGAAGTATCGACCAATGCACAAGAAGCCGATAGTGCATCAAATCAAGCACGTACGTTAACCTCACAAAGTATAAGCATGTTTGGGGAAAGCACTCGCGCAAGTGAAAAGATGGCGGAACAACTTAACGAAGCCGCTGCCGTCGTGACTTCACTAAAAGATCAATCAGAACACATTGGTCGCGTGATCGAAGTGATTGAAGGTATTTCTGAGCAAACGAATCTACTTGCACTGAATGCAGCGATTGAAGCTGCACGGGCGGGCGAAAGTGGCAGAGGCTTTGCGGTAGTCGCCGATGAAGTACGTATGCTGGCAGCACGAACTCAGGAGTCCACCAAAGAGATCCAAACCATTATAGAAGAGCTACAGCAACAATCTGGTCACGCAAATGAAAGTATGCATTCCAGCTTAGCCATGTTGTCAGACAACCAAGCTCTGACACAAGAAGTTAGCCAATCACTTGCTAATATCAGTAATGCTATCGCCGATCTGAACTCAATCAACACTCAAGTTGCAACCGCATCAGAAGAGCAGAAACAGGTCACGGCTGATATCAACAACAACTTAACGAACATCTATGAACTAGTGAGCCAGAAAGTAACTGGTATCACTCAATCCGCCGCGGCAGCGCAAGAGTTGTCTGGTTTAGCAGAAAACCAAAAACATCAGCTTAAGCAGTTCCAAGTTTAAATACTCTGCTCAACACGATAAGTTCCAAAGGTTAGAAAAGAAAAAGCTCCGCACTGGCGGAGCTTATTAACATCTGGATTCGTGAAAATCCAACGGGGTGATTACTCCTCGTCAGTAACCAGCAGAACAGAGGAAATGTTCGTTGACTCTAGTGGGTTCCAGTTGTAAACCTCACCATTAAATGAATCAAACACCATAACGTTTGAGCCATCACCGTTTGGTGTGTTACTCCAGATGTAACCAGCATAGTCACCCACCTCTAGCGTGTAGCCACTTGCGAATGCAGTGCCGTTCATCGCAGGGCTATGGCAAGCACGTTCTGTCAACGCGACTAACTCCTTAATGTTTGGTATGCGCCAATTCTTTTTGCCAGCGAAGTCATATAAAGCATGATTACCTGATTCATTGCGGATTTGCTCAGCGGTTGATAGCGCTAACTGCCATGACATCTTAGTCGCAGCGCCATCACAAGCTTCGTTTGCCGTATTCCACGTTGAACCAACAGGACAACGCATCCATGTTAGACCTGTTTTCAGGTCAGTTACGGTACCGCTCTCAGAATATGTATAACGCGTGTTAGGTGCCGTTTTAGCAAAGTCAGTAGAACACTCTTGTGCAGCCATTACAGTTTGAGAAGCCAAAGCAAGAGATAGTACAGTTATTAATTTCTTCATCTTATTGGCCCTTTACTGCTACTAGACGGATTGGGAATTGGAATGACGTGCCTGTGTCACGCTCTACTTTGTCAGAATAAATTTCAACAAAGCTTACGTGGCCACGGTCAGCGCCCTTCGCTGCAATCACTGCAAATTGAAGTGCACCTTCGTAGTTAGCAGGAGAGTAATTATTAAATGTGAAATCACTTAGCCAAATAGCACCTGAATTAACGTCTGGGCTGCCTTTACCCTGTTGAGGGAAGTAAGCTGTCGTCATACCATAGACATTGCCGTCGGCGTCTTTCTCTGTCTCACCTAAGTCTAGAACATCGTAGAACTCTTGGTATGTTGGTAGGCGCCAGTCACTAATGCCACATAGTGATTGCTTGTTTATATGTTCAACATATTGGCTTGTTGAACAGATGCCATCAGCAGCATCCACACAACCAACGACTTCAAGATCTTCGTAATACGGCTTAAATGTTTCAGACTCAAACGCAAATAGGCGATCTTTAAATTGAACCGAGCTCGCATCCGCACTCTTGTTTTCCCAAACAAGGCCAGTACGCTCGTCCATAGTACAAGCCCACTCAGTCGCATCTGCAGCTAAAGCTGCACCTTGTGAATCTAGCTTAACGAACTTAAAGCCAGCGCCTGTCGACGTTTGCTTGTCCTCTTTGTCGAAGCCGTATTCTGCATCTTGACCAGGGTAAGACGCTTGAACCTCAGCAACGTCTGCTGCTCCTTCAGCAAAATAAAGAACGGCGCCCGTATCGTTACTACCAACCGTTTGTTCAGCAACCGCTACAATTTCTTCAGCAAATGCACTTACTTCCGCTTCAGACAGAAGATCAGAGGCCAACGATTTACCTTGAAAGCTAAGATTTTGAGCAAGCAGCGCTACGCCTTTGATCATTTGCTTTGGTTGCATCGCAGCTAATAGCACAACCGTGTTTTGCTCTAGCTTGTCTAGCTCGCTAGCTTCTGCGTTAGACATCACCGTACCAGAAAGAGAAACGCCGGCATCGGCGAGTTGCGCTTTCACAATCTCTTCAGCTTGAGCAACGGTTTTACCGTCAATTACAAGACCCGCGAGCAACGTTGTTACACCATTGACCGTGTTACCCGTTGCTAAATTTTGACCCGGAGCCGCAAGACGCAACGTTTGGTTTGAACCTTGATCAACTTGAGCAAGAATGGTGCTGGTTAGTACGTTTTTGTCGCTTGAAGTCAGGCTAAATTTACCGGCATTATCCGTTTTAGCACTCGGTTCAGTGGAATCACAAACGTAGTTTTGGTTTAAATCGATACATACTGGCGTATCAAGAAGTGTACCTGCAGAAACGATGGTGCCAGCTACATCATAGGTCGGTGCCGACGTGTCACCACCAGAACCTCCGCCACAGCCAGCAAGGGCTAGTGACATAGCAACGAAAGAATATTGAAACTTCATAGATTTTATCTTCTTTTGATTTTAATTAACGAGAGCGAATCACTCTCACCATTGAAAGCAGGAAAAGTCCTAACAAGGTCCAAGGCGAACCACTGCCACCTGAACCACCGCCACTGCTTTCTTTAGTGGTATCAGCACTACACTGATACTGAGCAAAGTGACTCACACCCCACTCTTTCAACACCCCAGAGTTCCCTGACACGCGGTCAGACACTTCGAGACGCCAAGTACCCCAACTCGGTTGACCGACAAGTGCTTGTAACTCCTCGTCATACTGAGCGGTGAAGTAACCTTTAAATCCTTTGGTATTGCTTGATTGATGGCTAAGTAGCACGACCGATTTGCCTTGTGGAGACACTAGCGTCACTTGCAGATCTTGCAGTGAGTCATGTTCGATGTTCAGGTAAACCGCAAACGAATCATCAATCGTGCGTGACTTGTCCGATAGCGTCTGAGAGAACAGTCTGTCGCCCTGTTCCGGCAAAGCGGAGTTCACTGGTTGAGGCTGGATATCGAGCTCTGGCGTACCATTAACCAGCACCACCTTTTCACTCCACTGGTGAGTCTTTAGGCCTTCAGAAAATTGATAATCCAATGAAATAGAGGAATCGAATTGCGTGCCACATGTTAGACCGCTTGGTAACGCCACCTTCATTGAGGTCGAGTCAGAAAGCGTTTCATCAAAATCGAAAACAGATGCGTTGTTTAGCTGCCATTGCCCTTTGATGCTCGCTTCACGGCCAGTTTGGCTCAGGCTCAAACCAACGTCTTGACCTTGTGCGATGTATCGAGCGTCATAGCGAACACGAAGAGGCGCTTTAAGTAAGTTGTGTCTGTTGAAGCTGTCCGTCAGGAATTGGGCGTAGTCTTTATTTGGGAACAAGATGTTTGCGGCAAACACGGTCGACTCCGCCAGATCATGCATTTTCACGCCACGACCAATGCCGTACATGCCTTCAAGAACAATGGCGTCAAACTCGCGGAACACCCTATCGGTATCATCACCGTATCGTTCAACCGATGCTTTAAGCGCTTGAAACAGCGGCGTTGACCATAGCTCGTCACCTAGTTCACCGCCCACACTGACGTGCGCTGGATACTCTGAGCTTTCGAAGTAACGTGCTCTTTGGTTCCATAAGCTACGAGTTGTTTTGCGTGTTCCGAACACACCGTCCCAGTTGAACACCGTATCTAGCTCGAACTCTTGACCACGACGCGAAGCATCCAAATATTGAATGCGGTAGCTCGCGCTGCCCGCCCAGTAATCAGCAAAACCCTCTGCGATAGCACCAGTGTGACCGTACGCCCAATCCGGTACGATTTGGTAATGAATGCCATGCCCAAGCTCGTGTATCACCACATCAGCATCAACTGCATCCGGAGAAACACCACCGACACCTAGCATGAGTGCTTTCGGACCGTAATAGTAAGTAGAGTTATCTTTTGATAAACCGCGAGCGTCAAAACGAAGCGGTTCGTCAAACAAGTCGTAAGTCAGGCTTGTCAGATATTGGATCGAGCTATCAAGATGATAAAAAGCCATCAACTGTGGGAACGCATTGTCACCAAACTCGGTGCTTTGCATCTCATCAACACTGTCAAACGCTTGAACTCCTTCTGCGCTGAGAAAGTCCAACGTATCAAGCACAGGTGCTTCACCAGGTGCTGGGGCTGCAAATAAACCCGTCGCATCCACTTGCTTTAATCTTGGGTTAGAGAGATAGAACTTACCTCCCGACTTTAAAACCTCAATCGACTTGGTGACGTACTCGATCGGCTGAGGGTAATCGGACAGTGCTGACCACGTCGATTCTGGTGCCGCTTGCTGTTGCATGGTGCGAAGATCTGGGTTGAATAAAGAAACCTCAACATCAACCAGACTTCCAGAGCTCAGAGCAGGTGGCTCTTGTGCTTGCAGTTGGCGAGGCGATTCCAATTCCATTGCAACCGTTGGTTTACCGTTGCGAATGATCGTATCTTCAAGGCTCTTAAACACTCGCACAACGTGATGATTTTTATCGGTTGTTACTACTAGGGCACGCTGTGCTTGATATTCACCGTTTACCCAAACATCAAAATTGTAATGCTCACCAAGCTGAGACTGGGTTTTGTAACGGAACTTAAACTCGCCCGTTTCTGAGTAGTGGCTGTCTAGATAAGTTTTCGCTTGCGCTTCATTCGTTACCACAGAGTCCGTTGCGGGATAATCCCACTCTGCAGCCTGCGCCGCAGGGGTACAAGCAATAAGTAGTGAAAACGCCAATGGTTTTAGCTTCATGATTTCGTCCTAGAATTCGTATTTTGCATTTAGCGTGAAGTAGCGCCCAGGCTCAGTTGAGTAACGCTTACTTTCCTCAGCGATACCCGCTACGTCCTGGTATCGGATGTACTCTTTGTCGAACAAGTTGACGATGTTTGCGCTAACACGAAGGTCTTTGGAAACGTAGTAAGTTGCGCCAAGATCAAACGTATTCCACGCGCTTGTCTGAGCACACTCTGTCGCTAGACCAAGCGTGGTCTGGCATTTAGGAACGCGATCCATGGCAGCGGCCCAGTTCCAAGCCACGTAAGCGTTGAAGTCTTGGTTGGCGTATTTCAGTTGAGCGTTACCTTCGAATGGCGTAATGCTTCGAACGTATTCGCCTTCCGCGTCTTTGCCATCTACGTAGCCAAACTTAGTGCTGATATCCCATTGTTTGGTGAGCGCGTAACCCGCAGAAAGCTCTGCGCCATAAGTCTCTACGCCATCAAGGTTTTGGTACTGTTTGATGTAATTACCAGTGCTTGAATCAAAGCCTGTGGTCACAACATCGATGAAGTTTTCAAACTTGTTGTAGAACACAGACGCATAGACATACGCACGACCGTTATCGAACTTGTTACCGATTTCAAATGAGTCGGAAGTTTCAGCTTCTAGATCCATGTTTGGTGCAATGACAAACGGCGTGAGCGGCACAAAGTCGTGGCTTACGAAGCCATACGCTTTATCGTATTCCGGAGCACGGTAACCATGGTTATAAGATACATAAGCAATGTTGTTGGCAAACATTTCACGAGAAACCGACAGGCTTGGAGATACCTCTGAGCTATCCATGTCTTTTAATGGGAAGCCGCCCACTTCACCCGCACCGTCTGGCGTGAGACGGTGCGCATCAAAGCGTAGGCCACCTGTGATGGTCCATTTATCCAGTTCCACCATGTCTCGAACGTACAAACCAATGTTATAAGCACGAGCAGGAGCGAAAGGTTGTTTGGTCGAAGGTGTTACTCCGTTCCAATCAATCTTGGAGTCGCTATCTGTGCGTTCGTAATAGTCTGTAGAAAGCTCAACACCGTAAGCCAATTGGTGCTCAGCATTTGCTGCATAAATCGTATTGGTGAAATCGCCACGGAAGCCAATTGTTTCGTCAATGAAGGTTTTGTGTTCCAGCTCGCGACGCTTGGTGATCAAACCATTGTGATCCACTTGGCGCATTAAACGGTTGGTGTCTTCCACCACTTCGGTGTGACGCCAGTAAACTTTGGTATCCAACTCTTCGAACCAAGTTGGATTAATCGGAGTCACCTCTGCACCAATATAAGCGCTGTACTCTTCTGTGGTTTCATCCTCAGCAAAGTCTTCAATATGCCAAATTCCATCAGGTTGAATGGACGGTGAACCCTCCAAACGCTCTTGGTTCTGGGTGTAGAGTTCCGCTTTGGCTTTCAACATCACCTCTTCATTGAAAAAGTGGTTGATCGTATAAGCACCGCTGTAACCATCGAGATCGCGGTTATACAAATCTTCATCAAAGTTACGTGTCTCTTGTCCTTGCCAGTATGAAACGTTAAACAAACTCTCTGTGTCACCGGAACGGAAAGCTAGATTACTCGTGCCTTTGTACTTGTTGCTGATATCGGTGTAAGTACCGGAAACATCGGTGTAGAAGTCTTTGTCTTTTAAGAAATCACCCGGCTGACTGGATTCTAAAATCACCACACCGCCGATCGCGCCAGAGCCATGCACCGAAGAACTTGCCCCTTTAATGATTTGCAGCGATTCAAAATTGGATAAATCAAAAGTATCTCGCCCAACTGCATCATTAATGTCATTCGCACCGAAGCCATCCGCAGAACGAATGCCATCACGAACGATCATAATGCGGTTACCCGTCATACCACGGATGGTAATGTTTTGCGGACGTCCTGCACCGCCCGTCACGCTTACACCAGGTTCGTTACGCAGCACGTCATATAGCTCGGTCTCGCCTCTTTCTTCGATTTGCTCGTTTGTGATAACCGCGACACTACCTGCCACTTTTGACAATGGCTGATCGATTTTATTGGCGGTTACCACCACCTCTTCCATTGAGAAAACCTTAGATTCGGCGTGCACTTGACTGGCAGCAAGTACCAAAAGTACTGCCGCTGACACTGGGGTAAGCTTCATTTACTGCTCCGCTTTAGATGTTTTAATGAGTGATAGTAGAAATGCGTATTCTTTTGCTTGTTGTTCTTGCGCTTGTCGCGGGTCCATTTGGTGGCCCGAATTAAAATTAGTTTGCAACAAGTACGGCCCGTTGCGCTCACTTAACGCTGAAACTTTAGCGAGATACTTTGCGCCTTCCCAATATGGCACGCGCTGATCGATTAAACCGACTTGAACCAACATGGGTGGGTAAGCGTTTTTATGGATATTGAGAATCGGATCGTACGCCTTCATTAACGCCAATTGTTCAGGTTTGGTTGGGTTACCCCATTCGCCATACTGCTGTGTGGTAAGCGGAAGTGAGGTATCCGACATACTTGCAACCACATCAACAAAAGGCACTTTAAGTACGACACCTGAAAACAATTTAGGATCTTGATTAACCGCTCCGGCCACCAACGTACCACCAGCACTAGAACCGATGGCGAAAACCTCTCTATTGCCACGTTCGAATGTTTGCAGCGCCTTCGCGGCCGCGACAAAATCACCAATAGAATTGGCTTTTCGCACACCACGGCCTTGCTCGTGCCATTCATCGCCAAAGTACCCACCGCCACGGACATGGGCGATAGCGTAAATCACACCTTGGTCGAGTAAACTGATAACCTGAGGCATAAAGTACGGTTTCATCGTAAAACCATACGCGCCGTAACCGTAAATCAACACAGGAGATTGTGGGTGCAATTTGTCTTTGCGATACGCCAAAGAGACCGGGACAGAAACGCCGTCGTGCTTAATAAAAATACGTTGGGTTACATAACGCTGACTATCAAAGTCTTGGTAAGCATCTTGAGAGTACAAGGATTTATTCAGCGTTTTTACATCGAACTCTTCCCACTGAGGAGGCGTAGTCATCGACATGCTTCGGATACGAATTTTGTTTGATTCAAAATCGCCCAACGTGCTTAGCCAAGCGACATTACCATCGTGTTCCAATGGCAGTATCACTTTTTCCTGACCTTGGTAAGAATACACCGTCAAAGTCGACACATTGTTTGGCTTGCTAAGTGCCACAACTCCTGCATCATAAAGGTAGAACTGTTCAAGCGGCTCACGAGGATTGGTGAAGCGTTGCCATGTTGCGCCAAGCGGTGCGAGTTCGGCTTGGTAAAGGGCGAACTTTCCTTCAAAGTTGCTTTTCAGATAAATGTAACCTTTCGCCACATCCGCGTAATATTCCACACCCACTTCAGGCTTTCGCAATGAATCTGAGACAGTGCCCGTTTCTAGATCGACAAGCTTCTGCTCTGTTGTTGACTCGTTGTTGCTTTGCAGCACAGCATAACGGCTATCTGCCGCACGATAGAAAGAAAGTAACCAATCTGACTTGGGTTCATTCCATAGGACTGTTTTTGCCAAAGATTCAGTGGAGATACGTAAGATCTGATGAGGTCGCTGAGTGCGCTTTTCTTTTGCAACGAGGAATGCCACTTTCCCGTTAGGTGACAACAATACGCCACTATCGACGTGCGTCGCCAGTTCCGTAGATTGGCCGGAGAGTAAATCAACAACCACAGCACGATATTGTTCGCTACCGTCGATATCTTCCGTGAAAAGGAGCGTGTCACCATTCACTTGCCATTGACCAAGTTGGTAGTACTGATGCGCAGATTGTCGTTCATCGAAATCGAACACCACGTTTTCTGGTGCATGTTGACTCGCACGGGATAATAGTAAGTAACGACCATCGCGACGCGTTAGCGTCCACTCTCTTCCACTCATGATCGACCATGGCTTATCACCTTTGTCTGCCACCATGGTATCCCACTGCGTGAGTAGGTTTTTTGTCAACGTCTGATAACTTTTTTGGTGCTGTTCAGTTTTGTGGTTTTGTTCTGTTAGGTAGGTAAGAACTCGCTCATCTTTACGAGCATCATCTCGAAGCCAGTTGAAATCATCAGCAGCAAAGCCAGAACTAGAGGTAATTATGAGCCCTAAAAAAACATGAGTAAATTTCATATAGAGAGCGAATTCATTTATAGGATTAATACAATGGCGCGTATTCTGCCCTTAAATAAAAATGAGATCAATTATCATTTTCATGATCATGTGAGATTTTTATCTAGTGTGTGAGGAAAAACGTTTGCTTTGACCGAGGTAATAAAACTTAATAACTTCCTAAATTAGCGCTCTATGCTGTTTATATACAACTAGACAAATATAAAAGCTGACAAACGAGTGAGTATGGAAAGACGCTATTTCACCTAGCGACAGACATAAAAAATCCGAGTGCGAACACTCGGATTTTTAAGAACTAAAATCAATGGGAAACTACAGCAGCTTTTACTCTTCAGAGCTCGGTGCCGCTGGTTTTTTCTTAGGGATGAAGACATCATCACCTACAGATACGTTTTTGTAGAAGCTCTTGTCACGCTTAGCTGGTTTTTTCGCCGATTTTTTCGCTTGAGGGCGAGCTTTCTTTGCGGTCGCTTTCTTATTGCGGAAATCTGGTTTAGGTGGCTTAAGGCCTTTAAACTTACCTTTCAAATCTTCGAACACTGAAAACTCAAGATCTTGTTGTAGGTATGCTTCTACACGTTTAAAGCTATCCCAGTCTTTTGGACCAACAAGAGAGATTGCATCCCCTTTATTTCCAGCACGACCAGTACGACCAACTCGGTGTACGTATTCTTCGGTATGCTTTGGCATATCGAAGTTGATGACGTGTGTCACAGTTGCAATATCCAAACCGCGGGAAGCAACATCAGTCGTTACAAGGATCTTAAATACTGCGCGCTCAAACTGACTCATAATGGTGTTACGTTGAGTCTGGTTCAAGTTACCACTCAGTGCTACAGCCTTCAGTTTCTTTTCGTTTAGCTTTTCTGTTAGTCGCTCAGTATCATCACGCGTTGCCGTAAAGATAATAACTTGACGGTATTCAGCCTCAGAAAGAACACGATCTAAAATTGCCTCTTTATGATCCAGGTGATCACACAAGTAAAATTTTTGCGTAATATCTTTATGTTCTTCGTTAGAAACGCCGATAGCAATACGCTTTGGCGCATTGAGCATTTCAGCCGCGATTTCATTGACGTCTGCATGATCTAATGTCGCAGAGAACATCAACGTTTGACGACGACGATGCTTGGCTGCTTTATGAATGCGACGAAGCTCTGGTGCAAAGCCCAAATCCAACATACGGTCTGCTTCGTCAAGAATCAGCGTTTCCAAACCATCCAGATAAAGCGAACGATGATCTAAGTGATCAGCCAAACGTCCTGGTGTCGCCACGATAAATTTCGGGTAACGACGCAGAGCTTTTACCTGATCGTTAAAGTTCTCACCACCCAAAATCAGTGCTGCTTCATAAGATAGGCCAGCTAGCATAGAACGAAGCTCACCATATACTTGTTTCGCTAGCTCACGAGTAGGAGCAAGGATTACCGCGCGAGGGTCTTTCGCAGAAAACGATTTTGTCTTTAAAGACTTATGAAGCATTGGCAATACAAACGCCAAAGTCTTGCCCGAACCTGTTTTCGAAGATGCCAATAGATCCTTGCCTGCAATCGCAACAGGAATCGCCTGCTGCTGAATGTCAGTCGCTTTTTTAAAATCGTAGTGTTTTAGGTTCTTCAACAATCGGTTGTCTAGGCCTAGATCTTTAAATTGCAAAGTATTCTCCAATAAATCAGTCAGCGTCTGAGCGCTCTGTAGTGTCGTTTCCGCTCTAACGCAGCAAAAAAATAAAGCTCGGTATAATACCGCAAATCATAGGAGTATAGATAGAGATCACACAAACTAATTCCCTGTGGTAACGGTAAAACATCATTTGTGGCTCAGTTCAGAGTAAAGACTAGCCTTTTTGATGAGCAGCTGGACAGGAAGTTTAGAGAAAAGCCGTTCAAATATGCCTTCTATCCATCAACAAAACGACTTAAATAGCAGTTATTTGGGCCAATAAACTTTCATTTGTGTCAATATCGTCTAAATTATTGATATCAGGAACGTGGCAAATACACCTGCTATGAAAACTGTTGTGAGAACGAAATAAAGGATAGGTAGTTAAACTTTGTTAAGTTCAGGTAAAAGTTGACGTCAGGTACTCCATGAAATTCTTGGGTTTTTTTGACTTTTGCTACATCATGTACTGATAAAATGTAACCACATTTAACCTCGCTACTGTATAAAATAATAGTTAGTGGCGAGACTTTCACTATAAGCAAGGAGTTCTTATATGAACAAAACGTTGATCGCAGCTGCAGCAACTTCAGTACTTCTACTAGCCGGTTGTGCTTCTTCTGATGACGCAGCTACAGCAAATGCAGCAAAATTAGACGAACTAAGCAACCAAGTTAGCCAACTAAGCCAAGACGTACAAGCTCTTCAATCTGACGTTCAAAAATCAGGCGCAGCAGCAATGGCTGCTCAAGAAGAAGCCGAGCGTGCTAACGAGCGTATCGATAACATCGCTCAGTCTTACACTAAGTAAGATTTAATACCGCGTCTTAACGCCCGTTAAGGCGCGGTTATTTCGATAGGAACCCCATTCTGTGCAGCGATTGCTGCTTTAGCCTTCACGTTTTTCATACCGAATTCATCCAGCCACCACTTTAACTCTTTCGGCACTTTGAGTTCATCTTTCTCGCCATTACTACGAGTCAAAGGCTCATGTGCTTCTAAGAACACACTTCTGTCAGGCTCAAGTGTCATTTTGATAGGCAGGTTAATGATGTTAACGTCTTCGCCGTTACGAACCTTGTCAAATAACCACTCAATGTCACTTGGGTCCATACGAATACAACCCGCGCTGACTCGCATACCAATCCCAAAGTCCTTGTTGGTACCATGAATTAGGTATTCGCCATTCCCGTAAGCTAAACGCAATGCAAACATACCAAGTGGATTATCAGGCCCCGCAGGAACAACGGCTGGTAGGTCAATGCCCTTTGCTTTGTACTCGGCACGAATAGAGGCTGGAGGAGTCCATGTAGGGTTCGGTCGTTTTTGGCTGATACGCGTTGTCATTACTGGGGTATCGCGCCCTATTCGGCCAATTCCGACAGGAAATACATGGACAATATCCTCTCCTTTCGGAAAGTAATATAAGCGCAGCTCGGCTAGATTAATAACGATACCTTTATAAGGTACGTCTGGGAGGATTAGCTGTGTCGGAATAGTAAGAACATGCCCCTCTTCTGGTAAGAAGGGATCCACGCCTTTGTTTGCGGCCATTAAACCTAGCATACCCACATCGTAGAGCTTAGCGATATTTGCCATGGTTTCGCCTTCTTGAACGACGTGGTTTTCAAGGCGACCAATTAAACGGCTTCCATCCTCTGGTAATTCGTACATCTTAGCGAATGATAGACCACTCACTAAAGATAACGACACAGATAGCAGGGTACGTTTTGCGAAACTCATTGATCGCTTTTTGCTAAGCATTTCACTCTATTCCTTGGCACTTTTAAAGAGCTGTAAGGTTATCTCTCTTTCTGTCTTGTGATCAACCATCGGCTTGTGATATTCCAGTAAAGAAAAGCCCTCCCAAGTCCAAGGTTTATGGATGTATTTGTTCGGTACACTTTTGATTTCTGGTACCCAGTGGCGCACAAATTCACCATTAACATCGAACTTTTCGCCTTGGCTTATCGGGTTGAAAATACGAAAGTATGGCTGCCCGTCACAGCCCGTAGAGGCAGACCATTGCCAGCCACCATTGTTCGCTGCAAAATCGCCGTCCACCAGCTTACTCATGAAGTACGCTTCTCCCCATCGCCAATCAATATGTAAGTCCTTGGTAAGAAAGCTCGCGACAATCATACGTAATCGATTGTGCATCCAACCTGTTTGATTGAGCTGACGCATTGCTGCATCAACGATTGGGTATCCTGTTGTTCCTGTCTTCCATCGCTCAAAGGCTTTCTCATCATAGGACCACTGGATTTTATCCTCCCAATCGATAAATCCTTTGCCTTTGACGAGTTTTGGTTCGAAAACCAATAGGTGCTGATAAAACTCACGCCAAATGATCTCACTTAACCAAGTTGCTTTCCCTTCTGTAAGGTCATTTTGTTGATTTTCAGCATACAAACGAGCAATACACTGCCTTGGTGATAGCGCGCCAATCGCAAGGTATGGAGACAGTTGGCTAGTGCCATCAATAGCTGGAAAGTCTCGCTCGCTTTGATACGCGTCACTGCGCTCCCGTGCAAATTCCCTAAGCTGCTTCAAAATATCATTAGTCGAAGCCAGCCAGTCTTCACTGGATTCTCGAGGATAGCTAAATGTGAAGCTTGAATTAAATCGAGCCGACTCTAATTGTTCGAGTACCTTTTTATTGAGTGGCGCTTGCTCGTGAGGTTTTACTACCGTCGGCATATGGAACTGCGTTAACCAAGCACGCTTGAATGGCGTAAACACCTTAAAATATTCGCCTTGCTTATTAAGAACCGTCGTTGGCGCGTGCACACATTTGTCATGAAACAGTTCAAATTCGATATCGTGAGAAGCTAACGCTTCACTTACTTGTGTATCGAGCTCTCGTTCGTTCACCTCATAGTGAATGTTTGCCATGACAGACGTGGCTTCAAGTGTTTCCGCCCACCCACTAATCACATCTGTACAATCGGAAAACGACGGCACCTCTTTGTACAAAAAGGGAATATTAAGGCTTTCAAGCTCCTCGTTAAGACAAGCTAAGCGACGAGCAATGAGGTCTGCCTGCATCGGCGCCATGTGATGCTCCCGCCACTGCTCTGGCGTCGCGATAAAGCAAGCGACGACAGGCTGACCTGAATCCAATGCCGCTTTGAGTGCCGTGTGGTCTAACGTACGTAAGTCACGTCGAAACCATACTAAAATCATGGTAGCTCCTATCTTTTGTCTACTAAGTTAGGTGTAATTTCTCTATCACTTCAGAGCACCCCATCCGATCACCTAGTTGTGCGTGAAGCATTTTGATGGACGCTACTTGTTTAGCAGCTAGCGCTTTGTTGGAGAAAAGGTAGATAAACGAACCATTTTCAACGACCTCGTGATCTAGTAGACCAGAAACATCATCAACCTTATCGATCAAAGTCGTGTGATACCCTTGTTCGCAAAGTTTCGCTGCTTGAATCCAACTCTCAGACTCTCTGTTTTGTTCAAAGCTAATGAGCAGACACTTTCCTTTGGAAGCGGCTTTGTTTTCAGAATCGATAACAAGGGCAAGTCGAGTGATTAAACAAGTCTGAAATAACCCCACCTGCAAGGATCGCAACGATCCTTTTACCATATCTAGCGCATCAAATACTGGGCTAATAAACTGATCAATAACGAGTTTTAGTGGGTACTCTTTAAGAACAGAGGCAAGTAAACTCTCTGCTTTTCCTCGATTCAGGGTAGACAGCGCAAGCAGCATGTTTTCAACTTCTTCGAGTGTGCGAACCTCGTTTTTGACTTCGACATCGGCGCTTTTTCCTAGCAGCCCCTTCACTTTACCAATCGAAATCCCCTTCGCGAGCCAACTCTGGACTTCGCGAATCGTATCGAGATCTTGCTGGCGATAGAGTCTGTGTCCTTTTTCAGTTCGCTGAGGTTGGATCAAGTTGTATCTTCGTTGCCAAGCTCTCAGCGTAACTGGTTTTACACCCGTGATTTCTGCGACATCTCGGATCGCGTATAGTTTTTCTTCTGAACTACAAACCATAGCGTAATCTCATCTCCTGCGGATACGGTTCTAAAAACTTCTGTTTTGATAAATACTCGTCTGGGTAAGTATTTAAGTAATGCTTAATCAATGTAAGTGGTGCTAGCAGAGGCAGCATTCCGATACGGTAGTCGTGAATCACTGTCGCTAACTCTTCTTTTTCTTCTTTGGTTAATGAGCGTTTGAAGTACCCTTGTAAATGCATCAACACATTTGTGTTATTTTTGCGGCTAGCCCGATTCGTTAACGCCTTCATCAGTCCTAAACGATACTCTTGGTAAAAGTCTTCAATTTCATAATTAGCGACATCAGCGACTAAGCGGCCAAGGGAGCGGTATGACTCTGGGTGGTGTGCCATTAACGTCAGTTTGTAGCGCGAATGAAAGTCGATGATTTTGCCACGAGTAGGCTCACCATCCATCGAGTCGTAAAAGTCATTTAGACAAAATACTCGAGTAATAAAATTTTCTTTCAATACAGGGTCGTTAAGTCTGCCATCCTCTTCAACAGGCAACCAAGGCATTTTTTGCATCAATGTTTGTGTATACAAGCCAACACCTTCTTTCGCAGCACTGTTCTTGCTGTAAACCTTGACTCGCTCCATGCCACAAGTTGGTGACTTGGCACAAACGATGTAACCACAAAGCTGCTCGCTTTGAAGTTCATCTACTTTATTGGCCGAGTAAGTGAGCATATTGTCGGTATGATCATTTTCTGGATTTTTGGTTTCAACCAATGCAACACGCTCTTCATTAGAAACAAGACGAATTGTTGGACGGGGTACTGGCATACCTACGCCGACTTCAGGGCATACCGAAACAAAGTCAAAATACGGGCTGAGCTCTTTAGTCACAAAGTTGCTCACCTTATGACCAGAGTCAAAACGCACTCGTTCACCCAAAACACACGAACTGATACCTACTTTGATTGAAGATTCCATGATGACGCATCCCTATACAAAAAGTTTTGTTGTATAACTTATAGCAAGCCTTTCCAGATTGTACAAGAAAATAAGTTGTACAATTTAATCGTTTTACTTCACTCGAAAGTATTTCGATCAACCAGCTTTCAGAAAAAAGTTTGGCCCAAAAACAAAGAATTTGTGCGCGCAATCGACAAACTGCTCAAAAGCAAATCGATTGCTCTTTTGGTTTCAACAGATTTAGTTATCAATAGGAGTTGCAGTTTCTAAATGCGTGGTTTTTGTGACTAAGCTCTCAAGGGGCTACTGTACGTCCCGATATTATTGCCTCAACGAAAACGAACAAGTTCAACAGAATTGGTAATAGCGTTCTATAATAGAGGCGTTTTATCAAAACAAAACTTTGGAGAGCACTTATGGCAACCCCACACATTAACGCACAACCAGGTGATTTCGCTGAAACAGTTCTGATGCCAGGCGACCCGTTGCGCGCTAAATACATCGCTGAAACGTTCCTAGAAGATGTGAAACAAGTTTGTGACGTTCGCAACATGTTCGGCTTTACTGGCACTTACAAAGGCAAAAAAGTTTCTGTAATGGGCCACGGCATGGGTATCCCGTCTTGCTGTATCTACGTACACGAGCTAATCGCTGAATACGGCGTGAAAAACGTTATCCGTGTGGGTAGCTGTGGTGCAGTACGTGACGACGTGAAACTAATGGACGTTGTTATCGGTATGGGTGCTTCTACAGACTCTAAAGTTAACCGTATCCGTTTCAACAACCACGATTTCGCAGCAATCGCTGATTACGGTCTTCTAGAAGAAGCAGTTAACCAAGCACGCGCTCAGGAAGTGCCTGTAAAAGTAGGTAACGTATTCTCTGCAGACCTGTTCTACACACCAGAAGCAGACATCTTCGAGAAGATGGAAAAACTAGGCATCCTAGGTGTAGACATGGAAGCGGCTGGTATCTACGGCGTAGCAGCTGACCTAGGCGCGAAAGCACTGACTATCCTGACAGTTTCTGACCACATCATCCGTGGTGAAAAACTAAGCTCAGAAGAGCGTCAGAAGTCGTTCAACGACATGATGAAAGTTGCACTAGAAACTGCAATCAACATCTAAGAACAAATAGTAAGTAATAATTTGCAGCCAGAGTTATGCTGGCTGCCCGAATTATCCCGAGGGGGCGATTGTGTCTAACGGCGAACTGCCAAAAGACGCAGATGGGTTACAACTCAACTTTTGTAAAACATTGGCGTGTGACAACTTTGGATTGAGTGATGCAAAGCGTTACGTTCTGCAACATGCGAACCCTAAGCGTCCGGCGATGGTATGCCGTGAATGTGGAGCTTTCCCCCCCTTACTTAATAATCGCGATGTCGTGAACGAACTTCATCGCCTGCGGCACGTCCACAGTGACGGGTTGCCTGCTTGCCGTAATGATGATTGCGACAACTTTGGACTTTCTGTCCACACTCACAAACACCTCTATCACGCTTTCGGTTACAGTGGCGATCGCCAACGTTACCGCTGTAAAGTGTGTCAAAGTACCTTTGTCGACAAGTGGTCTGGTGCCAACAAGAAGCTTCAGTTTCAAGAGAACTTGATGGGCTTGTTGTTTACGGGATATTCCGTACGAGAAATCTGCCGTAAGCTTAGTATTAACCCAAAAACCTTTTACGACCATGTTGACCATATAGCTAGCCGCTGCCGCCGCAAGCTTGCAACCATTGATGCGCGCTGGGTAAACCACGCAACGCATTATGAATTGGCCTCAAACTATATTGCATTGCAACCGAACAGCAATAACGGTGTGTATTGGATTGTTTCTGGCGAAGCGCATTCTGGCTATATTCTTTGCCAGCACGTCAATTATTCCGCTGATGAAGAACCAATCGCAACGCTCGATCATAATCCTTACGATGAGGTGTCTCGTTTTGTTTCCCAGGAGTATGTAGCGGAAGCAAGTGAGCCGCTTGCGGAACCTTCTTATCACCTCAGAGAGCGAATTGACCAAAAATACCAAACAATTTTGGCTCGCGGTAACGTAGAAGACCCTCTTGGTAATCTATCTGTATTTCATTACCCTTCAAAAGGGGCATTAGTCCGTCCGCCATACACCTCGTATGCACACTATTTGCACGTACTTGATATGTGCTGCCCAAACAAACGTGTATCTCTATACATGCCTCAAGATCCCCTACTACGTTCAGCTGCACTGAGCGTTTGTTTACCTCGTATTAAAGAGAAAAGTGTCGACTTGATGTACGTAGAAGAGGACGCTAGTTGGGACATGAGCACTCCCTTTGGCAAAGTCGATATCGCCTATATGAGTTGGTGGCGCGATCGTTGGGCAATCTCTAGTCAAAACGAAAACCACAAAGGCATTTGCTACCTCGCTGGCGATCAAAATGAGCCTGAAAAATGGTTTAACGTTGCGACAACTCGTCATGTGAAGTTTTATCAAAACCGCTTTCAGATTCTTTTCGAAAGCTTCATTAACGAGCCACGTCGCAAATTACGACCTGCTGGTATTTTACCTCTTTTAGATATATTCAGAGCTTGGCATAATTTGTGCTATCAGGATAAACAAGGTCTTACCGCTGCACAAAGGTTAGAAGTCTCTGATGCACCTTTGACAATCAAACAGCTCCTATCGTAGCTATTCTATTGGTAATTTAGATGTAGTAATTAGGGGTTGTAACGGTATACATTACGGCCCCTGATCGTTTACCAAAACGTTATCCGCATCGCTTTGGTAAAGAAACATGCATCTAACCACTTAATATTAGGTGTGATTTCCAGTTCGATAGTCATGGATGTGAACGTTGGATAAAAACCAAATTCAGCTAGAAGATGATCTCACTAAGCTTAAAGGCCAAATAAAATCGGCCCCTAAACATACCTTTAATATTGCGCAGCAATATCGTATCCGCGCGGAACAAATTTTATTTGTGGACGGAGAGATCAAAGCCTTACTCATCATGGCGCAATGCTGTTGGTGCCTAATGGATTACCGACAAGGCTTAAAACTCGTCAAAGACGCTTACAGCAAACAAACACAGCTTGAAACCGACGATCATCTCCCGGAAATTCTCCATCTTTTTGCTCTCCAATATTGGGGCCAAGCAAAGTATTATTCCGCGCAACAATATTGGATTAATGCGCTCGAACAATCTGCTCTTGTTGATGATGTTGAAATTCAAATCGAATCTCTAATTGGGCTTGGTAATGTATGGCGCATCACTAATGAACACCAACTTGCCGCTTCAACTCATGAGTTAGCCGTTAAAGTGGCAAACAATGTTCGTATTGCTTGGTTAGAAGGCAAAGCGCGCATCCTATTAGCTTGGGACTATTACTTACTAAATAAGTTTGTCGAGATGCTTACGGTACTGGATGGAGCAACCGAAGTATTAAAAGATCATGATGACAGTACGTGGCAAGCCGAGATCTGGGACTTTAAAGGGTTAGCACTGCTTGGACTAGAACGCCTTGATGCGGCCGAAGAAGCCACCCAAAAAGCCCACCAGCTCGCCATTGAGCATGACCTTGTTTGGATGAAAGCACACTCTTTTATTAGCCGAGCAAGACTTGAGCTTTTGCGCCAAAATACAGACAGCGCTGCCAAGTTGCTACTTGCAGCAGAAGAGTCTGCACTCAGTTTCGACCACGGTGAGCTACTCAGCCAAATTTGCTTCCAACAATCACGAGTCGCTGAAGAACAAGGTGACTTTGAGTCTGCGTTTAACGCGTTCAAGAAATACCGTAAGCACGCACTCAAAATGCTCAAAGAACAAACTCATCGAATCAGCATGGATAAAGCAAGAGGCTCTAAACGCCAACTAGAGCAGCGAGCACGTAAGCTGATCAATCATATTCGCTCTCAACACGAATACGACCCTGAAAAACAGTTCTCTAATGTCGTTTCTGAGACCTACTGGTGGGAACAGTTAGTTTTGTTTAAAACGGAGCTCAAACGCTCTAACCACGCCATCATTATGATTCAGCATTCAAACCCCGAAGTTCTCGATGTTTGTACCGAGCTCGTTCATGCATTGACAACCTCCAGCGACCTCATCTCGAGAATTTCCAGTAACAGGCTAGCAATGTTAATTGCAGAAAAAGGTCAAGCAGCAGAAGAGGTCTACCGCACTGTCCAAGCGATGTTAGACATCTATCCATGGAAGCGACGCGGAATCAAAGGCCCGAAACCGATACTGTATTTGCAAGATATCCTGACCTTCCCATTCACGTTAGAACAGCTCGAAGAAAGTTATATTGAGGTAATGAAGAATGGAACAACTGCTTAGCAAGGTGACTGACGCAGGTATCGATCCTTCTTCCGTTTCAGGTGAAGAAGCGATTACGCTATGGGAACACATAGGGTTACATATTGCGTCAACAAACCGAGATAAAGCGCATTGCTATATCATTAGCGCCGAGTATCGAAGAGAGATCAAACAGCTCAACGACAGCATTAGTGAATTGAAACAAGCCCTTGAGTTGCTTGTTTTACCAGAAGATGTGGAAGATATTCTTTCTGTGAAAGCAAGCTTGAGTGAGCGTTTAGTTGAATTAGGTGACTACAATGCGGCATTAACCGAGTATGTTGCTTCAACCAATATCGCCGTCGAGTACGGCTATATTGATGAGTACGTATTGGCCATTATTGGAATGGGTAATTTGTGCGATGCCTATGGGGATCACCAACGTGCATTACGTTATTATCAAAAAATAGATGCTATCGATCACGCTATTGGCAGTCGATCCCTACGCCTTCGTTACAAGCTGTACATGCTTGCCTGTTATATCAGCTTAAACCGTACCGCAGACGCCAAAGAGCTGCTGAGTGAATGTGAAGAACTGAGCATTCTCGTCAGTGATAAAAACCTCGCCGCACAAATTCACCTCTACCGAGCCAAATTACATCGTCTGCAAGAAGACTACCCCAATGCGTTGCTGGCTATTTCGAATGTTCAGTATACAACGGGTAGTGCCACTACATACTGGTTATCCACGATGGTCAAAATTGAGACTGCGTATTGTCTAAACGGTGTAGGGCACACTTCTTTAGCTAATTTAACGTTGGACTCCATCAGTAAAAGGATTCAAAAGCAGCTATCTCCTATCGTTACTCAGCATTTTTATAACGCGATGAGTCAAGTTTACGCCTCTCAAGGGTTGTATCAAGAAGCATTAAATTGTGAAAAAAAAGCGCATAGAATCGAATCTGATCTTGTAAAACATATTCCGATCGGTGAGTTAGGGTCTGCTCAACTACGCCGACTTTCACGCTTTGAGTTACAACTCAAACTCATTTTGTCAGAGCTAGAAAACAAAGAACTAAAAGAAACCACCAAGCAGCATAAAAATACTGTTGCTCAGCTACAGCAGGACGTCTTTACCGATCCACTTACGTCTTTACACAACCGACGCTGGTTAGAAGTTAAACTAAAAGATCTACTTCTGCACGATACTGCATTTGCATTGATGGTCATCGATATCGATCACTTCAAATCCATCAATGACGAACTAAGCCACTTGGTGGGCGACAAAGCGATCAAAAGTGTGTCACAGGAACTGGCGTCCTACTTCAGATTTAAAGGCGCATCGTGCGTACGATTTGGTGGTGAAGAGTTCCTCGTGATCCTTGAGAATACCCAACTGGAACGCGCAGAAATGCATGCCGAGAATTATCGTGAACGGATTTATCAATATGGTTGGGACGATATTCTTGGTGAACGGGGGCTGACCGTATCCATAGGGATTACCTTGCATCGAGAAGGCGAGAATACTCAGCGAACTTTTTATCGTGCAGACAAAGCTCTTTATCGCGCCAAAGCCAATGGCAGAAACCAAGTCTGTACCGAACTTTAAACCATGCCCCCGGTTGATATCTGGGGCTTTAGTATACTTGTTACTTATCCTTCCTATATCACTTCACTGCTTGTTTAAATAAGTACTCAGCAACACCTTAACTGCCAATAAACATCAGTGGATACTTACATCGCATAAACATAATTCCTACATAAAAACCGCTTGATTCATCTGTAGTTAAGACAAATACTTAAATTGTTAATTTACGTAGATTTTCCATTTCGCAATAAGCACAGGTAGGTAAGATGTTTCTAGACTATTTTGCACTTGGGTTACTCATCTTCGTTGCTTTAGTGATCTTTTACGGAATCATTGTCATCCATGATATTCCATATGAAATCGCCAAAGAGAGAGAGCACCCGCACCAAGACGCAATTCACTACGCTGGCTGGGTCAGCCTTTTCACTTTGCATGCGCTGTGGCCATTTTTATGGATCTGGGCAACATTATGGCGCAAGGAACGCGGCTGGGGTTTTAAACAACTAGAACAAGAAACACACGACATTCATCACCGCCTTGAAGAACTCATCGATGAAGTCAACGAACTCAAAAACGAAGTATCGATGTTGAAACAACAAAAGATTCAGCAAAAGCCTTTGCCTGAACAAAGTAAAGAGGACGAATAATGGACTTATTGCTGATTCTGACTTACGCAGCTCTTTGTATTGCCATTTTTAAAATTTTCAATATTCCTCTAAACAAATGGACCGTTCCAACCGCCGTACTTGGCGGCGTAGTGTTAGTGGGCACACTCGTGCTGCTTATGAACTACAACCACCCATTTACTCAATTGGGTAACCAAGTGTTCCCGACTACGCCTATCGTCTCTGGCGTGCGTGGCCGCGTGGTGGAAGTGCCAGTCCAGGCCAACCAACCGCTCAAAACGGGCGATATTCTTTTCAAAATCGATCCTGTGCCTTTTGAAGCAGAAGTTGCTCGCCTGGAAGCGAAAGTCAAAGAAGCAAGCCAAGGTGCGTTGGGCTTAGAGTCTGATCTAAGAGAGGCAGAAGCTGCTGTATTGAAAGCGCAAGCGGACAGAGATAAAGCACAAAGGGAATTTAGCCGATATCAAAGGGGCTTTGATCGTGGCGCGTTTACTGAACAAGATTTGGATACTCGACGCCAAGCGTATAAAGCGGCAGAAGCCATGTTAGACGTTGCGATTTTGCAACAAGAACAAGCTCAAATCGCTCTGGACTCTGAAATCGGAGGCGAAAATACCCAAGTCGCGCAACTTCTTGCCGAGCTGCGTAAAGCAGAGTTTAACCTAGGGCAAACCGTCGTTCGTGCGCCAACCGATGGTTACGTTACGCAATTGGCTTTGCGTCCTGGTGTTATGGCTGTGCCGTTGCCACTTGCCCCGGCAATGACCTTCGTACATACCGAAGACATTACGTACACCGCGGCATTCAGACAGAACTCATTACAACGCTTGAAGCCAGGCTTTGAAGCAGAATTTATGTTCCGCGCAATTCCGGGCAAAGTGTTCCGTGGCGAAGTCATTGACGTGATTCCAGCCATTGGTGAAAGCCAAATTCAAGCGCGAGGCGCTCTGCTTGGGACTGATGCCTTGCGCACGAGCGGACGTGTTTTTGCGAAGCTGAAAATTACCGACGACTTGAGTGGATACCACCTACCAATGGGTACTGCGGTTGAAGTTGCAGTTTATTCAGACAGCTTTACTCACGTATCAGTGATGCGCAAAGTGCTTATTCGTATGAAGAGCTGGCAGAACTATTTATACCTCGACCATTAATGAACATATAGCGCATTCATTTATTGGTAAAAATAACATCAAACCGTGTAATCAGGGGCTGACGATCAGCCCCTGATTCATTCTAGCCATCCAGATAGATAGCATTCCCACTTTTATTAATATTCTGTATAATGCGCGCCTTATTTTTAATGCTTGCTAAAACCAAAGCCAGTCAAAGGGATGCGTGAATCAAATCACACATTTCCTGAAGAAAAATAGAGCAAACAATAAGCAGCTTGGTTGTTTTGAATATATGTTACACAATCAAATAACTAACGCTTTCCAACAATATAAATGAACGTTCTTTAAAATCGACTATTGAACTGAGGTTATCTATGAATCTTTCCGCTAAAACTGTTGTGGTTATTGCAATCGGTGCTGCTCTTTACGGTATCGGTGGCTTACCTATGTTTGGCATCCCTGTGTTTGCAAACACAACGCTAAAACCAGCAATGGCAGTATTAGCATTGTTCTCAGTACTATTTGGACCACTTGTTGGCTTCTTGGTTGGTTTTATTGGTCACTGGGTTACTGACCTATTTGCAGGTTGGGGCGTATGGCTCACTTGGGTACTTGGTTCAGGTATTGTTGGTTTGATTATCGGTCTATTCCCTTCTCTAACGCGCTACCGTTTGGAGAAAGGTGATTTCAATATGAAAGACTTCGCGTTATTCGTAGTACTTGCGCTATTAGGCAACGTATTTGGTTACGGTTGCTCTGCATTCCTCGACACGATTTTATACGCAGAACCGTTCACTAAAGTGTTTACCCAGCTTTCTATTATCGCGATCGGTAACACCATTCTTATTGCTATTGTTGGCTTCTTCATTCTTAAGTCTGTCGCTAAACGTAACAAGCAAAGCCGTAACTTAACAGAGGCTTAATGTCGAATGACAATCGAATTTTCTAACTTCTCTTTTAGATATGAGTCGCTGGACAAACCGACGCTAAAAAATATCAATCTAAGGATAGAGAAAGGAGAGAAAATCGTCATTATCGGTCCAAGTGGTAGTGGTAAATCTACCCTTGGGCAATGTCTTAACGGACTGATCCCACACGCAATCAAAGGGGAAACCAGTGGAACATTGACCATCAATGGTCAAGACACCGCCCCTTTCGACATGCACCAATACACTGAGCAAGTTGGCACCGTACTGCAAGATACGGACAGCCAATTTGTCGGCTTGAGCATTGGCGAAGACATCGCATTTGCGCTGGAGAACCAGCTAACTTCAAATATCGACATGTACCCATTGGTCAAAGCCACGGCCAAAATGGTCGACTTGGAACAGATGCTAGAACGCTCACCCCACGATTTATCTGGCGGGCAGAAACAGCGTGTTTCTTTGGCGGGCATTCTCGTCGATGATGTCGATATCCTTTTGTTTGATGAACCACTAGCTGCGCTTGACCCTAAAACGGGTAAAAAAACCATCGAGATCATCGATGATCTACACCGCGAAACGGGCAAAACCATCGTAATCATTGAGCATCGTCTTGAAGACGTTCTGCATTGCTCAGTTGACCGTATTATCTTGATGGAAAGCGGCAAAATCATTGCCGATACAACGCCAGATGAAATTTTAGCGTCGCCTCTGCTAGAAGATTACGGCATCCGTGAACCGCTTTATATTTCAGCACTGAAAGAAGCAGGCTGCGCGATTGAGGGCGATGCAAAACCTTCTAGCTTAACTACCTTACCGTTGGAGCAATATAAACCGGCAGTACAAGCATGGTTTGATGGTTCAAAAGCACAACCGCCCAAAACGCCAGCCGAGATTTTGCTTGAAGTCCGTGGCCTCACCTATTCTTACGACGGTGAGAAAAACGCGTTAGAAGACGTGAGTTTTGACATCAAACGTGGCGAGTTTGTCTCTGTACTTGGCAAAAATGGCTCGGGTAAATCGACCATCACCAAACTGATTATGGGCGTTATTGAAGCGGATAGCGGCTCAATGAGCATGAATGGTCAAGATCTTAACGAACTGACCATCTTCGAGCGTAGCCAGAAAGTGGGTGTGGTGATGCAAAACCCGAATCACATGATTTCCCATCACATGATTTTCGACGAAGTGGCCTTCGGCCTCCGTAATCGTGGCGTTGAAGAGAAACAAATCGAAGCTAAAGTACTTGAAGTCCTTGAGCTGTGCGGTTTGAGCAAATACCGTCACTGGCCAATCGAAGCATTGAGCTACGGCCAGAAAAAGCGCGTAACCATTGCGTCAATTTTGGTATTGGAACCTGAGCTTCTGATCCTTGATGAACCGACGGCAGGTCAGGACTATCGAAACTACACGTCTATGCTGAGTTTCATCGAAAAGCTCAATCGCGAGTTGGGCGTAACCGTGATGATCATCTCTCATGACATGCATTTAGTGCTGGAATACACCACGCGCTCTATCGTGATTGCAGACAGTAAATTAATCGCGGATGCACCAATGACGCAGGTATTCAGCAGTCCAGAGCTACTAGACCAAGCAAACCTCACCACAACAAGTCTGTTTGAGTTGGCTACGAAAGTTGGCATCGAAGACACCAATGGCTTTATGCAGCACTTTATCAATGTAGAAAAAGCGCACCGCCAACAAAAAAGCGACGACGTAAACCAACCAGAGAAAGCTGTGGCATGAAAGACAATAAGATGAAGTTTGGTATCAACTACATCGATACCCAATCACCACTTCATAAGTTGAATGGCATTACTAAGTTCTTGCTTTTCATTGCTTGGGTAACGGTGGTGTTGACCACATTTGACTTGCGAATCATCGCGCTGTTGATCGTGCTTGGTGTAGGCTTATTGAAAATGACCAAAGTGCCCTTTCATGTCTACAAACCGCTGTTATTCGGTACAGGCACGGTATTGCTGATCAATGCCCTGTTTATGTTCGCGTTAGCACCGCAACAAGGTACTGAGTTCATGGGCTCATCAACGGTTTTACTCTCGTTACCCGGTAATTACTCGCTCACTCAAGAGACGTTGTTTTACCTAGTAACAGTGACGTTGAAATACTTCAGCATGTTTCCAATCGCGTTGGTGTTTGTATTTACCACTCACCCGACGGAGTTCTCAGCCAGCTTGAACCGCTTGGGTGTACCTTACAAAATCGCCTATGCCGTAAGCTTAACGCTGCGCTACTTGCCGGAAGTGAAAAAGGACTTTGTTAACATCATGCACGCGCAACAAGCACGCGGAGTAGAACTGAGCAAGAAGGCTCCGTTGTTCACCCGTATGAAGAACGTCGCGAAGATTCTTGGACCTCTGATTTTCTCTAGTTTAGACAGAGCCGATCAAATCTCAAACGCGATGACGCTACGTGGTTTTGGCCGCCACTCCTCTCGCACTTGGTACAGCTTAAAACCACTGACCAAAGCCGATATGATCTGCATGGCTGGGATTGCGGTGATAGTGATTGCTGCGATCAGCAAGCGTGTGATGGACACACAACTGTTCTGGTATCCGTTTTAAATTCTGAAGCTTCAAACTGAACATAACGTGGTTAGTGTTGTGACCACGTTATCTTCCGTCTTTCCCCTCGATAACTCGCCTGTTGGCTTCTTGCTTGCAAGTATTCAAAAGAAGCGGTAATTTCAGCGGCTCGCTGATGTGCCAGAAAGTTGCTTATTCAAACGACCAACATGAACTAAACTCATCAGTTTTATCAGGGGCTTAATGATCAACTGCGCACTGCCTACAATGAAAAGCCAAGTACCACTTTCAATCAACGAATCATTCAAAAAGAAAAAGCTACCAATTAAAAACCAAATAGCAATGAGTAGGTCGTTTGCAGCACCTAACGCCTCATAGCGGCGCTGAATAACGATGTGACGGCTTCCTAGATCTAAATCCAACTCTCTGCCATGTATCTGCACTGTATAGCTCCCCTCTTATTGTTTCGCGTCAGTTATGCCCAAGTTATTTCGAAATACTTAGTTCTAAACCCTAACGGACGTGGCATGCATTGACAACCATTGGGGGGGATTATCTATTTGCAATCAAAAGAAAAGGGCGCATAAGCACCCTTTTCAGCGAGTCTAATTACAGGTATTCGCTTTAATGATTAGATAGTGAGTACCAACTTAACTCCACTTCAACAAGCGAGTTTCGTTGCCTTCTTCCGGCTTCGCTGGAATATTGAGTGACAACAGCAAGCTCACTGCTGCCATACCAGCGCCGATGTAAAATACGCTCGCAGGTGAAACAAGCCAGATGACACCAAACGTAACAGGTATTACAACTGCAGCAATATGGTTAATCGTAAACGCAACGCCTGCGGTCGACGCCATATCTGCTGGGTCGGCAATTTTCTGGAAGTAGGTTTTAATCGCAAGCGCTAACGCGAAAAATAAATGATCGACAACATACAATGCTGCCGCCCACTCAGCCGTTTGTACCAAACCGTACCCGACGAACACGAAGATCAAACCGACGTATTCAAACATCAACGCTTTGCGCTCACCAACAACGCCGATAAAACGGCCTATTCGCTTCGCAAACAAGAAGTTAAAGACATAGTTAATCAGGAACAACAACGTAATATCTGCGGCGGAGTAACCAAACTTTTCTACCATCAAGAAACCAGCGAACACCGTAAAAATTTGACGGCGTGCTCCACTCATAAACGTAAGCGCATAGTATAACCAGTAACGTTTACGCAGGATGAGCTTCTTGTTCTGAGGCACTTTTGTCTTAAATTGTGGGAAGGCAAATGCCATCACCAAAATGAGCACAAAACCTAAACCACCAGCCATTAAATAGACCGTTTTAAAATCAAGTTTGAGCTGTTCGAGCGAAACCCAAATGGCGCCGTAGGTAAACAGAGAAGCCAAAGCTCCAACAGAAATAAACTTACCCAGCATTTCTGGCGCTTCTTCTTTAGATAGCCATTGTAAAGACAAAGACTGCTTGAGTGTTTCAAAGTAATGGAAGCCGGTGGACATTAACAAGGTTGTAAAAAGTAGACCGTACAAAGTGGGAAAATAACCTGTTAATGCCGTACCAAGCGTAAGCATCGCCAAAGAGACGAGCATAAAGCGTTGCTCTCGGATAAACAGCAATACAAACACGGCGGTAAAGGCCAAAAAACCCGGAATTTCACGCACACTTTGCAATAAGCCTATGTCGGCACCATCAAAGTTTGCTTTCTCGATAACAAAGTTGTTCAACAACGCCATCCAGGTAGAAAAAGCAATGGGCACGATAATGGAAATTAACAGGAGGAAATTTTGCGGCGTTCTCCAGCCGTGCGATGAGGTAGTCATGATGTTTCCTTTAAATATGAAGGCATCATCATAGCTTTAAATGTAACAAATTCGCAATATCATTATTATTTTCAACCCAGAGCAAGCAGATATGGCTGAGGGATATTGTTATGAAGACAAACATCGCACTTAACTCCTTGGCTAAGCGCGATGTTCAAGTATCAAGAGAAATAAAGCATGAGTAAATGTGCTCAGTGGCTTAATCAATGACTTTTACTGATAGGCGATTTTTAAATTCAAACACATGTTCTGGACATACATCCAAACAACGACCACAGCTAATGCAGTTTTGATCCATTATTCGACGATCTCCCTCTTTCAAAGGCTGCCGAAGCACTTCTGGTTCTGGGCAAACGTAAAAGCAATCCATGCATTTGGTGCAATCTTCGCGGCGAACAGCAGTAACGCGCAACAGGCTTTTTCGGCCTATCACGCCATAGGTAGCCCCCAGTGGACATAAGTGCCCACACCACCCATGCTCAACCAAGAGTAAATCCAACACGAACACTAGGGCGATCAACACCCAACCTGCGCCCATACCAAACACCAACCCGCGATGCAGTGCCGCCACTGGATCTAACCATGTCCAAAGAATTGCGCCAGACAGCGCACTGCCCAACATCAAAACAGGGATCAGCCAATAACGAATCACGGGAGACCAACGATAGCTCGCTTTAATGTTGAACTTTCGACGCAACCACGCCGCCAAGTCTGTAACGATGTTCAACGGGCACACCCAAGCACAAAATGCACGCGGCGCCAAAATCGCGTAAAACGCAACGACGATCACTACGCCTAACAACGTATTAAACTCCGGAACATGCCCTGTCGCCAAAGCTTGAAGCACAATTAACGGGTCACTTAACGGCACGGTATCGAGCAACATACTTGATGACAGATTACCAGTTAGAATTCCCAGCGTCGGCCCAGCCATAAACAGCGCAATGATGGTGAACTGACATAGCCGACGTAAAATCAAAAACCGATGCGCGCGCCACCAACCAAGCTTTTCAAGCGCTTCTTTGCCAGCATTTTGAGCTAAATTCTTTGCCATTACTTACCTCCTTTTAGCGATTCAAGCGCACCTTCCGGTACAGGCGTCTCACTAGGGAGGATATTTTCGAGTGGTTTGTCGATCTCTTTCCAACCAAAATTGTAGTGGCTGCCCACTTTGCCTTTCGCCAAATCCGTCGGGACGACTTTAATAGCAGCGACATCCAACACGCACGCTTGTTCACACTTACCGCATCCGGTACACACTTCCGAATTCACTGTAGGGATAAGTTTGGCGTGATAGCCAGTTCGATCGTTGTGAACCATCTCTAACGTGATGGCTTCATCAATCAGCGGACAAACGCGATAACAAACATCGCATCGTAACCCTTGCCAGTTAAGGCAAGTTTCATGGTCAATAAGAACCGCTGTACCCATTCGAGCATCATCAATATCGGTTAATTTCGGATCCAGCGCCCCACTCGGACAAGCGACAACACAAGGAATGTCTTCGCACATTTCGCAGGGAATATCGCGTGCAGTAAAGTAAGGTGAGCCAGTCGCGACGGGTGAAAGTAATGTCGCAAGTTTCAAGGTATCGTAAGGACATGCCTGAACACACAAGCCACATCGAATACAAGCTGATTCGAAATCGCCTTCCGGCAGTGCACCAGGCGGACGAATAGGCACACCTTTGGTTTCTCGAGCTTGGCTTTGTAGCGATTGTAAGCCCAATACACACGCAGCTGCGCCAACACCAGCCGCAGTTCGAGCTGTATCACGCAAAAATCGGCGCCGACTTTGCGATATTTTAGATTGAGAGGATTTCATGCTATTTCCTCAACAAAACTCCCTTATCAAGTTAAGCATAAATAGCCCTAAACGTGTCGTTTCCCTATACCTCATAGGAGGTAACCCTATCCTCTATTGATTCAAGTCAACTGATGCACAGTGCCGTCGTCACAGTTTGACTAAATGCGTTTATTTACTGCGACATGAAATTCACCACGATACTCTGCAGTACGCGCCATTCTCAGTACAATAATTCAACACCTTTGCAATCTACTCGCTCAATTCGATGATAAATCACTACTAAAAATTCAAAAAATGACATCATAACAAGCTAATTTAAAAGGCATTTATCCATTAAACATAAAAAAAACACTATCCAAATAAGAAAACTGTGGTTAGATTAAAAATTAAAACTAAAAAGCGAAGGAGAGAGGCATGGAAATTATCGTACGTCCAACGACCGTCGAAGACGCAGCGGCACTCGTAGAAATCTATTCACAACCAAAAGCACAACGTGAAACCCTGCAACTCCCAAAGCCTTCGCTCGCGATGTGGGTGGAAAGATTGTCAAACATACCTGATGGTGTTTATAGCTATGTCGCTGAAATTGATGGTAAAGTCGTCGGAAATATTGGCTTTCACCACTCTCTACGTCCAAGAACGATGCACACGGCATCGTTTGGCATCGGAGTACATGATAGTTTCCATGGACTCGGTATTGGTAGCAAATTGATAGAAACAGTCACTGAACTAGCAGATAACTGGTTAAATGTGAGAAGAATTCAGATAGAGGTCAATGCCGATAACGACGCCGCCATTGGGCTTTATAAAAAGCATGGATTTCAAATTGAAGGTGAAGCGATTGACGGTTCCTTCCGTGATGGTGAATTCATCAATACCTATTACATGGCGCGCATCAGACCAGGCCAAAGATAAAACAAAGCCTCCTACTAATTGGAGGCTTTTCTTTTTAAACTTCGACTCACTTTCGTAAGTAAGCCAACGCTCTGCGAGTCAATGCTTCTGTGTAGGGATTGATCTTCCAGTGGTCGGGACTCCAACCTTTCACAAATCGCTGAAAGTCTGCCCAAGCCACAGCAAACAAAGGACGCCACTCACGCTCGACTTCATTAGGGTCAAGATTCGGTTGATAGACAATTAGCGCGTGTTGCAACTGAGCAAAATACGTATCCAAAACCCAAACTTCCATCTCTGCACAACGTTCTGGCTTAACGGCGCTACTCATAAACAGTGCCACATCTTTCATTGCACACCCACATCCAACGTATTGAAAGTCAACCGCAACAACGCTTGATTCTTCTTCATCAAAACAGAAGTTCGCCAATTTGGCATCACCGTGTACTAGTGTTTTAAACTTAGCTTGCGAAAGCGTTTGATCAATCAATTGAGCCGCATTTTGTAGCTCAGTGTCTTGCAATGCTTCAAGCTCGTCGGGTCTGGTTGCTAAGTGCCAGTATGTTCCGGTATGCCACAACTTATCCGAACGAACATCGATGTATCGCGCATGAAAGTTCGCCAACCAAGTGAGGCAGGCTTGTAGATGCTCTAGCTGTGCATCTGTGATGACTTTTGGAAAGCCCACCTCGGCGAGATCTTCCATCACAATGAGCCATTCATTCTCCGATTGGAACGTTTTTAGACCTTGTGGTACTCGGCAGCGAGTATCCACCCCTCCGGAAAAATACTCATACCAATTCACTTCCACCTGATAAGAGTGCAACTTTCTTTGATGAGAACGGTCCGTATTCCAGCCTCTAGGATGCTCTGAAGGCTTAGGGAGTTTTACATGCTTAATGATCACTGAACCAGTAGAATAAGTAACTCGGACTAACTCCCCATAGCCTCCCCATAGCGATTGTATGACTTCTACAGAGCGGTAATTACCGAGATTGAGTTCCTGGCCAATATTTTGGTAGCGTTGGTGGTTGTTACTCATCATGTGAGCAGATGTGACCACGTTTGGTTCTTCTCCATGTAGTGAATAACATATGGGCAAACTGGTTTGATTTGATAACCGAGTGACTCAATTTCTGGCAACACCGCTTCCATCATCACTTTTCCGTACCCCTTACCTCGCAGTGCTTCAGGAACAACCGTTGATGTAATGTGCATGACATTACCCTTAAGCTGATAAATCACCTTGGCTTTATAACCCTGCTCTAAATCAACCCAGAATGTACTATTCGTGGTCTCATGAGTTACTTTATGCATATCTTGCTCTCTAATTTTTGTTACAGATTGATTGAATCAAACTATATCACTGAATAAAATCGATACCATGCGAGAGTGCTGCTTCGCCTCACGCGATTACCTTCTTACATCAGGTACGACAATTATAATGAGAAATATGAGCCCAATTGCCAGAGACGGCAAGCTACCTCTGCAAAGCAAGAAGGCACCAGAACGTCAGGCAAGTACATTAAATAGCACCGATGCAATGGCAATGGTCGAACACGGCAGTGAAGTGAGCTTAAACGTCACCACCCCCGTTGGTACAAAGTTTATTACAACCAGCACATTTGTTGGCTGTCACTCAAATAATACTGCATTGATAGAGGTTCCGAACATCTCTGATGAAGACTTGAAGTTCTATTTTCAGGAAGGCTTTTGGATCAATGTAAAAGCCTACTCTCATCGAGGTGAAGGGGCCGTTATCCCATTTCGGGCCCAATTGCAGCATCGACTAGGCGATCCGTACCCAATTTTGGTGCTAGACCTACCCAACACTATGCAGGTCTTTCAGCTTCGCAAAGAAGTGCGTTACGAAGTAAATTTGAGAGCGCGTGTTTGTTTAGAAGCCTATCGAACTGAATGCGAAATAAGAGATTTATCTCGTAGTGGCTGTCGTTTTGTAACATCACCGATGAGCCGACCACTTCAGGTTGGTGACCACGTTTCATTGGATCTAACGATGCCCGGAGAAAGTCGTATGCTAGCGCCGTTGCGAGGTCGTATTTGTAATTTACAAAAATCAACGCACTATGCTCGCTACGGAATGGAGTTTGATGAGGCTGGTAAAAACAACGCTAAAAACCTCCTCAGTCACCTCAAATTTGATGGTACTAAGCTCACACTAAAAAGATAGATTTGATAACCCCTATCGCTTATCAAGAAGCTTTGAAGTGCTAGAAAACAAGAAACCCCTTACTTTTCAGTAAGGGGTTTTATTTACTAAGAATAAGGCAGTATCTTAGATAAGAGTCATGACTTAGAAGTCGTAACGTAGACCTAGCGCTAGCTCATCTTTTTCAGCCGCGCCTTCGTTATCCATTAGATCGAAGTTGTATGATGCGTAGCCACGGAAGTTAGGCTTGAAGTAGTAAGTTACATCAACAGCTAGGTTTTCTACAGTATCTGCGTCTTCTAGTTCACCTTTGTTGAACGTAGAAGTGAATACAGTTTGACCCATAGTGTAAGCAGCGGCTAGTTCGTAGCCTTTGTAATCAAAAGTCTTACCTGCAACATCCATATCCGCGCCAGTGTAGTTACCAGCGAAGTAGAAGTCACCTACAGAGTATGCAGCTACCAGCATGAACTCATCGCTGTCGTTTTGATCTGCGTAACCAGCACCTAGTTCAAAACCAGTGTTAGCAAACGCGTAAACACCAGATAGAGAGAAGCCATCTTCCTCGTTGTCTGTAAAGCCTTGTGCATCTGTTGTGCGATCAGCAAAACGGTAGCTAGCACGTACAGCTAGTTGCTCGAATTGGCCTTTGTAAGACAGCATGTTATCTGTACGGTCAGAAACAGGCAGTTTAAGTGCTGCTGTGTTACCGTGGTAAGCCATAATGTCAGTAAAGTCAGTAAGAACCACTAGTGCGCCGTCGTTTTTACCGTAAGTTACTTCACCGTATTTGCCACCCAGCCCCGCATAAGCGTAACGAGTTTCAAGACTGTCTGTCTCACCAACTTTGTTACCTTTAGAATCAAATACATCATAAGTTTCAGTTACAAACTCACCTTCCCAAAAACCAACGCCGTATAGGTTTTCATTGATTTCCTGTTTGCCTAGGAAGTTAAGACGGATGCGAGTACGGTCTTCTGCCTTACCATCCATCATAGAAAGACGCGCTTCAGCGCGGCCGCCCATCTCAAGAGAAGTGCCATCTTGGTTGTATAGTTCTGAAGCGACAACTTGAGATCCTGATGCCATTAGCGCCACTGCTACAGCTAAAGTTTTTAATTTCATTTTTATTTTCCATATCATTGTTTTATATGTGTTTTCTCACCAGAAAAACAGGACTTTTCTGTACCAACGAGAAAACTGGCGGCATAGTAGCAGCTGTTATTTTTCACGCAACGTGTTGAATAAACAGCGCTTATAGAAGAAAACACCACTTAAAATGACGATATGAATACCTCTCAACCATCAAGTTATCGGTTGAGTTAAAAAAAATGTTCGCGTCAAAAAAAAATTGACGAAAAAAATGTAAAAACAATATCACAAAACGTGACATTGCCCGCAAAAAATCTTGTTAACTAACTGTTTTAGATAGACTTATTGATAATAAATCCGATTATTACAAACAAAAAAATCCCTGAGCATTCACTCAGGGATTTAGAGATTTGATAAGTAGATGATGAATTAAAGCTTAAAGAAACTTAATTGCTCTTTCTGCTTCTCTGCAAGTAATGAAAGCTCAGTACTCGCACTTGCACTCTGGCTGATGCCCGCTACATTTTGGTTTACAAGCTCCGACATGTTAACCACGTTGCGATTGATATCTTGAGTAACTTGAGACTGCTCTTCGGCTGCGGTTGCTACTTGCGTGTTTGAATCGTTGATGTTGGCGACCGACTCGGTAATTCCAACCAACGCTTCATTCGCTTGTTGCGTCAGCTCGTTGTTGCGGCTAAGCATATCAAGGCTGACTTGCATACTGTCATTCGCCAGCCCAGACTGCGCTTGAAGCTCTTCAATGATCGTTTGGATCTCTTGTGTCGAGTCTTGAGTACGCGCTGCTAGCATGCGTACTTCATCAGCTACTACCGCAAAACCACGACCAGACTCACCAGCTCGCGCCGCTTCAATCGCAGCATTCAATGCTAGCAAGTTGGTCTGCTCAGATACGCCGCGAATCACTTCAATAACATCGTTGATCTGTACAGATTGCTCTTTTAGACGCAAAACAACTTGCGCTGCATCGTTCAATGCTTGAGACATTTGCGCACTTGCTTCCGCACTTTCTTGGAAGATAGCCAAACCTGATTGAGCAAGTCCATCAGCTTCACGCGCTGTTGCGTCAGCAGAGGTCGCGTTATCACTCACATTATTCGCAGTACTTGCAAGCTCGTTAACCGCAGATGCAACTTGCTCGATCTCCGCCAACTCTTGTTGAGCGTTCGCTTCCGCTTGCGTCATTACCGCAGCTAATTCGGTCGATGCAGATGCAACTTCCTCACTAATACGGGTTAACTGGTCCACAGTGTTGTATAACTGCTCTGCGGTTTGGTTTACATCTTTGCTCAGCTTAGAGATCTCATTGTCCCCATCGACATCTGCACGTACTGATAGATTACCCATTGCTAACTGACGCATCACTTCTTGCAGCTTTTGGATTGGTGTAACAATCATGCCAGACAGGAACCAAGCGCCTATCAATGAGAAAGCAAATACCGCTAAAACCGTCAACATAGCGTTATTTTGCACACGTTCATTTTGCTGATGACTTCTGATAGTAGATTGTTCAGCTTGCTCGTTTACATGCTTTGATAGCGTGTTAATTTGTTGGACCATTTCTCGGCCAACATTGCGATACTCTTTGACAAATGCACGGTACTCGCTATCCGATTTCAAACCTTGATCGTATTGGTTGAAGAAAGCAACTGAGCGCTCTGAATATCGCACATAGGATTCAATTGCTTGGCGAACTTTAACGGCATCGTCACGGAATAGGTTTCGGGCTTCAATTGCGCTTAAATCGGCATCAACTTGCTTTAAGCCTTCTTTCAATTCGGTTAGAAAATTCTCACGACGAGAAGCATCGTAAATAGCGTAAACCGCGCTTATGCGCAGAGGGTAAATTTGGTCGTCAATACTCGCCAATGTGTCTTTGTGAAAAACCAAAGATTCTTGGTTGGAAGCAATAACATCTTGCTCTGCTTGAAGATTGTTTTTAGTAATCCAAAGAGCAATAAACAAAACAATCGCGGTAAATAATACCGGAACCAAAATTTGCGTTCGTACTGACAAATTTTTCAGTGATAACTGCATGACAGGGCCTCAGTTGTATGCGTGATGTCTATATCCAAACAAACTCGAGCAGTGCTTATAACAACGTTACTTTTCGGCAGTTTGAATATCTATGCTTCCTTGCGACGGGATAAATCCCAGACGAATAAACAAGTGGCGAATATTAGAGGTCGATCACACTTTTGTCTAGTACAAAAACTCTCCATTTTCAATCTGTTATTGACAATATCCCGACAGTAGCGTCGGGATATTGTCGTTATGATAAATTATGATCACTTATGATGAGATACATTCACATTTAGGACGGTTTCAGCCTATTTTCTCAACGAATTGAGCTTAGCTTGAGCAAGGCCAAAAATGGTATCGATTGGATAAGAGCCTTCATCGGTTGGCTCACCAGCAACTTTCCCCGTAAACAATTCGATAGCTTCAGTAACATGGTCAATCGCCCAAATATTAAACTCGCCTTTTTCGACTGCTTTCACGATGTCGGAACGAAGCATTAGATTGTGAACATTAGAGCGCGGAATAATGACCCCCTGCCCGTCATGACGACCTTTAATTACACACACATCATAAAAGCCTTCGATCTTTTCGTTTACGCCACCAATAGGCTGAGCTTGACCAAATTGATTCATCGACCCTGTTATCGCAATGTCTTGTCGATTTGGTTGCTTTGAAAAAGCAGACACAACCGCACATAACTCAGCCATGCTGGCACTATCACCATCAACACCACCGTAAGATTGCTCAAAGGTAATGGTTGTCGTTAATGGCACTCGTGCCGTTTTACCAAATACGGAAGATAAGTAGGCAGACAAAATCATTACGCCCTTAGAGTGAATACTGCCACCCAAATCCACGCTGCGCTCGATATCGATAACATCCCCATCACCGTAACACGTCGTCGCTGTGATGCGATTCGGTGCACCAAACATGTAGTCACTAGTGCTCAATACCGAAAGTGCGTTCACTTGGCCTACGGCTTCTCCTTCGGTGCGAATCAGCGTTGTGCCGTTAATAAAGGTTTCCATTACGTTATCGCGTAATCGGCTTACTCGCATTTCTTGGTTATTGAGCGCCTCTTCAACATGCCCAATACGGATCATGTTAGAGTTGGCTTGACGAGCAACGTAGTTCGACTCTCGAAGCAAGTTGGCGATATTAGCCGAATGTAGAGATAGCTTGGATTGGTCGCCAGACAAACGTGAGCTGTATTCGATGATCCGAGCAATGGCTTTGCGATCGCAATGCAGCATATTGTTGTCATGCACCACGCTAGAGATAAAGCGCGCGTAATGCAGCTCAGACTCCGGCGTACGTTTCATTTCGTCTTCGAAATCTGCCGTCACACGGAACAACTCGCTGAACTCTGGATCGTAATGTTGGAGTAATTGGTAAGTTCGGTAATCACCAAATAAGATAATTTTGATATCAAGCGGAATCGGTTCAGGATCGAGTGATACCGCCCCCGTCAATGTGACTTCTTTTTCTAGAGACGTAAAACTCAATTGACGAGCACGCAATGCGCGCTTCAAACCATCCCAAACGTAAGGCTGTTCAAGTACTTTCTGAGCATCCATTAATAGAACGCCGCCATTCGCCTTATGCAAGCTCCCTGCACGAATCAGCGAGAAGTCGGTAAACACCGTTCCCTTGAAAGTGGCAGTCTCAATCGACCCGAAGAGTGAATGATAGTTGGGATTTTCTTCAACAACGATAGGAAATTCGCTGCTTTTACGGCTTACCAAGACGTTCACTTTATAACGACGTGGCAATTTTTTATCCAAGGATGCCGTCGCAATTTCGCCTTGCTCGCCACTTTGGTCAAGGAAGATATCTGCGTTTTCAACAATATCTTTTTGCAGCTCAGTTAAGTAGGTTTTGATTTCGGAATATTGCGCGTAATCCACTTTGAGTTTTTTGATGAAGTGAGTAATCACATCAAGCGTCACTTCATCATTGAGCTTTTTGATTTTATCGCTGTATGTCTCTTCCCACTCCGTAAGCTCACGAACCATCGAGCGCAATCGCACTTCGAGTTCATCAATAGCATCGCTGAATTGCTCTTGTTCTTTTTTGCTTAGTACATCAAAAGACTCTTCCGTATGAAGCTCATCACCGTTCATGGCGACAAACTGATAATCCCCCTGTGTAGTCAGTGTTAGGCTGATGCCTTTTTCTTTTGCCTCTCGACTAATACGATCCAGCTCGTTTTGTTGCTTAGCTGCCAATTGATTTTTTAATCGCTCAGCGCGGCTAAAGTACATTTCATTGTCGAATGCTAGGGGTAAAGCATTCAATAATTTGCCCATTAAAGCTTCAATATCAACACGTAGCTTATTTCCGATACCACAAGGCAGCTTTAATACCTTTGGTGTACGGGTATCCTCAAAGTTCGCAACGTAACACCAATCAAACAGGGCTGCTGCATCGTGTTGGTGACGATTCAGATAGCGCAAGATCATGGTGCGTTTACCTAGCCCATTCTGACCAATGGCGTAGATGTTATACCCTTTCTCTTTGATGGACATCGCAAACTCGACCGCTTTTTGCGCGCGCTCTTGGCCCACGATTTCATCAATTGGAGGTAACTCCTTGGTCGACTTACATGGCATATTCTCTAGATCTGCTACAGAATATAGCTGCTTAGCTTCCAATCTTAGTATTGCCATATCCACTTCCTTTTTTCTTATTTTCGTTATTTGAGTGTAGAGATTATTTGCTTAATTTTAAGTGATTTACCTTCCACCCTAGATTGATTGGACATTTTATGAACACATAAGTGATATTAACACGCACTTGCAATTGATAATCAATTTCATTTAATATCTAAACAAATCAAATGTTGTGGAGATGGATATGAATATTGAGCAATGCTGGATGCGCTACTTAAAAGCGGAGCAACTGATGGAACAAGGCCATTGGCCAGAAGCTCATCGTTTATATGACGACGTGCTCAACAATCTACCCAACCACATTCATCTAGCGCTAGAAAATGCACAAACTAAACCTTGCCAGTTTGTATGTCTCATTACGGGGCTTAGAGATGCCAGCGTGACGCAATCAGAGATTCTCAACAAACTCGGCTTACAGCATGATGCGTTCTCAATACTCAATCAAACTTACGCGCTATTTCAATTTTTGCAGCTAGAGAGCCATGAACTGATTGAGCGCGTAGGTCACCTACTTGGTCAACAGAGCGAAGACTTGTTAGCTCACATGGCGGCATTTTGCTCTGCCCAACGTAATGCTCAATGGATGATAGAACTCGAGCACGTAACGCGCGCGCATGAGCAGTTCTTACATTTGCAAGCAATGAGTTCGGCAAAATCTTCGCCTTCTCACCTGTATAATTAATCTAAAGCTCAAGCATTGAGGCCAGCTAGGTTTATGCTGTCCATTGCTTGAGTATCATTTGCTTTATCAACCACAAGGATCTGTGATGTCTTCTAAAACCATTCTTTCGGTGAACAACCTATCAGTCAGCTTTACGACAAACGATGGGATCGTCGATGCAGTAAAGAATGTTAGCTTCGATTTAAAAGCAGGCGAGACGCTGTCCATCGTTGGCGAATCTGGCTCTGGCAAGTCAGTATCAACCAATGCACTGATGAAACTACTGCCAGACAACGCTATTTTGCATGAAAGCTCATCCATCATGTTTGAGGGTAGCTCCATCTTGGATAAAACAGAGCGTGAAATGCAAAGTATTCGCGGTGATCGCATTGGCATGATTTTTCAAGAGCCGATGACCTCACTAAACCCGTACATGCGGGTGGGTATCCAAGTCGCTGAGGCCATCATGTGTCACCGCCCGGTCGACAGACGAACAGCAAAAGCAAAGGTGTTAGAGCTGTTTGAATTGGTTCATATGCCAAACCCAGAAAAAGCGTACAACAAGTACCCACACGAATTTTCTGGTGGTCAATTGCAACGCATCATGATTGCGATGGCACTGATTAACGAGCCCGATATTTTGATCGCCGACGAACCTACAACAGCGTTGGATGTCACGGTTCAAGCAGAAGTGTTGCACCTGATTAAAGAAATTCAGGCTCAGATGGGCATGGCAATCCTATTTATTACTCATGACTTAGGCGTCGTAAAACACTTTGCAGATCGTGTCATTGTGATGTGTAAAGGAGAAGTCGTCGAAGAAGGCGAAACGCAAACACTCTTCGAGGACCCAAAGCACGAATACACACGTATGCTAATCAACTCGATTCCTAAAGGCAGTAAGGAGCCTATTAGCGAAAGTGCTACACAGCTTTTAAAGGCCGACGATATACGAGTCAAATTCTTGGTAAAGTCGCATTTTATTGCGAGCAAAAATGAGTACTTCGAAGCGGTAAAAGGCATTTCTCTTGAGCTTAAACAAGGAGAGACCCTCGGGATCGTTGGGGAGTCCGGTTCAGGTAAGTCTACACTCGGCCGAGCTTTGATAGGTCTACTGCCTTCAACTGGCAAAATAGAATATAAAGGCCAAGATATGGCCTTGCTGACAAACAAAGAACGTTTTGAGCTGAAAAAAGACGTTCAGATGGTATTCCAAGACCCTTATGGTTCGCTTTCTCCTCGTATGACTATCGGCGAGATCATCACAGAAGGATTAACTGTCCACCAACCAATGTTGAGTAAAAAAGAACGTATGCAGAAAGCGCGCGACGTGCTCCGTGAGGTCCGCTTAGATCCCGCGTCCATCAACCGTTATCCGCACGAGTTTTCAGGAGGCCAGCGTCAGCGTATTGCTATAGCGCGAGCACTGATCCTTGAACCTTCGTTTATTCTGCTTGATGAGCCAACCTCTGCATTAGACCGCTCGGTGCAACTGACAGTGATTGACCTTCTGAAAGATTTGCAGAAAAAACACAATATTGGCTACTTGTTTATTAGCCACGATCTATCAGTAGTTAAAGCACTCTCTGATCGTGTTCTAGTCATGCAAAAGGGCGAGGTCATGGAACAAGGTACGGCCGAAAAGATTTTCCAAAACCCTAAAAATGACTACACGAAAAAACTGATAGATGCCTCATTTGATCTTGAAAACAGTGAAAATCAGCACAATGCGGCTTAGGTTCATCACAGTTTCATATTCATAAACTAGGATTAAGAAAAGGTGATAAATTCATCTTGTCTTAAGAATGGCGTAGCTGCCTTTCGGTTTGGCCGCCGAGACTGGTTGGTTCAAGAGTCAGACTTAGTCAACCTGGCTCAAATACTGGCAAACAGTATGAATTGAGTTCCCCCAACCATGAAAAATGCCGCGACACTGTCGCGGCATTTTTTTATTCTCAGAAGCTTCGAACAACTAGGGCATTAAATCGACTCAATACCCATATTATGTAACGTAAATGCATACACGTCTGTGGTGAGGTCAATTTGCTTACTCAGCGGCATTCCTGCACCATGACCTGCATTGACATCAATGCGTATTAATACTGGATTAGCGCCTTGCTGCTTGTCTTGCAGCTCCGCAATAAACTTGTACGAATGTGCTGGAACCACACGATCGTCGTGATCGGCGGTTGTCACCAATGTCGCAGGATATTGCACGTTTTCTTTTACATTGTGAACAGGAGAGTAGCCAAGCAAGTATTGGAACATCGCTTCGCTTTGCGAAGACGTGCCATAGTCATACTTCCAGCCTTCTCCAGACGTAAACGTGTGGTAACGCAGCATATCAAGCACACCAACCGCAGGCAGCGCGACTTTGAATAGTTCAGGGCGTTGCGTCATACACGCTCCAACTAACAAACCACCATTAGAACCACCGCGAATCGCTAGGCGATCCGAGCTCGTGTAGTCGTTTTCAATCAGGTATTCCGCCGCCGCAATAAAGTCATCAAACACGTTTTGCTTTTGCTGCTGAGTGCCTGCGTTGTGCCAGGCTTTACCGTATTCACCACCGCCTCGCATGTTGGCGACAGCGTAAATACCACCCAATTCTAGCCAGTTGGCTACATTGCCAGAAAACATTGGAGTGAGGCTGATGTTAAAACCGCCGTAACCATACAACATGGTTGGTGCTCTACCATCAAGTGCAATGCCCTTCTTGTATGAAATGATCATCGGTACTTGCGCGCCGTCTTTTGAGGTGTAAAACACCTGTTTTGATTCATACTCATTACGATCGAACGGTGCCTTTGATTCCTGAAACAGTGTCGATTCACCAGATTCGACATCAAATGAGAAAATCGTCGGAGGCGTCACGTAGTTAGTGAATGTGTAATAAAGTGTGGTTTCTTCTTTTTTACCCGCCAGACCATAAGCCGTGCCTTCTCCCGGCAATTGTACATCTCGAATCCACTCACCTTGGTAGTTAAACTGCTGCACTTTAGAAAGCACATCTACCATATAAGTCGCAAACAGATAACCGCCACCTTTGCTGATTTCTAACGGCTGTTCTTGTTCAGCAATCACGTCAGCCCATTGTTCTGTCTGAGTGTTGTAGCTGACAACTTTGCCATTCGGCGCGTCTAGGTTGGTGTAAAGCAGCAAGGTTGCGTCTTGGCTATCAATTAAGTAGGTGTCGCCTTGCGTTGTATCGCGCAGCGTCACAATTGCCTGTAACTCAGACTGTAAATCAATATAAAACAGACGATTACCCGATGTGGATTCTGCGCCAGAGATAATGAGGAAGCGATCGTCTGTCGTCGTCGTACCAGACACATAACGATGAACTTGCGTATCCAACTCACCAAAAATCACTTTATCTTCAGATTGAGGGGTACCAAGTTCATGATAATAAAGCTTGTGATGCTCAGTTCGAGCAGACAACTCGCTGCCTTGCGGCTTATCGTAGCTTGAGTAATAGAAGCCTTTGCTGCCCAGCCAAGAAATCGACGTAAACTTCGCATCAACAATCTCAGGCTCTAACTGTTCTTTGGTTTCCGTATCAATGACAAAGATCTTACGCCAATCACTACCCCCTTCTGAGATGGAATACGCGACCAAACGGTAGTCTTTAGAGAAGCTGACTTCGCCAAGAGAGGTCGTGCCCTCTTCGGAGAAAGTATTTGGATCAAGGAAAACCTCGGCTTCTCCCTCGCCTTTACGCCGATACAATACGCTTTGGTTTTGCAAACCGTCGTTTTTGTAGAAGTAGGTGTAGTCACCACGTACAAATGGCTGGGAATATTTTTCGTAGTTTTGACTGTTCGCCACTAAGTCACGGATTTGTTGGCGGTACGGTATCTGACCAAGGAAATCGAAGGTGACCGAATTTTGACCCGAAACCCATTGTGCGGTTTCTTCACTGCGATCATCTTCTAACCAGCGATAAGGGTCGGCAATGTCGTGACCAAAATAAGTGTCCACGACAGAATCTTTACGTGTTTTTGGGTAATGCATAACGTCCGTGTTACTCCGTTGTTTTTATTAAGTTGTTTATCTTCAATCGTTTTATTGCGGTGATTACCTTAGAGCACCCAATTTTGATTTCAACGACATTGTTTTAGATCTATGAAGAACCTAGAAATAATGAGATATCGTTAAGTACCGGTCACGAATGTGCTCAATAAGCAGCTTCACTTTGTTCGGTGGTTGACGAGTAAACGGATACACCGCGTAGATACCCAACTTTTTACCTACTAATTCAGGAAAAATATCCACCAGTTGGCCATTACGAATATCGTGATACACCAAGCAGCGCGGGACGTAAGCAATACCATGGCCGCCCAGAGCGGCTTTACGTAATGCGGTCGCGTTATCAGTAGAAAAGCAGCCCGATACTTTGACGATGTAATTGCCATCTTCTCCTTTAAACTCCCAATCCGTTGCACCTGTGGTTTGGTAAGCGTATTGCAGACAATTGTGCGTGGTGAGATCAATCGGCTCGATCGGTTTCCCATTTTTCGCAATATAAGAAGGGGACGCGCATACCACCCATTGGGAATCGAGAATATGTCGTGCGATCAAACTGGAGTCGGCTAGGTAGCCAGTTCGAATGACTAAGTCGTAACCATCAGCCACTAAATCGACAAAGCGGTTATCCAATGACATGTCCACGGTCAGACCCGGATGAAGGTTACAAAACTCGGCAACAGCATCAGCAAGTATCAAATCTCCAGAGATGCACGGCACGGACATTTTTATATGACCGCTCACATTCTCTCCAAAGCCTGCAACAGCATCCATAGCCTCCTGAGTGGCCTGCTTCACATTTTTAGCACTGTGGAGTAACACCTTACCTGCCTCGGTCAAGGTTAATTTGCGCGTTGTTCGATATAATAGCTGAGCCCCTATTTCTTCCTCCAACCTCGCCATTCTTTTGCTAACTACCGAATTTGTAAGGTTATTTGCCTCTGCAACCTTACTAAAGCTGCCAAGTTCGATTACTTGAGAAAATAGGATTAAGTCGTCTGCTCTCATACCATTATGTCACTTTTGGAATTAATTATTTTCATTATTTCCCTATATCAACAAAAAATAAAGGAGTAAATTCACGCCAAATTAACAAAACCATTACAACAAAAAGTCACCTCTACAGCGGATTGACACCGTTCGAGAAGTCAGCGTACGAAGGATGTACAAATGAGTGAAACCCTACTTGCCCTAGTGGCATTTTCGCCAATTGTTGTTGCCGCCATCTTATTGGTTGGTCTCAACTGGCCTGCTAAAAAAGCCATGCCTGTTGCGTTCGGTCTAACCGTCGCTATCGCACTAATGTTTTGGGATATGTCAGCCAATCGCGTACTGGCTTCCGTATTCCAAGGACTCGGCATTACTGTCTCTGTTCTATGGATCGTGTTTGGTGCCATCTTCTTGCTCAACACTTTAAAACACACTGGAGCTATCACCACAATCCGTAATGGATTTACCGATATTTCGGCTGACCGCCGTGTACAAGCCATCATCATTGCTTGGTGCTTTGGCTCGTTCATTGAAGGCGCATCTGGGTTCGGTACCCCTGCAGCAATCGCTGCACCACTACTGGTTGCAATCGGCTTCCCTGCGCTAGCCGCTGTCCTTATGGGCATGATGATTCAGTCAACGCCTGTTTCATTCGGCGCGGTAGGCACGCCTATCATCGTAGGTGTAAACAAAGGTTTAGACACCCATAACATCAGTGAGTCGTTGGCCGCACAAGGTGCAACGTGGGAAATGTACCTGCAAGATATCACAGCGCACGTTGCTGTCATTCACGCAGTCGTAGGTACGATGATCCCAGTATTAATGGCGATGATGTTAACACGTTTCTTCGGCAAGAACAGAAGCTGGAGTGAAGGTCTGGATATTCTACCATTTGCGTTATTCGCTGGTATCTCTTTCACCGTTCCATACGCGTTAACCGGTGTTTTCTTAGGTGCAGAGTTCCCTTCACTTATCGGTGGTTTGGTTGGTCTGTCTATCGTTGTTACCGCAGCGAAAAAAGGCTTCTTAGTACCAAAGACTAAGTGGGATTTCGAAAGCGAAGACAAGTGGCCTGCAGAGTGGTTAGGCTCGCTAAAAGTCGATCTAAACGACAATCCGGGCAAGCCAATGAGCATCGTAAAAGCTTGGGTTCCATATGTAATGCTGGCAGTTATTCTCGTCGCAAGCCGCGTAAGCCCTGAGCTGAAAGGCTTTGTACAAAGCGTAAGTTTGTCGTTCAGCAACATTCTTGGTGAGACTGGCGTTAGCGCTGCGATTCAGCCGTTATACCTTCCTGGAGGCATTCTGGTGTTTGTCGCACTACTTGCTGCAATGTTACAAAGCGGTAGTGTAAAGCCATTGCGTGAAGCGTTTGGCGAGTCAAGCAAAACACTGATTGGGGCGGGTTTTGTCTTGGTATTTACCATTCCGATGGTTCGTATCTTTATCAACTCAGGCATCAACGGTGCTGACCTAGCAAGTATGCCCGTCACAACCGCAAACTTCGCCTCTGACCTTGTTGGTTCTGCGTTCCCAGCGCTGAGTGCCACCGTTGGTGCACTGGGTGCGTTCATCGCTGGCTCAAACACGGTATCAAATATGATGTTCAGCCAGTTCCAATTCGAAGTGGCACAAACGTTGTCTATTTCGAGTGTGATTGTTGTATCACTCCAGGCCGTCGGTGCTGCCGCAGGTAACATGATTGCGATTCACAACGTTGTTGCCGCATCAGCCACGGTAGGTTTGCTTGGTCGAGAAGGCGCAACATTGCGTAAAACGATTATCCCTACGTTCTACTACATTGTAATGACAGGCATTATTGGATTGGTGCTGATTTATGGCTTCCAAATGACAGATGTCTTGATGAAGTAACGCGAAATGCAGGGTTTACAGCCCTGCCTAATTTGACACAGCTGTCTGCACTACTACCCCGACATGTTGATTTAGCTTGCTACATCAATTCCCCCGACAGCTGTGTCACCCTTTCCAGTTTGCATAACTGATTGAGTGATTTAACAAAATTTTTCAACCAATTATGTAAATGGGTTACCAACATCACCGATTCAAACGTAAGTGAACCATAGGTAACTATACTCATTTTGATGTCTTCACTGCTTTGCGATGAAGGCTCAACGAAAGAGCAAATTGCTCCACAACTTTGCTTAGAATAACCGCTAGGACACCATTATGATTATCTCAGCTTCTACTGACTACCGCGCTGCCGCGAAAGCCAAGCTTCCCCCGTTTCTATTCCATTATATTGATGGCGGCTCTTACGACGAACGCACGCTGAAGCGTAATACTGACGATTTAGGTGATGTCGCTCTTCGCCAACGCGTCCTACGCGATATGACAGATTTGAGCCTCGAAACCGAGCTCTTCGGTGAGAAACTGGCAATGCCAATCGCGCTAGCTCCTGTTGGTCTAACTGGTATGTACGCGCGCCGAGGCGAGGTGCAAGCAGCAAAAGCAGCCGAGAAAAAAGGCATCCCATTTACTATGTCGACTGTTTCGGTTTGTCCGATTGAAGAAGTCGCACCTGCAATTGAACGTCCAATGTGGTTCCAGCTTTACGTGCTTAAAGATCGTGGCTTTATGAAAAACGTACTTGAGCGTGCAAAAGCAGCAGGCGTAACAACGCTGGTGTTTACCGTTGATATGCCAGTTCCTGGCGCACGTTACCGTGACATGCACTCAGGTATGAGTGGCCCTAACGCGGCCATGCGTCGTGTATTCCAGGCGATGCGCCACCCAAGCTGGGCGCTGGATGTGGGTCTACTTGGTAAACCGCACGACTTAGGTAACATCTCAACTTATCGTGGCGAACCAACAAAGCTAGAAGATTACATCGGCTGGTTAGGCGCAAACTTCGACCCTTCTATCTCCTGGAAAGATCTTGAGTGGATTCGTGATTTTTGGGATGGCCCAATGGTTATCAAAGGCATTCTAGATGAAGAAGACGCGAAAGATGCGGTACGTTTCGGCGCAGATGGCATTGTGGTATCTAACCATGGTGGCCGTCAGTTAGATGGCGTACTTTCAAGTGCTAAAGCACTACCAAGCATTGCGGATGCGGTAAAAGGTGATCTTAAGATCTTCGTAGACTCTGGTATTCGTACTGGTCTTGATGTCGTTCGTATGCTCGCACTTGGTGCAGACTGTACGCTTCTTGGCCGTTCATTTGTGTACGCATTGGCAGCACAAGGCGGAGCAGGCGTTGAAAATCTACTGGATCTGTACGATAAAGAAATGCGTGTAGCAATGACGCTGACTGGCGCTAAGTCTATCGCGGATCTTTCACACGATTCGCTAGTGAAAATCCCATAATCTTTGCAAGCGAGCAAAACAGAAACGAAAAAACGAGCCAACAGTGGCTCGTTTTTTATTGCTCTTCAACCCGATAATTTGACGAGCAAGCTAGCTAACTTGGTGAACGTACTCGATCACGACTTGGTTTCCGTCGATGAACACGTTACTGATATCGCCATCCACCGTCACACGATTTTGTAAATAAACGGTACCAGATGCAGATAGATCACGCTCCGTCAAAGACGGAATCACCTGACCAGGACGTACATGTAGCTGCTCGCATAGCTGTTTTACAAAACCTAGCGTCAGTGGAGAATTACCACGTAACAAGCCAGAAAACTCGTGTAGACTCAAACCAAGGCGCTTCGCCATTTCCATTTGAGTGATGTGCATTTTGGCTTTTTGTGACATCCAGATGTCGTAGAGCGCGTTTCGATCCAGCTCTGTAAATTCCATATCTGCCTCCGCTAATTCAAGAGCCAATACACTCTCACACTTACTTAAGATAAATGTTAGCGATAAGTCAGAGAAGTTATAATTGATCGTCCAAATATCAACCCTCAATCATTGGTAGCGTACCTCTGAACATGCATGAAGCGGTCGCTCAACAGAACATTGAGGTGACTCTCTTGTCATCGGAAGGAAAAGTCCATCTCGGACGGTTTAGACATAAGTAAATGATTTAAAGGAAATCACTGGGGTGAAGGAGTAATATCTGCTACCTTTCCTTCCATGGTTCACTAGAAATAAGTTACATATGCCACAGTGGTTTACCGAATTACAAAGCTACATTGAAACGTCTCATCAAAATTGGAGTGGGAGCGTCCTTTTCATTACGCTCGCTAGCTTTATAGCTTGGATAGCTTGGCGGCTGATCCGCTCTCGCCTCGCTGCGCTCGTAGAGAAAACACCCTTCCACTGGGATGACATGTTGCTTGATGCGCTAAAAGCGCCAGTCAGTACACTCATTTGGTGTTGGCCAGCAACCGTCTCTATCGGCATCATATTAGAGAGCGAGCTCAACGATAAAATAAACTGGTTAAGTACGCTGAAACTGATTTTAATCATCAGCATCTTCGTATGGACCGTTATGCGGCTCATTACCAATGTTGAAGAGCATGTTCTCGAACAAAAGAACCGAGATGAAACAACAGTACAAGCGATAGCTAAGGTCGCGCGCCTGTTCTTTATTACCGTCGGAATTCTAACCGTAATGCAGGCATTTGGTCTGTCACTATCGGGCCTACTTACCTTCGGTGGTGTTGGTGGTTTGATCGTCGGTTTAGCGGCGAAGGATTTGCTGTCTAACTTTTTTGGAGGTCTTATGATCTACTTCGATCGTCCATTTAAAGTTGGCGATTGGATCCGTTCTCCAGACCGACAAATAGAGGGGACGGTAGAACGCATTGGCTGGCGTATGACCATTATCCGAACTTTCGATAAGCGTCCACTGTATGTGCCAAACTCAGTGTTTAGCAGCATTGTCGTAGAAAACCCATCTCGCATGCTGAACCGACGCATCTACGAAAAAATTGGACTTCGTTACGACGATGCAGAAAAAATGCCGCAAATTATCACCGCGGTAAAAGAAATGCTGAAAAATCACAAAGACATTGATGCACGCCAAACACTTATCGTCAACTTCGATACATTCGGTCCATCATCGTTGCACTTCTTTATCTATACCTTTACTAAAACCGTGAATTGGGTGAGATACCATGAGGTTAAGCAGGACATACTGCTTAAGGTAATCAACATCATTAAAGAACACGATGCAGATATCGCGTTCCCTACTCAGACGCTTAAGCTTGATCCTATACAAATGGTAAAAGCGGAAGAGCAAGAAGATCACGGCTTCTAGTTCTCACCAATACCCAAATAATCAAGCCCGCTGTGTTTAAGCGGGCTTTTTATTTTTCTTCGCATGAAGTGGTTATTGTTGCGTTAACACCATACGTGCATTCAGCGGTTGGATTGGGCGATTGTTTTTCCCCATGACTTCCGAAAAAGATTTTATCTGCTCAGGAGAAATAGTTTGTGCTTCTTTCATCACCAACCAACGCACACCTTCAGAGCATGGTGGTGTCGTTAGTGAGCCGTTAAAGCGGTAGTAGTCTTTATCACTTGGGATAAGGGCATCCGCATCAAATGGAACCTTGATGGTAACATCTTGATCTTTAGTTGGAATGTTAGCTAGCATCTTAGCTAGATCTGGGTTCGCGCCACCCAGTTTAAAGAACACCGCGACAACAGCTAGATGACCTACTTTGTCGGCATGCACAAAGTGTACTTCTAGTGGGTATTCTTTACCATCCACATGGTTTTCAGATGGCGTATGGAAGTGGAACTGTTTCAACGTAAACTCTTTACCATCAATGGTGAGTGTGTTTTTGCCTTCTAAACCAATCTGTAAAGTGTGACCGTTGTTCAGCAGTGAAATTGCCTTACCTTCGTAGTCGAAATTCAATTTTTCTAGCTTCGCTTCGGTCGCCGATTCAATGTTGATTGGGCTCTGGTTTTGACCTTTCGCGCACTCAGATGCAAACTCACCCCAATGAGCTGGCCCATGGTTTCCCTCGTAGCCCCAGCTTGCTGCATAAGCTGTTCCTGTAAATACCAGTGCCAAACCTAATGTTGTTAGTGACTTCTTCATCATTTTCCTTATTTCTGAAAGTTATATTCCGTGAGAATAAAGCCATACTAATCTCACAAAATTAAGCAGTGACAGAGTGAAAACTATGATTACAAAAGATTTTTGGAATAGAAGCCTCTAATGATGTAATTGACATGATGCTCAAAATTGAACGTCAACGATTATTGAGTCGGTGTAAGTACCAGCAGGAGGGGTCGTTTGGCTGGTTAGTATCTGCGCGCGATAATTATAATTCTGTGGCGTGATACCATCCGGAATGGAGCCGCCAGTATCGACGTCACTGTGTTCACGACGTTCAGAACTGGTGCCTCCCCAGCGCTCCATCGTTGATGACTTATAGATTTCATACTCCAAATAGTGACCACTAAAAATCATTCGCCGCTGACCGCCGGACGCATTTAGGCCGTCATTCAAGCCAATGGAGAAGGAACTATTCTTGGTACAAGTTAACGATATAACCTGACTGACTGGCTCAAAACCGGCCACTAATGGGGACGAACCAAAATCAATATCTGGCGCCGTGATCATACAATCAGGGGTCACTTCCAACTCAACCGTAATCACGCTTTGAGCGCTGCCATTGGTGCGGCCAATGCATACCCCTAGAACCCCGATCCCCTTACAGTAATCCCAAATCCAGGATACGGTGATTTGGTCTTTATAAGTCCCAGCGGAAAGATTACTACCCACTCCCGTCCGAGCATAAAGCGGAAACTCAGCTTGAGTGCCAAACAACCCGAGTAAATCGAGTAACCCGATTTCAAAAAAATTGTAAGTTTGGCCGAATACATACTCTTGTGAAAGACCTGGATCGCCAAAAATCTGATAGCTGAGCTCCGAACTCGGATCATCCTCATTTAATAGCAAACCATTATTTATGCTGTTAAACGTTGCTGATACGTAGTCGCCACTTAACAAAGACACAAGTGTAGAAAAGTCACACGTAATCCCCGCATGAGGCTGAGCTGAGCTTTGCTGCTGAGAGCTTGAAACAGTAAACGAAGAAACATTGCCAAACAAGATTAAAGGTGTTGCCGCCGTGAGCTGACAAGCCATTGTCGAGCACGAGAAAAAGAGAAGTAGGCTAGCAAACCAGCTGCGCAAAATCATAGTGCGGTCTCTTCTTCGGCTTTGATACAAACCTGCTCAGGCAATGTTTGTATTTTTTGACTGTCACGCTGATACACCCCCTCAATAAACACTTTACATGGCGACTGTCCTTGAGGATAAAACTGAATATAGCGGCCTAGGTCAACGCCTTCAAAGTACGTAAAACCATCCCAACCAATTTGGCTTGTTAAGCCCGTTTCTGAGCGGCCATATGTACCAATCGGAAGGAACAAATGATTTTCGTCTACCACCGTCATGCTCAGTGCAATTTGTAGCTCTATTGGGAACTCTAACAGGTAGCCGTAGCCCGAATGTATCGAAGCAAACTGCTCTGTCTCAGAAAACGCAGCATTGGCTGGTAAATTAAGTGGATCGATTTCATATTTGGCGGTGTAATACGCCGTAGCCCAAGGAACAAGTAAGTAACCTTCATCGTCTGTCACTCCGACAATTTGATTCTCATATTTAACCGGAATACCTTCAAAACCACTGGTGCTCACTACCGCAAAGCTGTCATACACTTCATTCGCTGGGAATATTTCTCCATCCAACGTAGAGACTGAACCTGCCATTTCCGCAAAATAATCATAGTCGCCACTGGTGCCATTTAACCCCGCTCTGAACTGCGCCCATGACGCACGGTAGGTCAAATCGGCCTGTTTACGGTTTTCTGGGTCCTCGTTAATATCATGCGCTAAATTGACGCCCCACCCACCTCGTATTGGCGCAAGGCGGCTGTAACCCACTCGCCCTCTAACATCGCCATCATCCTCTCTTTTCAGCGTTAACCCCGAACTTCCCCCCAAAGAACTGAAAGGTAGAGAGAATTGCGCCAGCGTAACACTCTGACCACCAATACTATGGTTGTAAGAAAGGGACATATTGATATTAAAAGGCAGAGCGTAGCTATAAGTAAGATTTAGGGTACGTGAATCTGAGTCGGATTGTTGAATATCAAAGTACCCACCAGAAAGTGAGCCCCAATCTCCCAAACGGACTCCCATATTGATTTGTGATAGATGGCGCGACGCGAGTGAAGCGTCCTTGCCTTCATCGAGCATTTCGTAATTTGGTAAATGAGATAAGGTATAAAAGTCGGCTTGTTCTACTTGAGTTCGAGCAGCGAAGCTAAACAACCGAGACTGATAACTATAACCTAGCGCATATGAGGTAGATTGATCCTGAAAATTACTCACACGAAACGAGGCATCCACCGTACCCAAGTTGAAAGCATTGGTGACAAAGCCCAGCCCCGCAACGATCAGGTCGTCTTTTGCTTCGGCTTGAGCTTCTAATGTTAACCAGTCAGTCATGCCATGACGCAGAGCGGTAACCACGCCACCGTCTCCATAGTCGTTAGATGCATTACCGAAATTTTCTCTGATCGCACCAATACTCGCACTGTAAGATGTAAATCCGGTCTTCAGTAGATCGGAAGAGAGAAAAAATGGGCTGGTCATGACCGTTTGCTTACCTTGAGCATCCGTTGCAATTACCGTTGCTTCCCCAGCACCAGAGAGCATTGGAATATCGTTAATAATGAAAGGACCGGGCCCAACATTCATTGAGTCAGTTTTAAAGCCATTGATAAACAAATCTAACGTAGTGGGCGCTGTGACCTCACCGTAAAATGCAGGTAACGGCGTCGTCACGACATCCGGACGCATAGAGAAATCATGCGACAACTGAATACCCGCCAGTCTTACTGGTTGGCTCCAAGATAAAGGGCGAACAATATAGTCCCCTACCTCCATACGAATTCGCTTCTCTTGATTGACGTACTCGTAACTCGTATCAAAACGAGTGTACTGGCTGCTTTGCTGGGACTGAACATCGCGATGAAAGTTAGATTTAAATATCCCGGTAGTAGAAAAAACGCCAAACTCAGAAAAGGCTCTGACTTCATGATTTATAGAAACCTCCTTTTGTCGGCTTTCGTTCTCGTACACACCAAATACGTTGTAGTTAAGCAGGCCACCACGCCCAAACTGAGCCGGGGAAAATCGCCCCATATCCTGCGCTGATAAGCTCTGCATCGGTAACCAATTAGGCGGTACGTCAATTGTAAGTTGCAATGACGATTGCAAGTAACGCACGTTAACTCCTGGGATAGACGTAACCTCAAGTCTCTCTTCAGTTCCAGGTAACGACTTGGCGGTAACCCCAACTGAAATGAGGTCCTCCCGGAGCAAAAAGAACTGATCGCCAACTCGCTCAACTTTCGCAACAAGCCCGGTTGCTCTTTGATTGATCACCAACTCCAGATTGAGGCTAATATTCTCAAACTTTTCTAATGAGAAATTTTCAGGACTCGGTAGCTCAGAGAAGTGGTTTGCTGAATTTGCACAAAGACCAATACTGCTCCACGTTACGCTAAGTAATACCAACCAAAAGAAAGCATTCATTGTATTAAATCTATTCATTATTGCTTCAATGGTATTTGGTAACGTTTACCTCCAATATTCGCGCTCAAACTCAAGGGTCTGACATTACTATGGGGAATAGACCAAACCTTATACTGTTCAGGAAGAATATAGCCAGCTAGTCCATCGGAAATAACGACAGGATCTTTATTTGGTAGATTCAACTGTAAATTCACTAAGCGAACATGGTGTTTTCCTGAATTTTTAATGTGAACAAAACGCTGATTATTTTTCTTAATAAACTGTGCCTGTAAATCACCCCATAATTCACTGTCACGGTTTGGTTTTTGAGTATCAGTCAGCCCTTTCCCGTAAATAAACAAAGGTATCGAGTAACGCATTCGGACTTTTACAGCGAGTTCATTTTCCGTCAATTCTGTTTGAGGGTTTTGAGTTGGCGGTAATTCATCTATGATCACTCGGTATGCATACTCCTTACCCGCAGAGGCCTCATCTTGGTTGATGATGCGGATTAACTGCTTTTCACCTGGTTCAATTTTGACAAACGGAGGGGTTGCAATTAACTGGCTTTGACTTGAATAACTATCTTCTCCTTCGTTTTGTTCCCACTTAAAAATTCTCACCTGTAAATAAGAATCAACACTGCCTTTATTTACCATCCAAAGTGATGTTGCATTACTCTCCTCTGATATTTTGGGGTAAATCGGCCAAATTAATAATGAGTTAGCATTGGCATTTGAGAAAAAAACAAAAAGGAAGGTTATTAATAATAGTTTTTTGAGTATGAATTCCATTTCACCCCTCCAAAGTTCACTTACCACTCTAATGTCAGCGTAAGCGTATCCATATAAATTCCAGCCATTTCATTCCCATTTATTGTCGCCTTTGCCCAGATAGGAAACTGAATATTATCTGGGTCTTGGTCGGTATCGACGGAATATTGCGTGTCAATATCAAGCACCTGCGTATAATTTAGATCCTGAAACAAAAAGTAATCTACCGTTGTCGCTTCTTCACTGTGCTTTAGCTTACGTACACCGTCCGATGCATTCATCCCGCCATTTACGGAAACATTCATCGTAATACCCGGAGTACAACTTAATGTGAGTGATGAACTGTAAGTGATGCTGCCTTGTACTTCCGTCGCGTAAACTGAAGAATGCTCACCAAAATCTAACGTGCCTATTTGCCCGGCTTGGGTTGCGCTTTCTTCTTGTACTACGCCGTTAATCAAACAACCTGTATCTACGGTGGCAGACACCTGAAAAGTTTGTGTCGCATCAGCCAGCACAGTTAAAGAACACAAACTCATCGCGACAAGTGAAAAGCCCCTAACAACCAGCGTCACGTTTTACCAGCTTAGCGTCACACTGATGGTATCGGAGTATGTACCGGCAATGCTGCTCGTACCGTAAGCTTTCGCAAAAAGCTCAATAGTTTGCGATGTTGCACTAGTAAATTCAGACAGAGCTACCGTCCCACCTTGTATAATTTGTGTGCTTCGGTCTGAGTCGGTAAACAACGTATAATCAATAAATTGCGCGCCATTTGACATCGCGTAGGTACCAACGGTCGCACTTGCATCATACAATCCGGTGCCCAATGTAAACGTCGGTGTCACACCATTACTACAAAGCACTTCAATACCCGTCGCACTACCACCATTTACCACACCATCTTGTTCACTGAAGATTGCAGGCACGTCTCCAAAGGCGAGTGAGCCAAAGCCAACGCCAGAAGCTGCATCTACCGCATTATTTCCATTAATCACACAACCTTGTACAAGGTTAATTGAAACATCAATCGTACCGCTCACTGACGCTCCATTCGCTTGCCAACTAAATGAGGTTAAGAGCAGAGGCATCATCAGATAAAATCTTTTCATATAAAGCTCCATTTTTACATTCCACTGTATATCGGTAACCTTTTTATTAGTTATAGCTCAATTATGACAAACCAAATGCATATAAAATGTAAAACAATAAAAAGAAGCAGGATAAGGATAAAGACGAACAGAAAATAAAAACATTAAACTTAAAAATGACGATTTTTAAGCATGTAATGCTAAAAAATAACCACTAAAAACAAATGGTTATTATCTTATTCCAAATACAGAATTGACAATTAGTTAGAAGGTAGGGTGAAGTTGAGTGGAAAAAATCTAAAAAAAGTAGCAGAACGATACGAGAAGTTTAGAAAAGATTGGCGACCATTTCTTCCCGAAACAAAAATCTTCATGAAACAAAAATGCGCCCCAAAAAGGAGCGCATTTCTTACTTGAATAAGTTATTCCCAATCAAGAATAACCTTGCCTGACATGCCGCTGCGCATTACGTCGAAGCCTTCTTGGAAATCATCAATCTTGTAGTGGTGCGTGATGATTGGCGATAGATCCAGACCAGATTGGATCAGTGAAGCCATCTTGTACCACGTTTCGAACATTTCGCGACCGTAGATACCTTTGATCACCAAGCCCTTGAAGATAACTTGGTTCCAGTCGATACCCATGTCTGATGGTGGAATACCGAGTAGTGCAATACGACCACCGTGGTTCATTGTGGTTAGCATTGAGTTGAATGCTGCTGGGTTACCAGACATTTCTAGACCTACGTCGAAGCCTTCTGTCATGCCTAGCTCAGACATTACGTCTTCTAGCTTCTCTTCAGCCACGTTTACTGCGCGTGTTACACCCATCTTACGAGCAAGTTCTAGACGGTATTCGTTCACATCCGTGATCACTACGTGACGAGCACCAACGTGCTTTGCTACTGCCGCTGCCATGATACCGATTGGGCCAGCACCTGTGATAAGCACGTCTTCGCCTACTAGGTCGAAAGAAAGTGCTGTGTGTACTGCGTTACCAAACGGGTCAAAGATAGACGCTAGATCGTCAGAGATACCTTCAGGGATCTTGAACGCGTTGAACGCTGGGATCACTAGGTATTCTGCGAATGCACCTTCACGGTTAACGCCCACACCAATAGTGTTGCGACATAGGTGAGTACGGCCGCCACGACAGTTACGACAGTGACCACACGTGATGTGACCTTCGCCAGATACGCGGTCACCGATTTCAAAGCCACGAACTTCCTGACCAATCGCAACCACTTCCCCCACGTATTCGTGCCCAACAACCATAGGCACTGGAATGGTTTTTTGTGACCATTCGTCCCAGTTGTAGATGTGTACGTCTGTACCACAGATAGCGGTTTTTTTAATTTTGATCAGAATGTCGTTATGGCCAACTTCTGGTTTATCAACCTCAGTCATCCAGATGCCTTCTTCAGGCTTTAGCTTTGATAATGCTTTAATTTTCATAATGTAACCTTAATTAAAGGCCCTATTGTCTAAGGCCTAGAATCTTAAATAAGACCCATGTCCTTACCAACTTGGATGAACGCGTCGATTGCACGGTCTAGTTGCTCGCGAGAGTGCGCCGCAGACATTTGAGTACGGATACGTGCTTGACCTTTTGGTACTACAGGGAATGAGAAGCCGATTACGTAGATGCCTTTCTCCAGCGCACGCTCTGCAAATTCTGCTGCTACTTTTGCGTCGCCAAGCATGATTGGGATGATTGCGTGGTCAGCACCACCCATTGTGAAACCCGCGTCTTCCATACGAGTACGGAAGTGTGCTGCGTTTTCCCATAGACGATCACGTAGGTCACCGCTCTCTTCTAGTAGGTCTAGAACGCGGATAGAAGCGCTTACGATTGCTGGTGCAACAGAGTTAGAGAATAGGTATGGACGAGAACGCTGACGTAGCCAGTCAATCACTTCCGCTTTACCAGATGTGTAACCGCCTGAAGCGCCGCCCATTGCTTTGCCTAGCGTACCAGTGATGATGTCGATACGGTCAACCACGTTGTGGTGCTCGTGCGTACCTGCACCTGTTTTGCCCATGAAGCCAACAGCATGAGAGTCATCAACCATAGTCAATGCGCCGTACTTCTCTGCTAGGTCACAGATAGCCGGAAGGTTTGCTACTACGCCGTCCATTGAGAACACACCGTCCGTTACGATAAGAATGTGGCGAGCACCTGCTTCTTTCGCAGCGATCAGTTGCTGCTCTAGCTCTTCCATGTTGTTGTTTGAGTAGCGGAAACGCATCGCTTTACATAGACGAACACCGTCGATGATTGACGCGTGGTTTAAAGCGTCAGAGATGATTGCGTCTTCTTTGCCTAGAATAGTTTCAAATAGGCCCGCGTTTGCGTCGAAACATGATGTGTAAAGAATCGTATCTTCTTTACCTAGGAACTTAGAAAGCTTCTGCTCAAGCTCTTTGTGGATGTCTTGCGTACCACAGATAAAACGTACTGAAGCCATACCAAAGCCGTGCTCGTCCATGCCTGCTTTACCCGCTTCGATAAGTGCCGGGTGGTTAGCAAGACCAAGGTAGTTGTTCGCACAGAAGTTTAGTACTTCTTCACCAGTAGAGATTTTAACAGCCGCTTGCTGTTGAGACGTAATGACACGCTCTGATTTGTAAAGGCCTTCCGCCTTTACTTCTTCGATTTGCTGCTGAATCTGTTGGTAGAATGCAGAAGACATTTGAAATTCCTTCCTAGTTATTTTGGCGAGTATTTACTCGTTTAGAATTAGGCTTAGCCTTTATGTGACGGGCGTCACGGGCTATCACTCATCAATTAATTGTAGTGTAATTCAAGGAAGGAGGAAGGATTATACCTTAAGGTGGAAAAGCATTAATGAATCCTAGGCACAAATTCGATTAATGCTTTTCTATGAGGTTGTTATAAAAGGAATTATAGCCAGGTAGGCTTAGCCAAAAGTGCTTCAAAGTCCTTAGCAGGTAATGGTCGGCTATAGTGGAAACCTTGTCCGAACTCACAGTTTAGGTTTTTCAGGTAATCCACATGACGCTGTTCTTCGATGCCTTCTGCGACGATCTTAAGATCCAGCGCTTTCGCCATTGCTATGATTACGTTCACAAGCTCGCGGTCTGAGTCGTTCTCGAACATATTTTGCATAAAGCTACGATCAATCTTTAAGCGGTCGAACGGAAACTTCTGCAAGTAACTCAGCGCAGAATAACCAGTACCAAAATCATCAATAGTAAGTTTGGTGCCTAACGCTCGTAAGTTATTAAGCATGTCTAATAGCTCAGAATCGTGATTGAAGAGGAGACTTTCTGTCACTTCAATATCGAACTTATCTGACGGAAGACCAGACTCCTCAAGGCTGTGTTTAATAAACGTAAGTAAGCGCTCGCAGTACCTAAATTGAACACTAGAAAAGTTTACAGAAACAAACAACGGAGTCAGACTCTGCCATTGTGCCGCTTGTCGACACGCTTGTTGAATAGCAAACTCACCAATTTGATGAATTAAACCATTTTTCTCTGCAATAGAGATAAACTCTTCAGGGTTTACGAATCCGTACTTGTCATCATTCCAACGCATTAGCGCTTCTGCCCCTACGATTTTACCACTACTCAGCTCAATAATTGGCTGATAATACAGCTCTAACAACTGATTGGAGATCGCACTTCTCAGACGATTTTCCAGATCTAAGTAGCGTTGCAAGTCTTGGTTCATATTATGGTTATAAAAACAAAAGCCATCACGCCCATCTTGTTTCGCCCGATACATTGCCATATCAGCACATGCAAGGAGCTGCTCAGCGTTGTCTCCGTCATCCGGGAACACAGACATTCCGACGCTGCTACTCAAGAAGAATTCATGGTTGTTCCAAACAAACGGATCGTTAAACGCCGAAAGTACACTTGAAGCAACTCGCTTTGCAGTATCATTATCAGGCAAATCAGGGATGACGAGTAAAAACTCATCCCCACCAATTCTCGCCAATAAGTCTGTTTTTCTTGCGACTTGATACAGTCGCTGAGCACTGAGTTTAAGGATTTCATCCCCAACAAAGTGCCCCATTGAATCGTTAATCTGCTTAAAGTGGTCTAAGTCGATGAACATCACCAACACTTTAGACCCACTACGCGATGCCCTAATTAACTCCAAAGCCAATCGCTCGGAACCATAACTACGATTAGGTAAATTGGTTAATGTGTCATATTTAGCTTGGAAGGCGAGTTCTTTTTCAGACGCTTTTCGACGTTCAATTTCGTTCGTTAATTTTTTATTCTGTTGAGAAAGAATATCTTTACGCTTTTTTTCTTCCTCAAGCTTAATTTTCAATTCAATCCTATTATTGTTCGTGATGAATGCATAACATAAAGCAATGACGATCATAACGGCCAGAATACTCAAACCAATAATAAAGAGCCGTGATGTAAATATATCTCGTTCACTCAAAGGCTCGAACCACGCCATCAATTTGAAGTGATGTTTATCCACAGGAACTTCAAAGTAAATTTTTCCGTCTACAGCCTCAGAAACGAAATAGTTCTCATCCTTATTGTGAGAAGGTGTTTTATTTATGGTATCCCATACAACCATTTCCACGTCTTTTATTTTTAGCACCATTCGGCTATAACTATCTTCGTGTTCTTGGTTAGTAAGTTGGTCAATAACAATATTCTTATTAAGATCGGCAATTAAAAAGGCAACAGGCTTTCCGGAGAACTTAACTTGCTTAATGACTTGAATGCGAACGTCATCATTGTATCGCGTCGCACAAACCTCTTCGGGATGCCCGTGTTGAGTCATTAAGGTTTGTATGTCCATCTTATGCTCGGCAAGGTTTTCGGAGCCTGTGGTGACAATGGTGACTCCATCACTGCCGACCAGCGTGAGCTTTTTATAGATTTGGCTGCTATTAATTAGCTTACTGTCTATCTTCTCATCGAAGCGACGCTTTAAATTAATTAAACTGGCCCCTAACCCATACTCCATTGACATTCCAGAAGCTAAATTACCAAAGAATGTTTGTATTGTTTTATCTGTAGCTAGATTATCAACATCTTCACTCGCTATGGTAAATAAATTATCGAGTGTGCTTGCATAACTTTTTACTTTTAAATCTAGTTCTCTGTATTGAGATTCTTTTAATTTATTTTGACCTACGCTAGTCACAGTAATAAGCATAGCTAAGTAAATTGAAACTAATATTGCGCTTATTGTAATAAATCTTTTACTGGAAAATTTTTTAACGGCCTTATTCATCGGACTTTCTTTTTATCTTCTATAAAGTAATCGTTATAAAAGTAGTAAATAGATGGATAGTATTTTTTTACTAGTTTTTCGTATGAACCGTCTTTTTTTATCGAGTCTAAATAACGATCAAATGCTTTGCGTAATTCAGGGGAATTTTTACGGAATGCAACAGCCATTTTTTGATTTTCAGATATAGGGCCAATGACTTTTATTTCACCCGGCCATTTTTCGAGGGCAATTAGCGTATCCGCAACATCTAATAATGTGCTTTCCGCATCATTTTTCATTATCGCTGGAACCATCTCATTAAGGAGACGCGCCCCATCAGGTAATATAACTTTTGCACCTGTGTCATATAAGTCATAAAGGTTAGGATCCAAGCAAGAATGTTCTAAAGCTAACACTTCGCGACCATCGATCAGCTGCTTGACGTTTTTAACATCTTCATCGACCGACCCACTTGGTTTAATCGGGCTCAGACTAGAGTCGGATCTGGAAACCAACCATACACCTGAAGGAAAATAATCTTGTGAAAAATCGACAACCTCAGAACGCCAATCAAGAATAGTAACGCCATTTGCGATCAAATCGCCTTCAATTGGAACACTTTCTCCGACAACAGCCTGCTTGTTGTGATATTGCACATTTTGCCCTGTCAACTTACCAACCACGTCGCTCCACTGTGCTGGAACATACTGGTACTGAACACCTAACGACTTGGCAAAACCTTTTATTATCTCTACATCCAAGCCAGTCAAAGTTTCCACTTCACCTTGTTCAATATAGGAGACAAAGTTAGCGTACGGGACACCAATGTGACGCAGTACACCACGTTCACGGATTTGTTGTAAATCGTCTGACCAAGCGGCAGACGACGCAACAGAGGTAACCATGAGCGCCACCGTCGCTAAAGTTCTTTTGAATGTTATGACTGACATAATAATATCCTTACCTTTCACAAAGCGCCCAATAATGGGCGCTTGAGTGATAAACAACGATGTTAGAACGACGAGTAATACAAATTCGTCATCGCCACTACGAGCCCTTCCACATCTTGTTCGTCATGGAACAAATGCGTAGAGATACGCAGCGCGTAAGTATCAAAGTCATCATCCTTATGCAGCTTAAAGCTAGTCGTACGGATGATGTAACCATACTCTTCACGTAAACGATCTCGGAATTCCGTCAGTATCTCTTCATTAGTTACATCGGAGAACGGATTAACCGTCGTTAAGCCACTGGTTAAGCCTTCCACGTTTGGTGAATACATTTTGGCTTGTGGTAAGTACTCTTGAAGCAAGGTTTTACATAAACTACCAAGGCTTACAACTCGCTCTTCGATACGGTCTCGACCAATCTCATCCCACATTTTGCAACTATCAACTAGTGCTTGTTTCGCAGGATAGTTATCGTTACCAATGTATTGCATTTGCAGCTGTTTACCCAGGTAATCAGCATGAGAAAGTGAGGAGTTGATCAACCATAACGGGTTCTCTCGGTCACTCCAATACTCATTCAAACGGTTACCATTATCACGAACATACAGAATACCTGTCGCGCCCGGACCACACTGCCACTTATGACCAGATCCTGCATAGAAATCACAATCCATATCGTGGAAATCAAGGTCAAACATACCGACCGTATGCGCGCCATCAACAAGAGTAGGCACACCATACTCTTTTGCTAAAGCACAAATGGCTTTTGCTGGTAGCGCGGTTCCTGTTTTGTATGTGATATGAGAGAAAACAATTAGGCGAACGTTTTGATTCGCATCAAGCGCGTCTCGGAACGCTTGAATGTAATCTTGCTCAGAAACGTTTTCAGTACCAGTAAATACTGGTAGTTGAATTTCTACCACATCCACACCAAAACGATGTTTCGCTACGTTCATAGGTGATGTTGCAGCAATATGTTCATGGTGTGTCGTTAGAATCACATCACCTGGTTCAAAGTGTAAGCCATTAATGATCGAGCATAAGCCATCAGTAGTGTTGCGGCTGAGAATGATCTCTTCTGGGTTAGCACCAAAACCTGGTGCGACGTCTTTAACCATCTCAGAAACATACGGCCAAGAGCCAAATTTGCCTTTCATATCCCAAGGATATTTAGCCACCAGCTTGTTGTTATGCTCGTAATCTTCAAGAACATGTTTTGGCATTGAACCTGTTGTACCAATGTTCATGTAAGTGGTTCGTTTGTCCAAAACGAACTGTCTTCGCACTTTACGCCAGAAGCGCTTATCGTGTTTTCTACCTAGCCCGCGGCTGCTCCAATCAATTTTCTGTTCTCGTGCTTGAGCTACGCCTGAGAAAGCGGAAGCACTCACACCAGCAACAACAGCTCCTGTTGCGCCTTTCAGAAAATTACGGCGGCTGCTATTAGTCTGAATAGATTCCTTGTCTTTCATCTTTTTCAATCCTTGTCGGAAATTAGCCATATTATTAATTTTAAGTGCGTAACTATCTGTTACTAAAACATTATTACCCATTACAATCAGAGTTTAATTTTTTCCTCTGCCATTAAGTGACTTTAGTTCCAATTTTTTATCTTATTTGATGATATAAGCAACAGTTTGACCACAAATCTATAAACAACAATGTTCACATTAATATATTCGTTAATTTGACTATTCTTTATTGCGGACAATTCCACCAAATTCTTTATAAAACAATTATGAGCTTTGTTATAAAGTCATTAAAAATTTAACTTTGCGTTAATTTAAAAATATTCAGGCTATTTTAAGATTGGCGTCTATTCTTTTTATATCTTAACGATCTCAATATGTTAAGACTAAATAAAAGAAAGCTGATTTCGGATCGAGATATCAGTTTAAGACCATAAAGTGATACACATCACTCTATGACATAAACTCACCGCTCAACATACATAAGTAAAACAGGTTTTCACTAATATGTGCTTGAGCGTACACCCTAAAAGAAGGAGGTCCCATGTTAAAAGGATTGCTATGCATTTCAGTTGCATCCGCTCTTGTCGCCGCCCCTAACGCGCTAGCAAAAACGGTAGAAATGACTGCTCTCAACACCAATGAGAGTGCGGGTACCATTGAGATTTCACAAAGTGATTATGGCGTTGTTTTTACGCCTCAATTATCAGGTTTGTCAGCAGGTGTGCACGGTTTCCATGTTCACACTAATCCATCTTGCGATAGCATAGAAAAGGATGACAAAACCGTATTAGGCGGCGCAGCAGGTGGCCATTATGATCCTAACAACACAGGGAAGCATGGCTATCCTTGGACCGATGACAATCATTTAGGCGACTTGCCTCCACTCTATGTGGACATGGACGGCAATGCCAATCAGCCCGTTGTCGCACCTCGCCTAAAATTATCGGATTTAAAAGGTCGAGCGTTAATGATCCATGCAGGTGGTGACAATCACTCCGATCACCCAAATAAGCTAGGTGGTGGTGGCGCTCGCGTCGTATGTGGTGTTATTGAATAAACATTAACTTATGTCTCACACTTCTCTTTAGATTGCGAGAAGTGTGAACTTCTGTTGATACTGAGAGGAGGTTGCATTGGTCTCAAGATAGCTGTGGTGAAGCATTAAGATCGATTGGACAATCTTCGTCCCGATCCCCAAAGAACCTCCCTCCGCTTCTTCCTCGATGTGATTGACGAAGGTAAAGTGGATACGCGACTTATCCTCACTCAAATGTGCTTGGCAATGCACTTCCGAGCCGATTGGGCTGTGGCGCAATGCATTTTCAAGCAGGTTCAATACCAACCGCTCCAATAGCCCCTTGTCACCCACGGTTTGGATTTCGCTATCGATATCCACTTTCAACACCACTTCTTTACGAGAAAACTGGCTCTGCATCGTTTCGGCACATTCTGCCATCAACGCGCCAAGATCTACGGGGCGGTACTCGTAGTTTGGCATTGGAGCTTCTTTGCGCGCGGCGTCTAACAAAGAATGCAATTGAGTTGAGAGCTTCTCACAATTTCGGAAAGCGACGTCAATCAAAGGATCGGATTCCGGATGTTGCAAACGCCATGTTTCCAAATAACCCAGCACGCTCGATAACGGCGTTTTTAAATCATGACTAAGCTGCAACAAGCTTTGACGACGATGAGACGATTGATACTCCAACTGTAAAAACTGCTGCTGAATGTGCTTCGCCATCATCTGATAAGAGTGCGCAATCGGCACGAGCTCCGGCACTTGGTGAGTAAAATCAGGTTGCAGGCGGAAATCATGTTCGGCTTGCTGTTGAAGTTGCTTGGTCACACGCTCAATCGGGTTCAATAGGCTACGTTTCACCAGCACATAAGCTCCAAGAGCAAAGCCTAAAATGGAAACTAAGACCAGTCCTGCCAGCGCGATGTAAGGGGTATCGACTTGAGCATTGGCAATGGCATCATGTCGGGTACTGCCAATCACCACGTAGAGATAACCGACCGTAGAACCTAATTCCTCTATCGCCGCGACAGAAAAGACTTTGTGCTCACCACGATTACGTGGGTCTTCACCCAAAATAGGAAAAGGCTGGTCATTTAAGAATTGCTTAATGGGATTGAGATCCACCTTCCCCATGATTTCCGCCTCTTCCGGTGCTGCATGAGTGGTGATATTGCCTTGGCTATCGAGGAAGTAGATTTCAAAATCAGGGCCAATCAGCATGAGCGTGTGAAAGATCGACTTAAGTGCTTTAGGGTTGTAATCCGTTCCGATCATCAGCGGATTATCATCACGCATGTGGCTGGCTAGCTCTTTATGCAGGCTTTGCTTGGTGCGTAACTCAATGGTTTCTTTTTGCCAATTGTAAGTCAGTGCAATCACCACCGCCGCGAGGCAGAACCACAAGCTAGTAAATACTACCAAGCGAGATTTGAAGCTCATCCTATCGCCTCCTTAAACAGCGATGTTTTAGAAACACCCGTGATGATTGAAAAGTGACGGTGAAAACAACTGCCGACTTACTGTCTTGGCTTGATGTTTTGACTTACTTTCTTGCATTAGTGTCTTGGTTGAAACTTATACCCAACACCCCAAACAGTTTGAATGAAGTGATGATCAGAATCAGACAAAGACAACTTGCTGCGTAAACGGTTTATGGTGCTACACACCGTGTGGTGATAACCAGAATGACTGGTATTCCAAACGTGATCGAGCAATTCATCTTTACTGTAGACTCTGCCCGGACGAGTCGCGAGAAACTGCAGCAAAGTAAACTCTGTCGCGGTAAGAGTGACATCCTTGTCGTTTAAGGATACTTGGTGCAACTCCGGAATGATTCTCAGCGGACCAAAATCCATCGCATCATTGAGGACTTCATTTGCTACTTTGGCTTCTACGGTTTGGCTGACTCTGCGTAGCACGTTTCGCACTCGTGCTTGGACTTCTAATACGCTAAATGGCTTAGTGATGTAGTCATCAACGCCCGCTTCTAAACCGTCAACCTTGTCCATTTCACCGTCTCTGGCTGTCAGCATGAGCACTGGGCTCCAATCTTGTTGCTGACGCAAATAATGGCAGATGTCTAGGCCATCACCATCTGGTAAACCTCGGTCAAGGATCAATAAATCAAAGGGTTGTTGCTGGTATTGCGCTTTAGCATCGGCGACATTTGTGGCTCGCGACACTTGGTGTCCTTGAAACTTGAGATGCATCTGAACCAGTTCTGCCAAATCATCGTCATCTTCCACCAACAAGATGTTCGCGACTAAATTGATTGCCTGTTGTTCCATGGTCCTTTCCTTGCCTTCGAGTATCCTCACTTTGCACATGACCGGAACAAATTAGAAATTCTTTCAAAAAAGGTTCCGATGACGCCATGAGGGATAAAGCGCTCGGCTACAAGCGCTTTGGAAAGGAGACGTCATCGGAGCCTGTGTTACTCGACTCGAGTGATGGTGACTTTCGCACCTGGGTTCAGGAAACGATGGTTCGCAGAAAGTGCTGAGTTTACTAATCCGTCATCTTGGCTAACAACACCCGCATGAAAAGCAACAATGTCATTGCTGTCATTACGTGCGGCATTGAAACCCTCACCGCCACCTGCTGGGCCTGGAATGGTTGCGGCAAGTTCATCGTTCAGTTCCGTGCCAGAATCCCAAACGTTCATGCTCATTTCATAGCTTTCACCCACTGCGAGCGATTTGAGCGATAGCCCCGTTTCGCCAACAAAGGCATCATTGGTATTCACAAACATAGACGCAACAGACAAGTAACCGTAACGACTAGGGTCAACCGTGATGGTGACTTCGTCCGATGCACCCGGCAACACCAATCCATTACCCGAAATACCTTGGTAAACACTGTCATTGCTGTTCATCAACTCAATCAGCTCAGCGTTACTCCCGCCTTCGGCAAGATGCTCAAGTTCAACAGATGCGGCTTGTCCAATTTCAAACAGTTGGTAGTCACCATTGTGAGTGAGTACCGCGAGCGGAGACATAGGTTGATTCGCAGTCAAGTTCGCCACGTTGACGGTGTAGCGGTACGATTTCACTACATCGTTATCATCATCGCTTGGACAACCGGCGAGCAAGCCGACTGAAGCTGCAACTAGTAAGATTCTGTATTTCATACATCCCCCTTACTTCACAACGATTGTGATGGTTGCAACTGGGTTTAACCAACGATGGCTGCTGCTGTCTAGGTCACTGATGCCGCCGGCTGGATCGCTATCACCAAGGTTACCCGGATGCACGTGAACTTTGTCGTTAGTTACCGTTGCTTCAACGCCTGTGCCGCCAGTACCAAAGGTAATGAAAGGTGGGTTTGGCATGCTAGACGCAAGTTCATCGTTCGCTTCTGTACCGGCATCGTAACTTCTTAGCGTTGCTCGGTATGTACCCGCTTCCGTTGGAATCTTCCAACTATCCAGACCGACGAAACCATCATTGGTTGGCAACAACATCGCGCTCAGAGAAAGATAACCGTGGTCGCCACTGTCCAAGGTGAAGGTGGTTGCAACACCCGGATTCAAAATGCCACCAGCAGGGTTCTCAACCACAGCACCACCAGCGTTACCAATCACACTAGCAAGACCAGAGATATCACCGCCTTCTGCCATTGCTTCTAGTTCTGGCGTTGCTGCTTGACCCGTTCTGAACATTTGAAGATCAGAACCATGTGCGGCAACAATAAGAGGCGTAAAGTAGATGCCTTTGGTTGCGTTTGTCACGGTGATTTCCAATTCCGCCGCATTCACTGATGCAGAGCCTAGTGCCATAGCGACTGAAGTCATGACGAGTCCGAGTTGGGTACGTTTTTTCATTGTGATTCCATCCTTAAATGAGGGTTGAACTACCCAAGCCCATCTGTACGGCTTTACTTCTTTGTTCGTGACTTGAGTAGGTTAAGCATTACGTTTCGAACGTTTTGCGTTCTTGCCTCTAAGAATGACGAGCAAATCTATCAGCAACTTCATCGAATTCTCATAAAATTCTCACAAGTTCTGTTCGAATTCTGTCAACAGCACTTTTTGTATTTACACTTCGCGCTTTCCCCTCCTACAATGCGGTATTCTCTGTTTAAATCACGATTCTCACCATGATTCATAACGTTCTGTCTGCCTACTATGGCGAAATCTACGGCATCGCTTTTTTCAACCACTACTTGAGCCATTACACCCAAAGTGAACAACAAACACTGTGGCAAACCTTGATTGAAGTGGAAGAGCTAACCGCAGAAAAGCTCAAACCTGTACTGCTAACAAATGGCATGGATATCGAAAGTCGACACCAAGAGATGCTGGATAAAGGCTTGGCAGATGCAACTAAGTGGATTGGTTTACCATGGCAAGAGTTGGTGGCGACTCTTCTGAAATGGGTAGAACCTTATGAGGTCAAGTATCGAGAGTGGCATGAAGAAGTGAACGCTTCACAGCAGTATTCAATCGCTGAGCGAGAAGCTATCGAGTTAATTGCAGACCACGAAACGGCCATTTATCACTGTTGGCAGCAATACCATACTGGTGAATCTGGCTTGCCTGCACTCAATGCATTTTTGGCAAAATATCGTTAAAGCGAGACGGTGACACTTGAACCTCGTGAAACCGTACCAGACAATATCGTTATTCCGCTGCGCAGAACTGAACAATTATGGTTAATCCAAAACTCATTGCCCTACTTCCTGATCTTGCTTCGTTTATCTTGGTGGTAAACGAAGGCAGTTTTACCGCTGCTGCTAAACAACTCGGCGTAACGCCATCGGCTTTAAGTAAGTTGATCACACGGTTGGAACAAGCCCTCTCGGTCAAACTGTTTGAGCGCACGACTCGTAAGTTGATCATCACTCAAGCTGGGCAAAAGGTTTACGACCAAAGCATCGCAATGGTGAATGCCGCGCAGCAAGCCGTTGAGCTATCTGCGGAAGATCATGCTGAGCCAACAGGCGCACTCACAGTAGCAGCCCCTGAAGCATTTCTTAATTCGGTGCTTCAACCGTTTGTGTTGCCATTCCTAGAACGTTATCCAAACATACAGCTTAAGCTGCGTGCAGCAGATGGTGAGATCGATCTGTTCCGCCAAGGCATTGATGTCGCATTCAAGCTCACCGACAAACCCGATGAGAATCTGGTACTCAAAGAGATCAGCAAGACCAATCTCGTTTTATGTGCCTCTCCAGATTACCTAGCCAAACATGGTATGCCTGAGCACCCAACCGAGCTTGAGCAGCACGATTGTATTTACCTTGCCGAGAACGACAAAGACAACATCTGGTCATTCTTTAAAGAAGAAGCGTTCCACTCCATTGCCGTAAGTGGACGCTACGCCGTCAACCATTCTCAAATGCGCTTGAACGGAGTTAAGTCCGGCTTGGGAATTGGGATCTTCCATGACTTCGTGATCAAAGACGCGTTAGAGCAAGGAGAAGTGGTGGAGGTTCTGCCGGATTGGATGATCAAGAGTAACTACCATGGCGCTATCGCGATGCAGTATGCACAAACCAAATACATGCCTGCTCGTCTGCGCGTGTTTATCGACTTCGTTAAGGAGCATTTAGTCTCCGAGGACACTAACCATGCTTGAGGATACGAGCCATGTTTGAAGAGGCTAACCATGTTTAATGCCATCCATCACGTCGCGATCATTTGCAGCGATTACCCAAGGTCAAAACGCTTTTACACTGAAGTGTTGGGATTGAAAGTCATTGCTGAAAACTATCGTGAAGCCAGAGACTCCTACAAGCTTGATCTCGCTTTACCTGACGGTAGCCAAGTTGAGCTGTTTAGCTTTCCGGGCGCACCTAAAAGACCAAGCTTTCCCGAAGCACAAGGGTTGAGACACCTCGCGTTTTTGGTTGATGATGTTGAGCAAGCAAAAGCCTACCTCGAATCGAATGACGTTGAAGTTGAGCCAATTCGGATTGACGAGTTCACGGGCAAAGCCTTTACCTTCTTCCAAGACCCAGATGGCTTGCCACTGGAGATTTACCAGAAATAAAAAGAGCCAGCACTTCGACTTCGCAGGCTCTTTTATTATTCCATTCTTTGTCTGTTACTAATTCAACGCCGTTTTCAGTTTCTCAACGCGGTTGAACAACAGCCAATCCAGTGCGAGAACCGTAACAATTGCCAAACCGCCCATCGGGAACGCGAGACACAATATCACTAACGTTACTAAGCCAAGCTTCCAAATACTGTCTTGTTGAAACTTAGGTGGCGCGCCCAATGCGGCACTGCGACTTGGTCTACGAATCCACCACATCACCACACCTGTGATTGAGATTAAGATGAACGCCAAACAGAACACTACGTTGAGTACTTTGTTCAATATACTCACATCACCTTGATGCAATGACACACCTGCCGCCATGAACTTGGCAAATAGGCTGTAATCTTGCCACGTTACATCCACCAACAAGCGACCGGAATACTGGTCAAAGTGGCTGGTGCGATCTTGTCTTGGGTCGGAAATATCGCCGCCCATAGAGTTAGCTGCAACGGTGTAAACGCCCGTCTCAGAGCGTGGCAAAAACAGCTTATAGCCAGTGAAGCCCAACATTTCAGCCTTGAGGATGATATCATCAATGGAGAGCGCATCATGGTTGCCTGCGTATGCCGTCTCTTCCTTCATATTGGCATGATCATGAGCGGGCTTATCTTTCGACTCTGGCACAGCAGCAAGCTCTAAGTTCCATGGCATCTCTTCTGATGCACCATGGTTAAGATCTTTATGTGTCAGCGTGGATTCCGGTTTCTCACCCCATGTGTAATAGGTTGGGAAGGTATTCCAAGCTTGCACCATTTTCGCCCCCCAGATCCCTGCCCACGACAAACCTGAAATCAAAAAGAACAACAGAACAATCGACAGCACGCCACCTAAATTCGCATGCAGGTCACGCATCAAAATTCGAGGGCCATTGTTAAGGCGAATTTTCAAAAAGCCGGCGCGGCTGGCGTTGTCTCTAGGTAACCAAAGGTACAAACCAGACACCAACAGTAAAATCCCCAGACTTGCGGCGATTTCAATTAAACGGTCGCCTAGGTCGCCGATGAGCAAGGTGCCGTGAATGCTGTTCATCAGTTCATAGATGCTGTCACCACGATTAATGGTGCCCTGTACGTCTCCTGTATAAGGATTTACTGCAACAATCAACGAGCTGCCTTCTTGGTTTTGAATCGAGAATCGGTTGGCAATATCGGCCGTTTTAGCAGGTACAAATTGAGTGACATTAAAATCGGGATACGCCTGCTTTACGGTTTCTAATTGTGCAGAGACAGGAACCATGTGCTCTTGTGGTAAAACTTGTAATGTCGCTTCGTATCGAGCCAGTTCGATTTCGTCATCAAACAACATCACCAATCCCGTGAGGGAAAGCATCAGCATAAATGGAATGACGAACAAACCTGCGTAGAAGTGCCATCGCCACGTCATAAAGTAGATGGATTTTGCGCGTGAGGCTTCCTTGAGTTGAGGCTTTGCCGAGTTTCTCAACATGTGTATTTTCCTTTTTTCATTGTTGAACACCCAAATTCAGTCAAACGCATCCTACACATACGCATTCGTATGCGGCGTTATTTGACTTAGATTTGGGAGTACCACTGCTCGAAGTGGCAGTGTTGCTGACTATATACCCAAGTGACTTCAAGATGCTGGATTCAGAGCGTTGTCATTGATTCGAGTGCAAAGAAAACAACGCTGTGTAATAGACAACTCTTTCCAAGTTGTTTGAAGCAACAATCGGAGCAATGACACGCTCCCGAAGGGCGAGTTGCCTTGGCTTGTATACTTTGTTGTCGATATCTTGATTTAGACCCACTAGACCTTTAAATCGCCGCCGCGTCTACAAACCAAGTCATTCTCGCTGAACCAAGCATCTCGAGGTTACTTGGGTATCGTGTAATTGTTTTTGTTATGAGAAAAGGGAAACTGGCGGCGCTCTAGGAACTGGTGTTTCAAATCGCACACTTAGAGCCAAATAAGCGTAGCTGTCAGAAGTCACCAAGCTCTGTCTTGAAAGTATCGGTGTCGTTGGAAGTGTATCGTGATGAAAAGTCGAGAAGTGGCTAAACGGACAAGGCTTGCCTTTGTGGCTGACCGAATTGTCGCCCTCTTCTATTTGGACCAACTCAAATCCGTTAAGCGTACATAGCGTCGCCCACACGCCCATGCTGTTACCATGAGCATTGATAACAGGCATCAGCGTCACTAGCACCCAACTGAGAGCACTAGCAAATAACATCGAGCGGTAAAAGGGAATTAATCTACGCATAACGGTGACTTAACAAATTTCACACAGCGTAACCAATTTTGAGTGATAGCTCAAAAAACAGTATCAATAAGTGGTTGCTACCTCACAGGTTTTCTTGAATGCATCGATTGACAGGCGCAAAAAAGCCCGCCGAAATGGCAGGCTGATAATGTGTTCATTCATTACTTAGAGATAACGCGTAATCCACTGCCACGAGCAAATGCTCCGCTCAGTAGATAATTAGCCGAACAACTTGCTCCAAATGCTTGGATTGCGCTTGTCGTGGTACTCTTCACGAAGGCTATCGATTTCACGCAGTTGGTCTTTTGCTTCTTGTAGCTTGCCCGCATCAAGATCCGCTTCAATCTTATCTAGCGTTACCGTCAGCTTGTTAAAGCCTTCTAAGTAAGTATCAAACTTCTCTGGTGGGTAATTACCACGCTTAGATTGTTCAACAATCGCTTGCAAGCTATCAATCGCAGATTTCATGGTTTCGACATCAGATGCTTCTGCCGCCTGTTTGAATTCCATCTTCATCTGTTTCATGTTTTGTTTTAAATCAACCGCTTCTGCCATTGCGTATGTTGAGCCAAACGCAATCGCACACCCTAGGACTAAAGGACGTAACATTTTTCACTTCTCCATTTATAGTGCCGAATTCTGTGTCGGCTTTATTCACCCAAATAACCTACGCCATAAAAGGCGAAAAACTAGCTTAGTTGAGTATTTCCGGGTCGCAGTGTAAAGCAATCTGGCGTCGGGTGCATACCTTAAATGTAATCAAGTTTATGCGTTGAGAATGCTGTCATATTCTGCAATTGGTTTACGGCCTCTCAAAGCTAAGAAAGACAAAAACTGCTGAGCGGTGTGAGTAATCACTTTCTTGCTATCAATACCCACTTTGTCCATTAACTCTCCAACCAACTCCAGATTACCAACATCGTGACAGAAGTGCGCGTCACTGCCCGTGGTGAAGAAAACACCGAGATCTTTCCCGATTTGTGCAATCTCGTGGCAACGGTCTACGCTGCCTACTCGGCTGTTGCCTTTCAGCGTGGTGTTATTAATTTCAATCGCGACATTGTGCTCTTTCGCGCACGCTAAAACGGTCTGAAAATCAAAGTCGAAATTTGGATTACCAAGATGACCGAGCGCATCAATACGACCACTCTGAATGACATTAACAAGTGCTTCCGTGTGAGTTTGCTTGTTTGCAGGACGAAAAACGGGTTCATGAAAACTCGCGATCACCCAATCTAAGTTGCGGTCCACACTCAGTGGAATATCAATGTCGCCTTCGGTATTCATAATGTTAGATTCAACGCCACGAATAATCGCAACGCCTTCAAGAAAGCGAGGCAGAATTTTCTGGTTAGAGAAGAACCAGTAATGAGGCGCACCCGGCATTGATTCTGCGTGATCGGTCGTGCAGAACATATCCAGCCCGTTCTCTTTTGCCAACTTTGCATTTTCAATCAAGGTACTGTACGCGTGACCACTGGCGTACGTATGTGTATGGGTATCAACTTTAAATTCCATCATCCACTCTCTTAGGTGCGCTATCTTGCGTGCTATTGTATACCTTCAGGCAACGCATCGTCAGCCCAAGATAAGCAAGAACCCTAAGCTTGCTCTTCACTAATGGCTTTTATCAAGGGTAAGGCTTTTTCCCATCCGTGATTAAACATGGAAACAAAGTCATTGTGAGTATGAATGGTAACATTGAGTAGTAAACGATCGTTGTTGGTATCGATCTGGTAGATCTCTCGCGATCCGATCCACCTAGATGCTAGGTCAGCATCGAGTTGTTGACGATTATCCGGATTAAAAATGGCAACATGATGAAATTCAAGTTTTTGAAGGGGTAGCACCGTATCTATGATCGCCCTTGTCCCGCCCATATCTGGATCAAAAAAAGTGATGCCACCTCCTTCTTCCCAAGCTCCTTCAAATTGAGACTGCGGTGAAAAGGCTTGCGCCCAACGTTTATACAACTCAACATCGGTTAGCACTTCCCACACTCGTTGCGGTGTCGCCGAAATTTCGACGTAATAATTTAGCGTAAGCATGATTTCTCTCCCTGAACCTTTCTTGACGCTAGCCCATACTCAGGAAAAATCAAACCACACGACCAATTTATCTACCTGCCCCCTTCATTTTCCGACAGACTAAGAAGTTCTCGCTTGTAAACCGCCACTGCGATGCGCCTTAAAGCGAACCCAACATGTGTTCAGTATGATTGCGAGCACTATTAAACTCATCCCAACAATTTGACTTTGACTCATTCGGTCTTCAAAAAACAGGCTCTGCCAAACCGCAGTGAACAATAAGTTAGTAAAAATGAGTGGTGCAAGTTGAGAGCCACTGCTTGCCAGTTTATATGCTTTGGAGCGAAAAACTTGGGTGTTAATGATCATCAGAGACATCATACCGATCCACAGCGTATTTGAAGAAATCTCAGGCGCCATAACACTCATATTAAGTAACACGTCGAAGTCGTTAAACAAAGTTAGCGGCAACAGAAATACGGCAGCAAAACCAAACGCCCAAAAGTTGATTTCTAGCGGCGACATATTTGTTTTACTCACTTTATATAACGTAAGCTGAGAACCAGAATTGAAGAGTCCACCAGCCAAGCCGAGCAATAAATCCGCTCGCCATGTAATCTCACTTCCACCGCCCGCCAACATAACCACACCAGTGAACGCCATTGCTAAAGCCGCCAATGTTGAAACACGAATGCGCCCCCTCATGAACAGCTTTTCAACCAAGGGAATAAATAATGGGCCAGTAGCAAACAAAACGACCCCCTCAACGAGCGTTAACGTTTGTAATGACGCGATAAAGCAAAGTTGTGACAAACCGATACAAAGAGCACGCAATAAAATAGGCTTTAGCGTGCCCGCTTTAGGAAAGGTAAGGTTTTTCACACGAAGTAAGATAAGCAAGATAAGCGCAGGCACTAAAAAACGTAAGAAGCTAAATAGTGTGACGGAAAGTTCGCCTGACAACTGCTTTGCTAACAGTCCAGTAACAGATAAGCTTAACGTAGACATCAACATGAAAAGGATAGATTTATTTACAGCATTCATTCAATACTCCTTAATATATGGAGCATTTTAAAAGACATCACTTATCGTAAATAGCGAGTAATATTAACCATTGATGTAAGAAAAACTTACAGTTTAACTTATCTATCACCAGCTACGGTTTTTAAATTATGCGGAAACTAGTCCCCTTAAAGTCCATCTACGCATTTGTTGCAGTAGCTGAGTCTGGCAGCATGACAGAAGCAGCACAGATATTAAGTGTGAGCCACTCAGCCGTAAGTCAGGCAATTAAATCGCTGGAGAGTCAAGTCAACAAGCCTCTATTTGATCGCATAGGCAGACAAGTTCAACTCAACGCGGACGGTAAAAAGTATTACAGAAAGGTGGCACCCGCTTTAGAGCAAATTGTCGATGCAACGGAAGCACTCATCCAAGATCAGAACTTGCAGCGTGTTACGCTCAATATGGTGAATTCATTGGCTCTTCACTGGTGGATTCCTCGAATGTCAGATTTACAAGGGTTTGCTCCTCAATTAGACGTTCGTTTATCAAACCTGTCTGGCAGATTCAATTTAGAACAAGAAGGTATCGACGCGGCCTTGGTGCATGGAAATCCCGAAGAATGGCAGGATTACTACTGCGAAAAGCTCAGTGAAGATGAACTGGTTTTGGTGTGCAGTCCTGAATTGATAGCGAAGACCAAGGACTCAAACATCACTCAACTCTTAAAGCAGTATCCCATCATTGAAGTTACTAACGAACGAAGAAAAAATGACTGGAACGTGTGGCTGGACGCGACGGGTATCCAGCGACCTAAAAATAAAAAACCAATCACTTTTAACATGTCGATACAAGCCGTCCAGGCCACAACTCGTCGTTTGGGGTTATTGGTCACTCATCGCTTGTTTGTGAAGGATGACATCAAATATGGTCAGCTAATCGAGCTGGGTGAACCCGTCATTAATCCTCATCAACAGCTTTACTTTGTATGCCCGCCACACAAGCTAAAGCTTGAATCGTTTCATCTGTTGCGATCTTGGCTACAACAATCATTCAACTATTAGAAACTTTTGTTAAGCACATTCACTGAAAAATTAGTATAAAGTTAGAAGAGCACTTTTCATCCAAGGATGGTTTATGAAGCAGTATCAAATATGGCTAAGCGCACTCTGTTTTGCAGTATCTTTGAGTACGACCGCTGAAGTAGAAAATGATAACCGCCTTTCAGAACAAGGGATCTCCACGGCAATTATTGGGGGTCAGCAGGCCACCCAAAACCAACTTCCTTTTTTTGCACGTCTTATTCTACATAAAACTGGCGCTAATCAGTTTGCCAATATTTGTGGGGGAACCATTGTAAACGACCGCTTCATTTTAACTGCGGCCCACTGCGTAGAACCAAGCGTTTTTACTGATGGCTGGACAATCAACGATCTACGAGTGCTAGTCAAAAACCCTACGATGAATGACGTGTTTGTTGAAGAATTCAAAGATGTTCGCTCTATCACGATTCATCCTGATTATGTGCCTAGCGATTTATGGATTAATGACATCGCTGTCCTTGAATTGACTAGACCTATCACCGATAACGTCCAATCCATCACTTTACCGCAAGACTTTGGAGACTACAGCAGCAAGTCAGTTTATCAGATATTCGGTTTAGGTCAGACCTCAACCAATGATGAAAGCCCCCCTAACTATTTGCGCTGGGCAGAAGTGAAACCCCTTACCGACACCCAATGCGCTTCGCTGGTAACAGGGTTTAATGCTCAGGAAAGTTTGTGTGCGAATGGATTTCCTGAGCGAAGCTACACTGGTATCTGCCGCGGTGACTCAGGCGGTCCCCTCACTTATCAAGACAATAATGGCATGTATCAGCAAATCGGTATTGTGAGCTATGGTTCTTCTGTTTGTGAATCTGCTGCGATTCCGAGTGTGTTTACTGAGGTTCTAAATTATACAACGTGGATTGAAGCCCAAACCAGTTCGGGAGTGAAAACTCGTTATAACGCCCTCTTAGCAAGTACAGAAGATTATCATAGTGAAGGCGATTCCGGCTTTGAACCAGAAGATACTAACACGTCGGGCTTTGACGATAACGGCAGCGGCGGCGGTGCTCTCGGATCAGGGTTGATCATGCTTGGAGGCTGGTTTGGTTGGCTAAGACACCGCAGAAATGATTCGCGCTCCTAGTTGCGTCAACAAGACATCATAATATCTTGCGCTTAACGCGAGAGTTAATGATGTCTTCAATCATCTTTTGCTCTTTTTTCGCTTTTTCATAGTTCTGCTTAGTACGCCAACGCTCAAGCACTTTTTCTAACCCTTGAACGCGTGCGTGCTTGTGTTCTAGTGTTTTCTGTACAGATGCACATTCCGCTTGCATAACGGCTTGCTCTTGCTCGTGGTGACGAAGCATTCTTTGTAGCATTTGGTCAACACGATTAAAGTTCATCAAAGCCGCGCTCGTCAGCGTCGGGCCGGTTCGGGTTGATTGTCCAGCGTGGCCTTTCAACGCCGATAACTGTTCCAATTGCATTGAAAGATAGGAGTGACGCTGACGCATGGCATCAAGTTGTTGACCCACACGGTCACGCTGTTTTTCTTCCATTTGCTGTAACTTGCCTACGGCTTTTAACTTGGATTTCATTTCAGCCTTGTCACTCCCATTTGATTAAGCACTTTGAAAAAGCTGCGCGAGCTCGGTCAAACTGGTTGGGTAATCTACAGACTCATTGGCAGCTTGTTGTAGATATGCACGCAAGTTTGGATACATAGCAACAGATTGATCTAACTCAGGATCTTGTCCTGGTTGATAACCCCCTAATGGCAGTAACTCTTTAACCTGAAGGTAGTTGGAGTACATTTGACGGAAGTTATTCGCAATCGTGCTGTGTGCGTCCTGCGTACAAGTATTCATACAACGGCTAATAGACGCGTTGATATCTATAGCAGGATAATGCCCTTGCTCAGCCAGTTGACGCGATAAAACGACATGCCCATCTAAGATGGCGCGCGCGGAATCCACGACAGGATCTTGTTGGTCGTCTCCTTCTGCCAATACGGTGTAAATTGCCGTTAAGCTACCATGTTGATTTTCACTGTTACCCGCTCGCTCTAGGAGTTGAGGTAACACGCTGAAGACTGAGGGCGGATAACCACGAGAAGCTGGAGGCTCTCCGAGCGAAAGAGCGATTTCGCGCTGTGCCATGGCGTATCGGGTTAGAGAGTCCATCAGAAGTAGAACGTCTTTGCCTTGGTCTCGGAAATACTCTGAAACGCGATGACAAAGTAGTGTCGCTCTTAACCTCATTAGCGGGGATTCATCAGCAGGAGCCGCGATAATGATCGCTTTCTTGCGCGCTTCTGGGGTTAAGTTTCTCTCGATGAACTCACGCACTTCTCTGCCTCGCTCACCGATAAGCCCGACCACAATTACATCGGCCTCCGTGTTTTTGGTGATCATCCCCATTAACACACTTTTACCGACGCCACTGCCAGCCATCAAACCAATACGTTGGCCTTTGCCTACCGTCAATAGTCCATTAATCGCTCGCACGCCTACGTTGAGTGGTGTATCAACTGGGCGTCGCTTCAGTGGGTTAATCGGTTTTGGTTCAAGTGAAACTCGATCTCCCCCCTTAAGCGGTGCCCCGTCATCTAACGGCTCACCTAAACCATTCAGTACGCGTCCTAACCACTGAGAGCTTAGCTGCACGGTACTGTCACCATCAAGAGGGATGACTTTTGCACCTGCAAACAGACCGCCTAAACGGCGGATAGGCATGAGGTAAGCAATAGTGTGTTCAAAGCCCACAACTTGCGCTTCGATCATATCGCCTTCCGCGGTTTCTACGAGACAACGCTGCTCAAGCTTAAACCGACACCCTACGGCTTGTAACATTAAGCCGTTTACTTTTATCAATCGCCCTGTTACGCGAGCAACAGGGATTGAATCGAGCGAAGCCAAGGCTTCGCTCAAACGCTCACTTAATAGTTCATGGCTTAGGGTATTACTCATGTTCAGACTCTACCTGTGGAATACTGACTTCATCCAAAAGGTGTTGCTTTACATTGTCCATACAGGCTTCCAAGCGAGAGTCGCAGCTCGCATCCGCTTCTGCGTCATCAGTCACTAACTGACAGCCACCAATAGGAAGCTCCGTATTAGGGACCAGTTTCCAAGATTGCGGCAAATCAGCATTGATGTGAGTAATGCGCTCTAAATCTTGCGGATTTAAATGCACAGTTACTGTTTCCGCTTTACCAGGCATGGCAGACAATGTCTCGTCCACCAAAGCTAGGATCTGCTGAGGCATTAGAGTGAGCTCGGCACGAATCACTTGCTGAGCAACCTTTTGTACCAGTTCACAAATCATATGGCGTTGTTGCTGTTCTTTTTCATCTTGCCAACGAGAAAGGGCGTGAAAAAGTTCATTGACAGGCTTCGCCGCCTCCAAAAAGCCTTGCTTTCCAGACTGCTCACCGGAAACAAAGCCTTTTTGGAAACCTTCTTTTTGGCCTTCCAACAGACCTTGTTGCTTGCCCTGTTCGATACCTTGGCGTAAGCCTTCCTCATGTCCTTGTTGCAAACCTTGTTGAAAACCTTCTTCAAGTTGCTGTTGGATATCTATTTGAGGTTCTTGCCAGCCTTGGTTATCTAGCCCGAATTCGTCTTCGATAGTCTTAGGTTGCGCTAAAGGAGGAAAACGGTGTAAACGATACCCGCTCGGAGGCAATCGCATAGTACTTGATTTTGTCTCTAGCATGACCTTACTCCACCGTTGGCTCTTCATAGAGAAGCAGCTGAACTTCACCAGATTCATCCAGCTCACGTACCATTTGCATGATGTCTTGACGTGCTTTTTGAACTCGACTTAACGCAACAGCGCCGCGTGCGTCCATGTCATCTTCTAGCGCTTTCACCATACGTTGCGGCATTGAACGCTTAATAGCTTGTTGTAAGGTAATATCGGAACCTTTTAGTGCGACTGCCCACAACTCTAGCGGGATCTGCTGCACCAACATGTCCATAGTTTCTTCGCGTTGTCGGCCAAGAACCATAAAGTCGAACATGTTTTCTTCAATTGCATTAACAACATCTTCATCATGCAACTTCAGCATTTCCATCAATGAACCACGGTCACCTTCAAAGCGGTTAATGATATCTGCTGCTTGCTTAACACCTGATAACGGCGTGCTTTGACTTGCGGATACTTTTTCGATGCAACGCTCAACGAGTTCATGCAAATCAACGGCAACTTGATGATCGATATCTTGCAATTGAGCAATACGGAACAAGATTTCGTCATGGTAATCTTGTGGCAAGTGCTTCAATACCGCTGAAGAGCTGTCTGCTGGCAAATACGCTAGAAAAATTGCTTGCATTTGTGGGTGCTCGTTCACAATGAAACGAGCGAGAGTTTCTGCTTCCACCCACTGTAAGCGCTGCATATTGTTGCGAATTTCATCGCCATATAAGGTATTTAATAACCCTTTTGCCAAATCGTTACCCAATGCTTTACGCAATGTATTAGATAGGTATTCCTTAGAGGCTCCTCGAATACCGCTGTGCTCACGGAAATCTTCAAAGAAAGTTTGAATAACACCACGAGCAGAATCGCTCTTAATGCCATTTAACTTCGCCATTGCACGAGTCACACGCTGGGTTTCATCACGGCTAAAGTGTTGCAAAACCTTCGCTGCGGCATCCTCGCCCATGCCTAATAGCACGAGCGCGGTTTGTTCAACATAACTAAGCGTCTGCTTTGATAGAACTGTGTTCATTGATGTTTACCCATTGTTTCAGTATTTCGGCTACGCGCTCTGGCTCTTCATTAGCAATAAGCTGTAGGTGTTTCAATTGAATTTCTAATGGCGAACCTGCTGGTGGTAGCATGTCGCTGTTTACATCTAAACCTGAAGAGGCTGAGATGCCTTTTTCTGATAGGCGGCGATCAAGTACTTCTTCATGCTCGCGCTCTTCACGCGTTTGCAAGTTTTCGTAGTCAGGCTCTTCCTGAGGCTCAGCAAAATTTAGCTCAGGCACAGGTTTATCAACGCCAGTTAGGTGCATGATTAATGGACGCAGTACGAAGAAGATCATCGCCAAGCCTAACAAGCCACCAATAACGTAGCGTATTGGCTGCTGTACTGTAGGGTCTTGCCACCACGGCAGTGCAGGAGGAGCATCAATTTCAATTGGGGTGAAGTTGAAACTCATTAAACTTAAGCTGTCACCACGTGTGGCAGAGATACCAACAGCATCCATGATCATGTTTGAGATTTGCTCTTTATCGGCTTCACTCCACGCCACACCATCTGGCGAAGCTTTGGAGTTCAACAGAACCGATACACTAAGCTTTTCTATTTGGCCTTGTTGGTATTGAGTACGACGAACACTGCTCCCTACAGCATATTGACGATTCACTTCAGATCGCGCATTCGTGTTTTGGCTGTCGTTCGTTTCCACTTCACCAGATCCTGTCACTGGCGGTTGGTTACTTAGAGAACCAGGAACACCCAACGCAATTTGATCAACCGAGTTGTTATGAATGGTGTGCTCATTACGCACAACCGGCGCGTTATCCAAAATTTCTTGTGTTTCTTCAACTTGGCTAAAATCCAGATCGGCAGCGACTTGTACTCGGAAGTTACTCGGCCCCACAATCGGCGTAAGCATATCTGCTGCGCGTTGGATGATCTGTTTTTCAACACTCTTCTGGTATTCAAGATATTTCGCGTTTACTTTACCGGCTTCCGCAGAAGCGACATCCGCACTAAGAAGACGGCCATACTGGTCAATGACAGAAACAAATTCTGGCTTCATTGCCGTGACACTGCCGACCACTAGGTTAATGATCGCTTCAACTTGTTCAGGCTTTAAGTCTTCACCAGGTTTGAGCTCAAGCATGACAGATGCTGATGGATTCTCACTGTTTTGGCGGACGAATAGAGTTTGACGAGGTATGGCTAAATGAACACGCGCGTTCGCTACTGAGTTCAAAGACATGATAGTACGTACTAACTCACCTTCTAAACCATGACGATAACGCGCCGTTTCCATAAATTGGCTCGTACCAAGAGAGCTATCTTCCTTGAGCGAATCCAAACCTGTCGGCAGCTTAGCTTTAACACCTTTTGATGCAAGCAACATGCGTACCTTCGCAACCTCACCTTCTGGTACAAGAACTTGTCCATTTTGCTCTTGCATGCGGTAGCTTACGCCTTCGCTTTCTAATACCGACACAATTTCGCCGATATCAAAACGCTCTTGCTGGCTATAGAGCGGACGAAAGCTCTGCGAGGAACTCCATAGTGCAACCACAATAATCGCTGCAACAATCGCAGCTAACACCGCAGATAGCACTAAGTTTCTCTGACTGCTAGACCAGATTTGCTTCAGCTTCGTTGTCACATCGTCCATGCCGTTGGCAGTAGAAAATGTCTGTGCTGTGCCGGTAGCCATAGCTGTGTTTCCGGCGACTTGGGGGGTTAGTTCTGACATGAATTACACCGGCATCTTCATAATATCTTCAAATGAGGTCACGACTTTGTTGCGCACTTGCATCAAAGCATTAAAGGACAAGCTGGCTTTTTGGCTCGCGACCATTGCACCAACTAGGTCATCACTTTTTCCTGTTTCTACGGCCGTCATTTTTTGACTAGCCACTGATTGATGTTGATTCACTGTATCCAACACATTTGTCATCGCTTGTGAGAACGATAAAGGTGCGTTTAGTGATTGTTGATCTAAAGGATTTGCACTCACGATAAACTCTGGCGGCTGCACTTGTGCCTGCATCGCCTGCATTTTTGACAACATAAGTTGCTCTGCCGAGACCGCATGAGTAGGTTGACTTGCCATCTATTTTTTCTCCTATTAGGCAGCCGAGCCTAGTGCCGACTGTAAATCAATACCATGTTCTCGCATTGCTGCGAGCTTGTAGCGTAGCGCTCGAGTAGAGACTCCAAGCGCGTTTGCGGTTTTCGTTCGGTTTCCACCAAACTGACGTAACTTTTCCAAAATAAACTGATATTCAGCTTGCTTCTTCGCTTCTACATGACCAAAACTTGAAGTTGGCTCTGCTGTAGGAACTGACGCGACAAGCTCAATAGGCAGCATCAGGTCATGGGCTGTAATGTAATCACCATGACGCATGACCAAAGCGCGTTGAATGACATTTTCCAACTCACGAATATTGCCCGGCCAGTGATACTGACTCAGCGCACTAATCGCATCTTGGGATAGGTGACAGCGGCTGCTATCTTGATACTTTTCAATAAAGAATTGGCTAATCGGTAGAATGTCCTCTTTTCTTTCACGCAAAGGCGGCCAGTGCAGAGGCAGCACATCTAATCGATAATAAAGATCTTCACGGAACGTGCCTTTTTGAACTTCCTCACGTAAGTCTTTGTTGGTTGCCGCAATAACACGAATATCGAGCTGAACGGCTTTATGGCTACCAACACGTTCTACTTCACGCTCTTGAAGGACGCGTAACAATTTAGCTTGAACCGCAGGTGACATTTCACCAATCTCGTCAAGCAGAATCGTCCCGCCATTTGCTTCTTCAAACTTACCGCTTTGAGAATTTGTCGCTCCGGTGAACGCGCCTTTTACATGACCGAATAGCACAGCCTCTAACATTGACTCTGGAATGGCGGCACAGTTAACCGCCACAAATGGACCATTGATACGCGGAGAGTGCTCATGCACATATCGCGCCAGCACTTCTTTACCCGTTCCCGATTCACCTGTAATAAGCACACTCGCGTTAGTACATGCTGCACGATGCGCCAATTGCAGAACTTGTTTGCTTCTCCAAGACTCCGCAACAATGTTGGCCATTGGCTTACCTAACGCTTCAACACGTTTAAGCAGATTAACCAACTGATTAGATTCAAATGGGCGTAATAGATAATCAGTAGCGCCCGCTTTCATCGTCTCAGCAGCCAAGATGCCTTGTTCTTGGTCGACAATCGCAATAACAACACCCGAATTTCGCTGCTTTTGGTGACACGCGACAAACTCACGAACACACATATCCGGCAGCGTAGAGCTCACTAAAGTGATTTCTGCTCGCTCTTCAAGCAAAGCGCCTCGACCAGTACGAGTGTGTTTCGCGGTGTAACCTGCATTTTGCAACACATCCAATACTGGTTGAGCAAGAGCTTCATTTGGCTCAACCAACAAAATTTTCGTTTTCGTCATCATTGAACCTTAACTTTCGTTTGTTGATTTTGTGATTGTAGATCTGGGTAGTGTTTCGTAGCCGTATACTCGTTGTCCCTCACTAAACGCAGGGTGACACGTCGGTTTTTTGCTTGGCCATTAACCGAGTTATTGCTGGCAATTGGGTAACGCGAACCATGAGCTCGTGTTTCGATCATCGACTCGTCGACCCCAAGCTCAATCAAAGCGTTGGTGACTTGCTCTGCTCGAGTACGTGACACAGAAAGGTTCGTTAAACTTGAACCAACGTTATCGGTGTGACCGTCGATGAGGATTTTGGTCACTCGATCATCCACAGATACATAGCTATACAGCGCTTCTAGTGTTGCTTTCTGTCCACGACTTAACGTCTTCTGACCAAACTCAAATGAGAGCGCCATATCCCTTGCCTCGGAAAAAGACAATTTAGGCAATCGCGCGCGACACGCATTAAATGATTTCAATGCGTTTTGAATTTGAAGAGTAGGAATCACAATCTCTGAAACAGAGGAAGCATTACTTCCTTTAAGTGACAGCGTCACCCAACTACCCGAAGCAATTGAATCCATGAATTCTTCAGCGCCTTTATTAAAGATGAAACGCTGAGACGGCTTAGTAAATTCAAGGGAACCAAATTCTTTTCTATAAAGCTCATCACCCCAAGGAGCATTTTGAGTTGTTAAAGCAATCGTTTTCCATTTATTGTTTTCATATTCTATATCGGAAATAAAATAGAATTTATTATTAGGTTCCGCTAGGAAATAAAACTTCCCATAGTCTTTATTTGATTGCAACAAGTTGCATTTGAATTTATTTCCCTCATATGTCCATTTAGAGAGGTCCATAGGGATTGTTAAGACTTCTTCTGAATATGACACTTTTGAAAAAATAAAACTGATAACAATAATTGTGTTACAAATTATCAAACGGACATGATTCATGTATATCTTACATTCCCATGACTTAAACCGTTTAATTAAATATGCCACCAAGCCGAGAGAACTGGCATAGCTAATCATTTTAATTACCTATTCTGAATATTAAAATTGGTTACAAAACGCTCAAGAGAGCACGCTTAGCCTCCAACGGAAGCTTTAAGCATAAAAAACAGTATCTTATAATTTATTTATTTGAAGTTGTTGTTACGCCATAAAGGCAATTTAAAAAATCTATAACAACTAAAACGCTCAACATTGTTATTTTATTTATTAAGCGATTTATAAAGAAAACTAACTCTTTTTAAATTTCATTAAAAGATTATGACTATATGAACAAAGCAACATGTGAACTAAAGTCACAATCTTAGAGTTTGGAGCTAAAAGATCATTAAAATTTCTGTGTAGACTACACGCCATTAAGTTAAAACACTTTCGATTGTTAACGCACGGTAAAATATAAATGGAAAATAGAGTTAGCGAGCCTATTTCTGATAGTCAACTACTTGATGTAGAATTATTAGGCAAACCTATTCATATCATTCGTGAGAAGCTCGATAATTTAATTTCAGAATCTTGCTCAAACCTTACGACTGAATTACAAAATTGGCTCAGCACAGGAAAAGTGGAAGCTAGCTTAACCTCAGTAGACTTGCACCGCTTTACATCGGTTGAGATGGACAAAGAGCAAACGTCGACCTATCAACATCAGGAAGGCGGCATGGTATTCATCCATGGTAACCCTCACACGCTAATAAAGTTGGCTGATAGATTTTATGGTGCAAGTGCAGAGCGTTCAGCCGCTACTCTGACGGCCAGTGACTTACGTTTACAAGAGCGCATCAGTCGAATCATCATCGGTTGGCTTGCTCCTGGTGAAATGTGGGACACGGGTGAGTATGAGACCCCTAGAGGAATTGGCATTAACGTTCAATTAAACATTGCGTTTGACGATCATCAAGGCTCAATTCATCTCAAGCTAGATGGTCATCTTATTCAAACGCTGATCGAGCAGCTTGAACTGCAACCTGATACCGATTTGTTTCAACCTTTCTGTCGTTCTTTAGAGACGACCCCCGTTCGACTGAACGTTGTTCTAAGTAAAAAGAAGATGCCTTTAAGTGATGTGGTTGGCTTACAACCCAACGATATTTTACCTATTGAGCTTCTTAACACGGTTCCAGTAAGCATTGGCAACCAATCTCTATTTACAGGTCGTATTGCCGAGCAAGACGGCCAACTTGTTTTGATCTTTAACCCTGATAAGGAACCGCAGCGATGAGCGAAGCGCTAGAAACTAATGCATTCGACGCAGAAGAACTGAACTTTGATGATTTTCAATTAGAAGACTTTGAAGCCGAAGATACGCTCCAACAAGAACCAGCCACTGCGGAACGTGACCTTAGCTTTTTCAAAAGCATTCCTGTCACAGTCACGCTGGAAGTTGCGAGTAAGGAGATCCCACTTGGGGACTTAATGAAAGCGGGTGAAGGCACGGTTATCGAGTTGGAAAAGCTCAATGGCGAGCCTTTAGACGTGAAAGTAAACGGTTCTCTTATGGGCCACGCTGAAGTTGTCGTTGTCAATGATAAGTATGGACTTCGTCTGATCGATGTACATGACTCTGCATTGAGTGGCGTTGGTCAATAATCTTAGGTAGGCATCACAATGAAAAATCTGAGCGCTTGGCACCGTTGGTTACCTCTTTTGGTATTGGTGTCACTTTTGTTTGCTTTCCCAACAATGGCGGCTGACAACGGCTTAACTATCTTGTCCGTTTCTGATGGCGACACACAACAAGAATACAGCGTTAAACTGCAAATTCTGTTGTTGATGACGGCGCTCAGTTTTCTTCCAGCATTTATTTTGATGGCGACGAGCTTTACTCGAATTGTCGTTGTCCTTGCGATTTTGCGCCAAGCTCTTGGTCTTCAACAAAGCCCACCTAACAGAGTGTTGGTCGGGATCGCTCTCGCATTGACGTTGCTGATTATGCGCCCTGTCTGGAGCGATATTTATGAAAATGCGTTTCAGCCATACGACAACGGCGAAATCACGCTAATACAGGCTTTTTCTGTTGCAGAGAAACCAGTGAGAGAGTTCATGCTGGCACAGACGCACCAAAGCTCTCTTGAACAAATGTTACGTATTGCCAATGAGCCTCTCGACCAAAACGTTGAGGATATTTCATTTGCCGTTGTCTTGCCTGCATTTGTCATTAGTGAACTAAAAACCGCCTTCCAAATTGGTTTTATGCTTTTCATCCCGTTTTTGGTCATCGACTTGGTTGTCGCCAGTGTCCTGATGGCCATGGGTATGATGATGCTATCACCTTTAATTGTCTCACTTCCCTTTAAGTTGGTGGTATTTGTACTCGTGGATGGTTGGGCAATGACAGTTGGCACCTTATCTGCCAGCTTCGGTTAACTAGGAGCAGTTATGACCCCAGAACTAACCGTAACGTTATTTTCCGATGCAGTATGGCTGATCATTTTGATGGTTGCCGTATTGGTTGTTCCAGGCTTAATTGTCGGTTTGTGTATCGCCGTATTTCAGGCTGCCACACAAATCAACGAGCAAACACTCAGCTTTTTGCCACGTTTGCTCGTTACCTTATTAATGGTGATTTTTGCAGGTCACTGGATGCTCCGTAAGATCATGGAACTGTTTGATTTCTTGTTCCACAACATACCAGGGATGATTGGCTAATGGCCATCACATTTGCAGAGCTCTCGGCGATACTCGGTCAACTCTGGTGGCCGTTTTTTCGTGTGGGAGCCGTATTTATTTCAATGCCTTTCTTTGGTGATGCGATTATTCCTGTTTGGGTTCGTACTTTACTGGCCCTCTCGATCGTTGTCATTACTGGACCGTTAATGCCACCCATGCCACAAGTCGAGTTATTCTCTATGACTTCCCTGTTCCTTGCTTTTGAGCAAGCTATTTGGGGGGTAATGTTTGGGTTAATTTTGCACATGCTCTTTAACGTTTTCACCATGCTTGGTCAGGTGATTTCTCTGCAAATGGGCTTAGGTATGGCGATGATGAATGATCCTATTAACGGGCTTTCTGTCGCCATTTTGGGACGCATATTTCTGATTTTCTCAACCTTGTTGTTTCTTGCGCTAGAAGGACACTTACTCGTCATAGATATCGTGATTCAAAGCTTTGTTGTTTGGCCAGTCGGATCTGGTATCACATCGCTTTCTCTGCAAGGTGTTGTCAATATTTTCGGTTGGATGTTTGCCTCTTCACTAGCTTTGGCTTTACCCGCTATTGTTTCCATGCTTCTAGCCAACATCAGTTTTGGTGTAATGAACCGAGCCGCACCATCACTTAATGTCTATGCGTTAGGTTTTCCTATGACGATGCTGCTGGGTCTATTCAGCGTATTAATCTCAGTTTCTGGTGTTCCTGGTCGCTACACGGCGCTCGTTCACGACACCATTAGACACTTGAGTAACTTTATGTTGGGGGGAGCATGAGCGATCAATCTTCTCAAGACAAAACTGAAAAAGCGTCACCGCAGAAGGTAAAGAAAGCCCGTCAGGAAGGACAAATTCCTCGCGCGAAAGAGTTTACTACTGCGGTTATATTTCTAGCGGTGGCGCTCTACTTTTACTCTCAGCTTAATAGTATTTGGGAAAGCATGTCGGGTATCTTTCGCTACAACATGATGCTGACGCGAGCCGACCTAGAAAATCCTAAACAACTTGTCGAGCAATTGGGACAAAGTTTAGCAGTCATCATCGACATGCTATTACCATTGTTTACCGTCATTATTATCGTGACCTGTGGTAGTAGCCTTGTGCTAGGCGGCTGGATGTTCCGTCCAGCGAACGTGATGCCAAAGCTGAGCAAAATTAATCCTTTGAGCGGGATAAAGCGCATTTTTTCGACCCGCTCAGTGGTTGAGCTCTTAAAGTCGACGTTCAAAGTAGCCGTGATCTTCGGCATCTTATATGGCTATTTAGACAACCACTTACAGCCATTACTTGGCATGCAAAACCTCCCACTCAGCCAAGGTTTTTCTCTAGTAATGTCCATTCTGTTTGAAGGCTTACTCTTAATGGGCTTCGCCTTGTTGTTATTTGGGGTTATCGACATTCCTTATCAGCGTTGGGAACACCTAAAAGAACTCCGCATGACGAAACAAGAATTGAAAGAGGAATTTAAAAATAATGAAGGTCGTCCGGAAGTAAAACAACGTATTCGTCAAATACAGCAACAGTTTGCGCGCCGTAAGATCGATAAAATGGTGCCGACGGCTGACGTGATCATCACAAACCCAACGCACTACGCAGTCGCACTGAAATACGAGCCTTCGCTTTCTGACGCGCCCTTTGTCGTCGCAAAAGGCGTAGACGAAACTGCTATGCACATTCAACGTATCGCCCGAGAAAACAAAGTGGAAATCATTAACTCCCCGCCACTTACCCGTTCGATTTATCACACGACGGCGATTGAACAAGCAATCCCAAGCCAACTGTACATCGCAGTGGCACATATTCTTACTTACGTTTTGCAATTGAAAGCCTTTCGTAAAGGTGAGGGAAAAGAGCCAATTCCTTTACCTCATTTTTCGATTCCAAAACATTTGCAGCACTGATTAACCCGCGTTTATCCAAGGACACGAAAGTATGCTTAACCGGTTAAAACAACTTCAAACATCAACCAAAGGCTACGTTGGCATTCCAATCGTCTTGCTAATGATATTAGCAATGGTGATTCTTCCTTTGCCTCCTCTGCTACTGGATGCGCTGTTTACCTTTAATATCGTCTTAGCAATCCTAGTATTGCTGGTCAGCACAACCGCAAAGCGACCATTAGATTTCTCTGTTTTTCCAACTATTTTGCTGGTCGCAACATTATTACGTCTCACATTGAACGTGGCTTCTACGCGAATTGTACTCCTAGAAGGACATAATGGTGGTGACGCAGCGGGTAAGGTCATTCAAGCATTCGGTGAAGTCGTCATTGGCGGTAACTACGTCGTTGGTATGGTGGTGTTCGTCATCTTGATGATCATCAACTTCGTCGTAATCACCAAAGGTGGTGAACGTATTTCTGAGGTTTCAGCCCGCTTTACGTTGGATGCTTTACCAGGCAAACAAATGGCAATTGATGCCGACTTAAACGCTGGCCTTATCGATCAGGAAACGGCTCGCTTACGCCGTAAAGAAGTCGCCAACGAAGCCGATTTTCATGGTTCGATGGATGGTGCATCAAAGTTTGTGCGTGGCGATGCCATCGCAGGTTTGTTGATTCTGTTTATCAATATCATTGGTGGTATCAGTATTGGTGTCTTCGAGCATGGACTCGCTGCGTCTGACGCCTTTAAAACTTATGCCCTACTCACAATCGGTGATGGTCTAGTTGCTCAAATTCCTTCACTACTATTGGCAACGGCTGCCGCGATTATCGTTACGCGAATTAATGATAGCGATAATGGCATGTCGGAAACCATGCAAAAGCAATTACTGGCAACTCCTGCAACGCTATTTACTGTCGCAGGTATTATGGCGGTAATCGGTATGGTACCGGGTATGCCACACCTAGCCTTTTTTGCGTTTGCTGGCGCATTAGCGTTCGCAGGGTGGCGTCAAACCAAGAAGCCAGTGCAAGACTCCCAGATTGAAGAGGTCGAAGCACTTTCACAAGCAATGCAAGACGATGATACACCGCTGACATGGGATGATATTCCTCACGTCCAAACATTATCACTTGCGCTTGGTTATCGACTCGTCCATCTAGTCAACAAAGAACAAGGGGCTCCTTTATCACAACGTATCCGCGGTGTGCGTCGAAACCTTTCTGAACAAGTTGGCTTTTTATTACCTGAAGTTCGTATTCGTGACAACCTGAGCCTCAAGCCAAACCAATACACAATTTCTCTAAATGGCGAAGTCATTGAGCAAGGTTTTATTGAACCAGAGCGTTTAATGGCGATAGCGGTTGGCGAAACTTACGGTGAGGTAGATGGCATTTTGGGTAGCGATCCTGCTTATCAGTTGCCAGCTGTGTGGATTGAGCATCAAGATAAAGCAAAAGCACTTAATATGGGTTACCAAGTTGTCGATGATGGCACTGTTATTGCCACTCATATTAGTAAAATCATGAAGACAAACCTTGCAGAATTGTTTACGCACGACGATGTGGAAGCAATAACCCAGCGTTTGACACAACAAGCCCCGAAACTAGCAGAAGCATTAGCAGCAGCACTTAATCCAGCGCAGCAGCTGAAAGTATATCGTCAGCTTTTATTGGACCAAGTGCCACTAAAAGATATTCGCACGATTGCCAACACAATGTTGGAATCCGCGGAAAATACAAAGGACCCGATCCTACTTGCATCTGATGTACGCTGTGCACTAAAGCGTACGCTTGTTAACTTAATTGCAGGACAAAAGAACGAGTTAAATGTCTACGCACTGTCTGATGAGCTAGAACAAATGCTACTAACTTCACTGCAACAAGCACAATCTTCTGGTACGGTAACACTAGATAGCTTCCCAATTGAGCCAAACATTCTTGGTCAGTTCCAACAAAACTTGCCATTGATCAGACAACAGCTTAAGCAACAGGGGCTACCTCCGATCCTTCTCGTTATGCCACAGCTGCGCCCTCTTCTAGCGCGTTACGCTCGTACATTTACACAAGGGCTGGCAGTATTGTCTTACAACGAAATCCCAGAAAACAAACAAATCAATGTGGTAGGAAACCTTGGTTAATCTTATTTCAACACATGCGATGTACGAACATTTGGTTGGTCTCGCAGTACAACATATCGTCACGGATGACGATCAATTAGTCTTTGATGCTTTAAAACACAATGATGTCCAACACGCATGCCAAGCAATTAGGGAAGCTCAATCAGGGGAAGTAGAATTCCAACACCTGACGTTGAGATTTGGTATGCGTGGAGAACAAAGTGTCTATCAATTCAAACTCTCTGAACAAATGCAGTACTGCCTGGATTTGTTCAGTCTTTACCTTGCACTAAGACAAACACAATTTCAGTTAGAAGCCTTTCACCACGACTTGATTAGTAATGTTGTCGTGCCGATTCGCGTTGATGCATTACTGTGGGAGCCTGGGGTTTATTTTCTCGAACAGACGATTCAATTCCACTCTTCTGCTTTTCAACATGTGATTCCTTCTCTTCAAGCTGATGAAACGTTATGTGATCGTGATAAAGTCGCCACACTCACCAAAAAGTTAAAAGAGAATGCATATTCACTTTGGTTTGAAGTCGCGACATCGCAAGTGAACTTCGAGCGCGTCGCAGACTTTAGTCCCGATATGATCAAATTGTCAGTCACACTAGAAGATAAAGAAGAAAGACACGCTTTCCTACCTATTGCTAAGTTCTTAAGAAAGCATAAATATACTTGGGTTGCCGGACGTGTAGCGAGTCAAACGGAACTTAACCGTTATCGTTTATTGGGTGCCAGTTATTATTTTGGTTATTTCAGCGATATCCCAACCTCTCTCTCCTTTCAGTCTTTTGATGAGGAATAGTTGAAACTCAACCATTTATATTTAAAACAGCACGATTTATTCGTGCTGTTTTTTTATTTATAACGGATAACCACAAGATCATTGGGCAATAGTTTCTTTAACTTAACTAAAAAATTTAGGCTTATATGATGATTTTCCCGGTTTTCATGGAATACAAATCACTAAAAATCATCAATTTTTATCTTTTTTAGAAATTTTTTAATTTTCAAATTAATCATTAAAGCCGACCGACCGCCTCTAGTTAGTGACAAGGGAATATCCCGAGGCCTGAAAGATATAGTGACTAACTAAGGAGACTAAGATGGCTTTATCAATGCACACTAACTACGCTTCGCTTGTAACTCAAAACACAATGAACACAACAAGCGGACTTCTAAACACAGCAATGGAACGTCTAAGCACAGGCTACCGTGTGAACTCAGCTGCTGATGACGCTGCTGGTCTTCAAATTGCTAACCGTCTAGAAGCGCAAACACGCGGCATGTCAGTAGCAATGCGTAACGCACAAGACGGCATCTCTATGATGCAAACTGCTGAAGGTGCGATGGATGAAATGACAAACATCGTTTACCGTATGAACGACCTTGCTACACAATCGTTGAACGGTTCAAACAGTGCAACAGACCGTGCGTCTCTTAACAAAGAGTTCACACAGCTTACTGCAGAACTAAACAACATCGTAGACAACACTAAGTTCGGTGGTCAAAACCTTCTTAAAGGCGGCGGCTTCGGTGCAGGTGACGTAACATTCCAAATCGGTGCATCTTCTGCTGAAACATTGACTGTAAGCGCAAGCGCAGGTATCGGTGAAATCACTACTATTCTTGCTGATGCAGCAATTACAGATGGTATCGATGACGCGACTAAAGCAAAAGCAGCACTAGACAAAATCAGCGGCGCTGACGGTCTAGTAGAAAAAATTGGTAGCTCTCGTGCAGACTTCGGTGCGAACATCAACCGTCTTGAGCACACTATGGCTAACCTTGGTAACATGGTAGAAAACGTTACAGCATCTAAAGGTCGTATCATGGATACAGACTTTGCAGTAGAGTCTTCAAACATGACTAAGAACCAAATGTTGATGCAAGCAGGTACAACTGTTCTGTCTCAAACTAACCAGCTTCCAAGCATGGCAATGTCACTACTACGCTAATTACTTAGTTAATAGTGCGCTTAATTTAAATCGTCTTAATTATAAAGCCTTCCTATGGAAGGCTTTATTTTTATCTACGAATATAAATAGAGCTCGTATTATCTTTGTGAGATTCAGGCACTCTGAATCCGAATTTCAACATAATATTAAATAAAACCTTATTAAACAGTTCTAATTCTATCGTCTCTAATTTGCTTCCTATTTTACTATCTCTAAGTTCAGGAAAATTGAACTTAGCCTCCTTTAAGATACTAGCTATCTCATCAGAATTGATGCTCTGTTTACTTAATAGTTTTTTGTTAATGAACTCTTCATATGCACGAGCACATTTCATCAATCGTAACGCAAATTCATTCATAACTGACATTCTTTGAAACGTAAAAAATTTAATTTTTAGTGAGAACACTTGCACATCGCACTATCAAAAATAATATCAGAACGCAATTAATGCACTCTGTAAGAATTATCTGAATCAAGCTGAAGTAAAGGCTGAATATAACGTCTAATTAAAACATCTCTCCTAATTAGAACCGTCAATACAATTAAATATTTTCTTTGTTTAGGTCGCCTTTTCTTATAAGGAAATTACTTTTTCCATGGAGGAAGGCGGAACAAACAAGGTGGAAACACCACTTCCTCCCAAGAAAACAAAATAGCTCTAAACCTTTGTTTTAATTGAATTTAATATACGGCACGCATCTTGCTACTGATAATTAAACTAAGGCGTAGCATTCAAAGTATTCAAGCCAATAAGAGATGAGAGGAGCACACCTCATGAGTTCTTTAGACCCAGTAAAAATGGCAACCCAATTCGCACAATTGGACACAAACCCATTCAAAAACCGTTACCAAGCGCAAGCTAATGTGTACCAGTCACAACTGTCAGCTTTTAATAAAGTTGAAAGCGCACTACGTGATTTTCGTACTGCAATGAAAGAGATGAATAACAGCACAAACAGCATCATCAAAAACAGTGCGACACTCTCTCAAGAAGGTAACTTTACTGCAAACGCGGATGCTAAAGCGCTAACGGGTAACTATCAGATTTTTGTAGAAAAAGTGGCAACGGCGCATCAAGTATCTACAGGTATGCCTGCAGACCTTGAGGCAACGACAGAAGTACCAACAACTGGATCTTTAGAATTCACCATCAACGGTGAAACAATGACTCTAGACTTGTCCTCCGTTGATGTTAATGGTGACGGCACTGCAACGATCAGCGATTTAGCCAGTGCGATTAACAATCACACGGATAACCCTGGCGTTAACGCCACTCTAGTTCGCTCGAATGGTCAAACACACTTTATGCTATCGAGCACTGAGACTGGTGTCGAAAATAAGATCAACGTATCTGCATCGGGTACTGGCCAAGCGTGGTTTGAAGACGCCTTCACCAACCTCAAGCAAATTAACGCTCCGCAAGATGCGGTTATGTGGCTAGGTGCAAAAGACTCAGGCCTGAAACTAACCAACGCAAGTAATACTTTTGAAGGTGTCATCGACGGTGTTGACATTACCGTATCTAAACCGCAAGCCGCGGGAGATTCGCCAATCGGTTTAAAAATTGGAGCTGATAGCGAAGGCACTAAAGAACAACTAGATAAGTTTGTGGAAACCTACAATGCCCTTGTTTCGACTATCGATCAGTACACCCAAATTGGCGGTGAAGATCAGAAACGCGGCGTGCTCGCTAGCGACTCGACATTGCGTTCTATTGAGAGTCAGTTAACGGGGTTAATCCGAGGTGAACACAATGGTATGCGCCTAAGCGAAATCGGCGTGAGCCTAGACCGCAACGGTAAAATGAAAGTTGATCAAGAAAAGTTCAAAGAAGCTCAACAAACAAACAGCGCAGGCTTAGAGGCGTTGTTTAATGGGGATGACGCTTTGCTAGATTCTCTTGACGCGATGGTAGAGCCTTTCTTGAAGTTCTCATCAGGTACCTTCAGCACGCGTAAAGACGCAATACAGTCAAGCTTAGACCGAATCAAAGATAAACAAACCAATTTAGAGCGTAAGTACGAAATGTCGTACAACCGCTATCTCAAACAATTCACTCAAATGAATTCAATTATGACCCAAATGAACCAAACCATGTCCATGTTTAATGCTCAAAAATAAGACATTTGGTTCCAAATTTAGGAGAAATATTCATGCTTATGGATTCTGGTTACGATTCGTACCAACAAGTCGATCTCGACGCTCAAGCGGCAGCAGCAAATCCACACCAATTGGTCATCATGTTAATCGATGGCCTACTCGATGAAGTTGAACGTATTCGCGGCCACCTAGCCGCAAATCGTTTGGCCGAGAAAGGGAATGGAATCAACAAATGCATGAACATCTTGATTGGACTAACAAGTGCTCTAGATGATGAAAACGGCGGTGAAATTGCGGAAAACCTACGCCAGCTTTATGACTTCTGCCAAGTCGAACTTTATTACGCTAGCGTGCAAAACGATGCAAATCGCTTGGTTAACGTTGAGCGTGTAATGGGTAACATTCGTGAAGGTTGGATGAATTTTGGACAACAAGCATAAAGTATCGCCAGAGCGATTCCGTCATTTATCTCAGCTCATCCAGTTCGCCGCAAAAACGGCCGATTGGCATGCGCTCAAGCGGTACGACTTGCAGTTGCGAGAGCTTTTGATCAGTCACAAGCCTTTTTTGAAAGATCCTAAGCTTGCACCTGAAATCCAGCGAGCGAAAACAGTGCACGCTAATGCCTTCGCAGTATTAGAGAAGTCGACCAACGAGTTGAAAAAAGAGATGAACATGGTCAATGACCATCAAGAACGCGCTATGGCCTATCAATTAGCAATGACCATGGAGCTAACTCAATGATCATACCTTCTTCAACTCAGCACTCGGGTAATTCGCCAGCTAACAATGAGGGTCACATCAAGCAAGCGAACTCGGTACACGGCTTTTCTCATGGTTTTAAATCAGGGAACAAGCAGAATGGTGAGCAAGACTTTAACTCTGCGTCAGCGGTACCGAGTTTTCACCTTACGGCCTCTACTTTGAACAACGCAAACAAAGTACAAAGTCATGGTTTTGATACTGATGACCGCTCAGCTTCAGATCCGGATGCCAACTTGACCAGTACACCAGGGTTAACAGAATCGACTGATCTTGCAGCTCAAGCTCAAGCTTTAACCCAGGGTATGATTACCATGGCAGAGAAGCAGGCTGAGAAACTAGGAAAAGCGTCATCTTTAATGACTGCGAGCGAAGTTAAGTCTGTTACTCAAGATTCGTCTAACGCTATGTTAAACACATCATCAAAACAAGATGTGAAGCAAAGTCTGCCGACTTCATCGAGTTCGCGTTTGCCTATCTCCGGTGCTGAGTTTCAAACTCTTTTGAATCAACCTGTTCAAGGGCAACCAACCGCATCTCTACTTCAAGCACAAGCTCCTACAACACAATCTGCACATTCACCGGTTGCGACGAGTCATGTTCAAGCTCAAGGCTCTGAGTGGGCAGCGGTGCGTGTTGATACCACTGCCGGAAAGTGGGGGGAGCAAATGATGCAAGTATTACATGATCGCGTGACGCTCCAAGCTCAACAAAATGTACAAGAAGCAAAAATCCGCCTAGACCCACCAGACTTAGGGAAATTGGATTTACTTGTACGTGTTGAAGGTGACCGATTGAGTGTCCACATCAACGCCAATGCCGCAGCAACACGAGAAGCTTTAATGCAAGTTTCGGAACGATTGCGTGCTGAGTTACAAGAGCAAAACTTCGTTCATGTCGATGTCAATGTTGGCTCTGATCAAAACCAAGGTCGAAATGACCCACATGCAAACGAAGAAGACGCCAATATTTTCGCCGCACGAGAATCTGGTGCATTCCAAACCACGACAACAACTAACTATTCAGAACACTGGCTAAGCACTCAAGCTTAGCGAATCTTCGAGGAAAAAGGTTATGACCAAACAACAAATGATCGCCCTGTTTATCGCCATGATCATCACCAGTGCCCTCGTTTCGGCCGTCACAATTATGGGCGGAATCTGGTACTTAAACAAACACGCTCAAGGGTCACCTGACTCTGGTTCACTGATCGAAGACTCTCCACTGTCTTTTTTGGTCACAGAACAACCGACAAGTAAAGGTCCTAGCTTCCATCCTTTGGACAAAGTCGTTTTGACCGTTAAAGGCAAGAAACAGACTCACTTTGTGATGCTAGAACTGGCAATTGAGACACGCCGTCCAGAGCGTATCAAAGAGATCGATGAATACATGCCTATGGTACAAAACTCTCTATTAAAACTGTTTAGCGACAAAACGTTTGATCAGTTACAGCAAGCGGGTGCCATCGATATTCTGCAAGACGAAGTGAAGCAAACGCTTCTACTCGCTTTTGCTAAAACAGACATCGTCCGAGAAATCGACGATGTTTTGTTGACTAAATATGTTGTGCAATAACGGAGCACAACCATGTTAGACATGAATGTACAAGACACTTACACCACAGAAGAGGAAGTGACAACACCGTCACGACCAATTGATGAAAACGCATTGCTACAACGTCATCAGGTCATGGTAAAACGCGTAGTTAACCAGCTGCGCGTTCATGCCACTTCTCACTGTAGTATTGAAGATATGCAGCAGATAGGCCTTATCGCTCTAGTCGAGGCTGGACGCCGATATGGCGATGTTGACGATCCTCACTTTCCTGCTTTCGCCGTTTGTCGAGTTCGGGGAGCTATTTTAGACGAATTACGCCGACTAGATTGGCGTTCACGTAAGACTCGTCAACAAGCCCACGAGCTCAACGACGTGACTCGAGATCTCACTCGAACGTTAGGTCGAATGCCAACGGATGCCGAAATCATCCAGGCTTTAGGGACGAATGAGCAAGATTATTACAACCGCCAAAATGCCGCTCTCGCAGGCGAGATGCAAAGCCTTGACCAACTGATGGAGAGCAGCGGTGATAGCTACATTGGCGGGCAATACGATGGCATGGAACATGAACATATTCGTCGTAGTTTAGACAGTGCTTTGGGTAAATTACCTAAGCGCGATCAACTGCTCCTGACTCTGTTCTATCAACATGAACTCAACTTACACGAAATAGCTCTGGTATTGGATCTGACACCACCTCGTATATGTCAGCTTCACAAACAAGCGCTGAAACAACTCAACCAATTAATGTCCTCTTAGGAGTCACAAGATGCAAAAGTTTTTTGGAGTGCTCACTATCCTGGTGTGCGTCTTCGGTGGATATATGTGGGCCGGTGGTAGCTTAGGTGCTATCTGGCAGCCAGCCGAATTCCTTATCATTATTGGCGCCGCTGCTGGTTCTCTGATCATCGGTAATCCGCCTCATGTACTGAAAGAAATGCGTCGCCAAGTGCCAGCGACCATTAAAGGTCCAACAGAAGAGCATGAGTACTACATGGAATTAATGGCACTACTCAACAACTTGCTAGAGACAGCGAGAAACCGCGGATACAAGTTTCTGGATTCTCATATTGAGGCTCCGGAGCAAAGCTCTATGTTCCTCGCTTACCCGACGATCGCAGAAGATCATCGCCTAATTTCTTTCATTACTGACAATTTACGTTTAATGGCAATGGGACAGATGTCGCCTCATGAATTAGAGGGACTGCTAGAGCAAGAAATCGAAGCAATACAGAACGAAATGCTTTTACCTTCACGCTCACTACAGCGTACAGCTGAAGCACTACCTGGCTTCGGTATTCTTGCAGCAGTTGGTGGCATCATTATCACCATGCAAGCTATTGATGGCTCAATCGCTATGATTGGTTATCACGTTGCGGCAGCTCTCGTTGGTACATTCATTGGTATTTTCGGTTGTTACTGTGGCTTAGATCCACTAAGTAACGCCATGGCTCAGCGAGTAAAACGTAATATGACTGCTTTTGAGTGCGTTCGTGCAACCTTGGTTGCCTACGTAGCGAAAAAGCCGACATTGCTCGCCATTGACGCTGGTCGTAAACATATTCAGCTAGACATCAAACCAACATTCAACCAAATGGAGAAGTGGTTAGCTGAACAGGAGGGATAATGCAAAAACAAGAGCATGTAGTGTTCAAACGTGCCAAAGTATACAGCCATGATGAGTCGTCTCATGGCGGCGCGTGGAAAGTCGCGTTTGCTGACTTCATGATCGCCCTAATGGCGCTGTTTCTTGTACTTTGGGTTATGCAGGTGGTAGACAAAGAAGAGCGTAAAGCGATTGTTGCCCACTTGCATAGTTCAAGCGTATTCGACAAGAGTTACGGCAACCCATTTGATACGTCACAAAGTATTTCTCCTATCGACTTGGCACAGGACTCTTCTGTGCCAAGTAAACACAACTCCAACCATGTGGTAAGCTCTTACTTCAAAGGTGATGGGGATGGACCAGAAATTGATTCTTTGATTCCTGGTAACTTCGATACTCAAGAGCAACTTGCCGCACTAGCGAAAGTAATTGAGCAAATGACTGCCCAAATTAATGCGCAGGGAAATGTAAACGTCACGGTGACACCACAAGGTTTGCGTATCGTCCTTCAAGATGATTACAAACAGCATATGTTCAGCCGTGGTGGTGCAGAACTTACTCCTTTTTTTGAAGATTTACTGCTCGCACTAGCACCTGTATTTCATCGTGTTAACAACCCTCTGATCATCAGCGGACACACAGATGCAATTCCATTTAAAAAGCGTTTTGGTCGTCAATCTAACTGGGCGTTATCAGCCTCTCGAGCAGACGTAGCAAGAAATACGTTAGTTGAAGGCGGTATGCCGGATGATAGAGTAATGCAGGTAACGGGTATGTCAGATAGAGCGCTGCTTAATCCTGATGAGCCAGATTCTAGCGAAAACCGTCGTATTGAGCTGTTTGTTTTAACGACTCCTGCCGCTAAAGTGCTTGAGACCCTTTTTGGCAACCACCAAGAAAGCGAACTGCAAAAAGCGAAAGATAAGGCTGAATTCAACCAACCAGTCATTCGTCAAGAAGTCATCAATTACTCCGGCGATACCGCCACCAGCGAAGTAAAAATTCAAGAATTATAATCTTAAAAGGTCACCACTCTGATGGTGACCTCTCTAACCAAAGCCTCTGTTACTGTGACTTTTTAGTTGAGTTCTATATGCACATAACATCATCCGAAAAAAGAAAAAGCGACTTACTGAAGAAAGCCTTTTTATGGCTCATTGTCTTCGATTACCTTTTATTGGCGTTTTTCTTAACTCAGCTATCAAGTATGACATTAAACAGCGGAACCATGATCAGCTTGTTACTTGTAGTTTATAACGTCTTACTTGTTTCGCTATGTTTTCAACGAACCAACAAGCAGGACTCTTACATTATCTACCCTGTTTTGTCCGCAACGTTATTAGCATTTGTCTGCTTTCTTTACTTCTTTTTTTTAATTTAGCTCCCCGACTCGACCATTGATTTTACTTTTACTGCTTTTTCGAAGTGGTCGAGCTGATGAGTCTGAATCCACCACGTAGCCGCTTCCATCAACAGCTCTGGGTCGTCATTTTTATTAGCGAAAAACGCATAAAATGAGAGACCAACCAATTCACCTTTACTCGCGATCTTTTTGTCACAGACCTCTATAATTTTGTCTCTCAGCGAAGCTCTCATTTCTAATCCCTTAACCTAGTACATACTCACTAACCATACGGTTGAAAGAAATCAAATCAAACGAGCCTTTAATTTCAAAACGCACTCTTCCAACCTCACTCATGAAGAACTCGATTTCACAATCCAAATCAAAAGTACCAGAGGTCTCGATAGAAAATGCATTGATCTTACTGTAAGGCAAAGAAGTGTAATCCACTTTTGAGCCGGTAATCCCTTGCACATTTGCCGCTATCACTCGCTTGTTCGTAAACACCACTTGGTCACGAACTGTTTTAAAAGCAGCGAAAATAGTCTCACCATCAATCAAGAACTTAAGGAAGTCTTCTCTGGCATTAGAAACGTCAATCGGCTTAAGCTTAAATACAGAGGAATTGTCGAAATCAATCATAATTAATCCTTTGAGTGGGCGTTAGAACGAATTATCAACGTATCAGATAGCACCACTTTTGCCTACTCGCAACGCACGTTTCTGCTTGATTCGCCCAACAACAAAGCGTCACTCACTTCCACCCTTGCATCCATTGCTCAGAGTCTTTTAGGTCTTGCCAGTTCATCTCTCGGTCGCGTTTACTCATGACTGCCTCGATGACACATCTCACAACGTTACCATCTTCATCTAGTTCCATTTCCGTCACGACAAAATGCTTCTCTTTGTTTTTAGGTGAAATAGCCGTCCATTTACTGTGCAATAGTTTCTTAGGGTGGATTCTGTTCATCGCATTGTACCAATTTAACTACCATGTTGATGTATACGACTGAATACCAAGAGAGAATCAGATTTTGTTTTTGCAAACCGACAAAAGATAAAACCGCAAAAGAGATCACTCCCTTTCGCGGCCCTAACTACAACCCGACTAGGTCTTCTGACCATTCAATCGAGGGTTTAAGTACTGACTTTGGAGCAACTGTAGCCCTTTACCGACCAGAACAATCACTACCGCGCCAATCAGGACAGGCGTGAAGAGAAAACTCCATCCCTGCCCAGACGCCATGATCAAAATTGGATTTGCCCCCGCAGGTGGATGAGTGGTCTTCGTAATCAGCATCGCAGACACACCTAGCCCCGTCGCAATCGCGAGCGTGACCGGCGTGACGTCAACATACTGGCTAAACGCAATACCGATAGATGCCGTGATGAAGTGACCAATGATCACGTTTTTTGGTTGAGCGAGAGGGCTGCTAGGCACCCCAAACACCAGTACTGCGGTAGCACCAAATGGTGCCATCAGGAGTACAACCTCCGTCAGTGATACCTCAGCGTAGGACAATACGCCAATAGCCAACGTAGCGCCAAGCCCGGCAACCAACGATAAAATTAAATTATTCATAAACACCTCAAAGTAGACCGAATTGTCTACAAAATAAAATAGACAAATCTGTCTACCTTTGTCAATATGTGTTTATGGAACTTTTTGAGGACATAGTTATGAACAAAAAGAAACAGTTATTGATCGACACAGCTTTGTCACTGTTTTATAAACAAGGCATCAACTCTATTGGCATCAATGAAGTCCTCAATGTTTCCGGCGTGGCTAAACGCACGCTATATAACCATTTTGAGAGCAAAGAAGCACTTATCATCTCCGCATTAGAACAACGCCACGAAATATTTATGGAATGGTTGGAGGAAAAGCTTTCTTCAGCACAAACGTGCGCGGAAGTGATCGATCAGTTATTTACAGCACTCAACGGCTGGTTTCATGGCTCTGAAGAAAAGTTGGGCGAGTTTCGCGGTTGCTTTTTCATCAATACGTCCGCGGAATTCAGTGACGACAGTGGCGAGATCGCAACGTATTGCCGCTACCATAAGCAGCAAGTCAGAGAGCTAATTCAACGCTATCTCAAATCAGACAACGCTTCATTACTCGATGCCATTTGCTTCATGAAAGAGGGCGCGATCACTACCGCTTACATGACGAAAGAATACGACAACGTCACGAAGAAATGCGTGACCATTTTGCACAAGCTTTAATGCGTTCAGGTATAGTCATTTGCGGATTAAGTATTCAAACCAAAGGCACCAATCGGTGCCTTTCGTTTTAGTTAGTGAGTGTACTTACAGCTCGTGCTCGGTACGAGCAATGATATCGTCTTGAGCATCTGGTGATAGCGCGGTGAAGAAGGCTGAGTAGCCTGCAACTCGCACAACCAGATCACGATATTGTTCAGGGTTCTTCTTCGCTGCTAGCAAGGTCTCGCGAGAGACGATGTTGTACTGAACATGCCAGCCTTTGTGGTGGTTGAAGAAGGTGCGAATCAACATAGAAAGCTTGAGCTTGTCCCCTTCAGACTCAACTGCTGCCGGGCTTAACTTCTGGTTAAGCAGCACGCCACCAAGGATCTTATTCGCTTGAATCTTACCAACCGAGTTGTACACTGCCGTTGGACCTAAACGGTCTGAGCCAGATGACGGGCTTGCACCTTCTGCCAATGGCGTTTTCGCTTTACGACCATCTGGCGTTGCCATGGTTGAAGCACCGAATGGGACGTTTGCCGAGATACTTGATGTACCTGCGTAGTAACCGCCGCCAATTGGACCACGCCCATGACGCGTATTAACGAACTGCTCTAGCTCATCAATGTACACTTGGTAAGCGTCTGCCAATAGTTGGTCTACCGCGTCATCATCGTTACCGTATTTTGGTGCAAAGTTGATAAGACGTTGGCGAAGCTGTTCGTTCTCCATGCCATCGAAATCTTCTGCCAATGCTTTTGCTAGCTGTTGTTGTGAGATAAGGGGCTGAGTGATTTGCGCATCATCGAAAACAAGGTGCTTGATGGCAGCTAGGCTGTTACCCAAGTTCGCGATACCGACTTGCAAACCAGATACCCAATCGTATTTCGCGCCACCTTCTTTCACGGTTTTACCGCGAGCCAAACAGTCATCCACCAGCGTTGAACAGAAAATGTCTTGAGCTTGCTGTTCAAGTACGCTGTCGACTACAGTATCAATCTCAATCGATTTACGGGTGTAGTAGCGGATTTGCTCTGCCCAAGAAGCGGTCACTTGCTCAAAGTTCTCAAAGTTGCCTTTTGCTAATGACTTATCGTGTGGCAAGAAAGCTTTACCCGTTGTTGCATCCACACCTTCGTTCAATGAAGCTAGCAAGATACGGGCGAAGTTAATGAAGCTCATGCCCGTACAACGGTAACCCCATTTGCCCGGAACTGCGGTCTCGATACAGCCGATAGATGCGTAGTTGTAAGCGTCTTCTTTCTCTACACCAAGCTTGATGAATTCAGGAATAACAATCTCATCGTTGTTGAACGCTGGCATACCAAATCCGCATTTAATCACTTCAATACAGCCCATTAAGAACTCTTGGTTTAAACCTTCATGGTAACGCACACTCAAGTTAGGTTGCGTCGAACGTAACTGACCACAAGATTCCAAAATCACCCAAGAAAGTGGATTCACTGCATCTTCAGGCTCACCCTTTTCATTCAACTTCTGACCGCCGATACACACGTTTTGATACAGCGGAGAACCTGCCGATGCTTTTGAGTGTGCACCAGAGCGAATCTTGTTTACTTCAAGCAACTTCAACCAGCAGCTTTGTAAAAGCTCCAGTGCGAAGTCTTTCTCAATCGTGCCGTTTTCGATATCGCGAACATAAAATTCGTTGAGGAATTGGTCCATACGACCGAAAGAAACCGAGTGACCGTTCGATTCGATTTGTAGCATCAACTGAACAAAGTAGCTCAACTGCAGTGCTTGCCAGAAGTTTTCTGGCGCGTGGCTCGCGACATGACGACAGTTTGCCGCAATACTTTCTAACTCAGCTTTGCGCAGCGGGCGTGTCTCTTCTAACGCCATTTTTGCCGCCAATTCAGCGTAGCTCACCATGTGCTCTTGAATCGCAAGCAGTACGATTTCGACCGACTTGTAGAACTGCTCTTTCTTCAAGCCTTCAAAGGTCGAAACATCATTGTTAGCACGGTGCTGACGAACATCCTCTAACAAACCGTTCATGCCTAGCTTCAAGATTTTCTCGTTATCCACCGCAAGGTGCGCGTCACCCGAAGTCATGTTGCCTTCGGCTTTAATGATGGTGCTGGCTAAGATTTCTTGCTGCTCATCAGTGAACAAGCCATAACAACGGTCTTGAACGGTTTTACCGCGCCAGTACGGCGTGATACTGTGGATGCTTTGTTTATCTTCTTCGGTGACAACAAAGCCAGCACCTGGTCGGTCGGCTAGCTCATCAATTTCCGCTTCAATCCAACGTACAGTGTATTCTGGGAAAATAGGCGCAGCGCGCACTTTGCTCGCTTGGTTACCGACGATCAATTCATCGTGTTTAATCCAAATCGTACGAGTGCGTAAGTGCTCTTGCAGTGCTAGCGCACGTTGGACAATCACAGGTTTGTCTTCGTTTGCTTGATAAGCACGAGTGTATGCCTCTGCACGCTCGGTACAGACAGGTGGCGTTACGATATTTACCAGTGCCGATTTGTGCGCTTTGATACGCTCAGGAAGGTAATTCAGGTCCATAGTTAACCTCTTACAATCACGTTAAGTTGGGTGTTTTCGCTTGCGTATTGCATGGCGCTTTCTAGCAGTTCTGGTTTGTTTAATGGCTTGTCAGAACACTCGTAAGGCATATCGAGCAAGCGGTATTTATTGATGCCGAGCGTGTGGTACGGCAGCAAGTGAAGTTCTTGGCAGCTTTCTAGTGAAGCCGCAAAATCGATGATGTCTTTCAACTCTTCGATGGTGTCATTGAACCCCGGCACCACTGGAACGCGAATCACAATGCGTTTCGCGATAGGTGCCAGTTTTCGGAAATTGTCTTTGATGCGTTTTAGTGAACCTTTCGCCCAGCTAAGAAACTTTTCTTCATCGGTGTGTTTTAAATCCGCCAACCAACAATCGATATGCGGCGCGGCTTTTTCGACGTTCTTCCACGGCACATGCATGCACGATTCAATCGCAGTCGAGACTTGGTTGTCATGCAGACGCTGTGCGAGTTCTGCCACCAAATCCGCTTGCATGAGTGGCTCACCACCGGAGAATGTCACGCCACCTTGGCTTTGGTCATAGAAAGGTTTGTCTTTCATTAAGGTGTCGAACAACATGTCTGATTTCGCCTCTTCACCGCAGACAGTCAGTGCTTGCGTAGGACAGACGTCTCGCAGCGCGATCAGTTGGTCTTCTTTGATGGCTTTGCGATTGATGATGATCTGGTTGTCGATACGTTGAATACCATCACCCATCATTTCACTACCCGCTGTAGATTGAGTTGTGGCTTGATAAGCAGAAACGCACAGCTGGCAACCTTCCATACAACTTCGCTGATCAAATAAGAGTGAATGCTTTTCGCTGCGGCTTTCTGGGTTTTGACACCAAGGGCAAGACAAGCTGCATCCTTTAAGAAAAAGAATGGAACGAATGCCATCGCCATCATGGGTAGAGAATCGTTGGATATTGAAATACATCTCTGCTTGCCTCTTGGTCTGTGCTACCGCTGTGTACTTAATCCGTTTCTTGCTGGTTAAGTCTTATCAGCGGCTTTTCTTTGTTCGAACTGAAAGCTTCATTTGAGCGTTTACAAGTTTCACTCAACTTTCATTTAATGAAATTATTATAGTTTCAAATGAAACTTCAATTGATCAAAATCAAGATCTCGTTCGATTGTCAGATCTATAGTGATCCCATCATCAAAACGAAGATTTTGTTTAAGGTAGAAACCATGATTGAACTTTATTTAGATACTGCTGATGTGGCAGAAGTAAAACGCTTTAACCAGTGCCTACCGCTAAAAGGCGTGACGACAAACCCAAGCATTTTGGCGAAGTCAAAACAGGGACTGAATGAAACCCTAGCAGGCATGCAAGAAGCACTTGGCGGTACACCTCGCTTTCACGCTCAAGTCGTGAGTTCAACCGTCGAAGGTATGGTGGCAGAAGCGCGCCAACTGAATGAATTGCCTTACGATATAGTGGTAAAAGTGCCAGCAACAGAAACCGGCTTAGCAGCAATTAAGCTAATGAAAAAAGAGGGAATTCAGGTTCTCGCCACGGCTATCTATTCAGCTCAACAAGGTTTCCTAGCGGCACTGTGCGGTGCTGACTACCTAGCACCTTACGTAAACCGCATTGATGCGATGAACGGCAACGGTGTTGAAGTGGTCGCGGATCTTCAATTGTTGCTCGATCAAAACCAACTACCAGCGAAGATTTTGGCAGCCAGCTTCAAGAACACTCAACAAGCGATGGAAGTGATGAAACTGGGCATCGAAGCCATTACATTGCCAACCGATGTGGCGGCACAAATGTTCGCTCACCCAGCAGTAAAACCGGCGGTTGAGCAGTTCGATAAAGACTGGAAAGAGACGTTCGGCGAGAAACTTTCATTTGAAAGCTAATTAAAAGTAGCAGCTAGATGTCTTAGTTAGGGTCTATTGAACTTTCATGGTTAAATTTTGTTCGAGATAAAAGCGTTTTAATCGCGGCGAGAGGTTTGCCGCCTAGTCATTCTAAGCAATTACCTCTCAACAAAGAGTAAAACGCTTTTAGCCGAACCCTTCGGGCAGCGTTTGTGGTTCATTTCTACTTCATTACCGGCTTATCAGTTACACCAACTACATTTCAAATGTCTCTGCCTCATATAAATTACCCACAAACAGCTGCAAAAATCAGCTTGAAAGCTCAATAGACCCTATTAATAAAGGGAATCTTAACTCACCCTGTGCGCCGGTGAACTTAAGGTTCCCTTTTGTATTTCATATAAACAGGTGAGGTTTACAGCAGTTCTCTATTGGTCAGTGACCAAAGGTACACGCGCTTGAGTAAACTGATTTTGATCCTTTTACGAATACCTCGTTTGGAATGGCGGAGTCGGTTTGGTAGCGCAATGGCTTTCATCTCGGTTTTCATTGCTTTTCCATCCAACAACACAGTAGACCTCCGATGCTATAAGCCAGCAGATCTTTCCAATCAAATGTGGCGCCCAAAATTACAGCCAGAGGCGATGAAGGTTCGATACCAAGCCAAGCTACGACCTGAAGCAATTGCCCCAACTCGACAGCAAACGCAATCAACACCACCAGTGAAACCAGCCAGTTAACGGGCATGGAGAACAAGCTTGCAAGAAAGTAGTAGAGCCAAACCACAACCAGAACATCACCAAATGTCGGACGAATAAAGCTGTCTCGAATATAGAGCGCAATAACGACCAATGCGATAAAACACACCAAGCTTTTCAGTCCATTTTTTGCAGAAAATCGCAGGTGGATAGCGCACGTTTCTTCCACCATATCGCTTGGCTGACCAGTGAGAGTTGCTCGCTTAAATATCTTCATGATTCGCCTTTGCACTTTCTTCTTCTTTCTTATTTCGTGCGTACCAATCGATGTTGCGTGTAATGACCATAGTGAAGCTCAAAATCGCGAAACACAGTAATGTCCCCATAACCAATGCGTAGCTTTCTGCTTGTAGCAAGCCAAACAGTAATCCGTAGAGAGTGAGCAAACACACTCCGAATATCGCGCCGTGTTTGGTGTTGCTCAACATACCGCTCACGTACACACTTAAAAGCCCCGTCGATGCGACTGCCGACACCACATATGCCCAGTTAAAGCCCAGATGTTCACTCATCGAAATCAACAACAGATAGAAAAGCGCTAAAGCCAGACCAATAAAACCGTATTGCACAGGGTGAACCGGACGCGCTTGGAACAGCTCCAGTAAGAAGAAACTCGCAAACACTAATGTGATAACCAATAGTGAATAGTTCACAGCTCGGTGGGATTTCAAATAGTGGTCCACGGGATCAATCAAATCTACGCCCATTTGTCGCTGTTCAAGCTCGTGACAAGCGTGATTCGATGACAAACAGCTTTGGAACAGCTGCGCGATATTGGTAGAGAAGTTATTGCTCGCCCATTGTGCATTAAATCCATCCTCAGAGACTTCTGATGACACCGGTAAGTAATCACCGATAAAGCTTGGATGTGCCCAAGTTGAAGAGAGTTCAACCGTTGTTTGACTGCCGATTGGTGTGACTTGAAGCTGCCCCATCCCTTGTAGCAAGAAGTTAAGATCGAATGCCAAAGGTTGTGCTGGGTTTAGGTCTGCAAGTGTCAGATCACTGTGGAAGCCTTGTGGTAACTGATTTAACCCCGTTCCCGGTGCGACTTCGATATAAGAGCTCGCCATGGTCATGTCATCCAAACGAATCAATCCACGGCTGTCTTCAATGCCAACGACTAGGCTCATGTTGTCAATATCAAGCCCCTGCAACGCCGCGAGATCGTCTGCATCAAAAGTGCCTTTCAGTACCACTTGTGCTTTGTATAAACGCGCGCGGTAAATGCCTCGGTACTTTTCAAAACTGTCCAGATTCGCGCTCATATCAAAAGTGCTAGGTAAAAGAAATTTACGACGCTCTTTAATCTGTACTTTGTCATCTCGGTAACTGGTTTCGGTGTAATTAACCATGATGAATGGACCAATGATGCGCTGTTCGCCGCTGCTGCTGCGTGCGATGTCGTTTCTGACTTCATCTTGGCGATATGAGCGTTCTGAGATCAGCCCTGTGACCATTGAAAGCGGGATTTGCAGTAAGACAAACAAAAACAGCACGAAGGCGAACTTCGTGCCGAGTTGGTTATTGAGGATCTTTTTCATGTTTCATTCTCCATTTGCTGATGGGAGTAATCTAAATCAGCAATTTGGAGAACGAATGGAGCTAATGTGGAGTTTCTATGGAGTTGGTAAAATCAAGGTCACTTTCACACCAGAATCGACGTTTTCGACTTGCAACTTACCTTTGTGCAGCTTGGTCACTTGCTCAACAAAATTTAGCCCAAGCCCAGTACTCTTAACGCCATTTTCCCGAGCGAGGGAGTAGAAGCGCTCGGTCAAACGAGGCATCGCGTAGTCAGGAATGTGAGGACCTGAGTTGAAAATCGACAGGCATACCTTCTCTTTCGTGACCTCAGTTTTCCATTCAATGCGTCCCTCTGAATCAACAAAATCCAGCGCATTGTCCATCAAGTTAAAAACGGCTTGTTTCAGTAAGAAGGCATCACCAAGTACGGAGAGATGGTCATCAATTTGGATGTTGGCAATCACCGACTTAGCACTCAAGCGCGCATCCGCCGATTCAACCACTTCATTGACCATTTGTTTTAGCGAGATAGCTTCGACTTGTTCTAGCTCGGGGCGCTTTTCAAGACGAGCAAGTTCTAGCAACTTATCAATCAATGACTGCATGCGGTCGCTTTCTCGCTCAATGTTGCCAGCAAAGCGCGTGACCTTTTCTTCAGGCAATGGCATTTGCAATATTTCACTCGCGCCTTTAATCGCTGATAACGGACTTTTCAGCTCATGAGTCAGCGTCTGTACGTACTCTTCCACATATTGTTTGCCGTCGAGTTGGTTGCGCATTTTCTCCAATGCGTCGCTTAGCGTGCCGTACTCATAGAAGATACGAAATGTTGGCTTAGAGACCTTTTCACCCTCACCCATTTTGGTCGCGTAGTCTTCTAGCTTGTTCAGTGCCGAGTGAATTCGCCAAGCAAACAATGCCCCTGCCAATAGCACTAAACCACTCATCCACACCATCCAAAACAATACATTGCGTTTAGAAAGATCGATGAAGGGTTGTACTGAGCGATTAGATTTTGCCACCGTCACGCTGCCAATGATTTCGCCTTTGTGGTAGATGGGCGCAGCAACGTGCATGACGGTTGAAAGCGGATCTTTCGGGTCTTCGATGGTACTGCGCGCGCCGTATTGACCGCGCAACGTGAGATACACATCATTCCATTGTGAGTAGTCTTTGCCAACGTCTTGCTGCCAAGAATCCGCAATCACAATCCCTTGTTTATCGGTGATGTAAATTCGATGATTAATCGCTTTTTTGCCAATTTCCCAAATGCGCGCTTGAGGTTCTCGCTGCCCATAAGCCGCTAGCAGTTTGGAGAAGCGACTCTCAGACAACTTTCCGTTTGCAACGTCCTCTTCTGCCAATACCGCGAGCAAGTTCGCCATATCCACCAGCGTCTCTTCAGTGGTTTGACGCACGGTTGGCTTAAGTTCTTGGACAACGGTTTTGCTCACCATGTAAGCCGTCATTCCGACTAAGATGAAGTAGAGAAAAAACAGTCTGAGTCCAAGCGGGATCTTCGGCCAGCGATTCATCATTCACCTTTAATGCAGTAAAAGTAACCAAAGCCACGTTTGGTACAGATGCGTTCAGACATCTCAAACGGCTTCAACTTATGGCGAATGGCTTTGATGTGGGTATCGATATTGCGCTCGTATGCAGCCTCTGGCGCCATGTCTGCCGCGACCATGAGCTGCTCTCGGCTCAATACATTGGAAGAGACGGAAATCAGCTTATCGAGAATCTTAAATTCGACCGCAGTTAACCCAAGCATTTGCCCGCCAACACCGTAGTCAAAGTTTTGCGCAACCAAATCATGGCTCAATTGAGGTTGTTCTGGAACAGCCACAGGCTCTGGTTTGTGCTCCATCATTGGCGCTTTAGCTTTGATTCTAAGTTTAATGCGCGCCAACATTTCACGCGGACTAAATGGCTTCGTCACGTAATCATCCGCGCCAATCTCCAAGCCCACTACACGGTCAATTTCATCGCTTCTTGCGGTGAGAAAGATAATGGGAATATCAGAAAACTCACGGATGGTTTTGCACAATTCAAAACCATTGCCATCCGGTAAGCCTACGTCCAACACAAGTAACGCTGCAGAGTTATGCTGCAAAAAGGCTAAGCCCTCTCCTGCCGTTGCAAACCACTCTGCGTGGTAGCCATCCATCTCTAATACATGAATCAGGTTCTCTGCGATAGCAGATTCATCCTCGATAATAAGGACGGTGGGTTGTTCGCTCAATGTCTTAGCCTCATTGACGGTGTTTATCTTTATGTTGGTATTATCACTTAATTTGGGGCCAAGGCTAGTGGATTGATGCAGCAAAGGCGCAGTTCGTGGATAATACTAATCAAACACACTTCTATTCAGCATAATAAATTTATCACTTAGATTAATGAGTCACCACAATTGTGAATACAATGATTTCAACCATTGATATGAACAGTGTTCATTTTAAACTCAAGTTATCAATTCGATTTTATTTAAAGGACAGTCACTGATGAAAAGAGCGCTAATCCCCCTGGCTTTACTGACTTTGCTCTCAGGTTGCGCCAGCATGTCTCCGGATGAGTGCAAAACGGCGAACTGGTACAACGTAGGTTATCAAGATGGCCGAGATGGCAACGATCCAAACATTATCAATAGCTATACCGAAGACTGTGGTGAAGCGGGTGTGACACCCGACCGAGCGAAATGGAAAGAAGGCTTTGATAAAGGCACTATCCAATATTGCTCACCAGACAATGGGTACACTGTCGGTATCGAAGGCAAAGAATACTACGGTGTGTGCAGCAGCAAAGAGTTCATTGAGAACTACCAGTTAGGTCATCAAGAATATCAACGCCAGCAACGCATCCAACAAATCGATACTGAAATCTCGGTCATCGATAATCAGCTTGATGGCAATCCAGACAAAGACAATGCCAAGAGACTGAAAGAGAAGAGAAAGCGATTGGCTGACGAGCGTTCAAGCCTCCTATCGCCAACCATCAACTTGAATCTGAATTTCTAAATCGATTGGATTTAGCTTCTAAAAATTCATGGCCCTAGCTCAGTTCTAGGGTCATGAATTGACTGTTCGGATCGAGTTCGTAATCCCCGAACGGCTCGCAGTACACAAAGCCATGCTTTTCATACAACAGGCGCGCTGGTTTAAAAAACTCCATCGAGCCCGTTTCTAAACTCAAGCGCTGCAAACCTTTTTGCTTCGCTTGCTCAATCACATGAATCAATAATTGAGATGCCACACCTTGGTTTCTTGCCGTAGGCGTGGTGCGCATGGATTTCAGCTCCGCGTGTTGGTCATCCAACTCTTTAATCGCCGCACACCCAAGCAGTTGCTCACCTTTCCATCCGGTCCAAAACGTCACTTCTGGCGCTTTGAGCTTATCTAAATCTAACGCATGCACGCTTTCTGGTGGCGATGTAGCGTACATGTCCTGTAAATGTCCTTCCAACATCGCAATCACTTGCGGCCGTTCTAAATTGTCGATTTCAATTCTCATCTTTCCATCCTTGGTTTTTCATAGCTAAAGCGGCTGTCTCATAATGTGCTGCGGTCCAACTGGGCCGCCGTGGTAAAGCTCATTGGTATCTTCAAACCCTGATTTTAAATAGCACTGATAAGCAGGTATGTTGCGGCAATTCACAGTGAGATAAAGCGCATCAAACTCGGGATAATGGCGTTTGGCGAAATCGGCAAACTGTTGAATGGCTTGCTTGGCGATGCCTTTGCCTTGATGACGGTGATCCACCAGCAAAGCCCGCACGCCTAAACTGTTTTCCGGGCAAAAATCGTATTTCTCACTGTAAGCTGCATCAAATAGAAAAAAGCCAACCACATCATCGTCTGTCAAAATCAGATGCGGAAGTTCTGTAGGTTCAAGACGCGTAAGCATTTCACCCACATCCGCGACCGTAAACTGCGATTGCTCTTCTAGCACGCTAAGTTCGCAAGTTTGTTCATGTCGCTCAGGCGAATACTTTTCAATAGTAATCATAATCTTCCTTGTTGTTTTTATGCTCAATTCATACAGGGTATGTCGTAAATAGAAATACCTAGTGTCGTATTTCCCACTCGCAGGCAAACGTTTAGCACTCTATTATCCTCGCCATTCGATAGAGAGGTTTCCATGTCCCGTTTTTTACTTTGTAGTTTTGCACTCGTTTTACTCTACCCTACTGCCATTGATTTGTATCTTGTTGGTTTGCCTCAAATTGCGTCAGATCTCAACGCCAGTGAGTCTCAGTTGCATATTGCGTTTTCGATCTATTTAGCTGGCATGGCTACCACCATGTTATTCGCGGGGAAAATTGCAGACTCTGTGGGACGAAAGCCTGTTGCCGTCGTCGGCGCGATGATCTTCGTGCTCGCGTCTTTTCTCGGCGGGATGGCTGAGCAACCAAACACTTTCTTGATTGCTCGCTTTTGCCAAGGCATCGGGGCTGGATCTTGCTATGTCGTCGCATTCGCGATTTTACGCGACACGTTAGACGATGAACGCCGCGCGAAAGTATTGTCGATGCTCAATGGCATCACCTGTATCATTCCAGTGATCGCACCCGTGATTGGTCACTTGATTATGCTGAAATTTCCTTGGCCGAGTTTGTTTACCACGATGGCAGGAATGGGCATTCTCGTCAGTGTATTGGCCATTTTTGTTCTCAAGGAATCACTACCCAGCCAACAAGGTGAAGAACAGACAACGCCAGAGAGCCATCAAGAGACGTTCTTCGAGCGATTTTTTATCAGTAGGCTGATCATTACTGCACTTGGAGTGACCACCATCCTGACCTTTGTTAACGCTTCACCAATTGTTGTGATGAGTATGCTTGGTTTTGATCGCGGTGGCTATTCTTCCATCATGGCGGGGACTGCGACGATCAGTATGTTGATTTCGTTCTCTGCGCCATTGGCATTGGGGATTTTTAAGCAGCGAACCTTAATGATCACCTCTCAAGTATTGCTCGCTTGTGCAGGCATCGTGCTCAGTGCTGCCCATTTCCATGATGGACAATCTCATTACTATGTGTTCGGACTTGGGTTGATTTGCGCTGGTTTCGCTTGTGGCTTTGGCGTGGCCATGAGCCAAGCGCTCAGCCCATTCTCTCAACAAGCTGGCGTGGCGAGCTCGTTACTGGGCATTGCTCAAGTTTGTAGTTCCGCGTTCTATATTTGGTTTATGGGTTTCATCGGCGTTAGTGCACTGAATATGTTGTTGTTTATCTTGGTGTTAGGTAGCGTAATCAGCCTTGCTCTAATACTATTGATTCCAAAGCCTGTTCACGATACCCATTATGAAGAAATCCCTAGCGCGACTTGATTTAAACTTACTGTTCACTCTGCAATTATTGTTGCAAGAGCAAAGCGTCTCGAAAGCCTCGAAAAAGCTGAACGTTACGCCCTCTACCGTAAGTAAGTCGCTCAACAAACTTCGTCATTGGTTCGATGATCCTTTGTTTGTCAAAACACCTAAAGGTCTTGCGCCAACGCCTTTGGCACAAAGCATGGAGCAAGATCTCGCAGAATGGCTGCAAATTGGCAGCCAAATTGCAGAAAAACGCAGCGATATTACGCCTAAAGGAGTGCGTTTTGATATCACGATTGAGTCGCCATTAGTGCTCACAGTGCTGGACAGACTCATCGTCGCTATCCACCAGCGATACCCTGAAGCGAAAGTAAAAACCAGTAACTGGGATTACGATTCACTCGACGCCATCATTCGAGGAGAGGCGGATATCGGTTTTACCGGCCGAGAGAGTCACCCGAGATCGAAAGAGTCGTTGGATCTTCTGCCGTATTTCTTGGATTTTGAGATTCTATTTTATGACCTGCCGATGGTGTATTTACATAAAGATCATCCGGCATTACAGCAAGAGTGGAATCTCGAGACCTTTCTGAGCTACCAACACATCAATATTGTTTGGGAAAAAAGTGAAACTTGGGCGTTGGATGAAGTATTAACGGAACTAGGGCTACAGCGCTCTATCGGGCTGACGATGTCCAACTTTGAGCAATCCCTTTTTATGGCAGCGCAGCCGACGCATGACATGATCACCACCGCGCCGCACTATTGCAAAAGTTACACAGAAAAGCTGCATCTCGATTTGGTGTGCTTGCCAATTCCATTAGACCAAGCTCAACAAGACAAGTTACTGATTCCATTTACCATGATTTGGCATAAACGCAATGCGTACAATCCCAAATTGCTATGGTTGAAAAACACCATTAAGTCATTGTACAAACAACCTTCCCAACCACAGTAAGACTCAGGCTAAGGTCAGGTTTTCTCTGGTTATTTTTAATGACTTTCTTGCTCTGATAGCTATAACTAATCACTTTATCAACTAATAAAAATGTTCTTTTGGATCTACACTAGCTGTTCATTTACACGCTAAGGGCCAAGGATGTCGACCTTTTTACTCACTGCTATTGCAATGCTGGCGTTCGCCGCCAATTCATTATTGTGCCGACTTGCCTTGGCCGAAGGGTTAATTGATGCAGGAAGCTTCACTCTCGTTCGATTGATATCCGGCGCTGTTATCTTAATCGCAATGCTTGTCGTGAGAGGTCAGTGGAAAACCGATCGGCCAACTTCTCGCTTTCGCTTTTTTGCTGGCGTGGCGTTATTTGGTTACGCTGCCCTTTTCTCTTTCGCGTACTTACAACTGGCGACAGGAACAGGTGCTTTGCTTTTGTTTGGTGCCGTGCAACTTACGTTACTGGCAATCTATTGGTGGCAAGGTGAGCGCTTTCAGTTTCTCGAAATCATCGGTATCGGCCTTTCAATTGTTGGGTTTGTTTGGTTGATGTTGCCATCTGCCACGCGCCCCGATATTAGCTCTGCACTTCTCATGTTGATTTCTGGCGTTTGTTGGGCTGCGTTTACTGCGCTCGGTAAACAAGCGCCTTCTCCAAGTAGTGGAATCACGTGGGGATTCATCGCAGCATCAATAATTGGCGTGCTCCTTTCGCCATTAATCTTGTCCTCAATCCACCTTTCTTTGAGCGGAGTGTTGCTCGCTATCGCATCTGGTGCCATTGCCTCTGGCCTTGGTTATACGCTTTGGTATCAAGTAATGCGTAAGCTCTCTTTGCTTCAAGCCGCCGTCAGCCAACTTTCCGTGCCAGCCATTGCTTTGCTACTCGGCACCGTCGTACTCCACGAGCCTCTTTCACTGCATATTCTTTTAACCAGCGGCATCATTCTTGGTGGCATCGCTTTGGCTTTTTTATCTCGATCCAAAAAAACAAACGAACAATCGGCAAGCCGATAAAAAGTAATAACTTTCCCTCTCAAGTACCCATTCATCATCTATGCTTTTTAAAACAGTAAAGCTCATTACAGATGGTACAAGTGGTCTGCTTTGGTACCAGGCGAAGAATATAAGGTGAGAATTGGCTCACACAATGCAGCGATTTTGTTTCAAAAGTGAGAATCATCACAGATCGCGAATTTGCTCGTTTTAGGCGTTTCACCAATAACGCCAAGGGCTAGCACGAGATCAAGCCAAATACGCACTTTTTGTTTTGACAAAGGGTTTACAAAGCACACTTTTTCACCCGCTATATTCCGCCCCCCCGAATTTATTCAGAACAAGGTTCTGATTATTCACATAAGAAATTCATCAACTTATAACGATAAGCCTGAGCAAACTTTGACACTATGAACGACAAAATAAAATTCGCTATTAAAGTATCGCTTAGCCTGACTCTGGCTTATCTGATCCCGTTTGCCATGGGTTGGCCGCAAGCATCGACGGCCGCAACCACAGTGATGCTGATTGCATCCACAGGCAGTCGTCGTGAATCCCTCGCCAAAGGTACCTTACGCGTGTTCGGTACGTTGGTTGGCGCCGTCGTTGGCTTGTTACTGGTGGGATTGTTTGCTCAAGACCGCTTGCTGTACATGTTGAGCGTGTCGGTTGTGGTCTCATTCATTTTTTACTTCCGTAATGCCTATCAAAAAGATCCAACGCTACTCATGCTGACCGGCGTGATGACGTTGATGATGTCCAATGGCGGTGACGCAGAAGGTGCGTTTCTTTATGGCGTTGACCGCGCCTATATGACGGTGTTTGGGGTGGTGGTTTACACACTCGTGGGGACTTTCTTATTCCCGACCAAAACAGAACAAAACCTAAGACAGCTCATCGAACAACTCAACCAAGCACAACGCGCGTTGTTCACCTCTATCTTGCAAAATTTCGAGCAAAAATCGGCAGGGCAAATCTCTCCTCAAGAAGGCGGAGAAGAAAATCCAGAAGCGGAAGAGCCACAACCTCCTAGCGTGGACACTCTCATCGAACAGATGTTTGCTGCTCAAAATGCGCTCGAACAGCGTTTTGCCACGGTCAGTGTGGAATGCAGTGACGTGTCGGCCTACATGAAAGAGTGGCGCTTGGCAGTTCATTTGAACAAGCAGGTAACGCAACAATTGACCGTCGCGGCGCACAGCCACTTTAGCCACCAGCAAGACCGTGAAAGCATCAGCAACTTTGCTCAAGCCGTGGCGGAAATTGACGCGCTATTTGATACCTGCCAACAAGTCTGGGACGAAAAAGAACCCGCTTATCGTGCCCAGGAATTCAAAGTCAAATACAACCAAGCGTTGCTTGAAGACGCAGCTCACCTAGAGAAAGGCTCTGCGCTTACGCTTGGTCACCTATTGGAACTGATGCATCAAAACTTGTCGCGTTTAGCGGAGAGCATTAGCTGCATTGACTCTGTGACGAACAATGTCTCCTTTGACGTGCCACTGCCGAAACCGAAAGGCAAGTTTCTATGGTGGGACGCAGAAAACTTTAAAACTGCGGTCAAAACCTTTGTTACCTATTGGGTTGCAGGACTGATTTGGATTTATTTCAATCCACCAGGCGGCTACTCGTTCGTGGTCTTCTCGACCATGTTTATGTCTTTGCTGTCGTTCGTACCTGTGCACCCGATATTGTTACTTGTTCTGTTCACTTTCGGCTTCTTGTTCGCGGTACCTTCTTACGTCTTCATCCTTCCGCAATTGGATCTCGGATTAGAACTTGGCCTGTTTATCTTTATCTACACCTTTATCGGTTTTTATCTGTTTAACGGGCCAGTGACGATTTTCTATATGATTGGCTTGTTTGTTCTCGGTTTAGACAACAACATGTTTTATCACTTCGGGATCCTCATGACGATCATGCTGTTGTTCTACATGGTGGTGTTCATGATTATTTTCGCGCACTACTTCCCGTTTAGCTCACGACCAGAACACCTCTTTTTGACCATAAAAGAACGCTACTTCCGACATACCCGAGAGCTGTTCACTACCTATCAACAGCAGTCTAGCTCGGTTATTACGCCGCTCAAACGGGCCTTACACTTGGTGACGCTCAATGTCTCATCGAAAAAGCTCAAAGTGTGGGGTTCGAAAATCAACCACAAACACTTTGATAAAACCACGCCAGAAGCGATCGGCGCGTTTAGCAAAGCGTGTGATGTACTCAGTAATCACATCAACATCTTAATGGCCGCCGAGAAAAAGTTGATGACCAATCCACTAATTACTCAGCTTCGCCAACAGCACCGCGATTCCATCATTCCTTTGATGGCGGGCGCTTTAGCCAGCCATCAAGCAACACAAGAACTCGACTCCGTATTCGACCAATACAGTCAGGATTACCAAACATTCGAAGATAAACTGGAAGATTTTTTTAGTGAGTTGGATTTATCTGACTACGCTTATTCAGAGATAGCCGGTTTTTATATCTTGCTGAATTTAAAACGGAACGTGTTCGAAGCAATCAAGCATTGCAAGCAAACCTACGAGGATATCGATTGGGTGAACTTACAACAGAAGCGTTTTTAAAGGTGGGGATATGATGCTTCCAAAACTAACCAAACCAAGCCTCGCCATACTTTCTTTGCTCGGACTCAGTGCGTGTACCACGGTAGGACCAGATTATGTTCATCCAAAGCAGGCGCCACTGCCAAGTGACTGGTCGGTGCAAAAAGCAGCCAAAGATACGCAGCAATCAGAGCAACAGCTACAACAATGGTGGCAGCAATTTAATGACTCAACTCTTAATCAGCTGGTTGAGTTGGCGAGCAAACAAAACCTCGATTTAGAAGCCGCAGGGCTACGAATTGTCCAAGCACGTTCATTGCTTGGTATTTCGACTGGCTTGCAATACCCACAAGTTCAAACCGTGTCAGGAAACCTAGCGCGTGCCTACGTAAATGATCAGGGCGTGAATAACGCCACTTTGTCGTTTGATGCTGCTTGGGAAATGGATGTTTGGGGCAAGTATGCTCGCGGTATTGAGTCGGCAGAAGCGGGTTACTACGCATCCATCGCATCGTATCACGACATCATGGTCACTATAACCGCCGAAGTGGCGCGCAATTACATCAACTATCGCACATTCCAAGAACGTATTTTGCTGTCTCGCCGCAACATAGAGATTCAAGAGCGTGTCGTACGTATTACTCAGGTGCAGTTCGACTCTGGCAACGTTACAGAATTGGACGTTCAACAAGCTAAAAACCAACTCTACACCACCAAAGCAGCGTTACCGAGCCTCGAAGTGGCAATGAAGCAATCACGTACTGTGTTGGCTTTGCTACTGGGTCTGTTACCAGAAGAAGTAGATCGACTGCTACAGTCGGATGGGATGCACAAGCAAATCGCTGAGTACGAAGCCCAGTTCAAATCGACGGGCAGAAAATCGGCGCTATCGGGCACCGACGAGCGTTCCATTGTGCCACGTCCACCGCTTTTGGATACGCAAGTGGATGCTAACTTAGTGATGCGACGTCCGGATTTGCAAGTCTCTGAGATGCAAGCTCGCGCGCAAAGTGCGCAGATTGGCGTGGCAGAAACCGCTCTGTACCCAAGCTTTTCGTTGTTCGGTTCCATCGGTATCGACAGTACGGTTCCCGATGGCAGCAGTTTCAGTTTTAGCGATTCGCTCACCATGGTGGTTGGCCCAACGTTCAGTTGGAACATTTTCCAATACGGACGCGTGAAAAATAACATTCGTTTCGAAGATGCTCGCTTCCAAGAAACGCTGACGAACTACAACAAAAAGGTACTGCAAGCCGTTAATGAAGTCACCAATGCAATCGAAGCGTATGACCTGTATTTGCAGCAAAAAGATTTACGCTTGCAATCGGTCAACTCTTCCATTCGTGCGTTCAACATATCCATGACACAGTACGAAAACGGACAAATTTCATTCGAACGTCTGCTTAACTCGGTAGAAAAAATGACCCGCGCAGAAGACAGCTACGCAACGATCAAAGGTAATGTTGCGAACCAAGTTGTCGCGCTCTACAAAGCCCTCGGTGGAGGCTGGCAAACCCAAACAGGCAAACCTTTCATCAGTGAATCGATTGCCACGCAGATGACAGAGCGCACTGACTGGGGAAGTTATTTAAATGAAGAAAACCGCGTATTGCCGCCTTTGCGACTCGAAACTCCGGCTGAGACCAGTGATGAAAACAAAACGGAGGATCGGTAATGCCTCATGAACTCTCTTGGGGAGACGTTTACTTTTCTCCTACGCTACTGGTGCTCTTTCTCGCCGTCACGGCCACGTGGATAACGGTGATGATATTGAACAAGACACGTTTGTCTCGCTTCATCGCTTTTCCGTCTCTGACGTTTATTGCCATCATGGTCGGTTATGTGGTGGCCATCGACAGCTTTTATATTCAATTTTAGGTGCCAAACAAGATGAAAAAACTATTCGTAATCGCACTCAATCTTGTCATTCTTGGTGGCGCAGCTTGGCTCGGCTATCAAAAGTTTGAGGAATACTTTAATAACCCATGGACACGAGATGGGCAAGTGCGTGCTAACGTCATCAAAGTGGCTCCTCGCGTATCAGGCCCAATTGTAAATGTCGCGGTGCAAGACAACCAAGAAGTAAAAACGGGGGATTTACTGTTTGAAATCGACCCTGCGACTTACCAGGTTGCGTTATCTCAAGCCGAAGTAGCACTGGAGCGCTCCATTGTTAGCTCTCGCGGTAAAAAAATCGAATATGACCGCTTAAAAGACATTCGTGCCAAAGACCGTGGCGCGGTTTCTCACAAGGATCTGATTCGTCGTGAAATCGCTTACGAAGAATCGCTACTGCAAATCAAATCTGCAGAAGAGCAACTAAAATCAGCACGCCTTAATCTCAGCTTTACCAAAGTTTATGCGACCGTCGATGGTTTTGTATCTAACCTCGATATTAGAAACGGTACGCAAGCGGTCGCAAACCAACCACTGCTCGCACTGATCGACAAAAACAGCTTTTGGGTATTTGGTTTCTTCCGTGAAAATCAACTTGCGCAAATCGAACCTGGCAGCCAAGCGCGTGTCACTTTGATGTCACACCCAGACACGCCAATTGACGCGACGGTTGACTCGATTGGTTGGGGTATTGCGCCCAAAGACGGCACGGTCGGCTACAACCTTCTTCCAAACGTAAACCCTGTTTTTCAGTGGATTCGCTTAGCACAACGTATTCCGGTGCGAATCTCCCTACAAGAACTTCCTGAAGATGTTGATCTTCGATTCGGGCTTTCTGCGTCCATCATGGTGATGAAAGAGTCATCCGCAGAAAGTGAACAATAACTAAGTGAGAAGAGCCATGGTCATTGGTAAAAACCTCAAAAATATTAATGAAGAAAACAACTTCTTCTATCTAACCTTAGCACTAGTGATTTTGTTGCTAGGGAGTGCGATGGCACAAGTCGTAGGTGAAGGGACGATTGAACACATACTTCAGGCTTTCACGGTTCTGACGTTTATCGTCTGTTTTGCGAGCCTTCGCTTTGACAAAACCTGGTCTCGTTTCCTCTACAGCCTGTTTGGTATTTGGGTTCTTGTGATTGTGATCAAGACCGTTTTCGACATCAGAGAGATGAATGTGGTGATGCTTGCCCTCACCTTTGCGTTCTTTTTCGGCACTTTTAAATCCATCGCAAGACAGATTCTTTTCACCGGCCATGTCAACAGCAACAAAGTCATTGGCTCGGTCGCGCTTTTCTTGCTGCTTGGTCTGATGTGGGCGATTGCCTACCTCATTCTGCTTGAGTTTTCGCCTGAAGCCTTTACCGGTATGGAAGCGATTTCTTGGGGGCAGAACTTCTCCAATGCAGCGTATTTCAGTTTCGTTACCTTAACCACGCTCGGTTATGGCGACATTAGTCCTCTAACACCACTGGCTCAAGTCGTGGTGTATTTAGAGGCCATCACAGGTGTTTTTTATATGGCGATTGTTGTTTCAAGTCTCGTCAGTTCTAACATTGATCATCAGGTAAACAAAAATGGATAAACAATCGGTAAAAATCGACAGTAAGCTTTTCATCAGTAATATGGTGGAATCGGCAATACGCATTGGCTTGATCTTTGTCTTGCTGATGTTTACGTACGACATCATCAAACCCTTCATCCTTCCGGTTATTTGGGGCGCTATTATAGCCGTCGCTTTAATGCCGCTTACCCAAAAATTGCAGCGTGTATATGGTGGTCGCAGAGGTCTGGCAGCCACAACCATTGCTTTACTTGGTATTGCCCTCCTTGTCACGCCACTTGTTATGGTATCAGGCTCCATTGTGGATGGTGCAACGCACGCGCTTGAAGTACTACAAAATGGTCAAGTGAAAATACCAGGGCCAAAACCTTCCGTAGCGGATTGGCCTATCGTGGGTGATAAGCTCTACGAAGTGTGGACCCTATTCGCTACTAATCTTGAGCAAGCGATTCAAACCTTTATGCCACAAATAAAGGCAGGACTCACATCTTTACTGGGTACACTGGGGGGCGTATTGGGAAGTTTACTGCTTTCAATCTTGTCACTTGCGATTGCAGCAGGTTTCATGACGTACTCTGAATCTGCGGCATCAGGCCTAAGAACCATCGCGATTCGTACCGCTGGTGAAAACGCAAAAAGCTGGACCACGCTTATCGCAGCGACAATTAAAAGCGTACTGCTTGGCGTAGTCGGTGTAGCGGCGATTCAAGCACTGTTGATCGGTGCTGGTTTCTTCGTATTTGGCGTTCCGGCAGCAGGTTTACTCACACTGCTTCTAATGATCTTATGTATCGCTCAGCTCCCGGCGTTGCTCGCAGTGCTACCTGTGATTGGCTTCATGTACATGACCCAAGACACCTCAACAGCAACCATGTTTACTGTTTGGGTCGTAGTTGCGGCTCTTTCTGAAAACCTGTTCAAACCAATGTTAATGGGACGTGGCGTCGACGTGCCAATGCCTGTGATTCTGCTCGGTGCCATCGGTGGTATGCTTTTCTACGGCATCGTTGGTCTGTTCTTAGGTGCCGTTATCCTAGCAATTTGGTATGAGTTATTTGTTTGGTGGTTGAGCATTGAGAAAGCACAACAGCAAGAAGAAATGGCAGAACAACAAGACGCTTCTGATGACCAATCAGAACCTGGACACGGTGCTGGCATTTAATAAATCAATAAGTTAGAAAGAAATTTAATCTATAACTTATGATATCAAACCGCTGCATTTCAGCGGTTTGATTCTATTTGGATCACAGTTTCGTCGTAATAAATGCGATAAAAATGACGTTCTTGTTAAATTTTCATACTTATTACACTTGGGAGTTGCAATCGGGCAATGAACGATGCACTCTCGATGACCACTAATTTGCTTAGGATAAAAACAATGAAATTGATCAAGCCTTTAACTTGTGCGCTTGCTCTCGCAATGAGTGGCATGGCATTCGCAGATGTAACCGTGAGTGTTCCTGACAACGTTTCAGTATTGGCGGCTAACGGTGAAAAAGCAGATCTTTCGGGTGGTTTTTTCGCCTCTGAAAGAACACTGACGTTACCTGATGGCCTTAACCAAGTCGTATTTCGTTTCGCCCCTTACTTCAACCAAGGTAATGACCGTTTAAGTGTTGAAAGCGATGTTATCGTTACACGATTTGACGCGACCAATGCCGAACTCACTCTACAAATGCCAGAATACCGCAACCTACGTGATGCGGAAGAGAAGATCAAAGACTTAGATTGGAAACTGGTTGATGATTCAGGCAACGCAATCGCGGTTGACCAGGACAAGTTGCTCAAACCGGGTATGCAAATCGGTCGTGATTACGTACGTGAAATCGAAGATTATAACCAAGCTGGCGGTGCAGCAGCCGTGGCTTTTGCTGGCGCAGCGACCATGCAGCCAGTCACGCTTCCTGCAAAGGTTCCTGCGGATATGAAGCAAGTGAGAGCAACTGCGGTTAAAGCGGATTCGACAGCTGAAGAGATGCTGCACTTCTGGTACCAAAAAGCAGACGCAGAAACCAAAGCTCGCTTTAAGAAATATGTTAATCAACAGTAAATCTGGTTAACTTTATCGATATTAAAAAAGCCACTTCACGTGGCTTTTTCGATCAAAAAATTAGGAAACTTGGACAACTTTAGTATTGGCGATCAAGTCATGCAACAAACGTCGCTCCGGATGAAAGAACAACAATGCCAAATTTACCAACGGGATCCCCGGAATGAGCATCTCCAGTAAGTAGCTAATAACAAGCCTTAACCCTGCTGTAACTTTCGTTGCCTTACTATCATTTTTCATTACAACTTTAATACCAATCATGCGCATACCAATGGTTTGCCCATGACTCAATGCATTCCAGTTGATCATTAAAACCGTTGGTAAAGAAAGCAAGTAAAACGCCTGAGTTTCACGAACAAGCGTGAGGTTATCTGCTAAAGAGAGCTGAAAGTCGTTAAGAAAAGAGTTAATACTCAATGCGATGATTAACACGACCACCATCGTAAAGAGCAGGTCGATAAAACCAGCAATGATTCTCTGTTGCTTGCTCGCGATAAAAGCATACATGGACTTCAGTCACCTCAATGTAATTGGTTAAGCGAGAATGACTGAGTGTACAGACGCGCAATGGTGAGCGCAGTTTAGGTATTGCCAACATAATATTCAACTAAGAACATACTAAATCGCGGTCGTATCTCAAAAGTAATCATTACATCTTGAGCATAACCGTATCAATTTAACAAAACGCTACCAGTAACGTTCGTAAATGATATTTCCCCCGGTTTGATGGCGATACTTTTCCAAGCCTAGCTCTTGTAAGACGGGCACGGTATCTTTGATCATTTGTGGATTCCCACACATCATGACAAAGCTACGCTGAGCTGAGAATGGCGCATCAGCGGCGTTGGACAGTAAACCCGATTCGATGAGTTCAGGAATTCGGCCTTGTAATTTACCATCAACCACTTCCCTGCTGACTATCGGTATATACTTTAATCTGCCTTCATATCGTTGCTGAAGCTGTTCAATTAGGTATTTATAAACCAGATCTTTTTCGAAACGAACGGCATGAACCAGCACAATGCGCTCATTGTGAGGCGGTAAGTTTATATCATCCAGCAGCGATAAAAACGGTCCAATCCCCGTACCTGTAGATAGCAGCCACAGGTCATGAGCCTGTTTAGGAATAGAATCATGGATTAAATCGCCATGTGCGGTGGCACCGACATAAATGCTATCACCAGATTTAAGCTTTTGGAGCCGTGGAGAAAGTTGTCCTTGAGGGTCGGCTACTATTAGAAATTCCAACCAATCGAATTGCTCGCTTGGCGCATTAACCACAGAGTAAGCACGGCTGATCGGCTTACCTTCATCATCAAGCAAAGCAAGCTTGGTGAATTGGCCAGCTTTAAATGAAAGAGGCGCGCCAGATATTCTCAAACTGAACAGCTCACCTGTCCAATCAATGCGTTTCTCAACTCTTGCGAGGTTGAAACCTTTGAGTTCAATCATGAGACACCTCCTATCTGGTTACTCTTAGTTAAACTTACGCCTTCAACTCGATTATGTAAAGTTTCTAGTTTACATAATCAAACCACTATTTCATTTCACATTTTAAAAACAATTTTATTACATATTAAATGATTACATCTAGAATAAATGCTCAAAGTGATAAGTCGCGTCGCAATTTGTGGCAAAGCAGATGAAAAAGGAGCAATAAAAATGGACACACTGTTAAAGGACTTTCCCGTTATCACAGAGATAAAAGTCGCATGGGGTGAAATGGATGCTCTGCAACACGTTAATAACGTGGTCTATTTTCGCTACTTCGAGACCGCACGTTTAGATTACTTCAACAAAATTAACCTGCTGGTCGACCTGCAGACCTCGCAAATTGGACCAGTACTGAGCGAGACTCAATGCCGCTACAAATTGCCTGTTACTTACCCAGACACGCTATTAGTCGGTTCTCGCGTAATCGACATGCAAGAAGATCGCATCACGATGGAGTACCAAGTGCTGAGTAAGAAGTGGGGTAAAATTGCGACCATCGCGACCGCCACTGGTGTGATGTTTGATTTTAAGAACAACGTTAAAGCTGCGATTCCAGATCACGTTCGCCAGTCGATTTTAGACTTGGAAGGAACCGTGGGTAGTACGCATCATTTGGAGTAGCAATAAACGAGAGATTAAAGGCGAGGTTCCCGACAGCGCTTCTTCATCGCTATCGGGAATGATGCTGAGGTACCATTCCAACTTACGCAATAAGAAAACTAGCGTCATTCTAATGAGCCTAAGTGAATCATTCGAAACCTCGCTAAACGTAACAGCAGCGCGACTCTTCCAGCCTACGCGATAAGAAAAGCTGCGTCATTCTAGCGAGCCATAGCGAGACTAAAAATCTACTTACCGCTTGCTGCAGACCATAGTGCCATGAATAAACTCAATACAATCTGAGGGTAGATTCTGAATCACGCTCGTTCCTCGCTGTTCAGAATGACGGTTCGAGATTGGCTCTAACCCCTACAAAACCATCTAAAAAAGCGATTCCAGATAAACCTATGTGACCATCCGGAATCTCGCTTTAGACGCATCAGCAGAGCGATTCTTCCAGCCTACGCGATAAGAAAAGCTGCGTCATTCTAGCGAGACTAAGAATCTACTTGCCGCTTGCTGCAGACCATAGAACCATGAATAAACTCAATACAATCTGAGGGTAGATTCTGAATCACGCTCGTTCCTCGCTGTTCAGAATGACGGTTCGAGTTTGGCTCTGACCTCTACAAAACCATCTAAAAAAGCGATTCCAGAAGAACCTAAGTGAGTCACTCGGAATCTCGCTTTAGACGTATCAGCAGAGCGACTCTTCCAGCCTACGCGATAAGAAAAGCTGCGTCATTCTAGCGAGACTAAGAATCTACTTGCCGCTTGCTGCAGACCATAGAACCATGAATAAACTCAATACAATCTGAGGGTAAATTCTGAATCACGCTCGTTCCTCTCGGTTCAGAATAACAGTTCGAGTTTGGCTCTGAGCTCTACAAAACCATCTAAAAAAACGATTCCAGACAAACCTAAGTAACCATCCGGAATCTCGCTTTAGACGCATCAGCAGCGCGACTCTTCCAGCCTACGCGATAAGAAAAGCTACGTCATTCTAGCGAGCCAAAGCGAGACTAAGAATCTACTTGCCGCTTGCTGCAGACCATAAAGCCATGAATAAACTCAATACAATCTGAAGGTAGATTCTGATTCACGCTCGTTCCTCGCAGTTCAGAATGACGGTTCGAGTTTGGCTCTGACCTCTACAAAACCATCTAAAAAAGCGATTCCAGATAAGCCTAAGTGACCATCCGGAAAATCGCTTTAGGCGTATCAGTGGAGCGACTCTTCCAGCCTACGCGACAAGAAAAGCTACGTCATTCTAGCGAGCCAAAGCGAGACTAAGAATCTACTTACCGCTGCTGCAGACCATAGAGCGGTTAGCAGAATGTCTCGATGTACAGCGCTTCCACCTTATCTCTGGCCCATTGCGTTTTACGCAGGAACTTCAGCGACGATTTGATTGAAGGATCTTTCTTGAAACAGTTCACACGAACGCGCTCATACATGCCATTCCAACCAAAGTGTTCAACTAGTCGGGTGACGATTTTCTCTAAACTCAACCCGTGAAGTGGGTTATTCGGCTGCTGTTGGCTCATGCTATTGATCCGGTAAAGTGAAGTTGCGCGCTAATCTAACTCAAACTCGCCGTGCAACCTAATGTTTTAACCTTGAATTGGCCTACGACTCTCCCCTATAGTAGCCCAAACTTCTTAAAAGCCCTTTTCATTATGAAAGCCCTCAACGACCTCAATATTTTTGTCGAAACCGCGCGCCAAGGCAGCTTTTCAAAAGCCGCTAACAGTATGGACATGACACCTGCCGCCATTAGCGCATCGATTAAGCGTCTTGAAGGGCAAATCGGTTTCCCGTTGTTTGTGCGTTCCACCCGAAGCCTGCGTTTAACCTCAGAGGGCGAACTGTTTTTAGACAAAACCACGCAAGCGTTGGCAACATTGCAAGAGGGGTTGGATCAGATCTCAAGTGCGCGCGGGGAGTTGTCTGGTCAGCTGCACATTACTGCACCCTCCGATTTTGGTCGCAATATGTTGCTCGATTGGGTGGATGAGTTCATCGATCTCTACCCAAATGTTTCCATCAAACTAGAGCTGTCCGATAGCTTGACGGATATGTACACCAAGCCTGTCGATATTGCGATTCGCTACGGCGAGCCGGCCGACTCTAATCTGGTCGTGTTGGCATTGTGTGGGGCAAACGAACGGATCTTATGTGCATCGCCAGAGTACGTAGCTACACATCCAGAACTCACCTCTCCTGCCGATTTAACGCAACACAACTGTTTGTGCTATATGGTCGCGGATTCGGTCTACAACAAATGGACGCTCACGCGTGACGGCGAGAAAGAACAAGTCGTGGTCAGCGGTAACTTGATGAGCAACGATAGTGACTTGCCACATCGGTTAGCGATCAAAGGCAAAGGCATTGCGAATAAATCGTTGATGGACATCAGCCGAGACTTAATCGAGGGAAGATTGGTGCGAGTGTTACCAGAGTGGGATTGCGGCCCAGTACCGCTCTACATGGTGTGCGCCGATCGTCGCTTACTGACGCCAACGATTCGGACTTTCCGCGACTTTATCCAACAAAAATGCTGCCAACAACGCGCCAACGTGCTGGCAACCTTCTGTCATTAGGCGATAAATCGAAGAGGACGAATCTGGGTATACTCAACCCAATCGTTCTCTTCCAATGTTTCAAGAAACGCCGCCATGTGCGGGCTTTGCAAATGCTTATCCAAGGCCTCTTGCGATGCCCAAATCTCTTGGAACATAAATAGGCCTTCAACTTTCTCGTCAAGATACAACTCGTATTGGCAACAGCCTTCTTCTTGACGAGTTGGCTCTAGTAAACCAGCAAGCAAATTCACCACCTGATCCTTGCTGTCTGGGTAGGCTTTCACTTCTGCAACTAAGTGGATCATCGTTTTATCACTCTTTTGCGATTTATATATTGATTACAGGGTTCTACGTCACCTGTAAGTAAGCTCGAATTAGATCTCGGTGAATACGGTTTCTGTGTCCCAGCGAGACTTTGGCGTTTTCGCGTTGAAGTCATCTTCCGCGTGGTAGCCCAGCGGCACGATCACAACGCTGGTGTAACCTTTTTCACGCAAGCCAAATTCTTCATCCAGCACTTTGGGATCAAACCCTTCAATTGGCACTGCATCAATTTCTAGCGTCGAAGCTCCCAGCAGCAACGTACCCACGTTGAGGTAAACTTGTTTCTCCATCCAATGGTTCGCATCTTTCAGATCAAAACGGTGCATGTTTACAAAGTAGCTACGACCACCGCGCACAGCCGCTTTCGCTTCTTCAGTTGGGAATCGACCATCTTTTTCTTCTTGCACCATTAGCGCTTCAATGTAGTCGTTATCGATGCCTGTTTTTGCACAAAACACCAATACGTGAGAAGCATTGAGAATCTTCGCCGCGTTAAACGCGTAGTTCTCTTGCGCCGCTTTAGCGATGCGCTGTTTGCCTTCTTCTGTGCTTGCCAGAATGAAATGCCAAGGTTGAGAGTTTACACTCGATGGACTAAAACGAATCAGCTCTTTAACTGCGTCGATTTTTTCTTGAGGTAGCTTGCGCGTTGGGTCAAACACTTTCGTTGAGTAACGAGATTTTGCAGCTTGTACGATATCCATGAGGTTCTCCAATTAATGAACTTAAGCTGTGTAACAGCATAACCTCATGAGATAAAGGGAAAAACCGATTTCGATTAAAAACATTTTCAAAATAAATTTGAAAATAAAACGATAAGAAAGGCTTTGAGCGTTCTCACTGAACTTCTTCATCTTTTTAGCAATAATGCATGTTTGCTCGCAACCAAACTCAACTCATGCTGCCTCAAGATAACGTTATTACATCCTTTCTGTGCAAAAAGCTCGGTCACAATCACCTTCGAATTGCCGGCGAATATTGGCACATTGAGAAGTTGGTTGCCTTGCAATGCATGATGTTGAAAGAAGCGCCTAACCTCCAAGAAGGGCTGCTTTGGTGGAGTAAAAGTGTTTCATTATTCGACCGCCGTTTGTACGTCACATTGCAACATGGTGATGCCCAAATCCATCTGCAAGTCGAATGCAGAACGGCCGATATGCCAAATTGGGCGGAGTCGGTGTTTGGCTTGCTCAAAATGCAATTGGAAATGCTTGAGCTAAGCGAATCAATACAGGTACAAATTCAAGCCAGCAATCCACTCGCGGCCGATATTTTTCTAAGGGAAACGCGAGATTCTAAAACGAGTTCAAGCGTGTTTGACCTGGTGAAACATGTTTATTTGCTGCTTTCTCACCAGCCAATTGAGCAACCAGAATTACTGAGTGTTTTGAACGCCTTGTTCATCAAAAACAGCAATTACGCGCTCAAGTTAGAGCAAGCGGCAAGGCAACTGGGCGTCTCCAAACGCACCTTGCAACGTCGACTGCAAGAGAAGCAAATGAGCTACTCTCAATGCGTTGATTTCGCGAAAAGAAAGCAAGCACTCACTTTGCTTGCCGACACCCAACTCACAACGCAGCAAATCGCCTATCAACTTGGTTACGAAGAACCATCGAACTTTCACCGCACTTTTCGTCGTTGGTATCCGTTTTCACCCATGCAGTATCGCCAACAATGTTTGGATAACCGAACTCAGCTAAATCAGCAACCGATCCGCTTGTACTACGCCAAAGCCAATACCTTCGACGATAACCACATCGACCAACCTGTCGGCAAAATCTGGATGGAAGTGGACAATATTGCGTTTGAAAAAGTGGTCTCGGTAGAATGCCGTGACCGTGATGGCGCATGGCGGCGCTACCCCGCCTTCTTCGAGCGTTTTTTAAGTCATGGCACCGAACTCTGGGCAACGACCGAACTTCCGGTGGCGCATCCCCTTACCTTTCGCCTGTGTTACGAAGTCGATGGGGAGCGTTACATTGAGAATAACCACCAGCGTGATTATGTAGTTTCTAAGGGGCTTTTAATTGGCGCAACGGAATATATTGTCCCGACTCGGCAACTTATTAACATTGGGGCGCAATATACGCTCTTTATCGAACTGGCATGCCGACTTGAAAACGTTGCGAGGATTGACTGTTACGCCGATGATGACCCCACACCTCACGCAATGCGCTTAACCAAACACTCGCTACATTATGCTTGTTGGGTGCTGCAATTATCGCTCACTCAAACTACAAAGCAGTGCCGTTTCCGCCTTTATGATGAATCCGGCAACGAGCTCGCGAAAGAGCATTACCCGATACAATATCCTATTGTGCAACCGCTCAATTAAAACTGTCGGTCAGATCAAAATCGTCTCTTCGTGACATCATTTCACGTCTTTTTTGGCGTGAAATGACACTCTCAATTTCAAACCTTTGATTTATCGTTTCCGCATTGCTGCACAACGGAGACAAAAACCGTGTTTGAAACCTTACCTAACCCTATGAATAAAATAAAAATACTCCCTATAGCGATCGCCCTAGCTCTTTCTGGCTGTGGTAGCGATGAAACTACGCCAACCGATACAGGAAGCCACGTGGCATCTCCTGATTGGCAAGACCAGATCATTTACTTCTTGATGATCGACCGTTTTAACGACGGCGACAACACGCTTAACGATCAAGGTCAGAATGAATACGATCCTACCTCAGACAAGAAATTCAGTGGTGGAGACCTGGTTGGTGTCAGTGACAAACTGGGCTACATCGAAGACCTAGGCGCTACCTCTATCTGGATTACACCGCCAGTGGCAAACCAATGGTGGGATGCCGAGCAAAACTACGGCGGCTACCATGGCTACTGGGCGCGTGATTTCCAAAAAGTGGATGAGCACTTTGGTGACATGGAAAGCTACCAAGCGTTAGCGCGAGAAGTGCACGCTCGTAATATGTTCTTGATTCAAGACATCGTGACCAACCACGTAGGTAACTTCTTCACTTACGATGACCCATACTATTACGACCCTAGCCTACCTTGCCAAGGTTTCCGTTTGATTGAAAATGCGCTGCCAGCAGGGCAAGAACTGCCTTATCCGCTCAACATGAATGAGTGTAAAGAAGACGGTACTGGCATTTACCACTGGACGCCAAGCATCACCGACCACAACGATCCCGTCCAAGAAAAAACCTGGCAACTGTCGGATCTGGATGATCTAAATACGTCCGATCCTGAAGTACGCGCTTATCTAAAAGAGAGCTACCGAAAATGGATTCGCGAAGTCGGCGTCGACGGATTCCGTATCGATACGGTGAAGTTTGTTGAACACGATTTCTGGAACGATTTCCTACACGCCGACGATGGTGTGATGACGCAAGCGGTTGATACTGGTCGTGACAACTTCCTCACTTTTGGTGAAGTATTCGAAACATCTACGCCCTACCACACCGAAGGCGAAGAGAAGATGCTGACTTACATCGGTGAAAGTGGCTCGCCGAAACAGCTAACCTCGGTACTGAACTTCCCATTGCAAGCGACCATGACGCGCGTATTTGCATCAGGGCAACCGACCGACTATTTACGTTTCCGTCTTGAGAAAATGATGGACATGTTCCCGAATCCATACATCATGCCGAACTTCATTGATAACCACGATATGCCACGTTTTCTATCGCAAGGCAGTGTCAACGATATGAAGCAAGCTCTGATCACAATGATGGCAGTGCCGGGCATCCCTGTGATTTACCAAGGTACAGAGCAAGCGATGTCAGCGGCGCGTGATGCGATGTTCGCCGGAGGGTATCGTGAAGATGGCAACTACGTAGACTCATTCGACCAAAACAGTGAGATGTACTTGTTTATTCAAGAACTTGCCAAGCTACGCACTGAAAACAAAGTCATGACACGCGGCGAAATGAAAGTGATTGGCAGCGATAAAGCGGGCGCGGGCGTGTTCGCCTTTACTCGAACGTTGGATAACGACGAAGTCTTGGTTGTGATGAATACATCCAACTCGCCGATGTTGATGAACCAACTCGATGTAGAACAAGTTGGTGGCACCGTCTTCAAACAACAAATCATGTCGAACTGGGTAGACGCTCCAGAGCAGTTAATCGCAGATGAAAACGGTCACGTAACCCTTGAGCTACCAGCCAAATCTGCCGTGATTTACTCAAAAACTAACGATACCCAATCGGTAGATACCCCAGACCTCAACATCCAACTGGCGCAGGGTTGGGAAGGAAAAACCATCACTGGTGATATTGTTATCGCGGGTAGTGCGAACGCCAACGAGAAGTTGAACCTTGTCGTCGATGGTAACTTAGAAACAGCGCAAGCCATTACTGCAGGCGCTGATGGTCAGTTTAGTGTCACGCTGTCGACTCGTCACTTTGCAATTGGCGAACAACAACACCGCTTCGCGATTTATTCTACTGAGAAAAAAGCTGGCATTGAAGATGTTAACTTTGTGTCGGACTTAAGCTGGTCAAACACGCCAGACGACACTATTGATGACGCGGGTGATGCGCAAGATGGCATGGGCGGTCCTAACGGTAACTATTCGCTACCAACGGATCCAACATTCGATAAAAACAATAGCCAACTCGCAATCAACAAAGCTGAGGTATTTACCGTTGGCAGTAACGTACGTTTGACCTTCACTATGGACAAAATCACCGACACTTGGTTACCACCAAACGGCTTCGACCACGTGGGTTTCACCATCTTTATGGATTTACCGGAAGAAACGGCAACCAACTTGTCTGAGCTACCGAAGATCAACGCTTCTATGCCAAGCGGAACCTGGAGTCGCAATGCGGTTGTTTTTGGCTGGCAAAGCTCGATTTACAACACCAAAGGAGCAAATGCGACGACATGGGGAGAAGCCGTAACGCCAGCACCAACAGTGACAGTAGACAAAGCCAACAACACCATTTCAATGGACTTTGCTAGCGATGCACTAGGCCGCCCAGATTCGCTCGATGGTATCCGCTTCTATGTCACGACTTGGGACTTAGACGGCCTTTCGGCAACTTACCGTCCGCTAGAGCAAGACAAAGGCCCTTGGAACTTCTCCGGTGGCGCATCGGATGAAAGTAAGATTTGGGACGATTTACCAATCATCACCTTGTCGGAATAAACCGTTAAATAAGACACCGCCCAGCGTTATAGCAGGGCGGCCATCAACAAAAAAATGCAGAAAGACACTTCTGCTCGTTTTTATTCTAGTTAAAGAACGATTTCACCCACAGCACCAGACTGTCCCAAAGCTGAGCGAACCACGAGCCCTCTTCTACCGCTTGGCTGCTGACCAAGGGATAACTCGCCACGGTACTGTCATCACTTTTCCAAACGACCTTACCAATCTCATCTCCTTGCGCGATCGGCGCAATCAACGGTTCATTTAACACCACACTCTTATCAAGCCCAGCCGTCATTGAACGAGGCAGAGTGAGATAGGCATCTTTAGCAAAGATCGCCTCAACTTGATTGGTATTTCCCTTCCAAACGCGAACTTTAGACTCAACTTGGCCTTGCTTAGCAACTTGCTTGGTGTCATAAAAACGAAAACCATAGCTGAGTAGATTCTTCGATTGGCTGATCCGAGCCTGTTTACTTGGCGTGCCCATCACCACCGAGATAAGGCGCATTCTTCCTTCTTTGGCCGAACTCACCAAGCTGTATCCCGCATTGCTGGTGTAGCCGGTTTTGCCCCCGTCGACATCAATGGAATTGTCCCACAGCAATTTATTGCGGTTGTACTGTGTAATGTCGTTCCACTTGAAGACTTTCTCACTGTATAGCGCATACACATCAGGAACATCGCTGATGATCGACTGCATGAGTTTTGCCATATCGGTTGGTGAGGTTTGGATGCCATCACTATCAAGACCATGGGAGTTCACAAAATAGGTGTCTTGCAGTCCTAATTTCTCCGCCCAACCATTCATCAAGGCGACAAAGCCGCGTTCACTGCCTGCAACATGCTCAGCCAGTGCAACACACGCATCATTTCCTGATTGGATGATCACGCCGCGCATTAAGTTCGCAACACTAATTTCATCTTTCGGTTTGATGAACATTTTAGAAGAACCGGGAAACTTGGCCGACCACGCGTTTTCGCTCACGGTGACAACATCATCCCATTTCAAACGCCCCGCTTTGATTTCTTGTCCAACTACATAAGCGGTCATCAACTTGGTTAAACTCGCCGGAGCAAGGCCTGCTCGCCCGTTATGCTCGGCAATAATGGCACCGGATTGAAAGTCCATTAATACGTAACCTTTTGCCTGTAACTGAGGTGGGTTGGGCGTAACAACGGCAAAAGTAGGTACGCTTATTAAACAAGTCACAATTGTCCATCGAGCCAGTGACACTTTCATCCGACTTCCTCCATGCTCTTACTTTGTCGCAACTCTATTGAGCATAGCTCACTCAACCAGTTGCACCAGTCGCTAATCGTTTCATTTTCTTGAACTTACATTGATTTGACCAAGGTATAGAACTGAAGAGGCGATTGGGAAATAGCATTGGTTCTTCATGCCATTCGCAGTAAAGTAGCGCTACCCCTCAATAAGGAAATAAAGATAACAATGAACGCTCAATCATTTATCGACGCAGGATTGCATTACACTCCCCACAGTTTTACCGTTCCTCTGGATTACCAAGACGCGAGCAAAGGCACCATTGAAGTCTTCGCCCGTGCGGTTTGCCTAGTTGGCGATGAAGAATCGACCAAACCTTGGTTGGTTTACTTTCAGGGCGGACCTGGCTTTCCCTCTCCGCGTCAAAACGGCAATAACGGCTGGGTAAAACGCGCGCTGCAAGAGTACCGAGTTTTGCTCCTCGACCAGCGCGGTACGGGCAATAGTTCGGTGATTAATCATCAGACTCTGGCTCATTTCACACCGCAGCAACAAGCAGACTACTTAAGCCACTTCCGCGCAGACAACATTGTTCGTGATGCGGAATACATTCGTGAGCAATTTGGCGTCGAAAAATGGGCGATCTTAGGTCAAAGCTTTGGTGGTTTTTGCTCCCTCACCTATTTGTCTTTGTTCCCAGACAGCTTGCTACAAAGCTACATCACAGGTGGCGTGCCATCAGTCTCGCGTCATGCCGACGATGTGTATGAAGCCACTTTCAAACGCACCATGGAGAAAAACCAAGCGTTCTTCCAACAATTTCCCAATGCACAGCAACTTTGCCAAAACATTGCGAATCACTTGCTAGAAAATGAAGAGTACCTACCAAATGGTCAACGCTTCACGGTGGAACAATTTCAACAAATCGGCATCAACTTTGGTGTGAGTGATACTTTCTTACCAACTTACTATTGGCTAGAAAGCGCGTTGATTGAAGTGAACGGCAAACCACAACTTCGTTATGAGTTCTTAAACGATATGTTGGCGCAGCAAAACTTCCAAACCAACCCGATCTACGCCATTTTGCATGAATCGATTTACTGTCAAAGCTTCGCGTCGAATTGGAGTGCGCACCGCGTTCGCCAAACCCGATCAGAGTTTAATTATGAATCTGGCAAGCCATTTTACTTTACGGGGGAAATGGTCTTCCCATGGATGTTCGACCAATACGTTAACCTCAAGCCACTAAAAGACGCCGCAGAAATATTAGCCGCGAAAGAAGATTGGGCTGCGCTGTACGATCAAACACAACTGGCTCAAAACAAAGTGCCTGTCAGTTGCGCCGTTTACGCCGATGATATGTTTGTTGAAATGGATATCAGTCGAGAGACGCTCGCGTTAATACCAAATTCAAAAGCGTGGATCACCAATGAGTACGAGCACAACGGTTTACGTGCCGACGGTGAACGTATTCTCGATAGGCTCATAGCCATGGGTAAACAGACCGCAGCTACGTTGAAATAAGCACGGCAGACGTTAGAAAAACGCCTTTTCAGTATGTGGTGAAAAGGCGTTTTATAGCGGTTTATGAACAATGGCGATCAGTCATTCACTCTTTGTCCCTAAACCTTTATCCCTCACCACCTCATGTATAAAACTGCGACATGTCCTTTCCTTGTCAATGACTCCGGTGATTATTTGGTGCTTCTTGCGCCTAACTTTTTTGAAGGGCCTAAAACAGAATAACAGCATAAATCTAAACCAAAAGTATCGGCTCCAACCTACCTAACCCACTATAATTAATGCTTATAATTTGAACACATAGCGGCTTCACCTGCGGACATGCTCCTCCTATCAAAGACCGCCAGGCCCCGCCTACTCATAATATCCGTATAATTTGTCCGTATTTCCGACTAGTTTAGTCAGGTATACTTCGTGCCGCTAAAATTTTAAGGTCGTTGACCACCTGTATTTTTAAAGGAAACCTCATGAGTCAGTATGTAGTTTGTGCGCTGTACAAGTTTGTTGAGCTGAATAACTATCAAGAGCTACGCGAGCCATTACTTGCGTTGATGGAAAAACACCATATTCGCGGAACATTACTACTGGCAAGTGAAGGTATCAACGGTACTGTTGCATCTGATCGTGCAGGTATTGATACGCTACTGGAGTGGCTAAACAACGAACCTCGTTTGACTGGCACCGTATACAAAGAGTCGTATTCTGAGACCCAGCCATTCAATCGCACCAAAGTGAAATTGAAAAAAGAGATCGTAACATTAGGTGTTGAAGGTATAGACCCTCGCCACGTAGTGGGTACTTACGTGAAACCTCAAGAGTGGAACGATCTTATTGCTGATCCTGAAGTGTTTGTTGTCGATACACGTAATGATTACGAAATCGAGATCGGGACATTCAAAGGCGCTGTAAACCCAAATACTGAAACCTTTCGTGAATTCCCAGACTATGTAAAAGAAAACATGGACCCGGCAAAACACAAGAAAGTTGCGATGTTCTGTACCGGTGGTATCCGCTGCGAAAAATCAACGGCTTACATGAAAGAACAGGGCTTTGATGAGGTCTACCACTTAGAAGGCGGCATTCTTAAATATCTTGAAGAAGTTCCTCAAGAAGAGAGCATGTGGGAAGGCGATTGTTACGTATTTGACGGGCGTGTTGCAGTGAACCACCAGCTAGAAAAAGCAGATTACGATTTATGTAACGCTTGTCGTCTACCGATCACTGAAGAAGACAAACAGTCAGAATTGTTCGAGCAAGGCGTGAGCTGTCCAAAATGTCACGGCACACACTCAGAAGAACAAATTGCTCGATTCCGCGAGCGTGAAAAACAAATTGTTCTTGCAGAGCAGCGAGGCGAGCAGCATGTTGGTGGTGAAAGTGCCAAGCAAAGAGAAGCCCGACGTGCCGCTAAGTACGCGCAAAAAGAAGCGCAGCGTAAACAAGACTAAGCCCAACTCTCCTTATATTTAGCGAGCTGCCGTAAGGTGGCTCGCTTTTACTACGCACCAATACTCTTTCAATACAATTTTGTATCCCTCACCAATACCTCTAGTTTATTGTCTCTTTTGCCTTCGGGTAGCCCCACCATTTCATCATAAGCACTTTGATGCACTAAAACCTGCTTATTTGCCTTGATATTCCTGCACTTCTTTTGCATCTCGATCAGGGAATGAGCCCTCAAAAAGATACCGTTGTCATCAGTGATAAATTGCGCTTCTCCATCAATCACGACAGATGCCTGGTACAATGCGAGATCAAGCGAATGAATGACCAATTTGTCTACATAGAAGTATTTTTGTAACTTACTCAATGGTATTGCCATGTGTCACCTCCCTAAAAGTTACCTCTACGTTTTGTGGAATAAAACCGATCATTGGATGAGATTTCTTCGGTTTACTTGCGTACAACATCGGAAACAAAGAGGATTCCGATGCAAACAATCAATGTCGTGTGGTTAAAACGAGATTTAAGGCTGACTGACCATCAACCACTAACTCAAGCATTATCAACAAAGCACCCAACTGTGCTTTTGTATATTGTTGAACCATTGCTATTGAACAACCCACACTATTCTGAGCGCCACTGGCGATTTGTTTGGCAATCACTGCAAGACATGGATGAGACGCTCAAAGCGTATGGGCATCGAATCACGGTGCTGTATGACGATGCCTTAGCATGTTTCCAATCAATTCAAGCGCAATATCAAATCAACGCTGTTTTTTCTCACCAAGAAATAGGACTCAACTGCACCTTTGAGCGCGACAAACAAGTTGCCGCTTGGCTGTATGAGCAGAACATCGACTGGTTTGAGTTCGAACACGGTGCTGTTATCAGAGGTGCAAAAAACCGGCAAGGTTGGGACAAACATTGGGACTCTGTCATGAGAGCCTCAATAAGCCCTATTGAGCTCCAAACCGACTTATTGCATTCATTGGATGCAGAAACTCTCGGCTGTTCGTTTTCGCCACCATCATCCTGGCTATCAAAATGCAAAGGAATGCAAACGGGAGGAAGCCGGCTCGCTTGGAAAACACTAGAGGACTTTTTTCATCGTCGAGGTCGTGATTACTATCGAAGCATTTCTAGTCCCACTGCCTCACGTACAGCCTGTACTCGCCTTTCTCCATACCTCGCTTGGGGTAACATATCCTTGCGTGAAGTTTATCAATACCTTTTGAAACACTGGCAAGTGGCTGGGTTTCGTCGCAGCTTAATTGCATTGTCTTCACGGCTTCATTGGCACTGTCACTTCATCCAAAAATTCGAATCGGAATACGACATGGAGTTTTACTGCGTTAATCGGGCTTACGAACCATTGATTAAACAAAGTAGTACTTTCGATGAAGAAAAGTTAGCAGCATGGAAATCCGGGCATACTGGCGTACCTTTGATTGATGCCTGCATGCGCTGTTTGCACCACACTGGTTACATTAACTTTCGCATGCGTGCCATGCTGGTTAGCTTTCTTACTCACCACATGAACATGAATTGGCGAGTAGGTGTAACGCATTTAGCGCAACTGTTTCTCGACTTTGAGCCCGGAATTCATTACCCACAATTCCAAATGCAAGCAGGAGTAACCGGGACTAACACAATCCGTATTTATAATCCGATCAAGCAAGCCCAAGAACATGATCCTGACGGCACGTTCATCTACAAGTGGGTACCTGAATTGCAAATGGTTCCTCCCCCTCTTTTATTCGAGCCTTGGACAATGACCCAGATGGAAGCTGTCATGTATCAGTTGCAGCCAGATAGCCGTTACCTTGCACCTATTATCACACCAGACAACGCAGCTAAGGCAGCAAGAGAGCGCTTATGGACGTGGCGGAAACGAGCCGATGTGAAACAAGAAGGCAGACGAATTCTTGCGCGACATGTTAGACCCTCAAAAGAAAGTAGGACGCGATGATCATCTCTCAATCACAATGCGTACAAATGCAAACACACTCCAGGGAACCCGTTGTACCCTCAACTAGTAAGGAACACATTATGTTCAAACGTATCTTAGTTATCGCGGCGACACTGATGGCAACGTTATCTTTTATGCTTCCCGTCAAGGCTCATGAGCATGGCATGATGAAAGCCGATATTGTCGACGTTGCCGCTGAAAACGGCTCTTTCAATACGCTTGTTGCTGCGGTAAAAGCAGCGGGCTTGGTTGACACTCTCAAAGGGGAAGGCCCATTTACTGTTTTTGCACCAACGGATGACGCTTTTGCAAAACTGCCAGACGGCACAGTCGACATGCTCTTAATGCCGGAAAACAAAGACAAGTTAGTATCTGTTTTGACTTATCACGTCGTCCCAGGGAAAGTGATGGCTGCCGATGTTGTTAAGCTAGACAAAGCGACTACGGTTCAGGGGCAAGATGTGATGATTAAAACCATGGGCGATAAAGTCATGGTTAACGATGCAAATGTCATTGCAACCGATGTGAAAGCTAAAAACGGTGTCATTCACGTGATTGATACTGTGATCATGCCGAAATAACACCATTCAAAGGGCGGTACACTCCGCCCTTTAGACAGAACTTCTTCCACCCTTAGCACGATTCCTCTCCACTTATCCCCAACAAACCCCCACTCATTCACGATGACTATAAAAAAAGATAAAGACAAAATTAAAATCAATATCTTGCAAGACAACACTGCACAATATTGACGAGGTTAAGATATCGTTATCTTTCAATTTGAGAACAGGATTCCATGTCAGTGACGTTTACTTTTCCACATGTAAATTCTTAAGCTAAATTTTGGCTGCTCAATCACATTTCGGCAAACCATTCGAAAGGGTGGGACGCAAAGCTTCCGGTCTGTCAGCATTTAAAAATCTAAAAGAATGCTCATGATAGCGGGGTTACCATGACGCAGTGTTACAGAAGTCCAATTTCTGTAGCGTTGCTTTATGCTCAGCATGCGCCGGGGTGTGACACTAGTTTGTCAGCCATAACAGAGGACATGTGATGAAATCATTTCCAACCAAATCCGTACTCGCGTTAGCACTTGCAAGCATTAGCTCAGGTGCTGCGGCTCACGGTTATGTATCAGAAACCAATGGTGGTGTCGCTGCAAGTCGCTCGGCACTATGTAAGTATCCAACGCCAGATACTAACGAAAAAAATAATAACTGCGGTGCGATTCAATATGAACCGCAAAGCGTTGAAGGCCCTGATGGCTTTCCCGAAACAGGGCCTCGCGATGGTAAAATAGCGAGTGCCGAAACCGCTTTAGCAGCTGCCCTTGATGAGCAAACTGCCGACCGTTGGGTAAAACGCACTATTCAAGCAGGTACACAAACTTTTGAATGGACATTTACCGCTAACCACGTGACGCGCGACTGGAAATATTACATCACCAAGCCTGATTGGAACCCAAACGCTTCACTATCACGAGACTCTTTTGATCTAACTCCTTTCTGTGTCGTCGACGGCAATATGGTTCAACCCCCGAAACAGGTAAGCCATCAATGTAATGTGCCTACTCGCGAGGGATACCATGTCATCCTGGCAGTATGGGATGTTGGCGACACTGCAGCCTCATTTTATAACGTGATCGATGTGAAATTTGATGGTGACAGTCCCGTTATTCCAGATTGGAAGCAAGGCGGTCAAATTATTCCTACAATGGATTTAAATATTGGGGATTCGGTTTATACGCGCGTATTTGATCAAGCAGGTGAAAACATAGCGTATAGAACTGAACTAGAAATTACCGATGCAGCAATGGGCCAAGCGAAAAACTGGTCTTACGCACTCGCGACTAAGCTAAACCAAGAACAAGCAAAACTGCAAGCCGGGCAGTATGCAGAGGATAAATTCACTCCTGTTTATGGTACTAATCCGGTGTATCTGCAAGCAAATAGCGGCCTTGAGCGAGTAGAGATCGGCTATAACATTGAAACTCCTGTTCCAGAATACTCACTCACAGTAGATGGCTTAGCAGACGAATATATCATTGAGTCAACACCGACAACGTTGGATCTGACACTAACTGCTGAAGGCGATTTAAATGCAGAACTCACCGTTTACAATCACCATCGCGAACCACTTGCAAGTTGGGCAAACGAAATGAAAGACGGCTCGGTAGAGGCGATATCGCTCGCTTTAAGTAAATCGGAGCCGGGTCACCATATGCTCGTAACACGTATTAAGGATAAAGATGGCAACTTGGTGGATCAGCAAACACTCGACTTTCACTTAAAAGAAGAGTCAGTTACTCCACCACCATCTGATGAGTACGATTTTGTCTTCCCTGAAGGACTATCTAGCTACACGGCGGGCACAAAAGTGCTTGCCAGCGACGGGGGCATTTATCAATGTAAACCTTTCCCATACTCTGGTTACTGTATGCAGTGGAAAGAAAGCGCAAATCATTACGAGCCTGGAATAGGTTCACACTGGGAGATGGCTTGGGATAAAGTCAACTAAATCACCCTTTGAACGTTAAGTAAAAAGAGCCTCACGATGAGGCTCTTTTATAATCAAACGCAAAAATGACAGCTTTCCCGGTCTAAACCATGAACACCAGATAAACTAGTGAGATGCGCTCGCCCCTCAATCAGTCCCATTTCATACCCTTCTAGTAAAACGGATTGTCGCATTGATAAGCGCTGAACATGAAAATTATCTGGTGGGGCAATTACCCTAACATGTGTTCCTGGTGGAGGGTTACGAATAAACTCTAATGATTGATTATAGTTATCTGCACGTCTTAACATCGCATCCGCCATTTTGGGGTGCTCCGCAAAAAGTTTCTTCATCAGCCATGTGGTCTTAACTGGCTTTTTGGCATAATTCAGCGGGTGAGAGAGTACTACGGTTATGTCGCGAGCCCCTCGACGATAAGCTTCACGCACTGGGATAGAGTCCGCGACCCCACCATCGGTATAACAACCACCAGAAAAACAAGGGGTATGCTTGTAGGCAATCGGTAATGCTGTTGTCGCTTCAATCGCATGGTGAAAATTATCAGGTGTCACGCGATAGTAATCTGCCTGCCCTGTATCTACATTTGTTGTCGCTGCGAGAAAAGGAACGCCATTAAACAGTTTATTTTCATCGACGGGATACAAGCGATTAGATTCTTCAAACAACCACTTCACATCGATGAGGTCTCCACCTTTAACGAAGCGAGTCGGGTCAAAAAAGCGTTTGCTTGTGGCCAGCTTAGTAATGACGTTAATACTGCGATGCGGGTAGTCGGTCAAATACCCAATCAAATTTGATGCACCAGCAGATACACCGATTGCAAAATCAAACGGTTTATAACTCTGCTCTAAAAACGCATCTAACACTCCGCTTGCGAAGACGCCTCGCATCGCGCCACCTTCTACTACAATTGCTTTTGTTGCCATATTTCCCCCATTCTCCTTGCCAAAAGAGTAATGAAATTCGTGCAATCACAACAATTGAATATTCTTATTATTGAAATAGGTGAAGTCTATTTATTTCTCTCTTAGAAAATGAAAACTAAAGTTCAAAAAATCCGTACCCGTTAGAAATGTAATTGCGGGCTTAACCAAGGTGGCAAGGTCTAAGAGAAATCTAGGAGAAAACCGTTTTATAGGCTTCGCCCGCGCCATCAATGAACATTTGAGTACCAATAACCGCTAGAATTAAGCCCATCATTTTAGTCACAACATTTAGAGCACTTGGTCCAACCGCTTTGACCAATTTGTCTCCAAATAAAAACAGTACATAGGTGATCACACAGAGGACAGCGAAAGAAACGATAGTAATAATGGTTTGATCGAAACCACCCGCTGTCGCAAAGTTCATCGCGGTAGCAATCGTTCCAGGCCCAGCTAATATTGGCATCGCCAGTGGAGACACTGCAATACTCAATGCCGCCCGTTGCTGAGCTGGTGAATACGCCTTCTCTTTGGTTTTCTGATGCGTCGAATCACCTTGAAGCATGTTAAAACCTATCAAAAACACCAAAATACCGCCTGTTATTCGCAATGCATAAAGCGTGATACCAAACAAATCAAAAATTAACTTACCGGCAATAGAAAATATCGCGATGATAATAAATGCAATAAAAACCGAGCGGAGCGCAATGGAACGGATGGTTTCTTTATCTTCATCAGCAGTTAAACTCAAAAAGATGGGAATATTGGCGATAGGGTTCATGATGGCAAAGAAGCCCATAAACACCGTAACTGTATGAACAATGAGTTCTTTCATATATTCCACTGCATTTAAATTATTGATTCTAAAAACAGTATATACGCTCTCAAACAGAACGAGTGGTGTAATCTCGAATCGTCTTCACACTTATGCGCCAAGCATTGTTTTTCTTTTGAGATAGTTTACCGACTCATCAAATGTCGCTAAGGTGAGTCTTCAGCCTTTAACGTAACAGGGGATGTTAAGTCACCATGAACAGCACGATTCAAACAATTCTCAATCACCGCTCAATTCGAAAATTCACCTCACAACCGATTGAGAGCGAACAATTAGATGCCATTCTTCAAGCCGGCCTTGCGGCGTCCTCATCAAGCATGTTGCAAGTCGTTTCAATTATTCGCGTGACCGACAAAGAAAAACGTACGCTATTAGCTCAATATGCCGGAAATCAAGGGTACGTTGAAAGCGCGGCTGAGTTTTTGGTGTTTTGCATTGATTACCAACGCCACGCCAGTATCAACCCAGATGTTCAAGCTGATTTTACCGAGTTAACGCTAATAGGCGCTGTAGACTCGGGCATCATGGCACAAAATTGCTTGCTTGCGGCGGAGTCGATGGGACTAGGAGGTGTGTATATTGGTGGTTTACGAAACAATGCCCAAAAAGTAGACGAATTATTAGGTTTACCTAAAAATACCGCCATTTTATTTGGTATGTGTCTTGGTCATCCAGATCAAGCCCCTGAAGTAAAACCTCGCCTACCTAAGCATGTCGTGGTGCATGAGAATCAGTATCAAGACCTAAACTTGGATGATATTCAGACGTATGACCAAACTATGCAAAACTACTATGCAAACCGTTCGAGCAATCAAAAACAGAGTACTTGGTCGCAAGAAGTCACCAGTAAACTGGCTGGCGAATCACGTCCGCACATCCTGCCGTATTTGAATGGGAAGGGGCTAGCGAAGAAGTGACCATGTCGAAAGACAACAAAACAAAAAAGAGATCCGAGTCACACTTTTGATAATCCTATTTAATACAACGAGATAATTAGTCGGTAGATTTTCTTGGTTGTATTTTAGAAAGAAAACACTACATATAGAGCTAATAAACAAAATTTGAGCTAATTGAACAAGTTTTTTATCCGAAATATGAAATCTTGTAAGTGAAAACATAAAAATACGATATTTATCTGGACACTTGCTGCATTATTGTCTATTGCTCTAATCATTGAAATTCATTAGAGTTCATGCCTCCAGATGCAATCAATCCCTTATTGAGCACTTTATAAATAGAAGAAGGTGGTGCTTATAAGGTTATGTTGTGAAGTCTTTTCTGGAAAAGAATGTTGCTACCAGCAACTCGCTCTTTACGTCAGATGAATGAAAAAACATGAATTTCAAACATAAAAAGCTAGCTAGTTTAGTGCTCTCCTCAGTACTTCTTTCTGGATGTACTGTACCCGGTAGTCACCTTTCCACAGATGGAAAAAACTTCGTCGAAGACAGCAATGTTAGTCGCACTTCTGATTTCAATGTTTTTCCACTTACACTTGATAAAGTATCTCAACTTAAAAGTTTGGGGATAGAAGCCAAATCCAACCCTGAACTAGATCGCCAACTTAGCGCTTATGAGTATGAGGTTGGCCCTGGAGATATACTAAACATTACTATTTGGGATCACCCAGAACTAACTATTCCTGCTGGTTCTTATCGCAGCTCTGCTGAAGCGGGGAATTGGGTACATGCTGATGGTACTATCTTCTATCCATATATAGGTATTGTTGAAGTTGCGGGTAAAAACGTTCGTCAAATTCGTGCTGATATTTCTCGCCGATTAGCAAAGTACATAGAAAGTCCTCAAGTGGATGTCAGCGTAGCAGCTTTTCGTTCGAAAAAATCCTACATTACTGGTGAAGTAAGTAATCCTGGACAACAACCAATCACCAACATCCCACTCACCTTGTTAGATGCAATTAACCGTGCAGGTGGATTAGCCGAAAACGCCGACTGGAAAAATGTAACACTGACAAGAAACGGCATAGTTGAAAACATATCTCTTTATGCGCTGATGCAAGAAGGCGACCTCACTGAAAATAGGCTACTTCAACCAGGTGATATCATCCATGTGCCAAGAAATGATTCACAAAAGGTTTTCGTTATGGGTGAAGTTAACGATCCTAAACTACTGAAAATAGATCGCGCTGGCATGAGCCTTACGGAAGCTCTGAGCAACGTTGGCGGTATTAATCAGATATCAGCGGATGCGACAGGTGTATTCGTAATTAGGAGGTCACAAGACGCAGGTTCACTGGGCGACATATATCAACTTGATGTCTCCGATGCGGCAGCGCTCGTTATTGGTACTGAATTTGCTCTGAAACCGTATGACATCGTTTATGTCACTGCGGCGCCTATCAGTCGTTGGAATCGCGTTATTGCACAACTAGTACCTACCATCTCAGGCTTCAATGAACTTACAGAAGGCGTCCTTCGAGTCAGGACTTGGCCATAGAAAAAGCATTCTGAAGGGCTTGTTTGAACATAAACAAGTCATTCAAACGTTGTCTATAAGGAGCAAAACATGTTTTCGAACATTCTTGTCGTGTGTGTAGGTAATATTTGTCGTTCCCCCACAGGAGAGCGGTTACTACAGCAACTACTCCCAAATAAACAGATTTCTTCGGCGGGTATTGCCGTAGAAAAAAGTCGCCTAACCGGAAAGCCAGCAGATGAAACCGCCAGACTTGTCGCGTCAGAACGTGGTATCTACCTGCTAGACCACAAAGCACAGCAGCTAACCGCTCAGTTGTGCGCAAAGCAAGACCTAATATTGGTGATGGAACAAGGTCATATCGATGCTTTGACGGAGCTGGTACCGGAGGCTAGAGGTAAAGCAATGTTATTTGGTCACTGGATAGGTTCCGTGGATATTCCAGATCCATACAGACAGAGTAGAGAAGCCTTTGAGCATGCATTATCTCTGATTGAAAATGCTGCTCATGCATGGGCAAAAAAAATATAAATTCAGATCACTTGGCGAAATAAAAAATAATGGCTAACCAAACAATACAATCATCTGCTCTTGCTGATGATGAGATCGACCTAGGCAAGCTCTTCGGCATATTGATAGACGCGAAATGGTTTATCATCAGCATTACACTCTTTTTTGCAACATTAGGTATCGCGGTCGCGTTGCTATCAACTCCGATTTACAAAGCCGACGCGTTAATACAAATCGAAAAGAAGAGTTCAGGTGGTATCTCGGCGATGGTCGGTGACATGGGAGAACTCTTTTCTGCCGAATCATCTGCAACTACAGAAATTGAAATAATTAAATCGAGAATGATTCTTGGCGATACCGTTGATAAGTTTAACTTAACAACCATTGCCACTCCTGATTACTTACCTTTTGTTGGTAAAGGTCTAGCACGAATCAACGGTACTCAAAACTACATTTCTTTGACCACGTTTGAAGTACCTCGAACGGCTAGAGGATTATCTCATCAACTGATTGCTACAGACATCGAGAAAGGTCAATTCAGCTTGATGCTTGAAGACCAAATGGTACTTTCTGGTTCAGTTGGTCAACTGATTGAGATGAATGGCTATCGTGTAAAAGTGAACCAGCTCAATGCTCAAAATGAAGATACTTTTACAATAAGTAAAATAAGCAAGTTAGATGCTATCAACAAGTTAGCCTCACAACTTTCTATTTCAGAGAGAGGTAGCCAAACAGGTATTGTATCTCTAAGCATTGAAGGTGAATACCCAGACCACAATCAGCTTGTTTTAAATGATGTTGTTCAAAACTATTTTTTGCAGAATGTTAGAAGAAACTCAGCTGAAGCTGAGCAGAGCCTCAACTTCCTTAAAGGTCATTTACCCGAGATTAAGGACAAGCTAACTATTTCAGAAGATACATTGAACAGTTTTAGACAAGAAAACGAATCTATCGATTTAAATCTCGAAGCACAATCGACTCTAAAAGTGATGGTGGCACTTGAAGCCCAACTTAATGAGCTAACATTTAAAGAAAGTGAAATCAGTCAAAAATTCACCCAAGACCACCCAGCTTATAAATCGCTGTTAGACAAACGTCAGACATTACTGCAAGAGAAAGAGCGTCTTAACAAACAAGTTCAAAAACTGCCAAAAACACAGCGCGAAGTCTTGCGTATGACTCGTGATGTCGAAGTAAACCAGCAAATCTACATCCAACTTTTGAATAAAGTTCAAGAGCTAAATATCATAAAAGCTGGCACCGTGGGTAATGTGCGTATTATTGACAATGCACAATCTTACGCCGTTCCTATTAAACCGAAAAAACCTTTGATTGTGGTTTTGGCTACTCTTCTTGGAGGCATGGTAGCTGTCGCATTTGTTCTGGTAAAAACCGCGTTTCATCGTGGAGTGACTTCTCCTGATGTAATTGAGCAAACTGGAATATCTGTATATGCAAGTGTTCCTAAATCGGCACAACAATTGGAAGTCGCGAACAAGCTAAAACGCAAAAACAACAAAGACTTACTTCTTTTAGCAAATGCCAATCCAGCAGATCTATCAATTGAAGCACTACGTGGACTTCGAACCAGCTTACACTTCGCAATGTTGGAAGCCAAAAACAATGTCTTAATGATTTCAGGCCCAGCGCCTTCCATTGGTAAGACGTTCGTATCAACTAACTTTGCTGCCGTTGCGGCTAAAACGGGTCAAAAAGTCCTTTTGGTGGATGCTGACATGCGAAAAGGTTATTTACAGCAATGTTTTGGCCTCACAGCAGAGCAAGGGTTATCTGACTTACTAAGTGGAAAAATTGATCGAGCAACCGCAATCAAGCCAAGTCAAGTTGAAAACTTGGATGTGGTTACTCGTGGTCAAGTACCACCAAATCCATCAGAGCTTTTGATGCATCCACGATTTGTTGAATTTGTAGAACAAGTATCAAAAGAATACGATCTAGTCATCATCGATACGCCGCCTGTACTCGCAGTTACCGACCCAAGCATTGTTGGCGCGCTTGCAGGAACAACTCTGATGGTCGCTCGTTTTGATCAAACGACTTTGAAGGAGATTGAAGTCGCGCAAGGTCGCTTCGAGCAATCAGGCGTTGAAGTTAAAGGTGTGATTCTCAATGCAGTTGAGAAAAAAGCATCTAACTCATACGGCTATGGATACGGCTACTATAACTACGCGTACAAAAGCGAATCATAACTTGAATTTAGATCGCTAATTAAACCAAATATGACAAAGCCCTGCTAGAAACAGCAGGGCTTTTTCTATTGCACTCTTAATTGCTTGTACGTAATCAAACTAAGCAAGACAAAGAATATTGGGTCACTCCAACCAAAACCGACAAATACTCCGATAATGCCGGCATAGGTAGTAATCACTGCCCCTAAGCCATTAGTAATCAATAATGCTTTAAACATCTGTTTCGCAGTATGCCCTGATTCCACATTACGTAACATCAAACTCACCGCTGCGATTCCACCTAAAAAGATCGAAGTATGCTGCGATAAAAACAGCGCGTACTGGTCGTTAATTTGTACTCCATACATCGGCCACATTATGGTTGGTACAAAAAACAACGCAAAAGCGAATACCGTATATACGACACCATGAACGGTTAGAAAAGTGCGGTTGGTCATCATCTCCTTATCCTCTAATAGGCCCTTGATTGAGCGTCGTTAACGGCACATTGATATCGAAAATTTGACCTCGTACTTCGACTACGCCCATTTTTCGTAAGCGTGCGGCATGCATTTCGAGATAAGCTTGCGCCGTGGCTTCATCTTCAAAAAGATAGATACCACCACCGAGTTTGTCTTTTTCGCTTTCCGTCCAGATTTTCCAAATCATGCCCGGCTCTTGGTTAATCGACTTAGCTAAGTCGACCAGAGCATTCGACATCTCGTCACCAAACGGACCATGAAATTCAAAATCAACTTGCAATAATTTCGCCATCTTGAGTCTCCTCTTCTTATTGACTCGTTTTCGATGACAAGATTATTACCTTTATAAAACTGACAGAAAAGTTCATAATTTCGCCATTAACTGTCTAAAAAATTGACTCATGAGACTAAAAACGACCTTAGAACAATGGCAAACGCTACAAGCGATTAATCAAGAAGGCAGCATTCAATCCGCAGCTTTACTGCTCAACAAGAGCCATACCACATTGATCTACTCGGTGAGGAAGTTAGAAGACCAACTTGGTATTCAACTTATCGAAGTACGAGGGCGCAAAGCGGGTTTGACAGAGCACGGCAAAACCATACTGCGTCGTGCACAATCCATGCTTGAACAAGCGCGGGAACTAGAAGTCATCAGCGAGCAGTTAAAAAGTGGGGTGGAATCTCAAATCACGGTCGCAGTAGATCATCTTTGTGACCCTTGTTGGCTTTATGCACCACTCAGTCAATTTTTGGAGGACAACAACACGACCTCCGTTCAAGTGGTTGAAACGTCACTGAGCAAAACAACCGAAATGGTCGTAAATGAGCTCGCTGACATCGCAATCATCAACTTACCGATAACCAACTACCCTGCCGAAGCATTTGGCGTAACAACCATGCTGCCTGTAATCGCAGCACACCATCCACTCGCTAAAAAGCCGCATGTTTCCATCGACGATTTTGCAACCACCAGCCAAATTGTCATCCGTGACTTAGGTGATTCAGACAAAACGAAAAGAGATGTGGGTTGGTTACGCGCACGTCAGCGTATTACCGTCGATAACTTCGACCACGCTTTTCACGCCGTAGAGCAAGGCGTTGGGTTTTGTCGGCTACCAGCGCACTTAGTCTCAGCCCGAAAGAGCGATAAAATTAAAGTATTGGAGCTCGAACACTCCCATCAATATCAAGTTGCGCTGCACCTCACTTTGCCCAAAGGAGCCAAAAGTGGTCCTGCGACTCAAGCGCTTTATCGTATTTTACTCAAAAGTGTAGAAACTCGAGTCTAGCAACAGTGGTATTGAGTTGAATCGCTAGTGTTATCGCCTATTGATTCTCCCTAAACATAGAGAAACGGCCATTTTGTGACGCTACACTCTCACAAAAGGTTGCACGAAGGATAGCGACCACCTACTATCACTCTGCTCATGCCTAAAGCACCCAATACTCGCGGAAAGAACTCGGTTCACGGCAATATCCTCACCTGCTTGGTTTAGCAGGCACAATCTGTTTTTACCTTCTTTTTAGCTTCTATTTAGGCGAGTGTGGAAGAAATAAGAAAGGTGAAATATGAACTCTACAAATAGCTTCTCGATCAATATCAATCAGCAAAAATCCATTGCTAAAAAAAGGCTCAAAGCTATCCGCCTATACGATGACGCCACGTTGGAGTTAGTTAAGCGATTTCACTCCAAACCAGAATCTTTGGCTCCCAATACAATTCAATTGGCTGACGTTCAACATGCACTCGCAAGAGAACTGGGCTTATCCAGTTGGAGTAAACTAAAAGCTCATGTCGAAGAGCTAGAAGCGCACAAACTAGCCATCAAAGAACAAAAACCGCCCCTAGATGCAAAAGTAAAAACGCTACACGTTCGTTGTGGCCACGACATTCAACAACAACTTAAAGCCAGCGGATTTGAAGGGACATTTTTAGCCCTGATCGACCCGCTTTGTATTGGCCCCATACCAGCAACACCGCAGAACTTCCTTGCCATTCGTGCCCAATATGTCGTAGAGACTCTGCTGCCCGTGATGAAGCGTGAAGACTCGGTTCAAGATATAGTCACATTGGAACAATCAAACCTCGATCTGTTGCAAAGTGATGTATTTGAACGAATCGTCTTTTGGGTCGAACATGACAGTTATGATCAATTGATGCTAATTCGTGCTCTAACACAGTTAGAGAATGTAGAGAATAAAGTGATAGAGATCATTGAGTTGAACCAGTTCCCGGGCACTGAACGATTCATCGGCTTTGGGCAGTTGCCTGAAGAAGCTATTCGTTCTTGTTGGCGATACCGTAAACCTGTGACAGCAAAATTATTCAGTCAGGCTAAACGGTGTTGGCACGCTATTACATCACCGACACCTATTTCCATAGTTAATTTGATTCAGCAGCATAACCTGGATTGCTTGCCCAATATATTCAACGTGCTTAAACGCCATTTGCAAGAGTTACCTAATTCACAAACTGGATTGAGCTTGACACAACACCTCGCACTAAAGGTTTTGAGCTCGCAAAATCGTTCAATTCCCATCAAAGATTGGTTTGAGCAATATCAACAACTAGAACCTCTTCCTTACCTAGGAGACGTGATGTTTTACGCGTTACTCCTCCCTCTAGCACAGTGTCAAACACCTTTGATCACGATTGAGTCACGTGAAAGGCACTGGTGGGAACAAAGCGTCCGTATCACTGAGGCTGGCAAGCAGTGTTTGGAAGGCTTAATACGAGCGAAACAATGCTATTGGGTTGGAGGGATTAAAAATACCAGTCAAAGTTATTGGAGCTGGGATCACCTCCAACTAACTACACTTGCCAACCATCATTGAGTTGACAAATATGAAAGCATAAAGGGTTCGTTGGCTCTGATGAACACTCAATACTAAATTATCCCTAAAGAAGCGACCGCTAGTCTGAATACAACTTAAATAGTTATGCAGAAATGCATCCACTCAAAGAGAGTATGCACTCTATCTCTTATTAGAATTTATTGTAAATCCTCTTTGTTATCGGTTGTATATTCGATAAAAGTGTTAAAATACAAACTTTTTATCCAGCCAATTCGTTAATATTTGGTTAAAATTCCATTTTTATTAGTGATAAAGTTCACATCTATTAACCATTTAGAGGATTATTCTTTCGTATTTTCTTACTCCGCTGCTAATCTGCTCGCCGCTTTGAAGTGAACTCAAGGTGCATAACTATAAGGAGTGTTCTCATGAATACCAAGAAACCGATGTCGCTTACCAGCCGCGTAATTTTAGGTATGGTTGCGGGTATCTTGACAGGATTTGCAATTCGCACACTTTTTGCCGACAACGGATTTGTCGACGCATACATTGTTAATGGATTATTCGAAGTTGGTGGACAGATCTTCGTTGCCAGCTTAAAAATGCTTGTTGTACCGCTAGTATTTGTTTCGTTAGTTTGTGGTACTAGCTCTCTCAAAGACCTTTCTACACTGGGTCGCATGGGCGGTAAAACCCTCGCTTTCTACGTTACAACAACGGCTATCGCGATTACGCTTGCTCTAACTATGGGTACTCTGTTCCAGCCAGGTGCTGGCGCTGACCTAACCGCAGCAAGTTCATTCAAATCAGCAGAAGCACCATCTTTGGGTCAGGTGATCATCGATATGTTCCCAACCAACCCTATCAGTGCGATGGCTGAAGGTAAAACCCTGCAAGTTATTGTGTTCGCGGTACTATTTGGTATCGCGATCAGCGCAGCAGGCAAACCTGGTGAACGTATTGCAGCGTTCTTCGCTGATCTGAATGAAGTGATCATGAAACTGGTTGCGATTTTGATGAACTTGGCGCCTTATGGTGTGTTCTTCTTAATGGCGAAGCTATTTACTGGTCTTGGTCTGGGCGCAATCGTCAATCTGGCAGAGTACTTCTTAGTACTGGCGGGGACGCTTGTCCTGCACGGCCTAGTCACTTACAGCTTAATGTTAAAAGGTTTCACTGGTCTAAATCCAATTACGTTCCTGCGTAAGATGGAAGACGCGATCATGTTTGCTTTCTCGACCGCATCATCAAACGCGACGATTCCAGTGACAATGGAAACAGCAAAGCACCGCATGGGTGTTGAGAACCGTGTATCATCGTTCACAGTACCACTTGGTGCAACCGTGAACATGGACGGTACGGCGATCATGCAGGGCGTAGCAACTGCGTTTATTGCTCAAGCTTTCAATATTGATTTAACTATGGGCGATTACCTAATGGTTATCATGACGGCAACTCTGGCGTCTATCGGTACCGCAGGTGTTCCTGGTGTGGGTCTTGTCATGCTTGCTATGGTATTGAACCAAGTTGGTCTGCCGCTTGAAGGTATCGCGCTCATCATGGGTGTTGACCGTCTTCTTGATATGATTCGTACCGCGGTAAATATCACTGGTGACAGTGCTGTAACCGTCATCGTTGCAAAATCAGAGGGTGCATTGGATGAAGCTCGCTTCAACGACCCAATGGCAGGCGTAGCCGAAGAAGAAGTGCACCTGAAACGCGCGGAAGCTTAAACCCTTCCAAGTTAAATTATCCTGTCTAAGCAAAAACCACCTTACTCTAAGGTGGTTTTTTATTTCCAATTAACCCGAAGTCAAAAAGGTTTAGATAAATTTCTCGTCCCCCGAGGTTGTTTCAATTACTAATCGGTAAGTAGTTCGATTCTATATTAGTTCATCTAGAGGGTTAAGATAACTCGCCTATGTTTATTACTTTGAAAATGATATAAGGAACATTTTCATCATATAGAGATACAAATTCCATTATCAAATTAAAGTTCAAAACCAAATCGCGATAGATAGTAGTCTGATAATTAAGTTGGTACTAAGATACATACATCATAATTTCATGTTTAAAAATAGTCTTTTTTATTCATTTTCTCATTTCCAATACTTGCATTAGGTTTCAACGAAAGTATGTTCGATTTTTTTAAGAAATTTAAATATACATTAAGCCCAGAGGTAAAAGGTACTTTAGTTCTTGATCAAAGACCTCTAGAAAATGTAACGGTTTACTTAGAAGCTAATTTTTTAAAAAATAATTACAAAAGGAGTTCAAGTACTAATGAGTTAGGTGAATTTCACTTTAAACCAGTCATACATGCTCAAAGGTTCAAAGAATCAGCTTTGAATCAAACATATTCATATATCGGAATATATACCTATATAAATGAAGAAAAGAAATATATTTGGGAGTCTCAGTTAAACTACGTTTCACCACCTATATTTATAAAGGACAACTTAAGTAATCTTTACTGTGAGCTTGAAGGTACCGAGTTTCGATACTTTTTCAAGAATATCAATCTAGAAAATGCTGGAGATCTAATGGTTATTAGCAACTGCAATTTAAATGGATTTTTATATAAAAGACATTTTTCATAGAGTTTATGATTGTGATGATTATTAAACTCAAAGTTCTTTAAAAGAAAAAGCTATACCTGCACGCCTCAATCAAGTTTAAACATATCAATCAAAGTGCTAATTCGCAGAATATTTCTCTAAAGTAATTCACTACTTAACTTTCGTATACTCCTGATTCTACATAACCAGTTAGTTTGCACTGACTGTACACATAAGTATCATCTTCACCATTTCCAAAATAAGAAAAAGCGAAGTAGTAAACTTCATTGGTTACTTCACAATTCAAATTTCCCATATTTTCTCTAGCAAACTCATAAGTCTCATAACCATCAATTGAAGACTCCCATATCGTCACCTCTTCTCCATTTGCTAGATGAGTCTTCAGGAAAACGAGCACGTATTTCTGATCTAAGTTCAATAAGTCTTGAGACTCATGCTCTTCAAATGCAGGGAAGGCAAACGATCCGTTAGCATCAGTAATAGTTTGAAACTCATGAATGGTTCCACGCACACCGACTCGGAGGACCACTAATTGAGATGACAACGGTTTTACGTTCAAAGTTAGCATACCAATAATATCTGGCGTATACCTGTACATGAAAGGTTTCTCTTAGATAAAAACTTGAATCTGAAAGTACCCTTTCAAATCGAGCAAATCTACTACGGAAAAACGTATTGTTACGAGCTCGTGTGCTTTGAGTAAATGTTAAAAATAACAATTTCTTGTTTGCGCTAAACCAAACATAGAACATGTTTGATGGGCCATACCTACTCCACCATCGAATTCAGTTTTTCTCTGGCTTGTGCTTCGTGTTCTTTAGTGATGGCATTACCGACTGAGTTCGCGGCTAAGGTAAGTGCTGCCATGTCATCGGTAAAACCGACGCCAGCGAGTACGTCTGGCACCATATCGGTTGGTAATACGAAGTAAGCCAATGCTCCACCTAAAATCGCCTTATGGCGAACAGAGGTGTTAGAATCTGTCATCGCGAGCCATGATTTTATGCCCATTACGGCAATTTCTTCACCCGCTTTCCTAACCGACGCTTTCATTTTACGCCAGAAGGTTTTCTCATCTGGTGCTTGCATCGTTTGGTCTAAGACGTCATCGGACGCCGAATTTACAGACATGCTTGTGGTCATCGTGCCTCCTAAATTTATGACTGTGGCATAGATATTAAGGCGATGAACCTGAACGTAGGATTAATAGCGCGTAATGATAATGAAGAAAGGAAACAAAATGGCTAGATAAAAAAATCCCCAAACCGAAGTCCAGGGATTATTGCTTTGGAAACCAAATGGTTTTGAAACCAACAGCTTTGGGAGCCAAGCTTTAGAAGCAGAATGCCTTATTGAACAATCTTCTCCAGTACACGTATCAACATTTTGATACGTGGTTCAATAGACTCAAGCAACAAGTACTCTTGGTCACTGTGGAAACCTGCACCGATAGGCCCTAGACCATCCAAAGTTGGAACGCCTAGAATCGCCGTGTTGTTTGCATCAGAGCCGCCACCCACTTCTTTCCAGTTGATGTCGATAGCCAGTTCACTTGCTGCTTCTTCAACTAATGCCATCAAGCTTTCAGTTTGCGTGCTTGGCACCATAGAGGGTTTGTAAGCTTCACGAACCAACTCGATGCTAACGCCATCAACGAATGGTGTTTCCAGCATGCCGTTTAGCTTGCTATCGACATCATCGTATTCTTCATTACTCCAGAAACGCACATCCACGATCGCTTCAGCGTGCTCAGGGACGATGTTTGCGCCGTTACCGCCAGACACAATACCCACGTTTAATGTGGTGCCAGATTCGAAGTTCGTCATGGCATTGATTGCGAGAATCCAGTTCGCCATCTCGGTAATTGCACTGCGGCCATTTTCTGGCTCGTTGCCAGCGTGGGCTGCAATGCCATTAAACGTGATTTTGTAACGCGCCATGCCTTTGCGCGCTTTGACTAAACCTCCGTCTGCGCGTGCTGCTTCTGCCACCAATACGTTTTTCGCGTTTTTTGCAACAGATTGAATCCAGTCGACCGAATCTAACGATCCGGTTTCTTCGTCTGGGTTCATGCAGATACAAATCGACAGTTTATCCAACACCGCTTGGTCGAGGTTACGCATCGCGTACACAATATTCAGCAAGCCAGATTTCATGTCCGAGACACCCGGACCGTACGCTTTGTCAGCGTCTTGAGACATAGGACGTAATCCAGCGGTGCCGACAGGGAACACTGTATCCATGTGACCAATCAGCATCACGTCAACTTTCTCAGCCTCAGGCTTGTTTCGAACTTCAAGACCGATGCCCGCTCTGCCACAGTCGATGCGTTTTACGCTCCAACCTGACATCGCTTGGTACTTCTCTTCAAATTGAGAAGCGATAAACTCAATGCCATCAGTGGTGTACGTGCCACAATCGACATTGATGAGAGGACGAAGTTCTTCGAGATATTCATTGAGAGAAAACTGCATGATTGCCCCCTAAACAAACAAGTTCATGACTAGCATTGCGCCAAATGCGTTCAATACGGAAATCGCAATCATAATTGGGATGTAACGACCTTCAGTACCGATAGGTCCCATAATTCGACCCATGTACTGAACCTGTGAGCCCATTAGGTAAATTGCAGGTGCAAGAATCGCGATGTGCGTACCGTTCAAGATGCCTTGGTCAAACAATGTGATAACCACGCCAACTGCCCCGCCCATCGACATCCAAGCACCAATCAGCACCGCAGCCGCTTCACCTGGCAAACCAAAAACCGCCATTACTGGAGAAAATACCGAGCCCATCAAATCCAACGCGCCAGTAATCTGCAACGCCTTAATGATGACAAACGCCATAAGAACGTTAGGCACGGTTGATGTTGTCGCAATAACCCAGCCTTTTTTAGCGCCTTCAACGAAAATATCCGTCACCATCGGCTTACTTACTTTTACGTCACTCATTACGCCGTCTCCTCTTTTAAGTTCTCAGATTTGCTTTGCTCTTGCTTGTCTTCTTTACCTTCTGTGATGTTTAGGTAGATACGGAATAAGTTCGCACCCACGATTTTAAACAAGAACATCACCACAACCGCCAAACCAATAGAAGACGTTACGGCAAGCGAGCCATCCGCCATCGTCAACGTAAACAGCACCGCCCCTGAGGAGAAAAAGTTAACAATGGTGGCACCAGCGGTGAACTGGAACATAGTGAACACATCGGTTTCGCGTTTGGTAAGATGGCCTTCATCTTTAAGCTGACGAGTCATCGCAGCGCCCGCGTCGGTACTTTGCAGCGAAGCGATAAGAGCCAAACCAGAGTTACCCGGAATACCCATAATTGGACGAAGAAGCGGCGTTAACAGTTTGCGTGCCGCTTCTAGTGCGCCATAGTGCTCAAGTACATTGATCATACCCAGTGCGAACATAACGGTAGGAATCAAAGTAAGTGCAAAAATGAAACCGTCACGTGCACCGCTACCACCAGTACCACGAAGCGACGTTGTTGCAACTTGCACACCGTCAGCCGTTTCGGTGACACCATAAGCCACCTTGCCAAAAGAGCCATTCAACGTGGTGAAATCAAATACGCCATACCATTCGTTCGATTGCATGAGACCAGAAAAGAAGACGACCGCAAACGCCAGTGCAAAGTAGCACCCCAGCGTAACCTTGCGCTCGGTTTGAACAGGATTTTTCATAACATTACCTACACATGTGGGACAGGACACATATGCTCACCCGAATAATGTGCTAGAGAGATGATCAAAATCAATCCGCCTGCCGAACATTCTGGCGACTCAGTTATGAAGTTTTGTTTTATGATTTTAATCACATTTGAAAGATAATAAAAATTTGTGCTAACAATTAGGTATATTAATCTATATCGATACCTCAGGACTTCTTCATTAATCCGACCAATGATTCCAACGAATATTGCTTTCTACAACATTCATGACGTACTTCATACTTTGGCATTGAGGCGATATCGATTAACTCGAAAGTAACATTCCATAATGAAATTTAGGTTAGGATTGTCCGGTCATATGCAAACGGATTAAACCAGAATCAACAGGACTAGGCAGCCCATTGTTACGCTCACAACCTAAAATAGCCAAGTGGACACTCGCCCTCGTGTTTTGGGTGGTGATGGTATGTTTAAGCCAAAACTCCGGCTTCTCGAAAAGCTGCCCTAAGGCTCACCAAATACAGAGTCAGCAAGATGAGAGTGTGAATTTATCACCATCTTGCGACCTTTCAGAAAAGCTGGTTCAAGCGTACCAACATCAGTTTGATCATATTCTTATTCCATTTTTTCTGTTTGCTTTGGTTGTGGCGCTGCCGATGACAACCACAGCAATTCGCTATCTGGAATACACAGAACCGATACGGGAAAAGTATCGGGTTCACCTAAAACTTTGCGTGTTTAGAGAATAAAGCCAGCAAGGCGAGAGACCTTTCGGCCTGACTTTTGTACATATTTTATTCACTTCACATAACAAACAACGAAATTTAAAAGTTTTAGGAAATATTATGACATTCACTCGTACACTTTTGGCGTTAACGATGGCTATCGTACCTGCCGTATCTTTCGCATCAGAAAAGACCGCAGAACAAAAGCTAGAGGAAGTTACTCAGATACTAAAAGAAAACCCTCAAATTCTTGATTCATTGCACCAAAACCTTCAAGAGTACATTGCGTATCAACAGTCATTTGGCGACACCTTGAAGGAGGTTCGTCAATATCTAAGTGATGGCAAACATTCCTCTTTTGGTGCTGAAAACCCTGAGTTAACCATTATTAACGTAACAGACTATAGCTGCCCTTTTTGTAAACGTTTAGAAGGAGAGCTGGTCAAAGTTGGTAAGGAATATCCGCAGGTAAAAGTGCTTAACCTCAATGTCTCTTTTAAAGAACAATACGAGAAAAACGGCTACAACTCGGCAAGTTACGCATTAAATGTTTGGCAAAACCAGCGAGATAAGTACGAACAAGTGCATGAGTTATTGGTGAAAAAACCGGGCGCACATGACGCACGTTCCTTAAATCAAATAGCGAAAAAAACGGGGACAGAAGCACAGCTTGTCGACGACAAAGAGACCAAGGCGTTGCTTGATAAAAACTATCAGTATTTCACGCAACTTGGTTTACGCGGCACGCCCGCGTTGATCATTAATGATCAAGTCATTCCTGGCTATGTGCCGTTTGACGAGCTAGAAAAAGTCATCGACCAAGAACTGGCGAACTAATACAACAAAGCCCTTCCCTGATAACTCAAGGAAGGGCTTTTTCTATCTAGGCTTAAAACGAAGTTCTAACTACTTGTCGCGACCCACAAACGCCACAACGACTTTGTCATTGCCAAGCGAGCGAGAGAACACGTACGCGCCTTCTTGTTCAATTACTTGATGCTGACCCGCACCAATCGCTGGGTGCGCTTTACGGAACTGACCAAGAGTTTGCCAGTGTTTGAGCAGCGCTTGCTTCTCATCAGATAGCTTCCATACCATGTCAGAACGAGTGCCTTGGTGGAAATCGTCCGCGTAAGGACCAATGTTACGACCAACTTCATCACCATAATAAACCTGAACAGCACCAGGACTCAAAAGCAGTGCATTCGCGGCGTTACGCTGCATACCGTAATCTTTGAAGCGAGAGAAGAACAGCTCGGTATCGTGAGAAGACATGTAGCTCACAGGGTTAAAGTCTTTCTCATTGGCGATAGTGTCCGCATAGCTTTGGTAAGTGTCTGCCATTTGGCTGAAACACGCCGCGCCTTTGTCTAACTTCTTCTGCATATCGAAGTTAATCAACGCATCAAAGCCGTCGTCGAAGTAAGGGCTGCGATATGCGGTATGTCCCCATACTTCACCCATCATCCAGAATGGCTGACCTGACTTACCGTTCTCTTTACGCCACTGCTCAAGGCTGCTTGATGCCTCTTCTTTCAAGCGTTTCCACACATCGCCTTCAACGTGCTTCACCGTGTCGACACGGTAACCATCAATACCAAAGCGTTTCACCCAATCAGTTTGCCACTCAATTAGGTAGTCCGAGACGGTGTAATTATCACGCTCCTCAACGCGAGTGCCAGGGTTATCCAATAGCCATTGAGCTGGCTTCACGGCTTTGTCTGATTCAGTGATAAAGTCTGGCAAACCCGCCAATGACATGGTGATATCACTGCTGCCCGGAACTGGGTATCCCGGTAGACCTGTTCTTACCCAGTCACCGCCCCACCATTTCGCCCAGTTTGGACTCTGGTAATCAATATTCTGGTGGTAGCTATGCCAGTTTTCGCCCGCTTTTGGTTTCCAATCCCCCCATTTCTTAGGTAGGTCAGCGTTTGGTTTTAACACCTCAATACCGTCAAATTGCAAATCGGCTAACGTTGAGTAACCAGTGTGGTTGATTACTGCGTCCATCAAGACTTTAAGGCCACGTTTATGTGCCTCTTCCACCAGCTTTTTAAGATCAGCTTCGTTACCGAAGTTCTCATCAATCTTGGTAAAGTCACGCGTCCAGTAACCGTGGTAAGCGTAGAATGGGAATGAGCCGCTATCGCCGCCACCCACAAAGCCGTGTACTTGCTCAACGATTGGCGACAACCAAATCGCATCGGTACCTAGGCTCTTTATGTAATCTAGCTTTTCGATCACACCTTTTAGGTCACCACCGTGAAAGGTACCAATCTCTTCTTTACCGTCTTTCTTGCGACCATAGCTGTTGTCATTGCTCGTATCAGCATTATTGAAACGGTCGACCATCACGAAGTAAATGTTGGCATTGCGGTAATCAAACGGCACTGCTTCTTTGGTTTTCTTCACTGGCTCTAGTAGCACCAAACCGCCTGAATCTTTGCTTGGTGTCAGCGATACTTGCTGATCTTTTACTTCGACCATCTGACCAGAATAGGCATCACGCAACTTGGTGCCATCGGGGAAACTGTCACCCAGCGCGATGGTGACTTCGCCGCCTTGGTAAACCTCACATTGCACTTGTGGGATTGGGCGTTTAAATTCTGTCTTGGCAGCTTTCTTAGGCTCTCGCTTGAAGCGTAGAGTTTTGGCTTCCGCATCAAAAGCAAAAGAGTAATCGCCAGTAAAACGGATTTTTAAAGGCAGTTCTGTTGGCTTTCCACAGTTCAGCGCGATAGGTTTGTTGAATTTGACCTTCTGACCATCAGGCGCGACACAGTCGCCTTCAACACCCGTGATTTTGAGCGTGTATCCGTCTTTGGTTAAGGGCACAACCAAAGGCTGCTCTGCACTTAACGGAAAGTCACGGCTGTTGGTCGTGGTAGAAATGGTGATGTTAGGCTCGGCGATGGCACTTGCCGACGCAAGCAGTAAAGTAGTGGTAATCAGGTTCAGTTTCATCGTTCAGTCCATTGGTTGCGCATAGGCGCAGTATTCGTGTTGTAGTTTTATTCACACTAATAGTAAATGGATGAAAAACTGAGCACATCATTCTGAAAGGCTACGCCCTAAAGCTTGTGACGCTTCACATTTTGCTTTTATGGGGGCGTAGTTCTACTTATGAGCAGGGTAAAAAGGAGTTTAAAGCTGAATGCTACCAAGGTTACGCATTTGTCTCATCGCCCAATTGACGCGGCTGATGGTGTAAGAAGTCTGAGGGTAAACTTTGATGCGATACGGATTTGGCAGCACCACCGCAAGCCTTGCTGCTTGGCGTGTTGAAAGTTGTTTAGCAGGAATACCAAAGTAGTTTTGCGCAGCGGCTTCCGCGCCATAAATACCTGGACCAAACTCCACCACATTCAAATACACTTCAAGAATGCGTTTTTTACTCCACATTGCTTCCATCAGCAGAGCAAAATAAAGCTCATACGCTTTGCGCACATAAGAGTGTGAAGGAAACAGAAACACGTTCTTTGCAGTTTGCTGAGTAATCGTGCTCGCACCGCGAGAGGGACCGTTCTCGCCAGACTCTGAGATCACTTTAAACAAGGAATCAAAATCCACTCCGTAATGGGTCGGGAACTTTTGATCTTCTGTCGCAATCACGGCCAGTTGAATGTGTTTAGAAATATCACTCAAAGGCACCCATTCATTTTGACTCTCTTCAGGAAATCCTTCAGGAGGAGAAATCATGCGGCTGATCTTCCATCCCCAAATTGGTGGATCGATGTATTTCACTATGCCAACGAGCATCACTGGTAAAAGCAAAAGCACCAATAAGATATTGAACAGAAGGGATTTAATCTTTCTCAAAGTCCGACCTAGCCTGATTTAACAAAACAATATGATGCAAGTATAGAGTATGCAGTCTGTTTATCGTTAGTGAAAACTTGGTCAAAAAAAGCCCGATTTACAATGTAAAACGGGCTTAGAATTTGATTAGACTAAATTATTTGTGCAGCTTGTAGAACACGGTTGAAAGTGGAGGCAAACGAAGCTCAAGTGATTGAGGCAGTGATTCACTTTCAACTTTTTCCGTTTTCACACTGGTCAGCACTTTAAAATCGCTGCCGCCGTATTTGCTGTCGTCTGTATTCAGTAGCAGTTCGTATTGACCTGCATTTGGAACGCCTAAACGAAAGCGCTCGTGTGGTACGGGCGTAAAGTTGGTGATGATCAGAATACGCTCACCTTCTTTACTAATACGCTCGTGCGCTAGGATGCTCGCATCCGCTTCGTCTTGTAGACGCCACTCAAAACCAGCAGGAACACAATCTTGATCGTGCATCGCCGCTTCATTTCGGTACAAGTGGTTCAAATCTCGCATCAGCTTTTGAACGCCTTGATGACGCTCGTATTCTAGCAAGAACCATTGCAACTGATCATCGTGGTTCCACTCCGCCGTTTGACCGATTTCCGCGCCCATGAAGTTCAGCTTTTTGCCCGGTTGACCATACATATAACCGTAGTATGCTCTTAGGTTTGCGGTTTGCTGCCATTCATCGCCCGGCATCTTGTTGTGAATAGAGCCTTTGCCGTACACCACCTCGTCGTGAGAGAGAGACAAGACGTAGTTCTCGCTGTGCGCATAAACCAGCGGAAATGTGATGGTATTGTGGTGGTATTTGCGGTGAACAGGATCTTCTTTGATGTATGAAAGACTGTCGTGCATCCACCCCATATTCCACTTGAAGCCAAAGCCTAAACCACCCATAAAGGTTGGCGCAGACACACCCGGAAACGCCGTTGACTCTTCCGCAATCGTCATCGCATTCGGGAAGTGCTTGTACACTTCTTCGTTCATCCATTTTAAGGTTGCGATTGCGTCGTAGTTTTCGTTGCCACCATCAACGTTCGGGACCCACTGATCGTGGCTACGTGAATAATCGAGATAGAGCATCGACGCAACAGCATCGACACGAATGCCATCAATATGGAATTGTTCAAACCAGTACAGCGCATTCGAGACAAGGAAGCGACGTACATGTTCACGGCCTAAATCGTAAATGTAGGAGTTCCAATCTTGGTGCCAACCGCGACGAGGATCTGGATCATGGAACAGAGGCGTACCATCAAAGTTAGCTAAACCATGATCATCCGATGGGAAATGCGCAGGAACCCAATCCAGCACTACACCGATACCAGCTTGGTGACACGCATCCACGAAGAATTTGAAATCATCAGGTGAGCCAAAACGGCTAGTTGGTGCAAACAAGCCAACAGGTTGATAGCCCCATGAACCATAGAATGGATGCTCAGACACAGGCATCAGCTCAACGTGGGTGTAGCCCATATCCACAAGGTATGGCACCAACTGCTCCGCGAGTTCGCGGTAGTTCAGGAAATCACCGTTCTCGTCGCGCTTCCATGATCCAGCATGTAGCTCGTAAAACGATAACGCTTCATCACACTTTTGTGTCACTGCACGGTTTTGCCATTTCGCATCTTGCCATTGGTAACGCTTGTGATCGTAGGTAATGGATGCGAACGATGGGTATTGCTCAGAGTAGAAACCCCAAGGGTCTTGTTTGTGTGGCAACCCTTCCCCATTTGGCCCTTTGAGCTCAAATTTGTATTGTACCCCCTCTTCCAAACCAGGAATGAATAGGCCCCAGATACCGTAGTCTAAGCGTTGCATTGGATGACGACGGCCATCCCATTGGTTGAAGCAACCCACAAGGCTAACAGCAGATGCATGTGGTGCATAAACAAGGAAACGCACACCAGAGATGTTTTCACCGCCACGCTCTAGCGTGACAAAGTGCGCGCCCATGTAGTGATACATGTCTTTTGGCGTATGCAGATGCTCGTACTCTTGGTAGATATTGTGGTACTGGTACGGGTCATCAATAATTTGTTCAACACCATTCCAATCGACCGCTAAACGGTAGTGGGTCAGGTGTAAATCGCGTTGCTCTTTTAAGATGAAACCGCTGTCGCCATCACGCTCAAGCGCCACGCGAGGTTCACCATTAACAAGCAGTTCAACCTTGTTTGCGCCCGGCATCCAAACTCTCAGCGAAGCTTCGTCGTCAATGAATGGACCCAGCGCCGCAAATGGATCTGAGTAAGCCGCCTCAGCAAGCAGTTCGTATGCGCGTTCGTGTTGTTTCTTTATTTTCTTGGTTTTGGTGGTTTTCAAATCTTTCTCCCTAGAGCCAACATCCTTTTCAAGACCAGAGATCTGAATCAAACATCGGTTTCTCCACAGCCAACGTTGTGAACTCACAAAAAGACTCCGCTTCTCACGTTCGTTGCGTAAACGGCGTCAAAATACAAAAATGCCCGCTATTGTCGCGGGCATAATAACGGTACTTCATCCTAACGGATTGTGTTTTAGGAATGAGTGACCTAGACGGAACTTTCGTACCTCTGAGCTAACAAAATTGGTAATCAGCTCGTCCATCTACGTCACTCTAGGCATCTTACTTACTCGCCTGTGCGCGAACTTCAGTAAGGCGTTTAGAAATACGATTCACATCTTCACGGCTGAAGATTTCATCTAGGTTCATCGACAATTTACGACGCCAGTTTGGATACTCATCCACCGTACCAGGAATGTTGACCGGTTGATCCATTTCTAGCCAGTCTTCAAGCTGAACGCTAAGCAGTGCAGAGTCACCCGCGGCTACGTGCAGTTGCAGCGCTTCGCTTAGGTATGAATCCATTGGCACGTACTGAGCATCATGACCAATGCCTTCTGGCAGATAGCCATGCCAGCGAACGCTGTCTAGAATACCTTGTTTGCACTTCAAGCGGTCAGCGAATAGGCCTTCCAACTGCTGTTCATCAGGGTACAGACCAATCTCACGCCCCATCTTCAAGTCATCACAGTGCCAGAAACCGCGTAGTGTTGGCATATCGTGCGTACACAGCGCAGCCATAGACTGCTCAGCGTAGTGCTTCGGAGAAATAAAACCGCCGTCCTCTTTTGAGGTTTCGAAGAAGAAGACTTTGTAAGAGTGCACACCTGCATCACGTAGGATATCAACGATTTCATCTGGCACAGTACCTAAGTCTTCACCAATCACAGAACACTGATGACGGTGAGATTCCAAGGCTAGGATTGCTAGCATGTCTTCAACTGGGTAGTACAGGTATGCGCCTTCTGTCGCTTTCTCGCCTTTTGGAATCCACCAAAGGCGAAGCAGGCCAAGTACGTGGTCGATACGCAATGCACCACAATGCTTCATGTTAGCACGTAGCAATTTGATGTAAGCGTCGTAGCCAGTCGCTTCTAAAACCTGAGGGTTAAGCGGAGGCAGACCCCAGTTTTGGCCTAGTGGACCAAGTACATCTGGTGGCGCACCGATGCTTGCATCCAATACTAGCGCGCCTTCGTCAGCCCATGTTTCGCTGCCTGAATCTGCAACACCAACCGCAAGGTCACGGTACAAACCCACAGCCATGCCTTTTTCTTCGGCTAGCGCTTGCGCTTCTTTGATTTGATCGTCTGCGATCCATTGCAGGTACATGTACAAGTGAACACGATCTTGGTTGTCCTTAATGTACTTCTGAGTACCAGCTGCGTCGAATGTGCGGTATTTCTCAGGGAATACTGGCCAGCCCCACATGTTTGCATCTTCTGCATGTAAATCAGCATGAAGTGCATCGAATGCAGCTTGATGTAGCAAGCTGTCGCCGCCTTTTTCAACAAAGTCCAAGAAGGCACGAGCGCGATCGGTGTTCTTGTCTAAATGGCGAGCTTTAAACTCACTGAATAGCAGCGGAAGAACGCTCATTTTTAGTTGCGAAACTTCGGTGTAACTCACCCAATGAGAGTCTCGCGCTTTTTGTAGACGTTGTTGGAACTCTGCGCTACCCACTCGCTGTTGTGCTTCTGCACTAAGCGCGAACTCAGGTACAGAGCTTACGTCGATGTACATGATGTTCAGCCAGCGACGAGAAGACGGGCTGTATGGGCTTGCCCCTTCTGGATTCGCAGGGAACAGCGAGTGAATCGGGTTCAAGCCAATGAAGTCACCGCCACGAGAGGCAATATCACTCACCAGTTGTTTTAGGTCACCAAAATCACCGATGCCCCAGTTATGCTGAGTACGCAGTGTGTAAAGCTGGATACTAGGACCCCATAGCTTTTTGTGTTGGTTTAGATCGTCTTGTTTGAAACACGCTTTCGGCGTAATGATCAATGACATCTCGTAAGGTGTTTTACGACGCTTACGACTGATGATCAGTTTGTGATAACCCCAAGCCAAGTTCTTTGGCAATGCAAACACTAGAGGGCCACCCTCAGCACGCTCATCACGAACAATTTGGGACTGAAGATAGCCTTCAAGTACCTCTCCTTGTTCTGTTTCTAAACGCCAGCTGAATTCACTCTCACGAGCACTCGTACCTAGGTTTAGTTCCACTTCGACTGGTTCGCCGTCGCGTAAAACAAGAACAGGGGCTAGTACGTCTTTTTTATGTTTCTTTTCAGCAGAAGCCAGTAGTTTTTCATCACTGCTAGTATCGTAGCCAAGCGAAGCGAGCAAGCGGCGTAGCGTCTCCTCAGACACTTTAGCCTCATCTCCCCAAGCACTGACATAGCTATCAGCCAATCTCGCCATTTCCGCGACTTTCTTTAATGCTGTTTGTTCTTTCATCGCTTTCTCCGAAGGTAATACCAACACCTTCCATGTAGGGTTTTATTGTTATCAATAACTTCTTTTGGAAAATGACCAAAGGTAGCGCTTGGCTACCTTGGTCTTAACTAGGTTCTATTAGCGTTTCACCGCTTCAAGTTTCCAGATATTGTTCACGTAGTCGCGGATTGAGCGGTCTGACGTGAACTTGCCAACAAGGGCGGTATTAAGAATGGCCTTCTTCGCCCAGCCAGCTTGATCTTTATATTGTTCGCTCATGTCTTCGTGTGCTTTCACGTAAGAGGCGAAATCCGCGAGACATAAGTATGGGTCGCCACCGTCTAGCAGGCTGTCGTATGTGGCACGCAGTAAGCCCGGTTGGCCTGGTGTGAACTCTTCACCCAATAGCAAGTCCATTGACGCTTTGAGTAAGTGATCCGCATTGTAGTAATCAAATGGGTTGTAACCTTGAGCTTTCAGCGCTTTCACACCTTCAACATCTAGACCGAAGATGTAGATGTTCTCATCGCCTACTTCCTCACGAATCTCAACGTTTGCACCATCCATTGTACCGATAGTTAGCGCACCGTTTAGCGCCATCTTCATGTTACCTGTACCTGATGCTTCTTTACCCGCTAGCGAGATTTGTTGAGAAACGTCAGCCGCAGGGATAATGATTTCAGCCATGCTCACACGGTAGTCAGGGATGAATACCACTTTCAGCTTGTTACCGATGCGAGGATCGTTGTTCACCTTGTCTGCAATCTTGTTGATTGCGAAGATGATTTCTTTCGCTAGGTGGTAACCCGGTGCTGCTTTTGCTGCGAAGAACACAACGCGTGGCGTACACTCAAAACCTGGTTCATTAAGAATACGGTGGTACAGAGACAGTACGTGTAGCAAGTCTAGATGCTGACGTTTGTACTCGTGCAGACGCTTGATTTGAACATCGAAGATTGCATTAGTATCGAGCTCGATACCCATGTTCTCTTTCACCCAAGTTGCTAGGCGTTCTTTGTTCTCTTTCTTCACTGCCATGAATTCTTTTTGGAATGTCGCGTCAGTAGCGTACTTCGCAATACCTTCAAGTTGCTCTAGTTTCGCTGGCCATTCTGGGCCGACTTTCTCAGTGATAAGCTGAGACAGACCTGGGTTACAGAACTTCAACCAGCGACGTGGCGTAATACCGTTCGTTACGTTGTGTAGACGTGTCGGGTACATTTCGTGGAACTCTGGGAATAGGTCTTTCTTAACCAATTCAGAGTGAAGTGCTGCTACACCGTTTACTGCGTAAGAGCCGATTACACATAGGTTTGCCATGCGAACCATGCGGTGGAAACCTTCTTCGATGATAGAAAGCTTCTGTTGCTTCGCGACATCACCCGGCCACATTGCACGTACGTCTTGTAGGAAGCGGTGGTTGATCTCGTAAATGATCTCCATGTGACGTGGTAGCAGGTGTTGGATTAGCGACTCTGGCCATGTCTCTAGTGCTTCTGGAAGTAGCGTGTGGTTGGTGTACGCAAATGTCTTAGAGCTGATTTCCCAAGCCGCTTCCCAAGCTAAACCTTTTTCATCCATCAGGATGCGCATTAGTTCAGGAATCGCAATCGTTGGGTGCGTATCGTTAAGCTGGATAGTCTCTTGCTTAGGTAGATCCGCTAGCGAGTAGCCCGCAGCTTCGTGGCGACGTAGGATGTCACGTACAGACGCTGCTGAGTGGAAGTACTGCTGCATTAGACGCAGTGTTTTACCTTTCTCGTGGTTGTCATTCGGGTAAAGCACTTTAGTGATATTACCTGCGTCGATCAGTGCGTGCTGAGCTTCGAAGTAATCACCATTGTTAAAGCTTGCTAGTGAGAATGGTGCAATCGCCTGACATTCCCAAAGACGTAGCGGGTAAACCGTGTCTGATTCGTAACCCACAATTGGAAGATCCCAAGGCATTGCTCTTACTGTCATGCCTGGTACCCATTTGCGGACTTCTTTACCGTTCTCGTTAATCACTTCAACGTGACCGTAGAAACCGATCTCTTGCGCAAGTTCTGGACGCGCAATTTCCCAAGGGTAGCCTTCTACACCGCGCCATGCGTCAGGTGCTTCTTGCTGGCGACCATCTTTGAATGACTGTTTAAATAGACCGTATTCGTAATGTAAACCATAGCCGACAGTTGGGAATTCTTGTGCCGCACATGAATCCATGAAACACGCAGCCAGACGACCAAGGCCACCATTACCCAATGATGGGTCGCGCTCTTCTTCTAGCAGATCAGTTAGGTTGTAACCCAGTTCAGCCATTGCTTCTGTTACTTGTTCATACAGACCCATGCTGATTAGGTTGTTACCAGTCAAACGACCGATAAGGAATTCTAGCGAAAGGTAGTTAACGCTCTTCGCACTTTTAATGCGTGGATCTTCTTCTGTCGCAAGCAAATCTAGAGTAGTAAATTCAGCCAGAGCATGCCCCATTGCTAGGTACCATGCGCGGCTGTCTGCGTTTTCAATCGTATGAGCGTAAGTTACAGATAGGTGTTTCTTTACGCTTTCTTGGAACGACTTCTTGTCAAATTGTTTTTGTTGAGTAGGTTTCATTACGAAATTCTCACGTCTTTTGGTAATTCATCTGCCATACATCGTGCATTTACCTCTGTGAATAAACATCCTCCTAATTCTCATCCTTTGAAGGAGGAGGGCTGAGGGCGTAGAGGGGGTACCATTGCTAGGTTAGTGATCCAAATCTCAACAAAGTGAACTTTGCGCCAGTTCTTAGTGATTTTGATCACAATGGAATGTGAGAAAGGTTAAAACCCGTTCATGACGCTTTTTATAGTCCACTCATCTGATGATGTGAAAATTGTAATATCGGTCACATTAACTCGGTCAGCGTAGAAGAACTTTTCGTAATCTATGTGCAACGCGATCTTAACGCTAACGAAACAAACGATATTTAAGTGACGACAATCACAAATAAAGGGCGTAGTTGATGGTAAATCCATCAACCCTTGAGAATTAGGAAGTGGATCAAAGTAACGAACATTTCTGATGTCGTAACATCCCACTCAGCTCACAGGATTGTACGCTTTTTATACAAACTAGAATTAGGCGATGTGAGTTATTTCTAGTTTTCGCTAGCTTTTATATCTAAGTGACCGTATGGAATGGTTTTTCAGACGGACGCAAGCCCCAACAGTAGCGACATTATCCGGCATTCAAACAGTGTTTTTGATGCTGATGACATCATTCAGTAAGACGGCTTTCAAGGGGGCTTTACTAGAATGATCACGTTGCTGTCATTTGGGTATACATAAATAAGGACATAACTACTAATGTGGATTCCATCTAAGCTTACTCGACCAGGACGCCTGCACAATGCCATCGTGCGCCCACGAGTGTTGGACTTACTACAGCAAGCGCCTTACTACAAATTGGTTTTATTCCGATCCCCAGCAGGTTACGGAAAAACAACAATGGCAGCGCAGTGGCTATCCGATAAGCCAAACGTCGGTTGGTACAGCATTGATGACAGCGATAACGACGGCTTTCGCTTTGTAAACTATCTGCTTCAAGCATTAAACAAAGCCACCAACTTCAGTTGCGCTAACGCACAAAAACTGGCGGAAAAACGTCAGATCTCGTCTTTACGCTCCCTATTTAGCGAAGTATTCGCAGAAATGGCTGACTTTCATCAAGAATGCTACGTGGTGCTTGATGACTACCATTTAATCACGAATGATGAAATCCATGAATCCATGCGTTTCTTTTTAAAGCACATGCCAGACAACCTCACCGTTGTGGTAACCAGTCGTGCAGCGCCGCCTCTAGGCACTGCAAACTTACGTGTTCGTGATTTAATGATCGAAATTGGCAACGAGATGTTGGCGTTTGATACCGAAGAAACCACTCGCTTCTTTAACCAGCGTATCGCCGATGGTATTGATGAAGACATGGCGAACAGCCTAAGAACCTATGTTGAAGGTTGGCCATCGGCGATGCAGTTGATCGCATTACAAGCCCAACATCAAAACCGCACATTGGCGCAAACTGTAGAGTCGGTATCGCAGTTCAATCACGCGCATTTGTGGGATTACTTGGTCGAAGAAGTGTTTGACTTACTCGATCACGAAACTCGTCACTTTTTAATGCAAGTATCCGTGCTTGACCACTTCAATGATGAGCTAGTGTTTGCCCTTACCCAACGCGAAGATGCACTGGGAATGATTGAATCGCTTAACCGTTACGGCTTATTCATTTATCCGCTCGAAGGGGAACAGAACTGGTTCCGGTTCCATAACTTATTTGGCGAGTTTTTATCGCATGAGCGCCAAGCTCGTATTCCTCAGCAAGAAAAAGATCTCCACCGCAATGCTGCTATCGCTTGGTTACAACAAAAAGCACCACACCAAGCGATTCATCATGCACAAAAATCGAATGATAAGGACTTAGTGGTAGAGATCCTAAACGAATTCGGCTGGAAGATGTTTAACCAAGGCGAACTCAGCACACTGGAAAGCTCAATTAACAAGTTGGACGATGATCTGTTGTTCAGCCACCCAAAACTTACGATGCTCCGAGCATGGTTGGCTCAAAGTCAGCATCGTTATAACCAAGTGGGCCACCTGCTTGAAGAAGCGGAAGAGGAACACAAAAAGCGTAACATTGCGTTAGATATTCATTATCAAGGTCAAGCAAACGCGTTGCTTGCTCAAGTGGCTATCAACAGTAACCAACCAGAAAAAGCTCTCGAATTAGCGGAGCTAGCGCTTAGCCAACTTGATAACACAATTTACCGTAGCCGAATTGTGGCGACTTCGGTTGTTGGTGAAGTTAACCACGTGCTAGGTAAACTAGACCGTGCTTTGCCGATGATGCAACAAACTGAAAAGCTAGCTCGTCAGTATCAGGTATATCACCAAGCGTTATGGGCAATATTGCAGCAAAGCGAGATTTTAATTGCACAAGGTTACGTGCAAGCTGCCTTTGAACTACAAGATTCCGCATTTCGTCTGATTGAAGATCAGCAGCTTCAGCATGTTCCTCTTCATGAATTTTTGCTGCGTATTCGCGCGCAAGTACTTTGGTGCTGGAACCGACTTGATGAAGCGGAAGAATGCGCGTACAAAGGTCTGCAAATTCTCGAAAACCATTCACCAAGCAAGCACTTACATAGCTATTCGATGTTGGCGCGTATTGCGATTGGACGCGGTGAATTAGACAAAGCAGGTAAATTCATTGAGCATATACAGCACTTGATGAAACAGTCGACTTATCACGTAGATTGGACTGCAAACGCTTCACTATCGTTGATTCTATTTTGGCAAGCGCGCGGGAATACCGATGCAATGCAAGAATGGCTCAACACTGCGGTTCGTCCTGAATCGGCATGCAACCACTTTTCTCAATTGCAATGGCGTAACATTGCTCGCGCCCACATTAATTTAGGCCAATATACCGACGCTCGTGCTGCGTTAGATTTTCTCCAAGGTGAAGCTCGTCGCACTAACCTAATCACAGATACTAATCGCAACTTAGTGGTTGAAGCGGTCCTTTCTGCTCGCCAAAAAGATGAGGAGCAAGCCAAGGCTCTGTTAAAAGAAGCATTAGTAATGACGAACCAAACTGGCATGGTCGGAAACTTCCTGATTGATGGTGCAACCATTGGCGGTCTGCTGGAGAAGTTGAGCCTCCGCCATGAACTGGGCGATCTTGAGCGTCACCGTGCTCAACAGTTAATGAAGGACATTTCATCGAATCAACGTAGCCGGTCGATTCACTTTGATGAAGACTTTATTGAAAAGTTGGTGAATCACCCTAATGTGCCAGAGCTAGTACGTACCAGCCCATTAACACAACGCGAATGGCAGGTTCTGGGACTGATTTATTCAGGCTTTAGTAACGAGCAAATCGCACAAGAGCTGGATGTGGCAGGTACGACAATTAAAACCCACATTCGCAACCTGTACCAAAAGCTTAATATTGCTAATCGTAAAGAAGCCATTGTGACAGCTGAAAATTTGCTACAGTTAATGGGATACTGAACTGCTAGATAAACGGGTTAAAACGTAAAGTAAAACACAAGGGTTGGCGTAACACGTCAGCCCTTTTTTATGACTGACAGTAAGAGAGGTGCAATTTGCAAAGCACGTAAGTAACGTTGTTCATATAAAAAAATAGCCAACCGCAATAATCGCGATTGGCTTATATTTAGTGTGAACAAATTGTATTCACTAACAACGTCAGTTGGCTAGGTGACCCTCGGCTTAAGAAGGGTCGAGCAGTATTATGCATTAATCATGCCAAAATGCAAAGACTTATTTTTGGGCACAAGATCTCATATAAGCTGGATTTATTCACGCGCAAATTATCAAAATGCAACTTTGCAATGCAAATTGCAATTGCATAATGCAACCAAGACTGATAATTGATAGTAGAGTTAATCATCTCAAAAATGTAAACCAAGCATTAAAAGCTCGTTACGGCGACATTGTCTCTTGGCGGGTAATAAAGATAGGCAATAGATTGGATATAAAACCAAGTAGTTACAGCACTATTTCATACTTTTTTCATCGCAATGTTTGTATACTCTCTGCCATCGAAACGACTTAGCATTAGAGCAATGAACTACTTAATTACTTTCTTCAAGGGAATCGCCATGGGTGCAGCAGATGTTGTACCTGGTGTATCTGGCGGCACCATCGCGTTTATCACTGGTATTTACGATACGCTGCTTGAAAGCATTCGACGCATTAACCCCTCACTTTTCTCTATCTGGCGAAAAGAAGGGGTTAAAGCCGCGTTTAATCACATCAACGGATTCTTCCTTATCGCTCTGTTTGCCGGCATTTTCACCAGTATTGCAACGCTAGCAAAGTTGATTACTTGGCTTCTTGACACACACCCGATCCCACTTTGGTCATTTTTCTTTGGTCTGATTTTGGTCTCTGTGTATCACATTATTCGTCAGGTTGAGCAACGCGATCTTGTCCGCTTTGTCATTCTGCTCGTTGGTGTCGGGTTTGCTTATAGTATTACTGTGCTCAAACCTTTACACATGGAACCAACGGCCATTAATACCTTATTCGCTGGAGCTATCGCGATTTGTGCGATGATCTTGCCGGGTATCTCTGGCAGTTTTATTTTGCTGCTGATTGGCATGTATGCTCCTGTATTAGCCGCAGTGAAAGGTTTTCAAGTCGATACATTAGCGCTATTTTTGTCTGGCTGCGTGATCGGTTTACTGTCCTTCTCTCACTTATTGTCGTGGTTACTACGCAAGTTCCGTGATTTCACCCTGATGTTTTTGACTGGATTAATGATTGGTACGTTGCCAAAGATTTGGCCATGGAAAGAAACCATCACTTGGCGCACCAATTCGAAGGGCGAACAAGTGCCATTGCTACAGCACAACCTATCACCATTTGAATTTGAACACGTGACATCACAACCTTCTCAGTTAGTACTTGCTGTCGTGATGATGCTTGCAGCCATTGCTCTGGTTTTAGGTCTAGAGAAATTCGCAGACTCAGATAAATGACTTTGGTATCAAACACATACTGAACCAAATAAAAACGGAGCCAATTGGCTCCGTTTTTATTTATTGGCTAAGGGCAAAACATCTCAATTGAAAACTCTGCTGTATTTGATGCAATAAAGTCCGTCGCGTTATAAGGAAGCTGGTCACCGAGGTATAACGCACAATTTACCGAGGTCACGAGTTGGCGAGCGGCGCATCTGTGCTACGATGCTCGTAATGTTAAGTGATAAATGCTGAACCTTAATGAAACTGTTACAAATCGCCGCTGTTTCAGCCGCATTAGTTGCGGGATTTTATGCCCCGACTCTAATAAAAAGCTTTTCTTCTTCCACTCAAAGCAAGTCAATAGATGAATACTGCTTTCTCTCTACAACCTCTTGCGTCCAAGAAAATGTTACGATGACGCTAAACTCAGAAACTGCTCAACCCTTGGTTCCTACCACTCTAAATGTTGAGTGGCATACAAGCGATGCTAAGCAACTCATCCTAAGTCTTTCAGGAAGAGAAATGGAGATGGGTGAGCCTAAGTTTTTGCTGAAGCAAATCGCTCCTGGCCAATATCAAGGTGACATCATTCTCCCGGTTTGCACGGAGGATGCAATGACTTGGGTTGGTGAACTCAGTGATGGAGAGAATACCGTTTACCCTGCTATAAAAATGCAAAGATAAGGAATCGTTATGAGCCACAATTGGTCCCTATTTCTCGTAGCTGCTTTCGCACTCGGGTTTGGCGTAAAGAGCTATTTAGATAATCAGAAAACGAAGCCAGAGCAAGTGGACAGTTCCACCTCTCAACAAACGGTATTGTTTGGGGAAAATAACCAAGCCGTCAATATCTTCGATGTGAATGACCCTCGCATCCGAGTCGTCTATTTTGGCTTTACTCGCTGCCCAGACGTTTGCCCAACTTCTCTTGCAATGCTGGCAGGAGCACTGAATCAAATTGACGACGCGCAAAAAGCACAACTACGCCCGATGTTCATTTCTTTAGACCCAGAGCGTGATGAGGCCGATGCATCAGCAAAATATGCCCATTACTTCCATCCAATGATTGAAGGCCTATCGGCACCACTTGATGTAACGACACCTTTGGCACACAACTATGGTGTCATTTTCCGCAAGACAGAATTGGAAGGCTCGGAACTAAAATACACGCTGGATCATAGCTCTTACTTTTACTTCTTGAAGCCGGATGGCACGTTAATCACTAAAGTACCGCATACGCTCTCACCGGCACCGATTGTTGAAGCCATTTCAAAACTAACGACCGAAGACTCTTCAAATGACGGTTAAGTCAGTGCTGAAGCAATTTTTCAATTTCCTAACTCATACCAACCCCAATGTCGAACAAGACGTCGATACGATCATTGACGCCATTGGGGGCATAGAGAACCTGCTAGAAACTGGTGCATGTGCGACTCGGCTGCGTCTTACCCTCAGAGCGACGTCCGTCATCGATAAGAACGCACTCAAAAATCATGGCGCGCATGGCGTCGTGATATTGGATGATCGTCATGTCCAAATCATATACGGCTTAAAAGCCAACACGTATTCGCAGATTATGGAAGAGCGCATCACAAAACAAAGTTAATATTTTTGCAGTATAGCTACCCTCTTTAAAAAAGGGCGGCTATACTCCTTTGGCTTAATTAACTCACTTATTTATTAACCAACGAAGAGGACACAAGATGATTGTATTGAATAACACTAACTGGGCATCGCAAGGGTAACCCTAACAGCACCAACTCTGTGGCATAGCCACAACTCCCCTTCTCTGCCCGGTCTTCACCGGGGTCAACTCTATCCGAATTAGACCCTAATGCGATTTGTATTAAGGCGCTTTGTTGCGTCTGGGATAATTCAATAATGAATCAAACACATACTTTTTGTGACACATTAGTTTCAACTTCAAACCCTCTAAAACAATTGGGTTGGAAACCATTTTTTCAGCAACAACTGACATTAGACGATTACGACAACACTATCTTTGCTCGTGTAATTGCGCATCACCGAAGTGGTTATTTATTGGCAACAGAAACTGGGCAAGTTCATCTTAATGCCCACCATTCTTTACCCAATATGACCGTCGGAGACTGGGTAATCTTAAATGAAGATCAGCAATTTGTTCGCTTACTGGATCGCTTGAGCCTCTTTAGCCGCAAAGCCGCTGGCAGCAAAGTGGTAGAGCAACTTATCGCAGCCAATGTGGATACAGTGTTTATCGTCTGTTCCCTTAACGACGACTTCAATTTAAGTCGTATTGAACGCTATCTTGCCTTGGCTCATGAAGCCGAAGTCGAACCCGTCATCGTGCTTTCCAAAGCCGATTTGTGTGACAATACTGATGAACTAAAAAGCCAAGTACAGAAGCTCGACCCTCTATTAGCTATAGAGACAGTCAACGGCTTAGAAATAGAGAGTGCTTCTAAACTCATGACCTGGTGCAAAGAAGGACAAACCCTCGCTTTTATCGGTTCTTCAGGCGTTGGCAAATCAACTCTTGTTAATGCATTACTCGGGCAACAAGAACAGGCAACTGGGCATATTCGTGAAGACGATAGCAAAGGGCGACATACAACTACATCGCGCTCTATCCATCTATTACCTGATGGCGGCATCTTGATTGATACTCCGGGAATGCGCGAGCTTCAACTAGCAGATTGTGAATCGGGGGTCAGTGAGGCATTTTCTGACATTGAGGCGCTCGCTCAGCGTTGTCGCTTTGGCAATTGTAAGCACCAAACTGAGCCAGGCTGCGCAGTTCAAACTGCGATTGCAAATGGCAAACTGGAGGTTCGTCGTTTCAATAACTATCAAAAACTATTGCGAGAACAAGCCTTTAACGGCGCGACTTTGGCAGAGCAACGAGCACAAAGTCGACGATTCGGTAAACTTGCTCGCAATGCCATGAGTGATAAGCGCAGGCGCCAACAAAGTTATTAATTTGTTGCGTTTGAGTTGTCAATAAAATCAAAGGAGACGAAAGTCTCCTTTTTAACAACTTTATTAAAAACCATTACTCATAACTAATGATAATTTTCAACATAAAAATCTTATTTAAATAACATTGAGCAAACATTTAATCCAAAAACAAACTAAAACTAGACACAAAATATTACCAAGCTAAGATATGTGATATTCAGCAAGAAAATGGCTGAATTTATAAAAACAGGATAATTGATAATCATGTGTCTTAGTGACCAGAAGCAATGCTCACCCCTTGTAATATAAGGGCATTATCGCCGTGTAATGATGGACTATTGCCCTGCCACTCTGGCATAAAATTGCAGGAATGATGTATGCAACACAACAGCCTCGTTGCCCGATATGCTCGTGGTAACCTCGTCGTCCAGATCCTTGTCGGTATCGTCTTTGGTATTTTGCTCGCGACAATTTCTCCAAGCCATGCCGAAAGCGCGGGATTAATTGGTAGCCTTTTTGTCGGCGCGCTTAAAGCGATCGCGCCAATTCTTGTGTTTATTTTGGTTGCCGCTTCAATTGCAAACCAAAAGAAAAACCAACACACTTACATGCGCCCAATCGTTGTACTGTACCTGATGGGTACATTCTTCGCGGCGCTATCAGCAGTGGTTCTAAGCTTCCTTTTCCCGACCAATTTAACGCTTGTCACCGGTGCTGAAGGTGCAACGCCTCCTCAAGGTATTGCTGAAATTCTACGCACATTGTTGTTTAAACTGGTCGACAACCCAGTAAATGCACTAGTAGAAGCAAACTACATCGGCATTCTTGCTTGGGGTGTGGGTCTGGGTCTTGCACTACACCACGCATCGGCAACAACGAAGGCCGTATTTGAAGATCTAAGCCACAGCGTGTCTCACATTGTGCGCTTTATCATTCGTCTTGCACCATTTGGTATCTTTGGCTTGGTTGCTTCAACGTTTGCGACAACGGGCTTTAGCGCGCTAGCAAGCTACGCACACCTTCTGGCGGTTCTTCTTGGCGCAATGATGATCATCGCACTCGTTGTAAACCCGGCGATCGTGTTCGTTAAAACCAAACAAAACCCTTACCCACTTGTATTCCGTTGTCTACGTGAAAGTGGTGTAACAGCGTTCTTCACTCGTTCAAGTGCAGCGAATATTCCAGTAAACATGGCACTATGTGAGAAGCTAAAACTGGACGAGGATACATACTCAGTATCTATTCCTCTAGGTGCGACCATCAACATGGCTGGTGCTGCAATCACTATCACAACACTAACGCTTGCAGCTGTGCACACTATGGGTATCGAAGTTGATCTACTGACTGCGCTACTTCTAAGTATTGTAGCTGCGGTTTCTGCATGCGGCGCATCAGGTGTTGCAGGTGGCTCTCTACTACTTATCCCTCTAGCGTGTGGCCTGTTTGGTATCTCAAACGACGTAGCCATGCAGGTTGTAGCGGTTGGCTTCATTATCGGTGTGATTCAAGACTCTGCAGAAACTGCGCTAAACAGCTCAACAGACGTTGTCTTTACGGCAGCAGTTTGTAAATCAGAGCAGCAAAAAGCTCAGTAAGACCGACAGAACAAAGAGAAAGGGGAGCCGATGATGGCTCCCCTTTTTTGTTTAATTGCGCTCAATTACGCGGTGACCAAAGCCACCTCTTCAATTGAGAAATGCTTACTTGGCTCAACAAACTCTTGCTGCGCAGCAATAGTTTGCAGCTCCCATTCGCCTGCATGGTACGTTGCACTTAACACCCCGTAGCATGCGTCATGACAATGTTGGAAAGCTTGCTTGGGAGACCAGCCTTTTAAGAGTCCCGCGGTAAAGATAGCTGAAATAAGATCGCCCACGCCAACAGGTTGTTTAGCAAACTCAAATTGAGGACGCTTCGCAAGGTAAATGCCTTCTTGCGTAGCCAATAGCATGTTGAAGCTGCCATTTTCTAGGCAGTAAAGGTGCTTAACTAGCACCACTTTTGGACCTTTTTCTAGCGCACGTTGGCATGCGGTGATCGCATCGTCTAGTGAGTGGATTTCCATCTCAGAAAATTGACTTAGCTCGAATTGGTTCGGAACGATCACGTCCGCCATTGGCATCAAACGCGTTAGAAGATTTTCAGCAATGCCCGGAGCCACAATGCAGCCTTTGTCTGGCGCGCCCATCACAGGGTCGCAAACATAAAGTGCGTTCGGGTTCGCTTGCTTCACTTTCGTCACGGTATCTTCAACAGCAAGGCACTGCTCTGCGCTACCTTGGTAGCCCGTCAATATCGCTTGGCACTTTTCCAGTGCGCCGATGTTACCAAGGCCACGAACTAACTCGCTGATGTCTTCAGCCGCAAACGCTCGCCCAGTCCAGCCTTCTTGATACTGCGTGTGGTTAGAAAATTGAACGGTATGAATCGGCCATACTTCGAAACCCATGCGTTGCATTGGGAAAACGGCACTGCTGTTACCAGCATGACCAAAAGAAACATGAGATTGTATAGAGAGGATACCTTGCATAGTACCTTACCTCTTATTGTAGTTATCGATAGTTCAAAGACAGCGGCAAGCGCCAGTTTTGCGAAACCAGTAGTGTATCCGACAAACCAAGATTCTCTAACTCAATTCTCCTCAATATCTTCAGAGTAAGTTGGAGCGCTGGTTTTCAACACCATCTTCTTAATTTCCATTTTGTCTTTATTCAGTGCGATTTCTAGGGTATCTCCTTCCCTTATCCCGAGCTGAGCCAGGATTACGCTTGGAATGACTACGGCGGTGTCGTCACCGATTTTAACAGGTTGACTTATCATCTTTCGTCCTCCAAATGTCGAAAATGAGTTTTCACGTCATTGGATGTCTAGCCTCAAATACATTAAGCTGACTTGGATTTGGCGTAAATGCCTAAAAGCAAAGAGCCTTCCACACCGCGTTTGGGAAGGCTCTTTCTGTATTATTTTTTAATTTTCTAAAGGCTCATGCTTCGCAGCAATCAGACCGTAAGCACTCCAGCCTAGGAAGGTTACGATAGAGCCCCACATCATCGCTTCGTAGCCGGAGCCGTAAAGCGCATAGAAGCTGTACAGAGAGCCAATCAGAGCGATAACGTTGGTGGTTTTCATCTCGCGCTCTGGCACGTGCGCCACTTGCTGCATAATAAAGATTGCGCCCATACATAAGATGTAAGGAATAACGTTTGTTACTACCGCTAGGTTAACCAGTGCTTCGAACTGCTCGTTCAGCGTTGGAGAAATCGTCATTAGAGACAATACTGATTGGATGATAGTAATCGCGATCATACCTTTGATCGGTGTGCCGCGTTTGTCCACTTGAGAGAACAATTTAGGGAAGAAGCCCGCGTCAGAAGACGATTTGAACACTGACGCGATAGTGAATTGCCAACCCAATAGAGAGCCCGCACAAGCCAATACCGCCATACCCGCAACCACTTTACCAGCAGCAGAACCTAGCATCACTGTCCATACGGTTGAGAATGGCGCTGTAGAAGCGGCAAGCTCAGAGTTTGCAACGATACCAGAACAGATGTTTGTCGATACAATGTAAACCACAGCCGCGATTAGCGTACCGCCTAGCACTGCGATTGGTACGTTCTTCTCTGGGTTTTCTACCGCTTCAGAGTTCGCACAAGCTGATTCAAGACCAAGGAATGCCCATAGAGTCATCGCAATAGAAGCACTCACCGCTTCACCAAATGGCAAGCTGTGTGGGTTCCAAGCTTCAATGTACATGGTTGGGTTAAACCAGAACCAACCAACAATACCCAATGAACACACTGGTAGGATTACGCCCCACACGGTGAATGTACCAATTTGACCTGTGATTTTCGCACCACCGAAGTTAGCGAAAGTACAAATCCAAAGAATGGCGATGGTGTACAAACAGGTTTCGACCGGAGATAGGGTCACTTCAAAGAATGCGGAGCCGTAACCCACACAGGTAATCGCGATCGCAATATTCGCAATAAGGAGCGACAAACCGTAAGTCCAGCCCGCCATAAACGCACCCGATTTACCGAATGCGTAAGACGCGTAACCGTTCATACCGCCGTCTCGTTTACTAAAGCGACCACATTTTGCAAACACATAAGCCAACGCCAAAGAGCCCGCAGCCGTGATCAGCCAAGACAACACTGAAATGGTACCCACTTGCGCCAGTTTACTTGGCAGCATGATAATACCGGAGCCAGCCATATTGATGAACGTCAGAATGGTTAACTGCACCACCGACATTTTTTTAGTTTCAGTACTCATAAATTATTCTCCACGAATAAGCGGTTCGCACCGAGGCCGGAGCGTGGTGCGAACGGGTAGATTAATCTTTTAGGACATAACAATGTGCGGTAGTGCGACCGTTAACATCTTCAAGGTACACACCTTGAATTTCTGGCGCGAAGCCTGGGAAGCGGTTAATGCCTTCTTCTAGAGATAGGAAGTAATCCACCACCTGTTGAGTCCAGACTTCACCAGTGATCACACAGATAATGCCTGGAGGGTAAGGAAGTGCACCTTCAGCGGCTACGCGGCCCACGGCCTCTTTAAGTGGTAGGTAATTGCATTCACCACGGAAGTATTTGCGTGTTGCTACGTCAGGTTTGTGAACCATTTGTGGGAAGTACTCGCTGCGGAACATCGCTTTTTGTAACTGTTTCACGTTCAGCTCTTTGTACATGTCATGCATTTCCTGACATAGCTGACGGATGGTGTAGCCACGGTAGCGTTCTTTATTCGCTTCGTAGACGCTTGGAAGTACGATACTTAAAGGGGCATCATCACGGATGAATTTTTCGAATCGGTTAATTTGAGCCACAAGGTGACGGATCTTACCCATATCTTCCGCAGGAGTGAGTAGGAACAAGATAGAGTTCAAGTCGCACTTTTCAGGGATGATGCCATTTTCACGAAGGAAGTTCGCTAAAAGCGTTGCAGGAATACCAAAGTCTGCGTAGCTGCCATCTTCAGCAATACCTGCTGTGGTTAGTAGCAATTTACATGGGTCAACGAAGTATTGACCTTCACCGTACCCCTCGAATTTGTGCCAGCTTGCGTTTGGCTCAAACATGAAGAATTTCTTGTTCGTTGCGATCACGTCAGTGTCGTAGCTGCCCCAAGGTTGGCCTTCGACTTCATCTGGAATGAACGGACGAATCAATTCACAACTCTTAAGGATTTCTTTACGCGCTTCGATACCTGTCTTAACCGCATCGCGCCATAAACGCAGACCTGCTTCGCCGTCGTGGATCTTCGCGTTCACATCAAGCGCAGAGAACAGTGCGTAGAATGGTGAAGTCGATGCGTGCATCATAAACGCGTTGTTAAAGCGTTTGTGGTTACAGTAACGAGCTTGACCTTTGATATGGCGGTCTTTTTTGTGGATTTGCGATGTTTGAGAGAAGCCAGCTTGTTGTTTGTGAACAGACTGAGTCACGATCACACCTGCGTCTTCTGGTTTCAAATCCAGCAGCAGTGGTGAACAGTCTTTCATCATCGGGATGAACTGCTCGTAACCAACCCATGCAGAGTCAAACAGGATGTAGTCACAAAGGTGACCTATCTTATCCATTACGTAGCGAGCGTTGTAGATAGTACCGTCATAAGTACCAAGTTGGATAATAGCAAGACGGAAAGGACGTTCATCGCGTGCACGTTCTGGATCCACTTTCGCGATTTGAGCACGAATGTACTCTTCATCGAAACAGTGCTCATCCATACCACCGATGAAGCCCCAAGGGTTACGCGCCGTTTCTAGGTAAACTGGCATACCACCCGCTTGGATTAACGCACCGTGGTGGTTCGATTTGTGGTTGTTACGGTCGAACAGTACCAAATCACCTTCAGTTACCAGCGCGTTACACACCACTTTGTTTGAAGCAGAAGTACCGTTGAGTACGAAGTAAGTTTTGTCCGCGTTAAATACTTTTGCAGCGTGCGCTTGCGCTTGGTGTGCAGAACCTTCGTGGATCAGCAAGTCACCTAAATCCACGTCCGCATTACACAAGTCACTACGGAACAGGTTTTCACCGAAGAAATCGTAGAACTGTTTACCAGCTGGGTGTTTTTTGAAGAACTGACCACCTTGGTGTCCCGGACAGTCAAACGCTGAGTTACCCATCTCAACATAGTGCGTTAATTGCTTGAAGAAAGGAGGAAGCAGACGACATTCGTACTTGGTTACTGCTTCGTTGATTTGACGACAGTAGTACTCAATTGACTGTCTTTCCAAATCGATAACGCCAGTTAGCCAAACGTAATCTTCTGCCGAAACTGGGTTTTCATCCGTTACTAAGAAAACTGGAATACCGTAACCCGTTTCGGAAATCATTTTATGCAGACCTGCTTTAATGTCTGCTGAAGTAATAATAGCCGCACCAACGTCGGTTAATTCAACTTGCTCTAAAGGTTGTAAATGACGATTAAATTGTTCATCTAAAGATTCAGCTAATAAACTGAAGTCTTCTGGCATGTAATTACTAACACCTATAATTAAACGTTTCATTTGGAATATCTCTTTTTTGTTCTTTAAAATTGACAGGTACAGATATTACAAACGAAAACGATATTTAAAATTCAAAAAACAAATTTCGTGATTAAATTTTCATATTTAAAAGTCTTATTTTCTCGAATTAAAATTTCGCGATCTTTATCACTTTCCAATTGATAGCCCAATGATATTGAAACCAGGCTTAAAAGGAAAAGTAATTAAAAATTGTGTGACCACAGCCATTGTTGTTAGAAATAAAATATCAAGAAAATAATTTTTTGAGATTTCCATCACTATATAATTATTAGGACTATATTATTAGGAATGATAAATATTTTAATTTTAACTAAATTTAAACACATAATAAAAAAGCCATCAACACATGTATTGATGGCTTTTTACTTTAGGTGCAAAGGAAACACAATTCAATTAAATAAATGACTATCTAGTTTGACTCCATCATTCGACCATTGCTGATAACGTTTTACAGACATGCCTGACGAGTACATAGTGTGTTTACAATCCATGCACTCGACAAAATACAAGCCACTCATGCCAGCCATAACGTGCAGTCTACGGCTATCGCAACGCTTACAGGACAAGCGTTTTACTTTGGTATTGACGTCAATACGACGAGCAAAGTTTAACGTTTCATGAGAACATAAAGCCTCAACAGCACTATCTTTAAATGGATGTTCACTCAACAAGTAATTAATGGCGTAATCATACACCGGGGGGATTGAAGATTTTCCACTTTCAATATTACTTATTTTAGCGACGGAAACACCTAATAAAGAAGCGAACTCAGCCTTACTGTACTCTAAGATAAACCTTGAAGAGATAAATTTATCTGCACTAATGATTCTCAACATACACAAATCTCTAATATAAATAAAAACAGAGATAAAAAATTATCTCTATTTATTATGAAACATGTAATGAAAAAGTTACTTCCTAGTGTAATTCTGCATATTAACTATGCTATTTTATTTTTACGTTATCTTGCGCCTAATTAATCATAAAATCAATAATCGACACCTAAATATAAAAGAACAATTTAAGATTTATAATAAATTTTTTAATTTACATTATTAGATAAAGTAATGAATACTATTCACCTATAAATCGGGGCATCAAGTATTGCTCTTCAATCATTATTACTATCAATTGAAAAGGCTTGATCTAAGCCCAATAGCGGAAGTAAATAAAGAGGGAAAAACCTCTTTTTTAAGGTAAACAGATCCCATCTTAGTTAAGTACTAAAAATATGTTGAAAAATCGCATAAATAGTATGCACATCAGTAAAATGACTGCTTAAGTAAGCTTACATTCTGTTGTCATGACTGATAGAGATACTGGCAAAAGAGCAAAAGAAAAGCCTCAATCTTGAGGCTTCTGGATAAGATAGGTTATGGCTGAAGGAAGTTTTGAGTGAAATCGAGCGCATCTTTAGAGAGTTTTTTTTCGTTGGGCGATGTGCTTGCCTGGTCTTCTGCTGTTACCGTTGTCATCTTAGGCTGAAAATCTAGTGTTGATGTCTCCTCCCAAGCTTCGGAGGCGTCTTTATTCTCATCATTCAACACCGCATTGAGCTCCTCTTCCGCAGGAAAATACGCTTCGCGTTTGTACACTTTGTTAAGGGCTCGAATAATAGAGTGCTTTCTCACCATTCCTGAGGCCAGTTTTCTTTGCAACGGCTTCGCTATGGACTGCAATCCAACGACAACATCAACACCAATATTGGTTGCCACTTCATCACGTAACGTACGCGCAGGTTGGTAGCCCATATTGGCAGCAAGAAACAGCCAAACGTAAGCAATTGCATTACCCGTTTTACCTTTATCCTTCCACGCTTCGCCAGCATGATACATCGCTTTAGCACTGCCACCTTCCGCGGCCCGTTCTAGCCAGTAGCAACCTTTAACCATGCTTTTTTCTGTACCAATGCCATTTAGGTAACATAAGCCGACTTGGATCTTGCCATCCGCACTGTCTTTTTCCGCCGCTTTCATAAACCAGTAAAGCGCATCTGCACTGCGTCCTGCACTATTGTCTGGTGAAAGCTGCCATTCCCCCATATAAATCATGGCATCAATGCAGCCTTCTTCGGCGGCAGTTTCAATCAGTTGGTTACCTTTTGGGATATTTTTTTCAGTTCCTCGACCAAAGACCAAGGCCTTGCCCGTCGAAAATTTCGCTTCGGTATCCCCTTCCATTCCCGCAATTGCGGTACGCCAGAAGTTTGCCTGCTCTTTTAAAATCACATCTTCGCGCATGCGTTCACTTAAGCGAACAATGCCGTACATCCCCGTCACATTGTCCAATTTAGCTGCTTTATCATACCAATACAGCGCTTGACGAATGTTGTCCTTTTCGGCTTCTTTCGCTAGAAATAAAATGGTGGGAATATGCCCGGTTTCTGCTTTGAACTCTCGCTCTTTACGCTCTTGCTCTCGCGCTTTATGCATCGCCTTTCGATAAGCGGCTTCGCGAGCTTTCCTCTCTGCCTCGAGTCTCTGTTTCCGCATCGACAACGAGATCATCCACACAAATATCAGGACGAGTGAAAGGCCAGTTGCCGCAATGGCAATGCCCATACTACTCATAAATAGCCTCTTTTGGTTTCAGGGCCCAATTCAACTCCCTTTCAGGGAAATCTTATGATTACGCGCCGACGTAACGCCGACTACCTTCATTATATAACGACCACTTAGCGAAAATCTGAAGCTTGCGAAGACTTAATGGCGGTATTTTATTCAACATCACTGCAACTTATTTTTAAAAGAAAAATATAGCCCTCATTTTTATAGAACTTAATCACGGTTTTGGGGCTGAGACATTCTCATCCCCTATCATCCCCCCTTACTCATCCCATAAAAATTTACATTTTAATGATGTGCAGAATCTCTCACTATGCGCCTGTTTTATTATTTGATTTGTGAACAAAATCGACTGTGACAGAAAATTTGCACCTGTAAAAAACTTAACAGCCTGCTCTCACATTTTGCTGATGATTCAGTGTATTAGCATCTAATTGAACATTTCCTTTTTTGGCATCTGCCTTTCTAACGTGTGCAAAACCTTCTTGATGATTGAGTCAGCGAAGGCAGCGCGCAGCTCAATATCAATTCAATAACAATGGATTTGTAAACGTGGACAATAAGACATTTAAATTATCAACAATTGCCAAAACCGTACTGCCTTTGATTTCCGTCGCAGTCATCAGCGGTTGTGGTAGTGATAGCACGAACGAAGATACGACGAACCCAGGCTCAGGCTTGTACCCTGCGGGAGAGAACGAGGTCGTCATTTATTACAAACGTGATGTAGCATCAGCTTCAACAGCAAGCGACTACGAAGGTTGGGGCTTGCACCTGTGGAACGGTGAAGGCTGTACCAGCACAGATTTAGACGCAATGGGCATTCCGGGCACAGGAACGGATTGGTCGGCACCACACCCATTCGATGGCATCAACGACACCTACGGTGCTTATTACGTACTGAAAGTGAACCCAGATGCCTCTGACCCACACGAATGCATGAACTTCATTCTGCACAAAGGTGATGAGAAAGCGTTCGGCAGCGCAAACTCAAAAGTAGAGTTGACGAAAATCGGCGAATCGAAAGGTTTGTTTGGCTTCCACGGCAGCAGTGAACTTTACTACGAGCCAATAGAAGAGCGCCCTGTTGATATTGATGGTCAAAAAGCCCATTGGTTAGACGCCAACACCATTGCATGGGAAGCGGCGACCAGTGCGGATTCCATGAAGCTGTTCTACAGCCTTAGCAATGACATCAAAATGGATGAAGATAAGCAAATCTCTGGCGGTACAGCAGTTGAGCTGACAAAAGCTGGTGAGTTGTCTGATGGTCTGAAATCACGCTTCCGTCACCTTGCTAGCCTTCAAGCTGCGGGTATCGATGTCGATGACGCGACCTTGCGTACGATCCTGAAGTCACAAATCGTTATGGTGGCTTACAACGCAAATGGTGACGTCATTTCTGCAACTGAAGTGCAAAAGCCGGGCGTTTTGGATGCGGTGTTTGCCGATTCCAAGACAGGTAACGCGATTGGTCAAGAACTCGGTGCGATTGTGGAAGGCGGTGCCGCAACCTTCAAGCTATGGGCGCCAACTGCTCAAGATGTTGATCTGATAATCTACGATGAAAACTTAGCAGAAGAAGCGACCGTTGCCATGACGGAAGACCCAGCAACAGGTATCTGGGTTTCTGAGGCACAAAGCAACGTTGTCAACAAATACTATCGCTACCAAGTTAAGGTATACCACCCAACAACTGGCGTCGTTGAAACGCGTTTAGTAACAGACCCATATTCAATGAGCTTGTCTAAGAACTCACGATACTCGCAAGTGGTTGATTTAGATGATCCAAGCTTAATGCCTCAAGATTGGAAAAACTACGCACGCCCAACGGTTAAAAAAGACGAAGACCACGTCCTTTACGAGTCACACATTCGTGATTTCAGCTTTAACGACAGCAAAGGCACACCAAGTCTTGATGGCAAATATCTGGCGCTTACAGAACCTGAGCGTGAGTCTGTATCTCACTTACAAGCCCTGAAAGATGCTGGCCTAACAACGCTACATATCCTGCCTGCGTTTGATATTGCAACCGTGGATGAAGACGCTGACCAGCGAGTCGATATCACCGACACCGTGGGTAAACTTTGTGGCATCAAGCCAGAAGCCTCCATTTGTGAGACCGAAGATGACGGCAAAGTGATTGAAGAGGTATTAAATAGCTACGACCCAACAACGGGCAAAGCACAAGCGTTGATGAACGATCTTCGCATGCTAGACAGCTTCAACTGGGGTTACGACCCTTACCACTACACCGTGCCAGAAGGCAGTTATGCGACCGATCCTAACGGGTCTAAGCGTATTCTTGAGTTCCGCGAAATGGTTCAAGCGACGCATAAAATGGATCTGAAACTGGTCATGGACGTCGTGTACAACCACACAAATGCATCTGGTGTGAACGAAAAATCAGTACTGGATAAGATTGTCCCTGGGTACTACCACCGCCTAAACGTCAACACTGGCGGCGTCGAAAACTCAACCTGTTGTGATAACACCGCAACCGAGAACTTGATGATGGGTAAACTAATGGTTGACTCATTGATGGTATGGGCGGATGACTATAAAGTCGATGGTTTCCGTTTTGACCTTATGGGCCACCAGCCGAAAGATGTGATGGTTTACGCACTTGAAAAAGTCCGTGAAATTGATCCGAATACTCTGTTCTACGGCGAAGGTTGGGACTTCGGTGAAGTCGCGCAAAACGCTCGCTTCGATCAGGCGACACAAGTCAACATGGCGGGGACAGAAATCGGTACTTTCTCTGATCGTCTGCGTGACGCAGTTCGTGGCGGAAGCCCGTTTGATGGCGGTGTAGATTCTGAAGGTAAGCACCCACTTCGCTTCAACCAAGGCTTTGGTAACGCCGCTTATCCTAACGAAGAAACCAAAACTGATGCAGAGTCGGTGAATGGTCGTTTACACAACCAAGACCTGGTTCGTCTAGGTATGGCTGGTAACTTGGCTGACTACATCCTTCTTGATTACAAAGGCGAAACCAAACTGGGTAAAAACGTTGATTACAATGGTGCGCCTGCAGGCTACACAAAAGTGCCATCAGAGAACATCTCTTACGTGTCTAAGCACGACAACCAAACATTGTGGGATAACAACGCCTACAAGATTGCGACAGGCACTTCATCTGCCGAGCGTGCACGTATGCAGTCTGTGTCCCTATCAACGGTGATGCTTGGTCAAGGCATTCCATTCATCCACATGGGTTCTGAGCTATTGCGCTCTAAATCTATGCAGCGCGACTCGTACGATTCTGGTGACTGGTTCAACCGTGTATTCTTCGACGGAAGCGACAATAACTGGAACGTTGGTCTACCACGTGAAGACAAAGACGGTGCAAACTGGGAGCTGATCAAAACCATCGTTGGTGACAGCACGGCGAAACCAGATTCAACCGACATCGAGCTGACTAAGCAACAATTCCTAGAGCTACTAAAAATCCGTAGCACAAGCGAACTGTTCCGCCTAGATACCGCGCAAGAAGTGATGAACCGTGTTGACTTCCGCAACGTAGGGAAAGACCAAGTGGAAGGCTTGATTGTGATGTCTATCGACGATGGTACATCAGCGGGTGCCGATTTAGATTCGAACTACGATGCTGTCGTGGCCGTTGTGAACTCAACATCAACTGAGAAATCTTTCAAAGTTGCTGGCGCAACTGGTTTCGAACTGCATGAAGTTCAACAAAACTCTGCGGATGACATCGTCAAAGGTGCAAGCTTCACCAATGAAACGTTCACAGTACCAGCACTGACAACAGCGGTATTCGTGCAGCCACAAAACGGCGCGCAAGGTGCTGGCCTACCAGTAAACACGGATAACAAAGACGTATCGAGTATTCCTCCTTACGGCGAAACCGTTGTTTACGTGAAAGGCACGATGAACGAGTGGTCTGATAGCAGTGATTGGGCGATGACCTTTATTGGCAACGGTATGTACTCTGTAACTGGCGTTCTTGAAGCTGGTGAACACGAGTTCAAATTCGCGGACTCTGGTTGGGCAAATCCAAACATCGGTTGTGATGCTGCGAATATAGCTTCTGGTTCACTAGAATTAGGTTCAGAAGGTAACTGTAAGCTGTCTGTTGCTGAAACAGGTAAGTACAACTTCACTCTGAACGCGCTGCATGTTCAAGATGAAAGCGTAGAAAAACCGGTCGTGTCAGTGACCAAGTCAGCAGATGCACCAACATTCGGTGAAACAGCACTTTACTTACGTGGCACTATCACTACATGGGATGCTCCAGCACAAGACTCAACAGCGAAGTTCAGCTATGTTGCAAATGACGTTTATTCGCTAGACATTACCCTAGCGGCGGGCAACTACGAGATGAAAGTTGCGAGCGCAGACTGGGCAGCAGACACCAACTTCGGTGGCGAAGGCAGTGTTGAGCTTGGTAAAGCGCTAACGATGGAAGTCGGTGGCGGTAGTGCAAACCTGAAAATTGCGATTGCAGAAGCAGGAAATTACAACTTCCACTTCAACGCGGCTGACAAGTCGGCGCCAATCGTGACGGTAACGAAAAACTAGTTTCATTTAAAAACATCCGTAATGAAAAAGGGGAAGCATCACGCTTCCCCTTTGTTTTGTTGGCGTCACTAAATGGTGGATACCAAAATCAAAAAGGCGTTAGTTTCCCCAAATCTGTTCAACAAACTCAGGATGATCAATGAATGGATTACGATTGCCCTGAAAATCAAACACTTGTTGATTCCGATTTCGTTCTTTTTCACTAACGGGATCATTTTTGTGCCAACGTTTCAGCATGTTTAACATCCAAGGTTCAAAAACCGTTGAACTTGAACCATCAAGGACAGCATCCGCATTGCTTGAATTGCCTTCCCAGTTACCTACAACATTTTCATAGCGGGTTGCCATGTAGAAATAAGCACGGGCGAAGTCGCCCTTAAACTCATCAATCGGCTCAAACACCGTACCGGAGTAGCCCAGATTAGTGCTTGCTTGGCCAAGTTTAGAGCCATTACTAGACACGTAGGTCGCGGTGCCCACTTCACCAAATGGCCAATTACTGCGCTTCGCGTTTACATAACCATCGGTTGCAAACAAGTGATGACCGTCTGAGTTCATCGGCTCAACCTTACCGCCAAACCAGCTTTTCGGAAAAGAGTGCTCACGGTTGTAGCAATCCCCTTCCGTTTTGTATTGGCCACATTGGTCTGTGACTTTGGTAAAGCTTACTGTATCGCTACCAGATGGCTTTTCAGAATACATATCGAGAATAGAGCCATCATTTTCGTAATAACGATCAATATCGGCATCTTTTACCAAGGTCCAGACCGCAGAATAGCCTCGGCTGGAGTGATTATTGATAATGTTAAACAACGCTGTTTTTAGAGCGTATCCCGTCTTACCAGATGCCACTTGATAGTAACCATCCACCTCTGGTGGGGTCGTCGTTGTGTCACCTAAGTTAAAATCGGTGGTTTCACTTTTCGAGAATTCAGCGCCAGAAGCAAGAGTCTTATCTCCCTCAGTCAGCGTGTACGACCCCGCGCCACTGCCACAACAAATGCCGTCACCATACTCGTCTTGAATCGTGAATTGGTAGTTACCGTCAGCTAAGCACATGCTCTTTTCAATGGTGGTTGCTGACTCATATCCCTGACCAGAAAACAGTACTTCGGCTTGGTTGTTTTTTAACGTCCAGCTAGTTTCTGAACCATAATTATCTGTTGTGAGAGTCAAGACCACTTGGTGATCACTACAACTTTCTACAGGAGGTTGTGTACTCGTCTCAGTCGGTTGAAAATTATCGACGTAGACAACTTCTGAGCCATCAAAACTGGCTTCATCGTAAAAACGCAAACCGACGTTGATGGTCTTGTTCGAGCTCGCTGTGTAGTTGTGCGCGAGCTCTTGCCACTGGTTTATCTGTTGTGGGTTCGAGTAATTGTGATAACCATCAACCACCAGACGTGCTTTTACATTTCCTTCGGTATGATAAACCGAGACAGAAAACGGATAGGTTTTCCCTTGCTCCACATTAATGGTTTGCAAAAAGTCGGTGTTGCTTTGGGTACCTGTATTCACGACGACCTGGGCAGCCAGACCACCCGATTTGATTTGCTCGCTGCTTGGCGACACTGTAATGCCCGCGTCAATCTCTGACCACTGCGTAGGTACATTGCCATTCCACTGTTCAAAGTCACCGTTGATAATTTGGCTATATGCAAACGGAGAGCTAACAGCAGCAAGGAGACAGAGGGAGTTCGTTATGGATTTCATTATACTTTTCCATTAGTTATATAAATCCCAGACACGATAAACATATTAGTGGGGCATAAATAATCCTTCAGTCACATTTTTACGTTGCACAAGTGTTAATTTACTTTTTAATGTGCAGCTTATCTCACAAATATCCATCTGCTGAAAACAAACGCCAATACAAAAAGCGAAGCAACTTGTTGGCTACATCGTCGTAAAACCATTAAGGGAAAAGTAAAACAGACAGAAAAAAGCCAAGTGTGCGCCTATGGGGGTCAGCAACAACACTTGGCTTGTTTATAAGAAAGCTTGTGGTCAGCTCAACTGGTGAGCATCAATTCTGGATAATTCCTTAAGGTTTTACCGCAAAGAATCGTCCTTGTAGTGGCGACATCAGAATCTGATATTGACCATTACTCGGAGTAATTTTTTCATTCGTGAGCAAATCCACCAACTCACCAGTACCAACACTCTCCTGAGTAAGAGTGACGCTTCTAGCGCTCTCTAAGGTATTTAGCGCAAACAAGACTTTGTCCGAACCAGATTGTTTCAAGTCCACATAACTGCCGTTACTCGCAACTAAATTCGTGCGTGACCCTTGATAAAGTGCAGGATGCGCATCGCGCATTGTCATCAGCGATGTCACATAAGATTTGAGATCGGCTTGGTTTGCATCAAGCGTCGCCGTCACGCCTTCAATTTTCGCACTGCTGCGCGCAACGTGATCATCGCACAAACCTTGAATGGCACAGGTGCTGTTGTCTTCTTTTGCGGCAAAACCATCCACTTGATCCCCGATTTCATCACCGTAGTACAACGTGATTGGCCCGGTGTACGCCGCTTGGAAAGCAAATGCGGCTTTATGGCGTAACCAATATTCCACATCATTCACATCCGCTAAATTTCCGCGCTGTAACAAGTCACCAAAGCGCACTAAATCATGGTTGCCGATCATCAAATTCGGCTGCGCATGTGTTGGATATTGGTTGTGTGTGCTGTAGCCGTTGTCTAACCAATCCGCACCGCGACCACCCACGCCACTCTCATTCACGGCCAAAGTTTCAACGATGCGATATCGCATAGGAAAATCAAATGCAGAGCACAATGCTGGATCGCTGTTCGATCCATACGCCTCATTCGCGATTTCAGACTCCCCTTTCCAAATCTCTGCTACCATGTAACCCAACGGATTCACTTGTTCGCCTTTGCTATTGGTGTACGTCACACTTTGTGAGGCTTCATCGACGGCTTTACGAAGTTGTGTCCAAGCGTCTGTCGGAACTTGATAGGCTTGATCTAAACGCCAGCCGTCAATCTTCAGTTCTTTGATCCAATACGTTGCCACTTCTTTGTAGAAATCGAGACTGGCCGGGTAATCAACGGGATTGCTCGATCCCGATGGCAACAAACCCGAGGGAGATGGTTTGATCAAACCATCTTTGTGATGACCAAATACACCATCAAAAAACACGTATAAGCCGCGTTTGTGTGCTTCCTCGACCAAGGTTCTCGCCGTTTCTAAATCACCAAAACGTGGATCAATGGTGAAGTAATCCGTTGCAAAGTAGCCCGTGGCATCCAGACGATCGGCCCAGTGTTCTTGGCCCGCTATCGCTTCCGATTCAAAAACTGGCGTCAACCAAATCGCGTTCATCCCTAAATCTTGGATGTAATCGAGTGAATCAATCACTCCTTGCAAATCGCCGTTATGATGGCTGGTGCCATAACCTGTACCGTGACCAATGCTCGCATCACCATCCACAAAACTCTCTACCATGATTTGATAAGTACGAAGTTGGTTACTTTGCGCCATGACATTGGCTTGGCAAGCATAACTGGTATCCGGTAGCGGAGTGCTGCTATTAGTGTCGCCACCACCAGAAGAATTACACGCAGATAAAGCACCAATCACACTTAACGCAAGCAACGATCGAGACAGGCGATGGTTACGTAGGATATTACGCATTTTATTCTCCCTAACTTACTCAAATAAACTACGGAAATTTGAGTAATAAAATTAACCCCGACATGTGTTTCATGCAGGGGTTAATAAATAAAAATAGATTTTAAATAATTGAATTGAATATTATTGGCACTTATTTACCATGACATGAACAGGTTTGCCTTTTCCTTCAAACTGAAGACTCCATACATATTTACCATCGTCTTTAATATCAACCGAAGTATCCGTACCGTAACCACCAAATGTTAATGGTGTTAATTCACCAACGTTCATTCTATTACCTTTTGCGGTAAATTGTGGGAACCACAACTCGGTCGCATACTGCATTTTGTAGGAGCCTACTTTTTCTTGAACCACGGCTTGGTAGAAATTATTCCCTTTGTAGGTGTATTGACGCTGAGGCACGTGTTTCCAATCGGAATCCGCAAAAGTACCCACCACAAATAGTGGTTTAGAAATAGGTCCTTTCGCTGTGCTATCTGGGTTGTCACACGCTTTCATGAAAGCAACCACTTCGTCTTGAGACATATTAACAACAGGCTCTGCGGCCGCTTCTGGTTCTGCCGTCGATTGACAACCTACTAAGGCAACAAGTAGGGCAGCAGCAAGAGAGGTCTTCATCATGTTCATTTCACGTAATTCCTTTTTAGTATATCCAAAGCAAAATAAACTCAACGGTTAAAAGAAATATTAATCGTTATTAAAATGGAAATATCAAACGCCAAATAAATATCGTCAGATTTCGAATTTAAATCACTTCGAGAAGTTTGTTTATTTCCTAAGTACAAAAAATAAATTAGGAACTGCCATTAATTATTGATCCAACCTATATAAAAAACAAAGTAATAAAAATAATTATGTGAATAAGGTAACTCTATGTAGGGGTATTTTTATTAGTTTATTTTCTATGAAAAAGGTCAGCATTTCGCTGACCTTTTTTTATCTGATTATTTTCTATTTACGGCTTTCACAAACACTTGTTGCGCACCTTCGATACCCAGTTCTTTTGCTTCATCAAGCAAAGTGAGCGCTTTCGGAATATCATTCGCTGCGACTGCCGCTTCAATTGAGCTGTAGTAGTAGCTAGTAAGGTCCGTACCTTGGGGAATGTTATCGTTTTTCGCAACAATCTTAGTATTCACAATATCATTCGCGGATACCGAAAAGCGGAACTGACCGAGTGGGCTATGTTTCGCTAGAGGGTCTGCAATATCTGGCGGCTGAGTGTGACGCGCCATGGCGAAGGCTTTTGCAGGGTGTAAAACTTGTGTACTTCCTTTTAGATCGGCGGAAGTCGTGTAAACCAACACATGCAGATCGTTACCTGTCATGTCTGGAATCACATTGAGATCAAGTACGAATTTATCGTTGTCCAACAGTTTTGCTGGTTCATACTTAAACTTTGAAAAATCTGCTTGGTAAATGGTTTCTCCTGCCGAGTTCATCACTGCGACATTAGGAGCATAAAATTGAAGTTCTTTACTTACGAATGTCTCTAATTTGATATCGAGACTGCCACGGTTACCTGGAAGAGCAAACGCTGCAATAGCGCCAGCACTGTTACCATCCAACAACATTTGGCTTTTATCAGTCAAAGCGAATTCAGTAACCACAGGCACGTTAAGCGGTACCCATTGAATATCACCCGATTGCGTGATCACTTGTTGCTGACCTTTTGGACTCATCTCTACTTGTTCTACAGACGCACAACCAGTAGCCAACATGCCCAGCAGTACGGGAGCAAGCCATTTTTTCATTACTGTCTACCTCGACTCTTTATTGTTTTTTTAAATAAATACAGCCAGATAAGTTCTGGCTGTATCATTCTAGGACAATTTAGGACTTAGTGGTTAGATGATTACCACCAAGCTTCAGCTTGTACACCGAACTGGAACGTATCGTCTGAACGACCGTTGTCAAATGTGTTTGAGTTGTCTTCTTTGTCAGCCGTTAGGTAAGAAGCGTAAACACGGATTTCAGGACGAGCCCAGAAGCTAGAGCCAGCAGACCATGCTTGAGCAACAGTTAGCTTACCGTATTTGTTTTCTTCGCCGTCGTTATCGTCGATAGCGTAACCAGCTTCGAAAATAGTTTTGTGGTTGTCATCCCATTTGTACATTGGACGAACAACAACAGACATTGTTTCCCACTTGTCTTGGCCAGCCCACATGTCTTCACCAACACCGTACACTAGCTGGTGGCCCATTTCCCAGCTGTCGCCCATGCCGATTACACCCCAGTTGATTAGGCGGTAACCAGATGCACCGTTGTCAGCTTCTGCGCCGTACCAGCTACCGTCGCCGTAGAATGCCATTGTTTTTGAGTAACCTTCAGTACCGTACTGAAGCACTGTTTTGTTGAAACCAGCGTCTAGACCTTGAGTCAATTCTGCTGTGAACATTACGCCGTTTTTCGCATCTTTAGTGCCGTTTGGCGCAGCGTCAGTTTCGTTAAGAATTGCGTAGTTCAAGCCCATTTCTAGAGAGCCGTTGTCCCATAGAGGAAGACCTGCGTAACGTACGTCTAGAGTGTTTACGTTTGTTGCGCCGCCATCGTTGCCTGGGTCTGCGATATCGCCGCGGTCGTTACGAACCCAAGCGAAAGAAACTTTACCAGGACCAGCTTCGATACCTTCAACACCAGCGCCCGCGCCAGAGATGTTCCAGTAGTAGAAGTCAGAGATATGAATGTCGTGACGTTGGTAGTAGCGTTTACCTGCCCAAAGCGTTGCTTCAGGAGCAAAGTTTAGTAGGCCTTTAGCTTGAACGTTGAACTGACGTAGTGCGAATTGTGCATCGTCTACACATTTCACTTCGCCGTTATCCAAACCACAGTTAGCAGAAGTGCTTTCCCAGTCGTTTGAACCGTTAGAAGTCATTGCAACCATAGAGTCTACGTAGAACGTTTTGCCGTTGTTGTTGTAAACTTCTTTACCTAGTTGAATCTCGCCGTAGATATCGCTTTCATTACCTAGACGACCGATCTTGTTCTTTTCGAATGTTAATTGTTGACCACCGTCAGCGTTCACGCCAACGCCAGCACGCATGTAACCGTGGAAATCCACTGCGAATGCAGAACCAGCAGCTAAAGTTGCAGCTACAGCAGCAGCAATTGCACTTACTTTTTTCATTCTTAACTCCATTAAGGGTATTTATAATTCTGTCTTCCCTGCTCACTCTTTTAGGTGAATATAGGCAGTAAAAACACACCTAAAGAAAGAGAGGTAAGATGGGAACGAATCCCCGTTTGTTTCAACAGTTGTGAGATTACCCGAGGCGTACAAGGATGACTTCCTCCGCCCTAAACTAATTTAAGGGGGATGAGAAGGGAGTAGAAAATTTACCGAATGGTGTTTTTTCGAGTCAGATCACCAATCTAGGGAGGAATTAGTAAGTTTGTTCGGTTTTGAGCCGCTACAAAGTGATAGCCATTTCATATTTTTGACTCTAAGCCGTCACATAAAGTAATTAAATTACACGAATATTTTTATATTTAGGGTGGTTGACCTTAGTAAGACAAAGTTTTTAACTTATAGTTTCCTAAAGGTAGCAATAAATATTAAATAAAGTATCTCCGATGACACGACTTCTCTCTCGCCCCTACCCCCTGGGCGCAACATTGAATAAAGAAGGCTGTAACTTCTCTATTCATGCTCCGGGCGTAAAAGACATTCAACTGGCATTGTTTGCAGACGATGGCAGCTACGAGCTTCACGGTTTACCGAATGAATACGCTGGCATACGTCATACTTTTATTCCAGATATTAAGCCAGGGCAAAAATACGGTTATCTTGTCTCCCACAAGGACGAGCCACTGTTAATTTCTGATCCGTACGCAAAATCAATAGATAAAGCCCTCCACTATCATCCTCCCTACTCTCCAGCCAAAAGTTTCGATATGCCGAAGTGCGTCGTTATCGAAGATGATTTTGACTGGCAAAACACGGATCACCCGCGTATACCCAGAGAAGAGATGGTGTTGTTTGAGACGCACGTCAAAGGGCTTACCCAACGCCACCCTGAGGTTGAGGACAAGCTGAAGGGGCGCTATTTAGGTCTTGCATCACCTGAAATGCTGGCCTTTTACAAACAGCAAAACATCAACACGCTGCAATTGCTACCTGTCGCAGCATGCATGCATGAGCCTCACCTACTAGAGATGGAAAAGGTCAATTATTGGGGATACAACCCTTATCTCTTTATGGTGCCCGATCCGCGCTACGCAGAACAAGACGCCGTTACGGAATTAAAAACAACAATTCGCGAATTGCATAAAAACGGCATCGAAGTGATTCTCGACGTGGTTTACAACCACACTGCTGAAGGTGGTGAAGGGCCTACAATTTTCAACCTGAAAGCCCTCGACTCCTGTTTTTACATCAAACATGGCAACCACTTCGCCAATTACACTGGCTGCGGAAATACAGTGGATCTCACCTACCAACCAGCCTTAAACCTTGTGATGGATACATTGCGCTACTGGGTTAGCGAATTTAAAGTCGATGGCTTCCGTTTTGACTTGGCTGCAACGTTAGGTCGACAGGGCGATGATTACAACCCAGAAGCAGCTTTCTTTAAAGCCGTTGCGCAAGACCCAATTTTGCGTGAAACCAAATTGATTGCCGAACCTTGGGATATTGGTCCAAATGGCTACCAAGTGGGTAACTTTCCATTTGGTTGGAACGAATGTAATGACAAACTGCGTGATATTTCCCGCAGTTTTTGGCGCGGTGATCAAGGCTATTTAAAAGAGTTTGCCACTCGATTAATGGGCTCTCGTGACATTTACAGTGCAGCGAACTGGCCATACAAACTCACCGTAAATTACATCACGTATCACGATGGCTTCACACTGCAAGATTTAGTGTCTTACAAGCACAAACATAACGAAGCCAATGGCGAAGAAAATCGCGACGGTCACGGTGACAATCGTTCAGAAAACTACGGTGTTGAAGGCGAGACCGAAAATCTGATGATCATCGCCACGCGTGAGAAGCAAAAACGCAACCTTATTGCTAGCTTGCTGTTTGCCTTCGGTATCCCACACATTCTCACTGCTGATGTTCTGTCTCACACCCAAGGCGGTAACAATAATGCCTATTGCCAAGATAACGAAACCAGTTGGCTGAACTGGGAAGAGACAGAACGTAAGCAACATTTCAAAGCATGGATGTCACAAATGGTCGCCAACCGAAATCAATACATGGTGCCATTTATCCGAGCTTTCAGTGGCGAGAATCGCAATAACAACCGTATTTTCTGGCGCCGTACAGACGGTCGCTTAATGGAGCACGATGATTGGAACCGTTTAAGCTCTGTCGCACTTCACCTTGGTATCGGTAAAGAAGGACAAGAGCTGGTTTACCTCATCAACCAAACTAACGCCACAGCGCGCTTTAAGCTCCCCAATGAGCGAAAGCAAGAATGGGTGACGATCTGTGATACAAACGTACGTAACCTCAACCCAGGACATGCTGAAGGCGAAGTCTTGCTGTCACCCACCTCGATGGTGATTTTGCACTATCAACCAAACCAAAGCACACCAAAAGGTGAGCAAACGCATAGCTAAGTTATAAACGCTCCAAAAAAGGAAAGCCGATGCATCTCAGTGCTTCGGCTTTTTTGTTGGTTAGATGTGCCTAACTCATTATTCGCAAGGCGGCGCTAGGTGAATCAAAGCTAACCCACCCAGTGACGTCTCACGGTATTTCTTGTTCATGTCTTTGCCCGTTTGGTACATGGTTTCAATTACCTTATCCAACGAGATCAGACATTTACTATTACGCTTTAATGCCATGCGAGATACATTGATCGCTTTCATTGCGCCCATTGCATTACGCTCAATACACGGTACTTGCACTAAGCCACCGATTGGGTCACAAGTCATGCCTAGTGAGTGCTCCATGGCAATCTCAGCCGCAATACAAATTTGCTCATTGCTGCCACCACGTAGCGCGGTCAAGCCAGCTGCCGCCATAGAAGAAGAAACACCGACTTCACCCTGACAACCTACTTCGGCACCCGAAATAGACGCATTGGTTTTGTACAAAATGCCAATCGCACCGGACACAGCAAGGAAGTCTTTAAGCTGTTTAGTATCAAGCTCTTTGATGAAGCGATGGTAGTACATCAATACCGCCGGAATCACACCCGCCGCACCATTAGTTGGCGACGTTACGACTTGTCCACCAGCCGCGTTTTCTTCACTCACAGCAAAAGCAAACAGGTTAATCCAATCCATGATTTCCATCGGATCGTTTTCGATTGCTTCATTTGCTTCAAGCTTCTTCAGCAAGTTAGGCGCACGGCGGGTCACATTCAAGCCGCCATCCAAGATGCCTTCTGTTTCGAAACCACGCTCCATGCAACGCGTCATCACACGCCAGATCTGTTCTGCACGTTGATTGATGGCTTCCATATCCTGAAACGCTTGTTCGTTTTTCAGAATCATGCCGCCAAGGCTCATGCCATTCTTCTCTGCCTGTGCCAACATTTCGTCTGCACTGGAGAATGGAAACTCAACTTCTACGGGAGCAGTCGCACTGCCATTTTGCAGTTCATCCGCCGTTGCGATGAACCCACCACCGATAGAGTAGTAAGTTTCAAACCCAACCTGATTGCCATGCGCATCTAACGCAGTAATCGTCATGCCATTCTCATGCAGAGGAAGGTTCTCTTCATGGAACAACATGTCCGTTTTGTAGTTGAATTCGATTTCATGACGGCCATCGACAGACATCATGCCCTCTTCAATTGCCTTGCGCATCGCTTTGTTCGCAGAAGCGATTTTGATGGTATCTGGTTTGTTACCCAACAGACCCAAAATGGTCGCACGGTCTGTATGGTGACCAATCCCCGTTAACGAAAGTGAACCGTATAAATCAACTTGAATACGAACCACTTTTGCCAAGTTAGATTCAATCAAACGAGTGAAGTGGTAACCCGCGATCATTGGACCATTGGTGTGAGAGCTAGAAGGGCCCACACCAATCTTGTAAATATCAAAGATGGACAGCATAAACTTACCTATTACGACAATGCAGCATAAAGCCAATCAGGGAGAACCATACAAGCAGCGATGGTCGCCACAGCGAACACCAACAGCCCGTAATGGCTTGCGGTTGGCTTTGCAAAAAGATGTTTTTGATTATTGATAAAGATTTGTTGCTCGGCAGTCACAGCGCCCCAACGACGGCTCACTAACACACCAAACAAAAGGAAGACGAATGTACCAATTGGCGCGAACCACGGCCAAGCCACGTCGAGATACATCGCAGTAAACACCGCAATCACACTCATGATACTGCCAACGATCACGCCTTTCTCATTGGCTTTCGCCCAGAATAAACCAAGCACGAATGACCCAAGACGGATACCAACAAAGATGGAAGTCAGGCTAGCGATGGTTTTGAGTACCGATTCATTCGATACCGCCAGAAGAGCTGGCACTACCACCATAGCCGCAGCGAGCAAACTCATCTTTCTTGCGACTTTTTCGTAGTGCTCATCATCGGCACTCTTGCGAACGAAACGCTTGTAGATATCGAACGTTGCGACGGTCGCCATTGAGTTGTAGGTAGAATCCAAGGTCGACATTGCGGCCGCCGCCAATGCGGAAATGATCAAACCAACGACGATTGGGTTAGTGTGGTTGAAGACGAAATCCAAAATCACTTCGTTGCTGTTTTCAAACGATTGATCTTGATAGAAAACACTCAAAAGAACACCGAGTACCGCGAAGAATAAGTACACAAAAAATGCACCGTAACCACACAACAGCATCGACTTCTGCGCCGTCTTTTCACATCTCGTCGCTAACGTGCGTTGGATGATCAATTGGTTGGTGCCGTACACACTCAAATGCAAAAAGCTCACGGCAACCACGCCAGCCCAGAGTGTGGTATCTACGCCTAAATCAAAGTCTAAGTTGATGATATTCAGGTGATTACGAGAAAGGTAATCTGCCGCATTAATCTCTGTCATTAGAATGGCAAAGATAGCGATGCTGCCTGCTACCAATACTGCAGATTGCAACATATCGGTCCAGATAACCGTGGAAATTCCGCCCGCATAGGTATAGCAAGCGGTGAAAATACTAATGTAGATAATGGCTTCAGAAATACTGATAGGCAGAACTTGCACTAAGATCAGCGCCACGGCATACAAAATCACACCCGCAGAGATACATTGAACCACAATGAACACAATCGAGTTGATGGTTCTTGCATACACCCCAAAGCGGTGCTCAAGGTATTCATAAATCGAAGTCAAGCCCAGCTTATAGAAGACAGGCACAAAGAAAATGACGGTGAAAAAGATAACGATGGGATAGTTAAGGTGAAGACTCATCGCTTCCATGCCAGAGCTATAAACCCAACCAGGCATCCCTACAAACGTCATCGCACTAATGTAAGTCGCAAGTATCGAAACACCCGCCGTAAACCAGCCAAATTGCTTTCCACCCGTAGAAAAGTCGCCACCATTGCTGTAGCGCTTGTTCACTAAATAGCTGATTAATATGGTGATTAACACGTATAACGCAATCACCACAAAACTTGAGTACGTAACCATTTCAGGGTTTCCATAATTCTGGGTGCTAATTATTTGTGCTTGGATATTACTTTAAAAAAGCATATCTAAACGATAACCCCGCCATAACTGTGACTATAATCACCAATATAGACGGTTATATATTCAAAAATGCCAAAAAGACCGATTTAATGAGACTCCCATCACTAAAAACCACTAATTGGGTACGCATTCATTTTAAAATTGATATTGATCACGGATCTAATGACCTTAAAAAAACTATGATTCACCACGACACGAAATCGAAGATGATCCCAATAAGATCGTATTCTTTAAGTTTGAATAGCAACAAATCCTAAGTGAAATAGAGGTTTATCGGTCATGAATGCCAAAAGACACATGAGCGAAGTTCCTATGATTCAAAGGGTAGCTGCCTATCTAGCGATACTGGTTGGTTACTTTTTCTATTGTTATAACTTTGTAATTATTGACTACGTACGCCCATACATCGTTGAAGCGTATGATGGTATTAGCCTGTCAGACACTGCCCAGTTCTATACATGGCAGTCGGTTGGTGCACTTATCGGTGCATTGAGCTGTGCTTGGTTCGCAACAAAATTTGGTAAGAAATCCACTCTTATTACCATCACAGCCCTAAACGGTGGCGCAACGATCATCAATATGATGTTCACCGACTACACAACATGGGCAGCAATGCGTTTCATCATTGGTTTGTCACTGGGTGGTTACTTCACCGTGGCAGTAAGCTTGATGATCGGCCTATTTACGCCAACGGTACGTGGTAAGTTGACGGCATTCGCGTCTTCTATGTTCTCTGTAGCACTGATGGTAATGGGTGCGTATGCAGCATTTATTGCAAGCATCGATGCACCATGGGAAAGCCTAATGCTTGTTGGTGGTATCCCACCATTGGCAGCCGCTGTGGTCATGATCTTTGTACTACCTAGCGACAGCAAAGTGATCGCTTACGGTGAAGAAGAGCAAGCAAAAGCAGAAGAATCAGATGCACCAGCGAAAAAAGGCTCTTGGGGCGAAATGCTAAGCAAGCCTTACCGTAAGATCACATTAACGTGTCTATTACTGGCTGGCCTTAACTTCTACGGTTTCCAATTCTTTGGTGGCTTCGTAACCACATACCTACGTGATGTACGTATGTTCGACGGTGCAACCATCGGTCTCATCTTCTCTATCTCAGCATTTGGTTCACTGTTTGGTGCGTGGTTCTGGGGTTGGGTAGCTGACAAATTCGGTCGTAAGGTGAACGCATTTGGCTTCATCCTAGCGGGCATCATGGTTTCAATCTTCTTTGTTGCACCTGGCGACATGGTGATTGGCGGCCTAAACATGCTGGCTCTACTTGGTCTGATTTACAACTTCGGTCTGTCTTCTTCAGCGGTATGGGGTGGTTACTTCTCAGAACTGTTCCCAGCACACCTACGTAGCTACGGCGCAGCGCTATTCCACGGCGGTCGTATCCTCGGTATGTGGGCACCAATGGTACTTATCTTCATCCAAGAGCGTACCGACCTACAAACCGCAATGTGGGGTTCACCAATCGTATGGATCCTTGCTGGTCTTCTATGGCTATCACTGCCAGAGACACTAAAAGGCGGCGTGTTCAATAAGAGCAAAAAAGCCGAAGCAGCAAAAGCGTAACTGAATTTCAAAAACTCCGGCTGGCTCCCCGGCCGGATGAAAAAACTTAATTTCGAGTCCTGTTCCCAAAGCCGACTCGACAGCAAATAAGAGAGTTTATTATGTCTAAATATCAAGAAGCGAAACGCGTTGTACGTGAATACTTCAGCGCAATGGAAAACGCAACTCACGAGAACGTGGCAGAAGTACTAAAAGCACACACTTCAGAAGATTACCTATGGCGTGGTGTTTACCCATTCCGTGAGCAACAAGGCGCTCAAGCAGCGGCTGACGTTTTCTGGGCTCCTTTGATGAAATCAATGACTCGCATGCAGCGTCGTCAAGACATCTTCATCGGTGGTGAGAACGAAGTAACATCAGGTGAAATCTGGGTAATGAGCATGGGTCACTTCATGGGTCTATTCGACGCTGAATACCTAGGCATGCGCCCAACTGGCAAAATCATGAACATCCGTTACGCAGAATTTAACTGTGTTGAAAACGGCAAGATCACTAAGACTGGCCTATTCCTAGACCTTCTAGGCGCGATGGACCAAGCGGGTTGTTACCCACTACCACCATCAACAGGTAAGCACTTCGTATACCCTGGCCCTCGTAACCACGACGGTCTACTGTTCGAAGACGCAGCACCAGAAGAAGGCGTAGCAACACTAGCACTAGTGAACAAGATGGTTGATGACCTATCTGCACTAAACGACAGTGGCGCTATGGGTTGCCCACCAGAAGTTCTTGAGAAGAGCTGGTCTAAAGACATGATCTGGTACGGTCCATGTGGTATCGGTGCGTCTTACACAATCCCTCGTTACCAACAGCAGCACCAATTGCCGTTCCGTAACAACCTGAAAGACAAGAAGTTTAACGGCCACGTATGTCGTTTCGCAGAAGGTAACTTCTCTTGTTTCTTCGGCTGGCCAAACCTATCTAACACGCCTATCGGTGGTTTCCTAGGTATGACAGGTGGTGAAGTACGTGCAGACATGCAAGTGGTTGATGTTTACTACCGTGACGGCGACAAGCTATCTGAGAACTGGGTACTGATCGACCTTCCTTACTGGCTAAAACAGCAAGGTCTAGACGTGTTCGAGCGTACTCAACAGATCCTAAACCCTTCTCTATAAGAAGTCCTAGGGGCGGGTTGTCAACCCGCCTTTATGTTGCCTGAATCCCCTCTCGGTTCAGGTGACATGCTCCCAACTCGTGCCTCAAGGATGGGGCACAACCTCAAGATAGAACCCTTATTCAAAACGGGCATGAACGCACGGTGGCTTTCTGCGCCCTGAATAATGAGATTGATGATGAAAAAGTCGACCCTTTCTGCAGTGATTTTAGCAGCGCTTACTTCTAGCTCAGCCTTTGCTGCACACACTTTTGTTAATGACGCTGGCGACAGCCTAACCATCGATGGCCGTTTCGATCTTCGCTACCAAGACCGTGGCGGTGATGACAACGGCGAATGGAACAGCGGCAGCTCACGTTTCGGTTTGAAAGGCCAAATGGGTCTGGATAACGGCTGGACTGGTTTCGGTCACGCGGAATGGGGCTACAACTCTGGCGCGAACGGCGACAACATTTACGACCGCTTGCTATACGCAGGTGTTGATCACGAAAAATACGGCAAGATTGCTGCGGGTACTAAGCTGTGGTCTACCTTCTACGACGTAGCATGGTACACCGATTTAGGTCGTGTATTCGGTACTCGTGGCTCAGGTGTTTACAACCTAGCTGACTGGGGTATCGCATCCGGTGCGGGACGTGCAGAAAACTCAATTACGTACCGTAATTCAATCAATGAAAAAGTGAGCTACGGCTTTACTTACCAAACCACGCGTGAAGATGTTGCTCTAGCAAGCAATGCGACAGCCTCACTGAAAAACGGCATGGGTGCTTCGATCACTTACAAACCCGTTGATGGCTTAACACTGGGTGCGGCTTACCATCAAAATGAAGTTGCGGATCTAGACGTAAGTGTGGTTGGCGTAGAAAACGGCGACAACATGCGCATCATGCTATTGGGTGCAAACTACAGCAACGGCGGCTTCTACGCGGGTGCGACTTTCCACGTTGGCGAAAACTGGGAAGCAGTGAGCCAAGGCGGTACGGACGTAATGTTCGATACCCTAGGTGGCGAAATCTACACTTACTACCACTTCGACAACGGCCTACGCCCAACGTTGAACTACAACTACTTGGAAGATCGTGGTGACGAGACGCAAAGTTACGAGCGTAACTTGCTGATTCCTGGTGTTGAATACCACTTCCAGAAGAACAAATTCCTAGTTTGGACTGAATACCAGTTCGACCTAGGTAAAGATCAGTACGATGGCAGCAAATTCGAAAATCGTGATAATCAATTCGCGGCAGGTATTCGCTACTACTTCTGATAATACTCATCCGCTCACCACCTATACCCAAGTAACCTTAAGGTGGTGAGTGATGAAGTTCTTATCAACACAAAGCAAAGTTATCTTGAAGCCAAGTAGTCATCACTTCACTAACAATTAAAGGCTGCTCAAGCGTAGATAGATGCCCACACTCTGGGATAACATGAAGCGTGACGTTTGGGATGCATCTCTCCATGAGCAGATGATTGTCTAGCGGACAAAGCTTATCTTCTTTACCTGTTATCACCAACGTAGGAACTTGAATGTCCGCCAATAAAGGTCGAGCATCCGGGCGAGTTGCTAACGCTTTAGCATGCGCTTCAAATGCCTCCAAACCTACATTGACCGCCATGCCTTCAATACGCTCTGTCAACACTTTGTCTTGCAAACGGCTGGGATGAATCAGCACAGGCATCAGAGTGTCAGGCGTAATGCGTTCAAACTCACCACTTAACGCACGGCTAACCAGTGCATCACGCTTTTGTGTCACCTCTGGCTTTTCATCTGCTGCATTGGTATCCATGAGGATCAAGCCTTTGACTCTGTTTGGCGCTTGACGGTACACCTCAAAGGCAAGAATCCCACCCATTGATAGGCCACCCAAGACAAACTCCTGCGGTGCGTCTTGCAACACTCTCTGCGCCAGCTGTTCCATTGACGGCAATGAAGCCAGCGTCGGGCATGAAGGCTCAACCCTACTTGGCAACGCTCGGTTAATGTCCTCAAACAATGTGCCATCACAAAGTAGTCCGGGTAGCCAAACTAACGAGGTGGGTTGCGTCATTTTATTCTCCTGCCAGCGGCTTTGGTTGATCAGAGCCAAGAATGCAATACGTCAAACTATTACCACGCAAGTTCGTCAGTGAGTATGACGCACCTTCTGGAACATTCAGCACATCACCGCGCGTTAAAACAACACTCGCTTGTTCGCCTTGATGCGTGAGGACCACTTCAGTATCGCCATCAAAGTTGATAAGCACTTGTTTTTCTTCTCGGCAGTGTTGAGGAATCGAGCCACCTTCAGAAAGCTCATAAGCCATGATGCTCACTTCATCTTCACTCTTTACTTGGAAGTCATAACTCGCCAAAGGATGACCCGTTAAGGCGTATTGTTTCACGTTGCTTCCGCCGAAATCGCCTTTGATTTCACGATAATCTTTTTGCAGAGCGACAAATGGCATCATCTCTTCTGCGGTGTAGGTATCGAAGGTCGCGAGCTCTTCTTCGGTAAGCAGCGGTATCAATTCTGATTCTTGTGGCACCGGGTCGCCATTAATGGTGTCCACGAGTGTGCCATCGGCTTTGAGGTATAAACCATAACCTTGACTGTCTTTAATAACGTTTGGATGCCAAATAACGCCGCCACCTGAATCGTCGCCGCCAAGTACCGAGAACATAAAGCCGTAATCGCGGCCAACCACTTCAAATCCACGGAAGAGATTGGTTGGAATCGAGATGACGTCACCGTGAGACAACACCGCCTCGTGCTCTCCATCGTTCCCCCAATAAAAACGGAACTGACCTTTGAACACCAAGAAAAGCTCAGCGGTGCGATGAGAATGTAACGAATTTTTGATGCCCGGCGGTTGGCCTGCGGCACCAATATTAAAGCCCGCCGTATCGCGAATATGAACATGCTGACGACTGCTCTCTGCCACCCCTGCACCGATAATACAAAAGTTATCTTTGAGATCACTGCCTGGCGTGCGCGCATCAATAAACGCACTCGTACCCGGAATCAGTTCCATGTAGCGGACCAGATTATTATTCATTTTAGATTGTAGAGTCATTGTAAATCCTTGTTGTCCTTGTTTGGACCTAGCCTTTGAATTGTTAGTTACAGACCGAAAGTGTGTTACAGACCTAAAGGTCGCCCACCATCAACCGCGATGGTATTGCCTGTCGAGAAGGTCAAAACTTCTGCTGCGGCGTACACGGCTTGAGCGACTTCTTCATCATTGGCTAAACGCTTAAGCGGTGTGGATTGTTCTTGTTGATTACGCCATGCGTCATCCAAGCCTTTGACAAACTCAGTGTCGACAAGCCCTGGAGCAACAGCCAAAACGCGAACCTCGGGAGACAGAGCGCGAGCTAAAGAACGGGTCATGTTCTCCGCGGCAGATTTACTTGCACAGTAAGCAATGTTGCTCCCCATCGCAGTCTGTGCCGCGATAGAAGTAATGTTCACCACACAACCATTGGCTTGCTTAAGCCAAGGCTCAAACGCTCGAACCATGGCAAAAGGCGCACGGACGTTCACTTGGAAAATTTGGTCAAACAGTTGATCATCTAAGCTTTGCAAATCAGAGTGCGCGACGAATTTCGTCATCCCCGCACAGTTGACCAACAAATCCAGCTTGTCGCTTATTTCACTGACTTGATGTTTAAGCTGTTCAATCGCACTAGAATCTGCCACGTTCAATTTGAATGCTAGATGCTCGTTACGTGGCAGCGAGGAAAGCACATCCTCGGCCGCTTTATGATTACTGTTGTAAGTCAGAATTACGCGATATCCCGATTCAGCTAGCTTGCGACAAATGGCGGCACCCAGTCCGCCACTGCCGCCTGTGACTAAGGCAAGTTTCGACATATTACGCCTCTTCTACTTTGCCTTTGTAACGGCGCACACGAATATCCGCTTGCTCTTTGTGGCCAGCAAAACCTTCGAGTGCACACAAGCGAGAGCAATACTCACCGACTTTGAGGGACGCAGCTTCCGTTACACGCTGGTAAGTACAGGTTTTGATAAATTTACCTACCCAAAGACCACCGGTGTATCGCGCCGCTTTCTTCGTTGGCAGTGTATGGTTGGTACCAATACATTTATCGCCGTAAGAAACGTTGGTTTCACGACCTAGGAACAAGGCACCGTAGTTGGTCATGTTATCTAGGAAGTATTTAGGATCTTCCGTCATCACTTGAACGTGTTCAGAAGCGATATCGTCTGCCACTTCCACCATTTCTTCGTAGCTATCACACACAATCACTTGTCCGTAATCTGCCCACGCTTTACCCGCGACTTCAGCCGTTGGGAGAATGGTTAACTGACGTTCGATCTCTTTAATGGTTTCTTGCGCAAATGTTTCGCTATTGGTCAACAATACAGCGGGAGAGTTGTAACCATGCTCAGCCTGACCAAGCAAGTCTGCCGCTGCCAATTCCGGGTCACAGCCTTTCTCATCAGCAATGACCAAGGTTTCCGTTGGCCCTGCAAACAAATCGATACCAACGCGACCAAACAACTGACGTTTTGCCTCTGCCACAAATGCGTTACCCGGCCCTACAATCATATCGACTGGCGCAATAGTCTCTGTACCAAGAGCCATTGCACCTACCGCCTGAACACCACCGAAGCAGTAGATTTCATCCGCACCCGCCATTGCCATCGCAGCGACAATCGCGACGTTCGGCTGGCCGTTAAACGGAGGCGCACAAGCAATAACACGTTTTACGCCCGCGACTTTCGCCGTCAGTACACTCATGTGAGCGGATGCAACCAATGGGTATTTTCCACCAGGGATGTAACAACCCACGCTGTTGACTGGAATATTTTTATGCCCCAGTACCACACCAGGCATGGTTTCTACTTCGACGTCTTTCATTGAGTCACGTTGAATTTGAGCAAAGTTTCGAACTTGTTGCTGAGCGAACTCGATATCATGACGAGTCGATTCATCAAGCGCATCCACACAGGCTTGGATTTGCTCTTCTGACAGGCGGAATTGCTCCGGCGACCAGTTATCAAACTTTTCAGACAACTCACGTACAGCGCTATCACCTTTCGATTCAATATCAGCAAGAATGTTTTCAACAATCTGACGCACTTTTGCGTCATTTGATGCTGATGCTTCTTCAGTGATTCCGTTTTTTAAAATGCGTGCCATTGGGTTTCTCCTTGAACATTGAGGCTGACGAACGGTTATTTTTATGCTTTTGGATACGAATGCAAAATCAGATTAAACACTTAATTAACATTTGACAAGTTAAGTAAACAAACCACAAAAACAATCCTTAAGCCTTTGTATTTATTAGTTTAAACAAATAAAAGCAAGTAATAAGGACCTTGATTGAGTTTAATTTTTAATCAAAAATGAGTTTTAGATCACATCATTTTTACTCATCATTTACATTTCGCCGTGTTAGCTTTTGCATACCTTTGCAAAGGAGATAATCATGAGCAATTTTAAGCAACGTCTGACTAAAGAAACGCTATTAGGTACATTTGTTAAAACCCCTCATCCTCACATTATCGAGGTATTGGCACTGGCAGAGTTGCCTTTTGTGGTACTGGATGCAGAGCACGCACCTTTCGATCGTTCCTCGCTTGATCTGTGCATCATGGCGGCCAGAGCGAATGACCTCGCGTGCGTGGTACGAGTACAAGACAGCGCCCCTTCAACCATTTTGAACGCGCTTGACTGTGGCGCGGCGGGTGTACAAATTCCCCATGTTTGTACTGCTGAGCAAGCGACGCAACTGGCGAAAATCTGCCATTACGGCGAAGGTGGCCGAGGGTATGCTGGTTCCAGTCGAGCAGCGCAATACGCCACTAAGCCCATGGTTGAACACTTAAAAGACAGCCGTGCGAATACGATTGTCATTGCACAAATTGAAGACCCTCAAGGGGTTGAAAATGTTGAAGCGATTGCCAATGTTGAAGGAATTGATGCGCTCTTCATTGGCCAAGTTGATCTCACTGTCGCTTATGGTGCTGATAGCGCTCATGATGAGAAAGTCGCACAAGCAAGTATGCGAGTAATCGAAGCGGCCAGAGCCGCCAATAAACCTGTTGGCATGTTTGTCGCGACGGCTCAACAAGCTCGGGAATGGCGTGAACTCGGCGTTAGCTTCTTTTGTGTTGGCTCTGAACACAAAATGATCATTGATGGCTTCAAGCAAGAGAGAAATGTGATGAATTCTTGAGTTTTCTCTGATATTTACGCCTTATCAATGTAATGCTCTAGACACAGAAATCCCCTAGCCCATACACTCAGCACGTATGAGCAGGTTCAATGGCCTTAAATAAGGAGTATCACCATTAAAGCGAAAGTAACTTCGATCGACGTCGCGAAGATGCTCGGCGTCTCTCAATCGACGGTATCTAGAGCATTCAGCCCGACTGCGAGTATTAGCGAGAAGAAACGCAAAATGGTGATGGATGCCGCAGCTAAGCTCGGATACACACCGAATGCCATCGCCCGAGGTCTGATTTCGAATCGTTCAGGCTTAGTGGCGATTGCGTTAGATAGCGAATCAAACCCAATGTACGACATGCAATCTCGTGCTTTGGCCGTCGAAATTCAAAAGCGAGGCGGACAAGTTGTGCTTTGCCCTATCGACAAGGACGACCTCGATCTCGCCATTTCACGCGCCATTGAATACCAAGTGGACGGACTCGTTATCGCCACCAGCCGTTTAACCTCACGCGCGTTTGCCCAATGCGAAAAGTTTGGCGTTCATTTAAGCTTGATTAACCGCTACGCCGAGGGTATTAATGCCAATAGCTCTGGTATTGATAACCGATTGGCGGGCCAACAAGCAGCCGAGTATTTAACGCAGAAAGGCGCAAAACAGTGTGCTTATATCAGTGGCGATGCTGGCTCCATGACCAGTGAAGAGCGTTGGCTGGGTTTCTCTTCAAAATTGCAAGAACTCGGCTCCCCGTCACCAACCTTTATCCAAGCCAAGTACAGCTTTGAAGCAGGCTTAGAAGCGGCGAAAGCGATCTTGTCGCACACTAGCAAACCCGATGCAATTTTTTGTGCAAACGACATCCTCGCCATGGGTGTGATGGATGGCTTGCGACAAGCCGGAGCAAAGATCCCCCAAGACTTCTCTGTGATGGGTGTAGATAACATTCCGATGTCTGCATGGCCGAGCTATGATTTGACCACCATTGCTCAACCAGTCGACAAAATTGTTAAACGAGCGGTTGAAGATTTGATGAATCGAATCAACGGCAACCTGGATGCAACTGGCGAATACCTTTTCGAGCAAGGCACCTTGATCGAACGTAGTAGCACCATTTAATAAATCCATTTTTATTCATTCTTCATAAACAAAATGCCTTGCTTTCGAGTAAGGCATTTTCTGTGATCACGATTAAATTTTCACCAATCGTTATTTAATTCCTCATCAATTCATCAATCTTGTTATTGACTTGTTACTTTAATGTTTTATTTTGGATTCGTATGCAAAATGGATATGAATTGCTCAACTAATTTATAAAAACATAAAAAGTTGTGTGACTTGCCGACGAATGCCCATGGCAGGTCATACCAGAAACAAGGAAGAACGATGAAGAAAGCAATCCTTACTTCACTTACCGCACTGGGGCTTGCATTTAGCAGTATGAATACGTTTGCAACCAGTGTTATTCGTCTTGCTCATGACAGTCAAGAAACCTCTCCCGTACACAAAGCAATGCTCTATTTCGAACAAGAAGTGGAAGCTCGCTCAAACGGTGAGATAGAAGTTGAAATCTATCCGGCAAGACAACTAGGCGATGTGCGTGAGACGACTGAACTCGTACAGCAAGGCAACTTACAAATGACGTTTGGTGCGTCAGTTTTACTCTCTCCCTACGTCCCAGAGTTTAACGTGCTCGACGTGTTCTACCTTTTTGATAGCGAAGAGCAAGCACACAAAGCGCTCGACAGTGAGAAGATCGGACAACCATTGTTGAATGCTATGGAATCAAAAGGCTTTCATGGACTTGGCTTTATGGAGGTCGGCTTTCGTAGCGTGACCAACAACAAACAGCCAATTGATAGTATTGAGGACCTGAAAGGGCTAAAGATTCGCTCGGCATCTAACCCCACTCAAATAAGCGCGTGGAAATCTATTGGTACTGCGCCAACACCTCTGTCTTGGGGAGAAACTTTCACCTCGTTACAACAAGGCCTGATTAACGCTCAAGAAAGTGCTATCTACTCTATTTATGCCGAACGTTTTTACGAGGCACAAAAGTACCTCTCTTTAACTAACCATATATACACCAACTACGTGTTGTTCATGAACAAATCGTTTTGGGATTCACTGCCTGCAGAGCAACAGGCGCTGATCAGTGAAGTAAGCAAAGAAACCATCGCTAAGCAGCGCGAGCTCGCCGCTAAGCAAAATCAAGAAGTGATCAAAGATCTCGAAGCGAAAGGCATGACGGTTAACATCGTCCCAGACGAGGTACGCAGCATCATGAAAGAGAAAATGAATGCGGCCGTGTACCAGGACTTGCGCAGTAAAACGGGTAAAGACTTGTTTGACAACGTGATGGCCGAGATAGAACGCCTATAACTCCCACTCTTTTGCACGATCTGGCAACAGGTCGTGCTTTCTCGTTTTGGAGGTGAACATGAAGTGGTTTCGCTTACTAGACAAATACCTAGAACCAACCCTTATCGTTATCGCGATCTCAACGATGACAACTTTACTGTGCTTGCAAATCGCCCTACGCCTGTTCGATGCAACGATCGCGTGGGCTGAAGAGCTGGCTCGTTATTTATTCGTATGGGCGATGTACCTGAGCATCAGCTACTGTATCCGAGATGATCGACACATCCGCATTCGTGTGTTCATCGATAAACTTCCGGGCAATTGGACGCAATTCAGTTTGATTGTCTCTGATCTTATCTACCTTGCCTTTAGTGCAACTGTCGCCTGGTTTGGATTTAAGGTTATAAACCGCAGCCTGCAACTCGGTCAGATTGCACCCGCAATGGAAATTCCTATTGCGTGTTTGTATGCCTCTGTTTTAGTTTGCGCACTATTAAGCTGCGCGCGCCTAGTGACAAGCATTTATCAACGTGTGAACGCGTGCTCCACCAGCAATGAACGAGTTCGCTTTTCTCGCCAACGCTATCGCCATATCAAAGCAAAGTATCGTACTTCTAACCGACTATTGGAGTTTAACGCATGACGTCTGCACTTTTGTTTGGCAGCTTTGGTCTGCTTCTGCTCATTGGCGTTCCGGTCGGTATTGCTCTGGCGGCAGCCAGTATGGTCGCGATACTCAGTCTGCCGTTTCTTAACATCGAGTTTTTAGTCCAAGGAATGGTAACAGGGCTCGACTCTTTCCCTCTCCTCGCCGTCGTTCTATTTACCTTGGCAGGTAACCTTATGAGCCAAGGAGGGATCTCAAAACGATTATTACACGTGGCGGAGGTCTTCTTTGGCCACTTTACTGGTGGGCTTGGCATCGTCGCCATTGTGGCGTGCATGTTCTTCGCTTCCATCTCTGGTACGGGGTCTGCCACTGTTGCCGCTATCGGCCTGACGATGATTCCATCTATGGTGAAGAAAGGCTACGACCGCAGCTTTGCCGGTGCCTTGATAGCCTCTTCCGGCGGAATTGGGGTCATTATTCCACCCTCTGTGGTGATGATCGTCTACGCGATCACAGCTGAAGTCTCGGTAACTAAAATGTTCATGGCAGGCATCATTCCTGGCTTGGTCGTCGGTATGGTATTGATCGGCTATTGTCTAATTGTCTCAAAAATGCGGGGCTACACAGGTAACGAACGCAAAGCCACTTGGTCAGAGCGTCTTGATGCACTAAAAGAAGCCAGTTGGGCAATGCTACTACCCGTAATCATTCTCGGCGGTATCTATTCCGGTATCTTCACGCCTACCGAATCCGCAGCGATTGGCGTGCTCTATGGCTTATTCTTTGGCATGTTTGTTTATAAAGAGCTCAAACCAGCGCAAGTTGTGAAAATCATTCTAGAGTCGTCACTGTTAGTTGGCGCAGTGCTCGTCATTGTGGGTGCGTCCGTGACGTTTGGCCGCATATTGACGCTAGAGCGTCTGCCGACTGAGATCGCTCAGTTCATTCTATCGATTACCGAAAACAAACTTCTGATACTGCTTTGCATCAATGTCCTGTTGTTGCTCGTCGGTACCTTTATGGAAACGCTGGCAGCGATTGTTATTCTCACACCAATTCTGTTACCCATTACGTCAGCACTCGGCATGGACCCAGTTCATTTTGGTATCGTGATGATCGTGAACTTAGCCATTGGCTTTGTTACGCCTCCTCTGGGTGCCAACCTGTTTATGGCAAGTCAGGTAGGCAAAGTACCGATAGAGTCGCTCTCTAAAGCCATCATGGGTTGGATTGGTGCAATGATAGTGGCCTTGATGTTGATTACCTTCATCCCTGCCATCTCGCTATCGTTACCTGCGCTTTTATCCTGATCGTTGCACTCATAGAGCGCTTATGACTGTTATAGCCACTAGATAAACACCTTTCTAGTGGCTTATTCGTTATCTACTTCCGATTTAATAAAAAAGCCTTTAAGCATTCGTATGCAAAAGGAAAATTTGAAAGATATAAGGATAATTGACACCAAAATAGCTGAATATTAGCGATAAAGTCTATTTGGGTGCCTTGATCTGCATGATTATCAGTTTTGGCTTAATCATTTGTTTCCATTCAAACAGATCAAAATAAATTAAGCGATTAAAAAACAATAAGATATTATGAAATTCATACAAAAAACTTTGACCTCCTTTCTTATTAACACGTCTCGATAAGAGATAGCTTCCATCTCTCCTGTACTTTTTTAGTTTATTTTCCGCTCAATTGTTAAAAACCTGATCATCAGCACGCTATTTAAACAATCGAAAAACAATCCGTTGACAAAATGGCAACATGATATATTTTGAATACGTAATCAAAACATAATTCAAACATAATTATTCAATTACGGAGGTGATTTATGGCCATGGTTGGCTTCGATGAAAAGTGGCGTGATTTTCCCGACTACATTCTTGGTATCACAAAAGAGATTTGGGAAGACCGAGGTTTAAACACCTTAGAACACTACTACTCTCCCGACATTGTTGTGCGTACTCCACTCTCTATCGTTCAAGGAAACGAAGGGGTGATCAGTGCAACAATGGCGACACTGGCCGAGTTTCCCGATCGCACGCTATATGGCGAAGACGTCATTTGGTCAGGCACCCCGGAACAAGGCATGCTTTCTTCTCATCGAATCATCTCTACTGCAACACACAGTGGCAACGGCTTCTACGGGCAAGCCTCGAACCGCAAACTTCGTTTCCGTATTATCGCAGATTGCCACGCTATCAATAACCAAATCAATGACGAATGGTTGGTTCGCGATCAAGCCGATATCGCGAAGCAACTGGGCATGACGTCAGAAGAGTTTGCACGCCAACAAATCGAATTTGAAGGTGGCGTGGAATCAAGCCCATTTCCGTTCACACCTGAAGTCGACATTCCTGGACCTTATTTGGGCGTAGGCAACGACAACGAATATGGTCAGCGATACGAAGCAATTCTCAGAAGCCTTATGAATGCCGAGTTCTCAATAGTACCGAAAGAGTACGACCGCGCTTGCATCGGCGAATACACTGGCGGTCAAACTGCCCTATCACACTCGGAAGTCGATCATTTTTGGATGGCACTTCGTGCGTCTTTCCCAAATGCTCAATTTACCGTTCACCATCGTATTGGCCGAGATGACGACATGATGTCACCACGCGCGGCAATTCGATGGTCTTTGCACGGTAAGCATGAGGGATATGGGATGTTTGGTAAGCCTTCAGGAAAAGAGGTTTACATCATGGGGATCAGCCACGCTGAGTTTGGCCCTTGGGGTCTTCGTCGCGAATTCACTTTGTTTGACGAGACCGCAATCTGGAAGCAAATCCTGCTTCAGCAAGGCTAACGGCTGACTAAACACTATTTATTAAAATCACAGACAGTAAGGAAGCAACATGTCACTCAACATCATCGAACAGTTCTACCAGAACTACTTCAAAGCCGCAGACATCGAGCAAAAACAGGCCGCTCTGCAAACTTTGAACCCTGACGTAAAATGGTGCGTGGCGCACCCTGTGAACGATCTTAATGGCCCAGATGCAACCCACGAATCTTTCCTCTCACCACTTGTTAATGCTTTGCCTGACGCCGAGCGCCGACCAATAATTGTTATGCACGGCGAATACGAAGGCCGCACTTGGTACAACTCTACCGGCTACTTTATCGGTACATTTGAACAACCACTGTTTGGCATCCCAGCAACAGGGAAAACACTCTACTTGCGTTACACCGAAATGGTGTGTGTGGAGAACGACCAAATCACCGAATCTTACATGATCCCAGACTTCATCGACGCGATGAATCAAGCAGGCTGCAACCCTCTTCGTAAAAGCTTAGGTCACGATGGCTTGGTTCCTTCTCCTGCAACTTCTAACGGTATTCAACAATCTGTTGTGTCTTTGGAAGAAAGTGAAAAGAGCGCCCAGCTGGTTGAAGATATGCTGTCTTGCTTGGGTCGTTTTGATGGCAAAGATCTTTTCTCGATGGATTTAGAAAACTACTGGCACAATGACTTCATGTGGTACGGCCCTGCTGGTATTGGTACTACGCGCGGTATCAAAGGTTTCCGTAACCACCATCAAGCGCCATTTGTGTTTGCGTTCCCAGATCGAAGTGTCGATATTGAGGTCAATTTTTTGGCCAAAAATGACTACGTATCCACAGGTGGTTGGCCACATATGCATGGTACTCACACTGGTCACAGTGGCTGGCTCGGTCTTGCCCCAACCGGAAAACACATCGAACTTCGCGTTATGGACATTTGGCGACGCGAAGGCGATTTACTGAAGGAAAACTGGGTGGCGATCGACATCGTTCATATCCTGCTGCAACTTGGCTATGACGTGTTTGCACAAATGAAAGAACAGTTAGAAGGACCTAATTATGCATGAGTTTGGCGCACTTAACTGGAGCATCCTTGGGGGATACATCGCCCTAACGCTAGTACTGGGTGCGGTGATTGGTAAGCGAGTCACTTCAGCTAGCCAATTCGCTTTGGGTGATAAGAGCATCCCTTGGTGGGCGATCGGTATTTCTGTCGTTTGTACTTACGTGAGTGCCATGTCTTTCCTTGGCGGGCCAGCTTGGTCTTACAAAGAAGGCCTGTCGGTTATCGCGATTCACCTCAATTATCCGCTGGTGATCTTCTTCATCGTGGCTGTGTTTATGCCGTTTTTCTACAACAACGGTTTAACCTCCATCTACGAGTATCAAGAACGACGCTTCGGTAAGGCTTCACGACTGACTTTGTCGTTTATCTTCCTTATCAAACAAGCATTGAGCTCGGCAGCCGTACTCTACGCGACAGCAATGATTTTAGAGTTCATTACTGGTATCGACGTGATGTACTGCATCATGATCGTCACTGCAATTGCCCTTATCTACACCGTAATGGGCGGTATCGCGGCTGTCATTTGGACCGATGTGATTCAAGCAGTAATCTTATTTATTGGCGCATTCATCATCATTGAAGCCGTTTGGAATGGCATGCCTGCTCCAATGACGGAGGTCATGGCAGAACTCAAAGCGAAAGGAATGACCGATGCCCTACAAACAAGTTTTGACCTAAGCCAAGTAACGACTGTATGGGCCGGCGTTATCGCAATGACGATGTTCCACACCACCGTGTATGGCGGTAACCAGATGATGGTACAACGTTGTATGGCCGCGAAAAACATGGGCGATGCGAAAAAGGCAATGTTGATGATGGGCTACGTGGCCTTCTTTATTTACTTTGTCTTTATCTTGCTTGGCGTCCTGTTCAACGCTTATTACGACGGTAAAGAGTTTGAAAACGGCAACACCATCATTCTTCATTATGCGAGTGAATATGGAATGCCAGGCTTGATGGGCATCATTGCCGCTGCGATTCTGGCGGCAAGTATGTCGAGTCTCGATTCCGCATTTAACTCAATGGCGACCGTTTCTGTGGCTGACTTTTACAAACGCTTCTACAAGCAAAACGAGTCGGAAGAGCATTACTTAAAGGTATCGCGTTTCTTCACGGTGGCGTGGGCGATTTTGGTCATCATTCCAGCGATCATGTTTGCCACCAGCACAGGCTCGGTACTGGAAGTGCTGAGTAAGGCAGGCTCTTACTTTGTCGGTGCGAGCTTCTGTATGTTCGTCCTTGGTTTCTACTCAAAACACATTACGGAAAAAGGCTTGTTAATTGGCGTTGCTGCTAGCTTCTTGGTGATCTGGTATGTAGCCGTTGCGACCGATATTGCGTGGCCTTGGTATTGCGTGATTGGCGTCCTTGTGAATGCCGTTGTCGCTTACATTGCTAGCCTTCTCCTGACGGGTAAACAAGATGAAATGCATCTTTACACAGTGAAAGGCCAGCAAGCGGAATATGCTCGTCTAAATAAACCAATCAAGGAAGATGGTTGGTATGTCGTTCCCGGCAAAATCGATGCTCCATGTTATGGCTTACTAGTGATGTTTGTATTCTCGATCGTGATGCTTTGGGGGATCAACGCGTTTACCGACAACGCTCCTATGCTGATTAACTTTATGCGTGGCTGCTCTATTCTTGTCGCTACCGCTTGCATCGGATACATGGGGTATTCACTCCTCTCCCCGAAACGTAAAGTTGCAGTCAAACAAGCAAATTAATGTTCTTTACGTAGATACTGTACGTCCAACAAACGGACAGTATCTACGCTCTAGATCTAGTGCTAGCTCAAAGCAAATCGAATGGGTTAACCCACATTTTGCTTTTTAACACTCCAAAGCCATTATTCTACTTAGGATACCCCGTCAGAACATTTATGAATACGTACCTATTTATGCTAGTCTTATGACCTCAATTACTGGCAACTAAGTTTTATTCATGAAATCAATTAAACACGTAGTCACATCAAAAGATGTGGCAAAGATGGCAGGCGTCTCTCAATCTACTGTATCGCGCGTGTTTGTTCCGGGTAGCTCAGTATCCGAAAAGACCAAGCAAAAAGTCTTTGAAGCGGCTAAAGCCCTTAACTACCGCCCTAACGCCTTTGCACGTAGCCTGACCACAAACGAATCGAAATTGATAGGTTTGGTGTTTCCTGATGCGGATTACCCTATCCATATGAAAACACTGCAGTTAATTTCCAGTGAGTTACAGAAAAAAGGTTATTCTGCCGTATTGATTCCATGGCAAGTGGATGAAGAAGAGGGCCACTCAATCCCAAATATCTTCCAGTATCGCGTCGATGGTGTCATTGCTGCTTCCGCAACCTTCAATAAGTCCCTTTATGAAGAATGTGAAGAGTTTAATATCCCAATTGTTCAATACGCACGAGTTGTTGAAGGTACTAGGAGTAGCTACGTTATCAGTGACAACTACGAAGCAGGCCAACAAGCTGCGCAACTTCTGCACAAAAGTGGCGTGAAGAACGCGGTTTATTTGACGGGAGAAGTGCCAACCTTTACGAATGACGAACGTCAAAGCGGCTTCTGCTCTGAATTTGAAGACCTAACCGGCAAGACGCCACGCATCATTGAAGCCAGCTATGACTACGCGAGCTCACTTGATAAAGTCCGTGCCATACTGGCAGACAAAAATCGGCCTGAAGCGGTGTTCTGTGCAACCGATAACCTTGCTATGGCGATCATGGATATCGCCCGTATAGAATGCGGGTTGAGCATTCCTCAGGACTTACAAGTCATTGGCTTTGATAATATTCCTCAGACAGAATGGTTAAGCTATCAATTAACCACATTCCGCCAGGATTTCCGTCGCCTCGCTCGCGAATGCGTGAAGATCATTGTTGATCAAATTAATACGAAAAACGGAAGCCTAGTAAAAATGATGGTGCCAGTGAAGTTAATCGAGCGACAGACAACAAAAGCTTAAATAGCTATAGCCAGCCATTCGGTTGGCTTTTTTATGTGCCTCTGACTCCCAAACAGCTCATTTAGTGTTGTCAGTATTAATGAACCCATGTATATTTGTGAGCCATTACACTATATGAACCAAACAAAAAAGGCTCATAATCCTTATGACCACGTATCTTTACACTCGCTATTCGCCAAAAAATCGAGCTTACCAAGAGCACCTTAATACTCTAAAAGCTTTTGCGCCCGAAGCTCAGCATTTTGAGGATAAGGTTCGTGGTTGCATGCCTCCAACCGAGAGAGAGGCATTCTTACGACTGCTCGATTCCGTCAGAGCTGGGGATACGATTGTGCTCTGGTGGCTGACCGCATTTGGTCGCGACTTTAGTCAAGCATTGAACACGATAAAAATGCTACTCGATAAAGGGGTAACATTGAAAACCGTATGTGAATCACTAACTTTTGAGCCAGGTTCTGTTCAAACTCAAACACTACTCACAGTGTTATCTGGATATGGGAAAGTTCAGACTGAACATCGCCTGCTTGCCGCAGAGCAAGGGCGACAGGCCATTAAAGAGCAGCCAGAATTATGGAAACAGAAGTTTCGCGGCCGCCCCGCAAACAAAACCAAACACCAACAGATCGCAACGTTGCTGCTAGAAGGCTACACATTGCAAAACGTAGCAGAGCAATGCGAAGTCAGTCTATCGACTGTGAAGCGGGTCAAAGCAAAGCTAAATGAAGTGGATGACGAAGGCGGCTTAAGATCACGACGCCAAAAAGGTTGTTTGAATGGAGACCAGTCATGAGTCGCCCAATCAACTTTCATACTATACTACTAGCCTGTCTTATTATTAGCGTTGGCCAGTTGAGCATGGGACTAGTCATGCCCTCTTTGCCATGGATAGCAAAAGACTTTTCCATCTCCCTCGACCAAGCTCAACTACTTGTGAGTATTTATTTGCTCGGCTTTGGCCCCTCTCAATTTATCTACGGGCCAGTGTCAGATGCTTTAGGACGAAAAAGAGTATTACTTACCGGTTTACTCATCGCGATGTCTGGTCTGCTGATGATTATTTTCTTCAGTGACACATTTACAGGGATGGTGATGGGGCGCTTTTTACAAGGGTTAGGTACAGGATGCTGCGCGGTACTCGCTAGGGCGTCGACTCGAGATAGATTTAGCGGGGATGAACTCCCTGTGGCAATGTCTTACATCGCCATGGCGGCTTCAATCACGCCACTTATTGCACCTGTAATTGGCGGCTTTATCAACTTCCACTTCGGTTGGAGTATGGTGTTTATTTCTCTGTTGGGCTATGTCTCGCTGGCCTGGGTAATCATCGCCTTTAAGTTCACAGAAACCATCGCAAAACGTTCTGTCATTCCGTCACCCCGAAAAATGTTGTTCCAATACAAGAACTTACTTACGTCTCGTTACTTTATGAGTTTCGCCAGTATCAGTTGGTTAAACTTCAGCTTAATGATTACAACAGTCTCTGTGATGCCATTTATCATGCAAGATCAAATTGGCATGACCTCCGCTCAATACGCGATGTGGGCGCTCATTCCCGCTTTGGGTATGTTATGTGGTACCACGATTTGTAACCGAGTAAGGCCAATTATTGGCAATAAAAAAATGCTGCTCTGCACCCCATTTCTTCACCTCGCTGCCGCAATATGGCTATTTTTCTGTCCTGTTGAGCCTCTATTTCTGATGCTAGGACAGCTATTAATGATCTTGGGTAATGGTATTGCCCTACCTTGTGCACAAGCGATGGTAATGCAACCTTATAAAAAGCAAGCAGGTGCCGCAGCGGCAATGTCTGGTGGTGGACAAATGGTCGTCTCCTCATTGGTCAGCTTAACTCTGGTGCAGCTTGGATTGAGTCAAGCATGGCATCTAGCGATCGTTATCGTAATATTTGCATCGCTTACCTTCACCAACATTCAACGTGGCTTCAGTGCAGAGCAACCTTCAGAACGATAACAAAAAACATACTATTGTCCTTATAGTTACGACAAATCGTATAAACTTAAATTTAGGAAAAGTTGGCGGATACTAACATGATGTTGCATTTAAGAATGGGCGCCTTAACACTCGCCACATTGATATCCGCTGGCACTGATGCGAGCGCCAACGAGAACTGGCAGTTCGAGAGTGACAAGAATGGAATCACAATTTACTCCCGAGAACATAGTGACGGTTTAGTTGAGATCCGTGCCCGGATGTTCACACCCACCAGCTATGGTGCATTTTTAACGCTACTGGAAGACAGTGACAATATCCCGAACTGGATTGACAATGCCAGTCATAGCCGGGTTTTAAATCAGATATCGGCCACCGAGAACATCGTTTACACCCAGTTTAAAGCACCATGGCCTGCCAAAAATCGGGATATGGTCACCTACTCAAAGTACTGGGTCGATGAGCTGGGATTCACGATAGAAATCAAAAGCGCACCTGACTCATATCTTGCTGAACAAAATGGTTATGTTCGAATTCGCTCGGTTGATGCGACTTGGGAGTTACAAAAACTCACAAACGATACAACACTCGTGGAATACAAGGCGTTTGCTGACCCCGGAGGTCTATTGCCAAACTGGCTGATCAACAAACTCTCAAAAGAAAGTGCATGGGCGACATTTAGTAATTTAAGAAAAGAGTTACCTGAATATCAGCAATACTCTCATCCTCAAATAGATGAGTAAGCGTCGCTCTTCCCACTCGCTTTTTAATACGGTACATAATAACAAAAGGCGGCTTCAAGCCGCCTTTTTCTACGCAATGTGTTACTGCTGTGCAACCGTTACAGGTTTAGTTGCACCGCGGTAATCAAACTCAAAACCAATACCTTGGTCTGTCACGTCCATCGTCATACCACCAACAAGCTCGCCTTGTAAGCTTTTGACAACATCATCCGGAACCGGCTCCCCTGTGATTGACGACGCACTCTCTAACACTTCCAAAATACGCTCTGAATCAAAATCAAAGCTGAACAAGCCATTTGGAGAAAGTGATTGCGCCATCACTTCTTTGCTTGCTTCCGCAGCACTATCACCACTGTAAAGGGTGAAATGGTTTTCGTTTAGACGAGCAAACACGTCCACCTTCATGCCAGTATGCATTTCTAATAGGTCACTGACATTAACAGGTTGGTTATCCGGTTGAATTTGCAATTGAGCAAGTTCAGGAACGAACATTTGCGCAGTTTGAATAAGCATCATTGGATCATTGGCAGAAAGAGACAACATACCATCTAGCTGGCTAAATACTTCACCATGCTGAGCATTAGTATCTACTTTGATATCAAACATTTGCAGGCTTAACCCTTTAAGGCCATTAACCATGCCTGACCCCATGCTTACAGCGGCTGCTGGATTCTGGCCGCCCATCTCTTGCTGCATTTGTGTCAATAAAGAGCATTGATATTGAGGCTGGGTCAAGTCAGCCCAAATCTGACCAATCGATGGCGCTAGAGTATTAATGTCTAAACCAAGCGCCATACTAAAGAAACTCTTATCACTTTTAGACTCAGCCAATACACCACGAATCGACTTGAGCGCATCTAGAATCACTTTATTGTTGGACTCAACAACAAAAGAACCTTTAATGAACGCCTGATCGCCTTTCATCTTGTATTCTGCAAACGCGACGGACTGAGGCCAGTTTTCTGCAACTTGAGTAAGCTCAGTATGGCAGGCTGGTGAACGCATTTCCTCAATCGTTGGTTCAGGATCTATTGCATCCAACGTGCTGATTTGACGAGCAAACATATTGCCATCTTTCGTCGTCAAACCTTTAATCACTTCGCGATGATCAAAGTAACCAAAAGAGTTGTTGTTTTCACCGTATTTGGCTTGCAACGCCTCAAGGCGTCCACTGTCAGCAATATTTTGACTTGGTGCTTCAAGCCCTAATGCCATTTTAATCGGGTTTTGAACGCCCAGTTGCGGAACATCAACCGTTAACGTAAGCACGTTATCAACCACGGCTACAACCAAGCCAATACCGTTCTGTGGGTCAATTGAATCAGTCATCTCGTAACGACGATACTCGACTTCACCAAGCTTAACCAACTCATGCTTAGCGCCGCTCATCTGCTCTTCATGATCCAGTGTTTTCCATAACGCGGCAGGGTCTTCAATATCCACTTTGTACACCGGTACCATACCAATTGTGTACAACACAGGATTAATGTTTTCCCCGGTGCCCAAATAAGCTTTTAATGTTTCTGGCGACGCAGCACTCTCTAGGTATCCATCGAATAAGTTAACTGCAAACTGCTGTTGTGGAGACAGTGGTTCATCGGCAAAAAGTTCTGCAATCGAGCCTTGATTCGCCGTACCGAATGCGTTCATGTATTTATAATGGTTAAAAGGTTCAGTCTGATACGTCACCATAAGTGAATCTGCAGGAACTTGCGTTAACAGTGAGCCTGCATCACTCGCGGTAGTATTGTTTTGGTACAGGTAGCCAGCGCCCCCTGCTGCTGCGACCACTGCTGTAGCCAATAGTAGTTTTTTCACGACCAACTCCGTTGTCATAGTTATGTGTTCCTAAACGAAATGTAACGCTTAGGTTTAAAGCCAATGAATAGTGCTTTATATCAACCGCTATCATAAACAAGTTATCGATGTAATGAATGTCGGTTTGATAAATTATCCAACATTTATAAGGCAAACCGTGAAGTAAGTTGAATTGCGTGCGGATGCTATTGGCAATATTCACAATCCAATTTCTCGGATAACCGCCTTAAAAATCATAATATTCAGTTAAATGAAGCGATTTGGAGTAATTACGACCAAAATCAGCAGAATATTAAATCTTTATTGAGTCTTTTATCTAATATCTGAAAACGCCTCACGACCTGACACTTCTTTCCAATTTGCCTCTGGCAGTCCCTACTCGTTTTCCTTACATTCCTACTAACTCAGTGACGAGACGTATACCAAATACGAGCAATAGAAGACGATGAAAGACCAGTTGACGATCTCTATATCAACTATCAATGGCTCAAGACATTGGTACTTCAGTAAAAGGATGCAACGCAACATAAAAACGTTTTTCGTTTTTTTTGTTGTTGCTCTGGCCGCGACCGTAATCTTAATTCATCACTTGTACACTCGCGTTGATAATGCAGCGTTAAAACAAGCTGAATTGACAGAGCATTCACGCACCATGGGTGAAGAGCTCAGCACACTGAAAACACTTAAATCAGAGCTAGAAAATGACCTTTCAGAACGGGAAGAACGGGTACAACTTGTTTCGGAACGTTTGGGTGAATTAGAGAAAGTGCTTGGGGTTGGAGAACATACCTCGACAAATAACTTGGATGCTAGGCTCGATGCAGCGGCGATAACCTCAAACGTTCGCATGGTGTTATTAAACCAAATACCAAGTGGCTCTCCAGTCGGCAACGTACGGCTATCTTCCGGATTCGGTAAGCGTATCCATCCGGTGACAAAAGTTGCCAAAATGCATCGTGGGCTCGATTTTGCCGTAAATATCGGTACCAAAATTTATGCCCCTGCCGATGGGGTAGTGGAAGTTACCCGCCGCAGTAATAAAGGCTCTGGTAACTTCCTCAGGCTACAACATTCTTTCGGTTTTTCGAGTTCTTATTCGCACTTGAAAGCGTTCAAAGTAAAAAGTGGTCAGTTCGTCAAAAAAGGGCAGCTGATTGCAATTTCCGGCAACAGTGGGCTCTCTTCTGGCCCTCACCTGCATTACGAGGTGCGATTTGTTGGGCGAGCACTGAATCCGAAACCATTTGTCGATTGGAGCCTTAATGATTTCGAAGACATTTTTACTAAGGAGCGAAGAATACGATGGGAATCTTTAATCAAAACAGTGGAACAACGAGTAGCTCAGCAGCTTCAACTCTCATCGCCAAAGGCTGTTCTCTTAGCGGAGAACTCAAAGTAGAAAACGATGTCCAGATTGATGGCATCGTCGATGGTCAAATTAACGTGGAAGGCACTCTCGTTGTCGCAGAAAGCGGGCGAGTAAACGGTGAAATCTACGCTAAACAGCTGATCATTAATGGCATGATGGACGGAAACTGTCACGCAGAACACATTCAAGTGCTTGCCAAGGGACGCGTAAGCGGTAGGATCTGGAGCAATAACCTCAGCATTGAACCTGGTGGCAAATTCTTTGGTGAAGCAGCCGAATTACCTGAAAAGGAAGTGGTAACGTTAAAGGGTAAGGCTCAAGACAGTGCGATCACAAAAGAAAATAACACCAACAATGAAAAGCGACTTTCGCGTAAATCAGCATAAAAGCTTTGATTAAAGTGCTTAAAAAAGACGGCTTTCACGCCGTCTTTTTTATTACTATTGCCACGATTTTCGTCAGAAACTACGTGATTATTCGGCCGGATTTAAAACCATTACCGAGCGTTTTGCTTGTGGACCAAAAGCTGATTTTGCATGCGCTTTCACTTCATCTAACGTCACACTCTTAGCCACTTTCTCAACGTCAAGCAACACATCGACGCCGTAATCATGCACCAAATAACGAGTATATGCCCATGATCTCTGTGCTGGGTTGTCATCCAATCCTTGCATCGCGACTGCCAGTTGTTTCGCGGCCGTATCCACTTCTTTTTGGGTAATATTTGACGCTAAACCATCAAACACTTTGCCCAGTTTACTCTCTAAAAGTGCCACGTCTTCGGGCTCAACTTGAGACTCCAAGAGCCAATCAGAGATGGGTTCGCGATCTTGTGTCATGGTGTAAATGCTCGGGCTGTAATCAAGGCTAGACTCTTCTCGCACAATATCCAAAACACGTGCATTACTAATACGTTGCAAAATATCTTCGATAACCGTGTCTCTTGCCGTACGTTGGTAATCGCTCGTATTAGTCAAACGCATTACATACAACGATGAAGGTTCATGCCCATCCGCAACCACAGTTCGCTCCGGCACTTCCGGGTTAAACGCAACGTGATAATCAATCGAACGACTCGGTTTCATTTCGATAGAGGCCACATACTTACGCAAAAGTGGTGTAATTTCTTCCGGCTCTACGTTTGCAACAATAACCATCTTAAAACCATCATTGGTTTTGAAAAGTTGCTCATGCACCGCTAGTATCTGCTCGGAAGTCACTTGTTCAACATCATCACTGGACACTATACGATGACGACTACCCGGCAAATAAGAATTGCCGTTTGCTTTTTGAATCAGTTTTCCCATCGGTGATTCAAAAAAAGCGCCGCTCTGCTGTTTAAACTCTTGCTTCGCTGCTTCCATCTGGCGCTCGTCGACTTTAATCTCCGTCGCTAGGTTGTATAGTCCATTCAAAGCATCAGTTAGGTGCGTATTTGGCGCCGTAATTTGAGCTCCGTGACTGGTCGCATCAAGCATCGCGCCAAGCGCAATGTTGTTTTTGCGTAAGTAGCTATCTAGCTCTGAACCAGAAAATGTCCCTAACCCACTGCGTATTGCCGTTGTTGCTGCGATTTCATAAGCGGCATACAACGTCGGATCAACAGCGGCTTTACCACCTTGGCTCGCATAGTAAATATACGCTCGACCACCCGCTTTAGTATCTTTTTGGAACCACACTTCGATACCGTTTGATAGCGTATAGACTTGAAAACCACCCGCTTCCTGACGCATGCTCGTGATGCTGCCTTCCTGGGTAGGCTTTAAGAATCCATCCACTTTGTCATACATCTCTAACGGTTTTTCGCCAGTTTGAAGATAGGCACTGTTTAGAGCGGCAAATACACCATTGAACTGTTCTGACGTTTCGCTTTTCCCCAAACCAATAAAAAAGCTTGGCTGCTGAGATAACAAAGCCGTCAATTGTGTGTTAATGCTCTCTAAATTCTCGTTGTTGATGAATTCTGCCAAACTCTGGGCATAATTCTCTTTTGATTGGCTGACACTGTCTTGTCCAATTTGAAAAACACGTGCTTCTGCGTAACTGTTTGGCTTACGCTGACTCCAATCTGAATCAATATTTGCAAGTTCACCTTGCCAATTTGACATAACGCTATCTAACTCGGATTGAGTCGCACCATAATCTCTTAACGACGCCAAGGTACGAATGAAAGTCTGGTGCATTTGTTCGCGGCGATCTGGTGCAAACGAAATCCCTGCCGACATCATACGCTGATAGTTAGAGTAATAGGGCTCTGCATAAGCGTATTGAAAAGGTTCAGCGGCATCACTGAGTACACGGATCAAACGCTGTTGAATGAGTTGTGTTGCGACTTCATCACGCCACACTTCATGTTGTTGCTCAATCGTCGCGCTGCCACTTAGACCACGCTCAATCACTAAATGAAGACTTGGTGATTCCATCGTGTTACTTGGCAAGATTCTGTTTTCGTTGTTCACTCGAATATCACGGCGCTTCTCTATTACCGTATCCGAGGTACTTTCCCAGTTCGAGAACTTGCTTTTGATAATCTTGGACAGTGAATCTACGTCGATATTACCAGTCACAATCAACTCGGCATTTTGTGGCTGGTACCACTTGTCGTAAAACGCCTTTAACTTACTCGAGGAAGCGTTTTGAATCGCTTCGCGAGTACCAATTGGGTCATGTTCACCATACATAGTGCCTTCAATCGAGGCTTGGTAAGCATGCATAGAAAAGGACTTATCATCTGGATTAGCACGTCGCCATTCCCCAAGAATCACCCCTTTTTCTTTCTCTACTTGCTCAGGAGCAAACTCAAGTCCGTTACCGATATCTCTCATCCACTTCAGGGCGTCTTCTAGCTTCGTATTATTCGCAAGGTCAAGTTGGTAAGACGTTTGCTGATAACTGGTAAAAGCGTTGATATCAGCGCCAAAGCTACCACCAGATTGCTCAAAAAGTTTGACAACGTCGTTACCGGTAAAATGCTCACTACCATTAAACGCCATATGCTCAACAAAGTGAGCGTAACCCTTTTGAGAAGATGTTTCTTGGAATGAGCCGATATTCATCACCAAACGGACCGAGACTTCTTGGTCTTCTGTTGGATAGAGATGGTATTTCATACCGTTCGATAACTGGTCCACGTGCCAGTTGGCGTCAGGTTGAATCGGCGTCGACTGTTGTATCAGAGCACACCCTGACACTAATAACGCGGGGACTAACAATATACTGCGCATAACGATTGCCCATAACAATGATTAAGCTAATCAATATATATCCGGTGCTATAACCTTCACATTTTTAATGGATTATCAGACACGCAAATGTGATAAAGATCACCATTTATTGAAATCAATTCTCATTTACAAAAATCGACAAATCCTTACTTTACAAATACATAAATAATATCGTTCCAAATCCTTTTGCTTATTTGGTGTAAAACTCAAATTCGCGACATGGAGTCAGTATTTATTTTGAGCAATAAAATATAATTATTGAACAGATTCGAATCTGACTTTCTGCTGCATATTCAACAGCGCAGAGAGCACTGATGAGAATAAAAACACAACAACTATTATTCAAAGATCTATTATTCGCTTTATGTTCAAAAATCTATCATTAAAAAACAAACTGGCAATCTCTGCCAGTGCCGCCATCATTCTAGGGGGAGTGCTGGTAGAGGGGCTGTCTTTTCGAGATTCATTAAATAGGCTCGATGTCGAAGTCGCACAGCGACTAGAAAGCACTAGCGCATCTTACAATCAATACGTAAAGGACTGGCTACTCTCTAAAGAGCGCGCACTGACTTCACTCTCTTCTGATTCAGAGAAACGTTCTCTGGTTACACATTTGAAACAAGTCCGAGACTCTGGCGCGTTCGATAACGTTTTCCTCGCTTACCCGGACGGGTCACAAGACAACGCTAATGGGGTGGTTTTGCCACCAGGTAATAACGATCCTCGCAAGTGGGGCTGGTACACCAACGCCATTGCCAATCCATCGAAAGTCTTTATGGATAATCCGACCGTTGCTGCTGCAACTGGTGCGAATGTGGTGTCGCTCGGTAAAGCCCTGCAATTGCATGGTCAAACCGTCGTTCTGGGTGCTGACGTAGAGATCGGTGATATCCTGAACAGCCTCAACCAAGTGATCCTACCGGGTGAAGGTTATATGTTTATTGCCAATGAACAGGGCAATATTTTCACTCATAACAACGGTAAACTGCTGAATCAACCGGTTAGCAAGCTAGGCCTCAACAACAACGACATTACGTCAGCCGCACGTTCAGGTACAGAACGTCGCGTCTCTATTAACGGCATCGAATATGTGATTTACGCGCGCCACATAGAGGGTACCAAACTCACAACGGTCACAGTGTTAGATCAAAACTCGTTGGTTGCCCCACTTTACGATGCAGTTTGGGATCAAATCATCGCAACCACTATCGTCGTCGTTATCTGTGTGGCTTTGTTTAACCTGCTATGTAACATCTTGTTCCGTCCGCTCTACAATGTTTCGAATGCGCTTGCGCAAATCGCCAACGGTAGCGGCGATCTGACTCAACGCATCAAAGTAGAAAACCGTGACGAAGTTGGTGAACTGGCTGAAAACTTCAACCAGTTTGTTGAAAGTTTACAGCAGCTTATTGGTCATATTCGTCACCAAGCGGAAGAACTAAGCCAGCAATCAGAACTGAGCACGACTCGCGCGAATCAGTCGGTTTCTGATCTGAACCATCAGCAACAAGAAATCACTATGGTGGCGACCGCTGTGACCGAAATGGCATCGGCAACGCAAGAGATTGCCGCACATGCAGAGCAGACGGCTAAAGCCGCTCAAGACTCTTCAGCAAGCACACAAAATGGTCATGAGTTGGTGATCAACTCCAAATCGTCCATCAATAATTTGTCTTCTGAAGTCAACCAAGCGAGCGTTGTCATCGGTGAGCTCAACCAGCACGCGCAAGACATCTCAACCGTGCTATCAACGATTCGAGACATCGCAGAGCAAACCAACTTACTGGCTCTGAATGCGGCGATTGAAGCGGCGCGTGCAGGTGAACAAGGTCGCGGTTTTGCCGTTGTTGCAGACGAGGTTCGCGTGCTATCACAACGCACACACACCTCAACCGAAGAAATTCGCTCGACGATCGAGACCTTGCAGCAAACCACACAACGCGCTGTGACTATCATGGATACAAGCTCTCAGCTCGCGCAAGGTTCGGTGGAAGATGCTGATCGCGCAGCACTGGCTCTGGATGAAATCAACGCGGCCGTTGCGCTGATCAGCGATATGGCAACGCAAATTGCGACAGCCGCCGAAGAGCAAACGCACGTAACCAATGAAATCACGCAAAACGTCACGTCCATTAAAGATGTGACCGATCACTTGGTAGTTGGTGCCGAAGAATCGATGAATCAATCTGCTGAGCTGAAATCGCAAGCTGAGGATCTCAACTCGAAAGTGGCAACGTTTAAACTGGCTTAAACGCCACATTAAGGACGCTCTTAAAAACAACAAACCCCGCTAGCGACTTTGTTACTAGAGGGGTTTGTTTTTATGGATCGACGTTTTTATTGCAGATAGCTTTCGAAAGACGTAAACCTACACCGCCACACACATCGGCGTGCCTGAGATTGGGTCGTTAAATACTCTCGCTTGTAAATCAAACACCGATGCCAACATACCTTCTGTCAGTACCTCTTGCGGTGTTCCCTGCGTGACTAACTGACCTTTTTCCAACACCACCAAATGATCGCAGTAACGGCACGCTTGGTTTAGATCGTGCAGCACTACCACCACTGTTTTGCCTTTGTCGTTCATCTGCCTCATGAGTTTCATCAGCTCAACTTGGTGAGAGAGATCCAAGTAAGTGGTTGGCTCATCAAGCATCACTACGTCGGTATCTTGCGCCATTACCATCGCAATCCACGCCCTTTGTCTTTGGCCACCAGACAACGATTCAACTGGCTTGTCAGCAAACTCAATCACGCCAGTATCTTGCATTGCTTGCTCGACCAAGGCTTTGTCTTGTTGACTTAACCTGCCCCAATGAGAGAGATAAGGCGAGCGGCCATATTCGACCAGTTTTCTGACGGTAATACCTTCAGGACTGACAAGAATCTGCGGCAGCAAAGACAACGAACGCGCCAAGCGTTTATCACCGTAGCTGCTTAGTGGTTTGTCGTCATACAACACTTGGCCAGAAGCAGGTTTATTGATGCGTACCAAGGTTTTTAATAGTGTCGATTTACCGCAACCATTTGGACCAACTAGTGCGGTAATTTTACCTTGAGGAATCGACAAAGAGAGATCTGGAATGATGGTCTGTTTGCCGTACGCGACGGATAAGTTCTGCGTTCGTAACATGCTTACCAACCTCTGTAACGATACAAAAGAAAAATGAAATATGGTGCGCCAATAACAGATGTTAGCACTCCCGCTGGTAGCTCAATTGGCGGCTGTAAGCCTCTCGCTAAACCATCGGCGCAAATCACCAACAAAGCGCCAAGGGTTGCAGCGGCTGGAATCAACAACTTGTGGTTGTGGCCAAACAGCAAACGCGCAAGATGCGGCGCAAGCAGGCCAACAAAGCTGATCGTGCCTGCCACAGACACACTGATGCTCGCCAATAGCACGGCAGCAATCAGCGCAAGAATTTGGATCTGTCTTGGTTTCGTGCCAAGCGTAGTAGCGCTTTCTTCTCCCAGTCCCATAACATCTAGCCGCCAAGCCAGCCAAAACGCCAATGGCAGTAGCAGCAATAGAGCACTCCAAATAAACGGCACTTGTTGCCAATTTCGTCCCCACAAACTGCCGGTTAGCCATACCATCGCCGTGTTGATTTCGATAGGGTGCACAATCAGAAGAAAATCGATACCGCTGGCTAAAAATGCGCTGACAGCAACACCAATCAGCGCCAAACGTGCTGGTGTTGGTTTCGACCAGTAAGCCAGCACAGCAATAAAGCCAGCAGCAAGCAAGCCTCCCGCCATAGCGACCATCGGCAACATTGCCACTGGCGCATTCGGATACAGCACCAAACAAGCGGTAGCCGCCAGTCCTGCTCCGGCGCTTATCCCCATTAAATCTGGTGAGGCAAGTGGGTTACGGATGACGCCTTGAACTAAAACGCCTGACAGCCCCAACCCAGCGCCCACGCCAATGGCGAGCAACATTCTCGGTAATCGATATTGGTGAATCACAAAGTCCGAGTCAGAGAAAGAAAACAGTAATGCAAAAACCTGTTGAGCCGACATGTTCGCCTCGCCAACAAACAGCGTGAGAGAAGACGCAATCAGCAACAATCCAACTAATGCAAACAGTTTGGTTTGATTCATCATGATGATTTTCTCATTGCAATCGCGATAAAGCAAGGTGTGCCCAACAGCGCGGTAATCACGCCCACTGGCGTTTCAGCCGGAAAGGCAATCGATCGTGATAAAGCATCTGACCACGTCACCAATGCCGCGCCACACAAAGCGGAAACCGGAATGAGAATGTGATAGTTGTGACCAACAATCGGGCGTACCAAGTGCGGCACTAACAACCCGACAAAGCCAATTGGCCCAGCAATCGCCACGCTAGTACCCGCCAACAGCACAACCGCTAAACCACTGATTAATCGCGTAAGACGAATGTTACCACCTAGCCCAACAGCAACTTCGTCCCCCAACGCGAGTAAATTTAAGTTTCGCGCTAAGCCCATGGCGAGCACCAAACCTAAGGTCACAAAAGGCCACAGTTGCTGCCACTGCTCAGAATCTACGGCAGAGAGTGAACCCGTTAACCAATGCAACACGCTGTAAGCCATGTCATCCGCCAAAATTACCGACGCACGAGTTAACCCTATCAGCAGTGCACTGATGGCAATGCCCGCTAGCACTAAACGCAATGGGTGAGAACGCGCGGAGAAAAAACCACCCAACAACATGACCGCACCACCACTTAGTAGCGCGCCGAGTACTGCGTTGATGATTGGGTTCAATTGACTAAAGAATGGTACGCCGATGGACGCCAAGGCCATAAAACAAGCCGCACCAGCATTAATGCCGAGAATGGATGGCGACGCCAAAGGGTTACGAGTCAATCCTTGCATCAGCACTCCAGATACCGCAAGCGAAGCGCCAATTAGTAACCCAGCATAGGTACGAGGCGCACGCAGCGTCTCGAGGATTTGATGCAGCATATTGCCCTCATCAAACGCAAACCAATAGCTTGTCAGATCATTAACGCTCAAAGAAAAGTTGGACCAGCCAATCATTGAGGCTGCATAGCCTGAGAGCGTACACAACGCCATAGCACAGACAAACAAGCTCGCTTTCCAATGCGATTTGCTAACCGAAGACGCGCTTTCCGAGCTTATCGCCGCACTCATGAGCGCTCCAATAACGCTTCAAGATTGCGGGCAATTTCTTCCGCAGCCAACATGCCGCGATTTAACGACCACAGTTCAGGAGAAACCTCAACAAGTTGCTGTTTTTTTGCAGCAGTTAGCAACTTAAACAATGGATTTTTGCGCCACTCATCCACAATATTTGGTTGAGAGTAAAGTCCAACTAACAACCAATCAGGGTTGGTTTTTAGTAAAAGTTCGAAACTGGTTGGGATATACGCTTTTTGCTCAGATGGAGCCAGCGGGCTTTGGATGCCTAGCGTACTCAAAACGCCACCAGCGTAAGAAACCGGGCTATGCAGCCACATCCCTTTGTCAGAAACCACACCAAACTGAATGGTTTCTTGTGTTGCAAAATGCTGTTTGAACTCCGCCATGGTCTGTTTGTGCTGCTCAATTCGTTGTGTCATTTTCGCTTGTTTGCCAATTGCCACGCCGATTTTGTGTGCGGATTCGAGATTTTCTTGATATGTCTCACCACGGCTTTTTAACAGCAAAGTTGGCGCAATTCGCTGCAAATCTTGATAAATCGCGCGATGACGTTCTGCATCAGCAATGATCAAATCCGGCTTGAGCACCGCAATCGCCTCTAAACTCGGTTGCGAGCGCATGCCGACCGATTGCCAAGGCTCAACCTTGGCACGAACAGCAGGAATGACTCGTGTGGCATCGTTGTCATCGGCGACGCCTACCGGTGAGACATCGACTGCCGCTAATGCATCGACAAACGAAAATTCTAAAACCACAATACGTTGAGGTATCGCTTCTAGCTCAAAAGTGCCTTGCTCATCTTGCACGCTGCGCGCCTGAGAAAATGCGCTAAATGACATCAAAGCTGAGCTCAGTAGCATCAGCAAAACGGTTGAAAAGTGTTTGATCGTAAATTGTTTTTTATTTTTCATCTTGCTTTTTTCCAGTGCTAAGAGTTTTCCAGTATCTAAGATCGGCAAAGTCGCCAAGGTAAATTGGCGACTTTTCTTTTCAAACTCGGTGAACGAAACGCTTAAAACTGATAGTTCAGATCCAGTGTGTAAGAGCGTCCCGGAGCTGGGTACCGACCAACTGGGCTTGTATCAATCCCGCGGAAGTAATACTCCTCGTCAAACAAGTTGTTCACCGCAACATTCATGCGTAACTTGCCTTTGTCGTCTTTGTATAAATCCGTCCCCAAGTTGAAGTTCCACACCATGTAAGATGGTACTTTACCCGTTGCGCCAGTTGCATCTTCGGCACTGGTGTTGGCGTTATCGGTATACGAATCACTAAAGTAGAAGCCCGATAGCGTGGTGTCCATGCCGTAAAATGCGTAGGTTGCATCCCAACCAAGCTGATGCTTAGAGGTGTAAGGCAGTTGATTACCTTTATTCGCGCCTTCTTCTTCAAGCGTAGCGTCTAGATAGTTGTAGCTTGCGCCTAAACTCAGTGCAGGTAGTGCTTCAGGCACGTAACGAGCAGAAAGCTCTATGCCTTGGTGAAGTGTTTTTCCGATGTTATCGAAGGTCTGCGTTGAGCTTTGCCATTGCAATTGATCTTCAAAGTCGATGCGATAAAGTGCAGCGTTAAAGCTGGTCGCATCTTGGGTGTAACGCGCGCCGACTTCGTAGTTCCAAGCCAGTTCGCTACCTTCTTCACCCAAACCTCGGATGTAGGCAATTTGTGGCGCACGAAGTGATTTTTGCGCGTTCGCATACGTCACCCACTGGTCAGTTAAGTTGTATGCCACCGTCAAACCTGGCAACCATTCCGTCACGGTGTTGTCTGCCGTTTGTTTTTTACCACGATCGGTAAACGTCATTCGAACCGACTCAACACGCAACCCAGGCGTTACCTTCAATGTATCATTGAACAAACCAATTTCGTTGCTAACGTATCCAGCAAACGCGTCCGTATCTAGATGCCAATCACGCGGAACGCTGGTTGCACCACCGGCGATTGGAGTCTGAGTGAGTTTGTAGTCAATGTCTTCATTAACATAACGGGTACCCACGATCCAGTTTTGAGTAACGGATTTACCTTCGCCAAAGTACATCGCCATTTTTGGCTCTATACCATACACGGTAAATTCACGTGGAGAGGTACGAACGTCCGTCGCTGGCAGAGCCGGATCCGCCCAATGGCCACCCGCGCTGTTAAAGCCCCACTTGAAAAGACGCTCTGACTTATGGCCAAACGTTAGCACTTCTAGCTCGGCACTGTCGGCAAATGGCAAATCGTGGATGTACTTAACACTCCAGCGTGTCGACTTACCTTCATAATCATCGTAAGGACGTTTCGATTGGTGACGATCTTGTTCGTAGTCTTGTGGCGAAAGTGCGCCCGGCATTTGCGTTTCAGCATCGTAACGTTGCAGGAATGCTTGAATCTCTTGAGTGTCACTCAATAGCCACTGTGCTTTAGCTTGAAAGTTCTTCACGTCCGTATCGGAATGTTCACGGAAGCTTTCACCTTTTAGGAAGTTACCTTCCAACTGTAGTGCAAATGTGTCGCTTAACCAGCCGCCCGTGCGTAGGTAAAAATCATTCAGCGGCGCATCACCGCCATCAAACACGGTAAGGCGGTTACTGATTTCAGTTTGCCACGTGTGTGGAATCGGTTTGGTCACTAAGTTGATCACACCACCGACGTTGTTTGGGCCGTACTGTACTGCAGCACCACCGCGTACAATGTCAATACGATCAAGCATCGACAGTGTTGCTGGGAAGATAGACTGACCAGTGTGACCATATGGCGCAAGTGTTAGCGGTACACCATCCATCAAGAACTGAGCATGACCACTACGGCTTGCTTTCAAACCACGTACGGAAATGTTGGGCAATACGCCCGTTCCGCTTTCATCCTGAACTTTAATACCCGGCACGCGCTGTAGCGCATTATCAATCGAGCCTGCGGCGGTTTTCTCGATTTGATCGCGGGTAATGACGGTACGAGCACCTGGGTACTCTTTGACGTCTTCAATTTCAGATTTACCAATCACGCTACCAGTGACAACGACGGTTTCCATCGCGGTAGTTTGTTCTGTTTTAGCAGGAGCGGCAACCGCGCTCATGGATGTGGCAGAAGCGATTGCAATCGCAAGCACACTGTAAGTGGTAGACAAACCAGCACGTACACGCACTTTACCATCCAAATTCTGGTAAGACATTAAGATCTCCTTTGCGAGAAATTGAGCCTCGGGCAGAATACATCCCGTAAGCTCTCGGGGCTAAACATCCTCAATATGAGGTAAAAATTGGCTAACAGGCGCTAACTACGCACAAAAAGCCTAGAACTGATATCCGTAGCTGAGCATAAACTCGGCTGGTGCGCCGTAGCCAATCTGGTTTAAGCCAGACGTGCCGTTTGTTGCGCCAAGAATGTATTTCTCATCCAAAATGTTGTAAGCGTTCGCTTGGATTTTATGACGACCAGTGGTGTACGCCGCCATCAAATCCACCGTTGTGTAATCGCCAAGTGCGACAGCTTCGTCGTTACCTGCGTAACGGTCGCCCACGTACTTCACACCACCGCCTAAACGCCAGTTGTCATCCAATTGGTAAGTGCTCCAAAGAGAGAACAAGTGGTCTGATACATCGTTCGGCTTTTTGCCTGTGGCTTTGTCTTCCGCGTCCAAGTAGCTGTAACCCACAGAGATGTCCCACTGTTTGGTGATTTGACCGCGAGCCTCTAATTCAATACCTTGGTGACGCACTTCAATTTTATCGATCACATCGCCGTCCACGTTAGTTTGTGGTTGCTCTTGATCAATCTGGAACAGTGCCGCATTCAACATTAATGCGTTATCCAAAAGGTACGCTTTCGCACCCACCTCTTTTAAGTCGGTGTGGAAGAATTCCGCCAATTTTGGATTGATGTAGATACCAGCGTACGGTAACTGCCAAGAGCGCGCTAAACTGGCGTATACGGATGTGTCGGAATTGATGCGGTATACCAAACCAGCACGGTAGCTGACTTTGTCATCATCCAATTTTTCCTTATCTGAGCCCGCTTTTTGTTGTTCGAGCTCCATCGAGTCGTAACGCACGTTACCGATCAAAGAAAGGTCGCCCCACGTATAGACGTCTTGCACATACAAACCTGTCGTGGTGGTGGTATTGTCACGAAATGGCTTAAAGCCCGGATCAGGCGTTGGACCAACGACTGGGTCGTATATATTTTGCGGAGGAAGCGTTTTGTCACTTGCCAACGTTAGGTCGATATCGATCTGGTTGAAATCTGCACCCACCATCAATTGATTGTCCCTGGTTTCCCAAACCAACTCAGATTGTAAAGTGGTCGTAGTACGTGGATCGTAACCAAAGTTGTTGACGGTTTGAGACACTTCATTACCCGTCACTTTGCCCTGACGCGTGCCTTTTTGCTCAAGTTCGATATGGTTGAACGCCGCTCGGTTGTTCCATACCCATTGATCATTCAGACGCCATTCGTAATCCACCGCAATACGGAGACTGTCTGACTCCTGATAGTCGTTTGTGCCGCCAAAGTAAGTGCTTACTGGCAAATCAACTGGCTTGCCATTTTTTGATGGCACACCACGATACGGCACTAGTTCTTGATGGGCGTATTCCACGTCAATATCAATGGTGTGACCGTCCGCTGGTAACACACGAATGGTCGGTGCAATGAAGAAATCGTTTGAATCAACATGATCAACGTACGAGTCGGCTTGACGGTATTCCAAGTTAATACGCCCGTTGACCTTATCTGTAAACGCCATTGAGCTGTCGACCTGACCAACATACTGGTTGTTGCTGCCTACACTACCGTTTACGTGAGTAAAATTCTCACCGTTAGCGCGTTTCGTCACCAAGTTGATGATGCCCCCAGCCGAACCGCGGCCATACAAAGCACCCGCAGGGCCTTTCACAATTTCAACGCGTTCAACGTTCGCTAAGCTGCGGTAAGACTGCAACGTACCGTCATCTCGCAAGCCATCACGGTACATATCGTTGAGTGAATCAAAACCACGGATCATGAACTGATCGCGGCTGCCTTCGCCCAAGGTGTTATTGACCCCGGCTACCCCATCTAGCGCATCCACTAAACGCACCGCGCCTCGGTCTTGCATTTCTGTTTTCGTTACTACGGATACCGCTTGTGGCACATCAAGCCATTCCACATCGGTTTTGGTGCCTGATTGAGGCATGTGTTCAGCATAACCTTCGTACTGATGACCGAAGACTTGAATCGTTTCAGTTGCTGATGAGGTTGAGTTCGTCTCTTCTGAAGCCACTGCGCTTGGTGCTACTAATGAAGAACCAATCGCGACCGCCAAGGGGGTCAGGGTCAATAATTTATTCATTCCATAATTCCGTTTAGTTGTTATAAAGCCAACGGATGGAAATAAGAACAAATATTATTTCTATTTGCAATATTAATTTTATGCTCTATATTTATTTACCCTAAAAACACAACTAACAACAAAAAAACCAAATATCATAACAATAAATACTAAAACTTCTGCCCTCCGTCTCGAGAGAGGCACATTGGAAGACGACCGTGAGCGACTTTATCAACGTTAGAAGAAAATGTTAGAAAATTAGGAAAGCTCATGAAATCTACGATGATTATCGTAAGTCATGTCGTTAACGATGCAGTCACTCACGGCTTTGTGCCTGCAGCTAAAGCGATGGACCTTCACGTCGTTCTTATCACCGACCATAAGCTCAGCCATTTAGAGTTGGCGAGTCATGATAGTCACTTTAATCCGGATACCATTCTAGAATGTGATGTCTTCAACCCATTAGAACTCATCGAAACCATCACGGAGCATGAATTAAAGCCAGACGCTATTTTCAGCAATAGTGATCACTTACAAACTTCCACCGCCATCTGCGCGCAATTTTTTGGCCTCCCATCCAAAGATTGGTCTGTCACGTTAAAGGCCAAAAACAAACACTTAACTCGACAAGTGTTAAATGAAAAATCCTTACCCAACACACAAAGCTGTTTGCTGCATCGCCATTCGAATGTGGCATTAGGCATGGCCTTCCCTGTCGTAGCAAAACCCAAAGAAGGCGTGGCAAGTTTAGATGTACAGCGCTGTGACTCCCAAAGCGAGCTCGATGCTTACTGCGAGGCGTTTTGGCAAAAGCACCCAAACGCCGCCATTCTGGTGGAGCAGTTTCTTCAAGGACCGTTGGTTACGCTCGAAACTTTAGGAGACGGTAACCAACTTATCGCCGTGGGCGGTTTTGATGTGTCGCTCTCTGAGCCGCCTTACTTTATCGAAACCGCCGCAGACTGGAACGGACCAAACGGCATTGCTCACCGAGAAGCCGTCTTGGCTCAACTGAAAGCGTTCGGCGTTGGTTTTGGAGTTTGCCACAGCGAATTTATTATTACGGAAAATGGCCCGGTTCTGGTGGAAATTAACTACCGCAGTATTGGAGATGGCCGCGAATTCTTGCTCAACAATCTCGCTCCCTTCGGTTGGTTTAGCACGATTTTGGGTCTGCATCTGGGTCGAAGATTGGACGGCGATTACCAAATTCATGGGTCAGCGCACGTGCACTACGTAGTTGCGGAACACAGTGGTGTGATTGACGGAGGTTCGACGTCGTTCATCCAACACGATGACGATATCATCACCCAGCAACAGGTACTAAAAACCGCTGGAGAACACTTCCAACAGAGTTATTCCAATAAGGATTATCTCGCCCGAATTTCGATTGTCTCACCATCAGGGCGAAACCTCGACCAAGCGCTGCAGAACGCGCTTAGCAATTTCGATCTAGCTCCGACTCGTGAGGTGGCAGCATGAATGACAACGCTTTGTATCTAACGCAACGATTGATCGACACTTGCTTGCGCGAAGACATGTTTGGCATTTTGTCGAAGGCCAAGTTCAGTAGAGACGCGCCAAAAGGGGTAATTGTTCCTCAAGACGAGCAAGTCTGGCTGATATTTGCCAACTCTGATTTCACGTTGTATTTACCTGTTGCGCCAACGTATTACATGCAGCACTGGCGCTACGGTCACGCCAATGACGAAACACCACCAGGTTGGTGGGTGGAGAAAAATGGCCAAGTCGAGCATCAACAGCATTACAAAGAGTGGATTGCGCTACTAACGACACTGGCGCACGAGAGCTCTCACGAGTTGCTGGCGGGATACCTTCAAGAACTGGAATGTGCAGAGAAACACAAAGCGCTGTGTGACCAAGCGTTTCATCATCATGCAGACCACATTTCTCAACCAATATCCGAGCTTGGTTCTTGGCATCAAAAACTGCTGCTAGCCGACCAGATCGCTTCTTACCTTGACCACCCGTACTATCCAACTGCGCGGGCGAAGTTTGGCCTGAGCGATGAAGACCTTGCTAAGTACGCGCCCGAGTTCGCACAAAGCTTTGCTCTGCATTGGATTGCGATTGAAAAATCACTGGTGACATTAACCAGCGGACAACCTGATTGCTGGCCAACAATGGAGCAAGTGGGGCTTCCTGCTGATTTTGCACTGAGCCACGTTCTGTTCCCTGCACATCCGCTCACCCTGCGATCTTTAGAAGCCTTACCCGAAGGTGTGATAGAAGCGCCTTTAACGTATCTAGACGTGACGCCGACGCTTTCCGTTCGTACTGTGGTCGTCAACGAGGCACCGCACATTCACATCAAGGTTCCGCTGATCATGCGATCGCTAGGCACGAAAAATATTCGCTTAATCAAGCCTTCAACACTGTATGACGGCCACTGGTTTGAACGCCTACTCAGCCACCTTGAACAAACGGACGCCGACTTAAACAGTCGCTTGTTCCATTGCAACGAAAAACACGGTGGACACATCGGCGAGGATAAAACCTTCGCGTACATCGTACGTGAGTACCCACTTACTCATTGCGAAGACAAAGCGTTAGTTCCGGTTGCAGCACTAGCAAGCCCAATGCCTGACGACCGCTTGTTCTTAGAACATTTGGCAGAACATTACTATCAACAAGATACGCTGGCGTGGTTCCAAGATTACGTCGATCTATTATGCCAAGTGCACCTCACCTTGTGGCTTCGTTATGGCATCGCATTGGAGTCCAACCAGCAAAACGCCATCGTTGCATTTGATCAACAGGGCAGAATGACGCTCGCGATGAAAGACAACGACGCGGCGCGAGTTTGGCCAGAGCGCTTCCGCTTTGCAACAGACCATGCTGCCGAAAAACACGGCGAAAAAACAATTCCAGTGGATTGCGATGAACTGCTCGACCAACGCATCAAAGTCGACAATGAATTGGCGCTCGGTCAGATGTTTACCACCATCACACTGCAACTGGATATCGCAGCGATTGTAGAATCTATGGCAGCGAAGGGCATTGCCTCTTCAGCATCGCTTTACGCCATCGTGGCCAAAAGCATTGCAGAGCAACTCAACCGATTGGAAGGCGAAGGGTTAGAGACAAAACTGGCACGCGAGTTACTGCAAGAGGCGCCTGATTTGTACGCCAAGTACTTGTTGAGCTCTGGCAGTTTGCTCTCGAAAGAAGCCTCCGGCGCGAGTGACATCAATAAGTTCTATGGTTTGTCGGCTCCGAACTTCTTGCTGCTTTCTAACGAAGAAGCGCAACGCGCCTACTTAGAAGCCATCAAAAAAAGCGTACGTTAAACGATTATGACCAAACTCATCTACAGTGTGTTGTTGTGCCACTTTATCGCTGCGTTTGCCGCGTTAGGTATGCCGCTATTTCTACCCGTCGTGTTGCCAACGTTAGGCGCAAGCATTGATGCGGACTGGGCAGGGGTATTGTTTATCCTACCTACGTTTTGTACTGCGTTGGCGGCGCGATTTTGGGGCAACTTTGCCGATCGCTACGGTCGCCGCCTCTCACTCTTGCGTGCGCAACTTGGCCTTGCAGCAGGGTTTGCGCTGTGCGGCTTGGCAGACAACCTCGCCATGTTTGTGTTTGGTCTTATTGTTCAAGGAACCTTTGGCGGCACCATGGCCGCCTCGAACAGCTACTTATCTAGTCAAATTAAAGAAGCCAAAACACTCGGCAAGTCACTCAATAAAACCCAACTATCTGCTCGCTTGGCGCTGATCGTTGCGCCCATTGGGCTCGGCTGGAGCTTGTCAGAGACCAACCCGCTCAACGCGTACCTGTGGTTATGCGTTTTGCCTTTAATTGCTATGGGCATCACGCTAACACTGCCAGCGGATAAACCCGCCGACCAAAACCTCGAAAAGCCAAACTCAGAACCTCAGCAAGAAAAACCGGTTGCACAGAAAAACGCAATGCATGCCATTCGTTGGATCTTCTTTGCTCAATTCGGGTTTGCGTTTTCTATGGTGGTGACCTTTCCTTACTTCTCGCCGTTTGTGCAGCAATATGGCATCACTAACCACGCATGGATCGGTTTTTTGTACGCACTGCCGCATGGCGTCTATCTGTTGCTGGCAGGAAAAATTCACGTGTTGTCAGATGGGTTGAATCGCCATCAACCGCTGCGCACGTTGTGGCTTGGGTTTGCATTGCTTGCCGTGAGCTCTGCCTTGCATTTGATTGCGTCCGAAACCGCACTCATTGCTGCGAGAATTATCTTCGGCATCGCGATGGTGTGTTGTTATCACGGATTGCATCAGCATCTTGCGAGCAATCTGGATCGCAAACTCAGTGGCAAAGTATTTTCTCGCTTTGATGCCATGTCCAAATGGGGTGGCGTGGCAGCGGGATTTTGCGCTTCTTTCATTTCTAGCTTGGGGCTACTTGAGGTTCCTTTCCTACTTTCTGCGATAGTCAGCGTAATCACCTTGATCGCGCTGGTTCCCCACTCAAAATTTGGAAATCAACATGTTACAAACTCAATCCTCTCAGACTAGCGAGTTGCGCGCACATGAGGTGCAGCTCAACCGTGAGAAAGCCCAACTCAACACGATAATGGGTGTTCTTAATTGTTACTTACGTGAATTTGCGCTACCGAATCAACAAGTGGAATGGCACTACCAATCGACATCGCTACCCCAAACGTTAAAACGCAACTATCCCGCTAAACAGCGGATAGCCGTTCATCTTTCTCAACAAAATGGCGTGCTGGTTTTGCCGATTCACTACGCGAGCAAACTGGGCAAAATCAAATTGGCAGAACTGCCTTGGGCGAAAATGCCGGGATCTGGTTGGGCGAAATTGGATGCCACGCAAACTCTTACGCTTTTGCTTAACTATCTCAAGCAGGTGTTGGCGATCCCGTTTAACCATGAGCTGATCGAACAACTGGAAAATAGCGTGCTGGTTACCGAGCAGTTTCTCAACGTCGCGCCCAAATCGCATCACAACGAGTTTATCGCTTCGGAACAGTCTCTGATTTGGGGGCATACTTTCCATCCGACCCCAAAAAGTCGTTCGGGCGTCACCATGGATGATCTCTTGGCGTTTTCTCCAGAAGTCGGCGCGCAAGTCCCGCTGTACTGGTTTGAAGTGGATACGTCCTTACTTGATGTGCTGAGTTCCGATAGAGAAGCTAACCCTGCTCAGCACATGCTACAACAGCTCGCGCCACAACACGCCACCAGCAATGGGAAGACCCTCTACCCTTGTCATCCTTGGGAAAGCTACACCATTTTGAGTAACCCAAGCGTGAAGCGCGCCATTGAACAAGGCAAGATCACGCCACTGGGTTTAGGTGGTGAAAAGATGCAGCCGACCTCTTCAGTTCGTACCCTCTACCACCCAGACATGGACTGGTTTGCGAAATTCTCCATCAACGTACGATTAACCAATTGCGTGCGCAAAAACGCGTGGTACGAACTCGACAGCGCCGTGCAGCTCACGTCGATTCTCAAACCGATTCGAGAAAACGAACAGCTGCACAACCCCGTATTTAAAGTGATGACGGAGCCTTACGCCACCACGTTGAATCTAGAAAGTGTCGCTGAGCGCAATTGGGATGACAACACCAAAGCGCGCGAATCGTTTGGGATTTTGTATCGCGAAAATTTCTCGCTGAGCGAAGTCGATATCTTAAAACCAACCCTCGCTGGCGCTCTGTTTGCTTACGACAAAAACGGCAACAGTTGCATTGCTCAGCGCCTTAAAAACAAAGCGCGTACTACGCAAAATCGCTATTCCGACATCGCGACACTGTGGTTTGAACGCTATTTGCATTGCCTAATTCCGGGTGTGTTTAACTACTACTTCAAACACGGGGTGGCGTTCGAACCGCATTTGCAAAACACCTTGATTGGCTTTGAGCAAGAGATGCCGTGTTGTGTTTGGATTCGTGATTTGGAAGGCACTAAATTACTGCCGGAGTTCTGGCCAGCAGAAACATTAACTAATTTGTCTGAACGCGCGCGACAATCGGTTTACTACAGTCGCAAACAAGGCTGGAATCGCATCGGATACTGCACCTTTATCAACAACATCAGCGAAGCGATTTTCTTCATAGCAGAAGGTGATGAGCCACTAGAGCAAACGCTGTGGAATGCGGTGCAAAGTGCCATTGTGCATTGGCAATCAGTGAATGGAAAACAACCGGAACTAGAAACGTTGCTAAATGGCGGTCACTTCCCAAGCAAAAATAATTTCACCACGCGTTTGATGCAAAAAGCCGATAAGGAGTCGGGCTATACCCAAGTCGCCGCGCCTTGGCAGCAACACGAAAAAGGAGCGCAACATGTCTAATTCCCTCTCTCTACCGACACTCGTTTGCCAACAAGTTCACACACTCGCACAGCAGCAAAGTCAACCCTTGTGCGCATACGTGTATGACCTAAGCGCCTTAGAAGAACACATCAAACAACTGCGTCACGTTTTGCCGAGAAATGTCGAGCTATTTTACGCAGCCAAAGCCAATCCATCGGGCCCGATTCTTAAAACGCTCGCGCCGTATGTCGATGGTTTTGAAGCGGCATCTGGCGGGGAGTTGACACACCTCCACCAGCAACAACTCGATAAGCCATTGATCTTCGGTGGCCCCGGAAAAATGCTAAGTGAATTGCAACAAGCGATTGAGCTTGATGTTGATGCAATTCATGTCGAAAGCCTCACCGAGCTACAACGCATTGGAGCACTAACCGAGCGCCTCAACCGCCCTGCTTCGATCTTTTTGCGTATGAACATCGATATTGGCGACATCACGCTCAGCAAGTTGGCGATGGGTGGCAAGCCGACTCCATTTGGCTTGGACGAGTCCGAACTGAGTAATGCCTTGATGTTGCTGCGCGATTTCCCGCAAGTGTCACTGAAAGGCTTCCATTTTCACTTGATGTCGCATCAGCTCGATGTTGAACGTCACTTAGCGTTAATGCAGCGCTATTTCCAAGTCGTGAAAACGTGGCAGCAGGAGTTCGAACTCAGTGAGCTGATGATCAACTTGGGCGGCGGCATGGGGATTAACTACCAAAACCCTGAGCAACACTTTCCGTGGATGGAGTTTTGCGACAAGTTGGAATTCCTCATCGCCAAAGAGCAAGCGCAAGACTGGACACTGCGTTTTGAATGCGGACGTTTCATCACGGCGGCATGCGGTTATTACGTGATGGAAGTGCTCGATATTAAGCAAAATCTTGGCGAAAACTTTGTCATCGCACGCGGGGGAACTCACCACTTCCGCACGCCAGCAGCGCAGAGTCATGACCATCCATTCGTCATCCTGAAAAGCGAGCAACACCATGAGATTTCTCACCCAATTCAGCATGCACAAGCGACCTTTGTTGGCCAGCTTTGTACGCCCAAAGATGTGCTGGCACGCAATCAGCACGTCGCCCACGTCGATATTGGTGATTACGTTGTGTTTACCTTAGCGGGCGCCTATGCGTGGAACATTTCCCATCAAAACTTCTTGATGCATGAACCGCCGATCTTCCACTATTTCTAAACGGCATACTTCGCTTTACTCAAGCCCCAATCATTGGGGCTTTTTTATTCCACTCGGCACAAATTCATTGCCATTAACCGCTTTGCGAAATAGCAATAATGCGTTTTATCAGCTCGTCGGGTTCCATTTTGGGATTGCGGTAAAAACGGAAGATTTCCGAGTTTATCGCTTGCTGAGCAACCGGATTGACCGCCATCGAATCAATCATACTCGGCACAGCGAGGTTGTGCTTAACGCCGTAGTGAAAGTCTTGATATGACTGGACCTGACACGGATTAAAATCGCTGATGTCGATATCGGTGCGTACCGGAATCGAGCCTTTTATCTTATTGAACTTAGCTTGAAACTCGACGTCTGCTAGCGCGCTTGCGGCTTGCAGAGCCGTCTCGGCAGAAAACGACTTGCTCGACATAAACACCAAGCTGTCCATGTTGTAGAGGAACACACCATCGCTGTCAGGTGTTGGGTAACAGCCGACCTCTTGCGGAACCGAGACTTGATTGGCGAGCAGCTCACCCAAAATCCAATCACCGCCGATTTGAAACAGTGCTTGGCCGTCGGCTAGCGCTTGGGTCGCCGTATCCCACTTACTGTCGGGCAATTGGTTGTCGATCAACAAACTCAGGCGACGAAATTGCGTCAGCGCTTGGCGCAGGGTATCACTGTCGATGCTGTCTCGCTCAAGTTTAACCATTGCATTGGTGTAGAACTCAACGCCGCCAGTGGAGATCACTAAGTTCTCGAAAAGTTGGGCGACTTGCCACGGCTGCTCACCAACCGCGATCGGTACAATGCCATTTTGCTTAGCAAGCTCCATGGCGGCGAACATCTCTTGCCAGTTTTTCGGCGCGGATAGATTCAGTTGTTTAAGCAGCTTGTGGTTGACCCACAGCCAGTTCAAACGGTGTAGCGTAAGTGGCAGGGCGATATAGCCGTTTTGTGTTTTATTGATTTCGATAGACAGTGGGTAGAGCACCTCGTCCCAGCGCTGCTCATCGGCAACCGCGTTGACGTTGTGCAAAATACCGATGGCATCCCACGCCTTAATACTTGGCCCTTCGATTTGCGCGAAGCTCGGTGGATTACCCGCCAGCGCGCGAGCTTGCAGTACCGTCATCGCGCTGTCACCACCACCGCCTAACACCGGGCTTTGCAGCAGCTCAATATCATGCTGTTTCAGTTGTGCTTTAAGTGTTTGCAGCGCTTGCTGCTCGCCGTCAGAAGTCCACCAATGTAAAAACTCTACCCCTTGTGGCGACTCAGCGTGAGCAACGCAAGGGGCGAGCAACAGTGGGAACCAGAATGCCAGTTTGTTCATAGTCAGTCTCTCGGGAAAGTCAGTGTGGCGCAGAGGCCGCCAAACTGAGAATGGCTCAGCAACAAGTTGCCGCCATGAGCCTTTGCAATACTCTGTGAAATGGTTAACCCCAGCCCACTGCCTTCTTTATCGTTGCTAGCGCGGAAGTATGGCTGGCAGAGCTTTTCAAGTAATAAATCGTCAACGCCGCCACCGTGATCTTCAATTTCAATCTGGATCGACTCTGGGCTTTCACTCAGCGTAATGTCCGCTTGATGGCCGTATTTGAGCGCGTTATCGACCAGATTCTGAATGCAGCGCTTAATCGCTAACGGTTTACCAGCAAAGTGGGTGCGGATTTCGCCGTGGATGCGAATCGTGTCCGGCGCATCGGCGACATTGGCGGAAATGTGCTGAATCAGTTGGGTGAAATTGATCGGCTCGATTTCCTCGTGGATATCGGTCTCTTTAATGCATTGCAATGCGCCTTTGACCATCAAGTCTAGGTCGTTACTCAGGCGGATAAAGCGTTCTCGGTCGGCGTCGTCATCCAGCATTTCCGCTCGTAGTTTTAGGCAGGCAATTGGTGTTTTCAGATCGTGGGAGATGGCGCTGAACAGCATCTCGCGGTCTTTAATGTGGCTGTCGATGCGTCGGTTCATTTTGTTAAACGCACGGACCGCCGCTTTCAGTTCGTTGCTGCCGCGCTCAGAGACTTCGGGCACGTCTAATCGGCTCGACATCAGGGTTGCGGCTTTTGCCAGCTCTCGAATGGGTTGAATTTCTTTGCGAACGATAAACCAGGTACACAGCAACAGCATTAGCGCGGACACCAATAGCGTCAGCCATTGGCGCAGCTCAAAATAGTTAGTCTCTAGGTTGATGTAAGGCGCGGGTAGCACCGCCGCGAGATAAAACCATTCGTTCTGTGCGACTTCGACCTGCATCACCAGAATCGGTGGATTGAGGTCACCAAACGAAAGCGAATAATGCGCCCACAATAGTGGCAGTTCATCGATAGGTAGCTCGTTGTTGAACACTTTGAGTTTGTCGCGCTGGGTGAACTCCACCTCGATATTAGGAATGCCGCTCAGCTCGCTTTCTAATACCTCGCGAACTTGGTTGATGACCAACGTTTTGCGTTCGCTCTCTGGCAGTGGGTCGACCTCAATCTGGTGATTATTGAGTGAGACGAAAAAGCGCGTGCCGCCCATATTGCGTAGTTGATTGAGCACCAAGTGGCGGTATTCCGAAGGGAGGGTTTGAAAGAAAGCGATGGTGGAAGAAGCGCTCAGTGCTAAGCTTTTGACCGTGGTGGTCAGGCCTTCTTTATCGCGTTCGCTGGCGTGTTGATACCAGATAATCCCGGATAATACCTGCGCCAGAATGATCACCAGTAACAAGAACACACTGGTGCGAACGACCAGTGATCCCGTCCAGCGTTTAATTCTCATAATGCACGTCCGTGGTCAGCATGTAGCCTTTGTTGCGCACCGTTAGGATCAGCGAGCGGTCTTTATCTTCAAGGTGATGACGCAAGCGGCTGATCTGCACGTCAATGCCGCGTTCAAACGGGTCGGCATCACGTCCCCAGATCTCGCGCGCAATGTCATCGCGAGACAATATTGATTGCGCGTGGTTGACGAACAAACCGAGCAGCGACAAATCCGCGCCACTCAGTTGCTTAACTTCGCGGCTAGCGACGTGGGTCAGTTGCCGGGTTACGGTATCTAACAACCAATCGTCAAAACGCACTTTACGCGTCAGTTTGCTATTGGCGGTCGATTGGCTGCGTCTCAGAATCGTTTTGATGCGCGCGAGCAGTTCTCGCGGGCTGAATGATTTGGTGATGTAGTCGTCAGCGCCCATTTCTAGTCCTGCGACTCGGTCGGCTTCTTCTGTGACGGCGGTCAGCATGATGATCGGGATATCGGAATTTTTGCGCAGTTTCTGGCACAAGGTAAAGCCGTCTTCACCGGGCATCATAATATCGAGGATGATTAAATCAGGATGGTGATCGTTGAGCAGTTGCCACATCACGCCGCCGTTTTCCGCGCAAAGCACTTCAAACCCTGCGCGGCCAAGGTAATCCGACAACGCTTCGCGAAGGTCGAGGTTGTCATCGACGACCAGTATCTGCTTGTTTTCCATCCTACTTTCCCTGTGTCCGTCCCTGTGCCTGCCCCTGAGTTTGGCGCTGGCCAATATGATGCATTCTTAAACGCCCATGCACAATCGAGCCGATTGCAATTTTCACTTCTCGGTGTAAGAGATTTGTAAGCGGCCACTTACAAACTGATTGCCTTTTGTAACCTTAGGCGCCGCCTTGCTCGCTATGATCATCCTGACCTTACGTGAAACAACATGACCTGAAGGAATCAGGTCCTACAACACTGGCATTCGTCAGGAGGAAACCATGTTTGCAAGTATATTTGGACAACTACAAAAAATAGGGCGGTCGTTGATGCTGCCTGTGGCGGTGTTACCGGTGGCTGGCTTGATGCTGGGTATTGGTAACGCGGGTTTTGCGTTTATTCCAGACGCGGTCAACAAAGTGATGCTCGCCGCCGGTGAAGGCGTGTTCGGCAACATGCAGTTGATGTTTGCGGTCGGTGTGGCGCTCGGGTTATCAAAAGGCAATGACGGTGCGGCTGCGCTCGCAGGCTTAGTTGGCCTAATTATTATGAACGCATCGCTCGGTATCGTGACTGGCCTGCGCGGCCTAGAAACTGACGCCACGATCATGGGCGTTGAGACGCTGCAAACCGGGGTGTTTGGCGGCATCTTTATCGGTGCGGTGGCGGCAATCATGTACAACCGCTTCTACAACATCAAACTGCCGGAATATTTGGGCTTCTTCGCGGGTAAGCGATTTGTGCCCATTGTCACCGGTCTATCGGCGATCGTCGTTGGTGCGATTCTCGCGTTTGCATGGCCACCTGTCGGACAACTTCTTGATGCATTCTCTCATTGGGCAGCGTACCAAAACCCTGTACTCGCGTGGGCGGTTTACGGCGCGGGCGAACGTTCACTACTCCCGGTTGGTTTGCACCACATCTGGAATGCGCCGTTCTTCTTTGAAGTCGGCAGCTATGTAGACCCAGAAACCGGCAAAGAGTTTACCGGTGAGCTCACTCGCTTCTTCGCGGGCGATAAAACCGCAGGTTATCTGTCTGGTGGCTTTATGTACTCCATGTGGGCGCTACCAGCAGCGGCATTGGCGATTTACCACTGCGCGTCTCCTGAGCGTAAGAAAATCGTCGGCGGTTTGATGATGTCTGCGGCGTTGACCTCTTGGTTAACTGGTATCACAGAGCCAATCGAATTTACCTTCCTATTCGTCGCGCCAGTGCTGTACGTGATCCATATTTTCCTAACTGGTATTGCGTTTGCGATCACCGCATTTTTGGAAATCAAACACAGTACTGACTTTGCGCACGGCGCGATCCAGTTCTTCCTTTACTACCCAATGTCGAGCAACGCGTGGATGTTCATCATCATCGGTCCAATCTGGGCGACGCTCTACTACGGCTTGTTCCGCTTCCTAATTGTGAAGTTGGATCTGAAAACGCCGGGTCGTGAAACCGACATTGCAGAAGTGAAGATTACCGGAGAGCCTGATGAAATTGCGGTGGATGTAGTAGCTGCATTGGGCGGCAAAGCCAATATTAAGTCAGTCGATGCGTGTATCACTCGTCTGCGTGTCTCGGTGAAAGACATCGCTAACGTTGATGTTGCTAAGCTAAAAGCACTTGGCGCGCGAGATGTGTTAGTGATTGGCGACAGTTTACAAGCGATTTTCGGCACGCAGTCTGACTCAATTAAGTCAAAAGTGCACAGCGTACTCGCCACCTCCTGATCTTACCTCCCCCAATCTAGGTAAGATTTGCCAACCTCCTTGTGAGGTTGGCTTTTTCGTTTTCGGAGTAAAAAAAGCGAAGCCAATAACCAGCCCTACTTCGCCGCCGCGTTGGTTAAATTGCCCAGCACGCCGCTGATTTTGTTCAATGCCTCGTCACAGCCTTCAATATGATGGCGCTGCTTTAAATAAATAGGATCGTTATAAGCTAACCACGTTTTGCCTTCATCATCTTCATACACCAACACTTTTTGGGGTAAATCGAGCGCCACTTCCTGCGCACAGATCATCAGTGGCGTGCCTACTTTAGGGTTTCCAAACACGATAACTTCGGTTGGTCGCAACGTCATATCGACTTTCGTGGCATTCTCTTGATGGTTAATGCGCGCAAAGACGTTCAACCCTTTTTCTTGCGCGATAGCGACAAATTTATCCGCCGTATTTTTTGCTGAATGCGTGCTCGCAACGGTTACCACACCCTCCCCAGCCAATGCACTCAATGACGTCAACGCCACGACCAACCCAATGATTACTTTTTTCATTTGTCGTCCCTTCCTCTCTCTGAGTCGAAAACTAGATATAGAAAAACCAAGTGTAGGAAAACTATAGAAGTCAAATTCCGCTATCGCGAATTGCACTCTACCCACTCAAGAGTCGACCGTGTAACACGGATTAATTGATTCAGATTAATAAAGCGTTAACTAGCTGAGCATCAAAAGCGTGAAATACGTAACATTTGCAGCCTATTTTAGTAAGAAAGAGAAAAGTAGTGACACGCGATCAATTTGAGTTATTAGCACCCGGTGGTGATTTAGATTCCATCAAAGCCGCCATTGCCGCTGGCGCCGATGCAATTTACTGTGGGCTCGACCGCTTCAATGCTCGTAACCGAGCGACCAACCTCACTTTAGATAACTTAAATGGCGTGTTAACGTTGGCCCATCAGCACAGCTGTAAGATTTTCCTAACGTTGAATGTGCTGATTTTAGAAAGTGAAATTCCAGCGATTGTTCGCTTGCTCAGCCAACTGAACACCACCAAAATCGATGGCGTGATCGTACAAGATCTCGGTCTGGCCTACATTCTCAAACATCACTTTCCCGATTTGGATGTGCACGCTTCAACGCAACTGAACACGCATAACGAAGGCCAAATCCTCTTTCTCAACCAGCTCACCGCAAGCCGAGTAAACTTATCTCGCGAACTTAACATCAGTGAGATAAAACATCTGGCGCAATTTGGTCGCGAGCACAACGTAATGATGGAAGTGTTTGTCCACGGCTCATACTGCATCGGATTCTCCGGAATTTGCTACATCAGTTCCGCTCGCAATGGCGCATCAGGTAACCGTGGACGCTGTAGCCAACCTTGTCGCGAACAGTACGAAACGACCAAAACAGGCAACAACTACCCACTCAATATGAAAGACAACTCCGCCTTTGGGGACTTGGAAGCGCTTGCTGATGCGGGTGTGTATTCGTTGAAAGTGGAAGGCCGCATTAAGAAATCCCACTACGTGTACACCGTGGTCGATAACTGGCGTAAACAGATTGATCGCTTGTGCGAGGGTTTGGAACTCTCTGAAGACACCACAGAGTTATACACAGTGTTCAACCGTGATTTCTCCAACGCATTTTTGCAAGGTGATTTCGGCAAGGCGATGTACATCGACAACCCGCGCGACCATGCTGTAAAGCATTTTTCGAAGGTTTACCAATGCCAGTCTGCTGATGATGTACAAGCGGTGAAAAAGAAACTCTACGATGACAAAACCGCGATCATTGAGAAAGTGGCAGAGCAAACTAAGTCGTTCGATGTCACTTCAACACAAGTATCCGGCAGCAGCTTGAAAGGGTCGATTGATGTGCCAACTCTGCCAACGTTACCTCAACCAGAACCTCGCCAAGGTGCGCCAAAATTATCGGTTCTGATCTCGTCAGCACAAGAAGCCATGCTGTGCGAATACCACGACGTTGATGTTTACTATCAATTGCCAATGGGATTGTCTGGTGAACTGAGCGCGATGATTGAATTGTTCCAAGCCAACCCAATGCTCAAACCTTGGTTCCCAGCCATTTTGATTGGCGAAGACTACCACGCCGCGCGCGTATTTTTGGAAACCATCCAACCTGAGTTGTTGATCACCAACAACTCAGGTGTCGGCATGATCGCAAAAGAGCTCGGCTTAGGCTGGGTGGCAGGCCCACAACTGAACACGGTGAACTCATACGCGTTTAAATGCCTTCAAGACGAGTTCGCGGCAAGTGGCGCGTTTGTTTCTAACGAGCTGAATATGAAGCAGGTGCGTCACATAAAGCGTCCGAAAAACATGCGCAGCTTCTACAGCATTTATCACCCGAACACTCTACTCACGAGCCGCCAATGTTTGTTTCAACAAACCGAAGGATGCCGTAAGGTGAAGGTCAACAAAAGTTGTTTGAAACGCTGTGACAAACGCACGTCTATCATCAACTTAAAAGACAATCCTTACTTGGTGCAAAAACAAAAAGGCAGCCACAATTCAATCTACAGCGAGCACAACATCTTAAACCTGCAAGTGCTGCACGATCTGCCGCAATTGTTTACCGATGTGTTGATCGATCTGCGTGATATCCAGACCGAAACGAAAGTCTCAGCAAGCAAACCTGAGTTGATTGACGCGTTCTTAGCTCTACTTGAAGAACACAGCGAACAAACCGTCCAAACGCTGAATGCCATGATTCAACCAACAGCCAACGCGCAGTATTTAAAGGGGTTGTAGGAGTTACTTGAAAGTTAAACAACGCATCGACTCTCAACATATCTTGAACACACACAGTGCACTGACTACAATAGCGCACTTTTTACGGAATTTAGGTCACACAAAATGACAGACACAGCTAAACCAGCTCTACCAGATCGCCTAGCGGGTAACCCACGTAGCCCATTCTTCATCAAAGAATGCTTCGAGCACCAAATCGGTATTCGTATCAACGGCCAAGAGCGTACTGACGTAGAAGAATACTGCATCAGCGAAGGTTGGGTAAAAATTGCTTCTCCTAAAGCAAAAGACCGTTTCGGTAACCCAATGCTAATCAAACTTAAAGGCGAAGTTGAAGCGTACTACGTGTAAGCTGACCACGCTGAATGTATTTGAAAGCTCGAGTTTGACTCGGGCTTTTTTAATGCCTGTCATATCCCTCCTCATTTAATCTCTTCCCTCTTCTTTTCAGTACAAGTTATTAAGAAATCGATGTAAATCGCTGTTTTTATCTGATTGTTGTCTAAAGTTTCTAAAGAACGAACAGCAATAAGCATTGCCAAAAGAAACGACACCTTTTGAATACAGGGAGAGGAAATGGAAAGCCCACTTGTCACACTCAAACACGCCAGCAAAAGCTTTGTCGATGGCAAAGAGACACATCGCGTGTTGGAAGGCGTCGACTTCACGTTGAACACAGGAGCGAGTGTTGCGCTGACGGGCGCAAGTGGCAGCGGCAAAAGTACTTTGCTCAATGTCATCGCTGGCTTTGAGCCGCTTTCCGATGGTGAGTTGTGGTTAGATGGCGATAACACGGCGGCTTGGAAAGACCCACAATGGAGCCGATTTCGACATCAAAAACTCGGTGTTATCTTCCAGCAATTCAATCTATTAACGCCGCTCAACGTGCAGCAAAACATCGCCTTCCCTCTGCATTTGAATCAACAGAAATGGAACGACTGGTGCGATTATTTGGTCGAGACTCTAGGTATCAGCCAACTTCTCGACAGGCATGTTTCTGCCCTTTCCGGAGGTCAACAACAACGAGTCGCGATTGCGCGCGCATTGGCACACAAACCTAAGCTTCTACTCGCCGATGAACCCACAGGTAACCTCGACCAAAAAGCAGGCTTGGAAGTGATGAAACTACTCAGTGAAATCACCACCCAAGGCAATACCGCCGTGCTCTTGGTGACCCACAGCCATGAATGCGCTGAATTTATGAAAGCACGGCTGCGATTGGATAACAGTCAGCTACAGAACAGCCATCAAGTAAACAAACATGAGCTTCACCATGAAGCAAACTAAGCCATCAAACAACAGATTCACTCATACTCGACTCGCCCTGAATCTGTTTGCAGCGCACTATCGGCAGGCGCCACTGCAAGCCGCCGCGATTCTGATCGGTATCGTGTTGGCTGTGACCTTATTCGTTGCGGTGCAAGCCATCAACCTCAATGCCAAACGAAGTTATGCGGAATCTACCGAGCAGCTTAGCGCACAAGCTCAGAACTTAATTATTCCACCAGCAGGGCAAAACTATCTGCCCGAGTCTCTTTATTTCACCCTTAGACAAAACGGGCTCAGTGCAGCACTACCTGTAATCGAAGGGCGAGTGAGAGACGAACAAGGGCGTCGCTGGTCAGTGCAAGGTAGTGAGTTGATTGCCGCAATTTCCTCACGTTCGCGCTATTCGTCAGAAAACCAACAAAACGTGTCTTTGTTCGACAGTGCTTTACCTTTACCTGAGCTTTTGGCCGGTAAGCCGATCGTGATGATGAGCCAATCTCAACATCAAAACTTAGGGGAAGTAGAAACCCTAACTCTGGATGACATTCCAACCCAAGTGGTGGTGCTACCAGACGAATGGCAGTTAGGTAGCCGAATGTTGATGGACATTGGCTTTGCCCAGCAACTGCTCAATAAACAAGGGCAGCTCAGTTACATTGCAGTTTTCCATTCGGGTGATAAAGGGGATAAAGACACGCAGGCAAATTGGCAGAAGCTGATTAGCGATCAAGGGCAATGGATTTCCAATAACCAAAGTACAGACCTTGGTTCGCTGACCGACAGCTTTCACCTCAACCTCACCGCAATGAGCTTACTCGCGTTTTTAGTCGGGCTGTTCATCGCTTACAACGGCGTAAAGTACAGCTTGCTGAAACGCAATCGGCTGTTAGTGCAAATTCAACAAGCGGGTGTTGCGCCGAGCATTGTGTTCTCTGCGCTGTTAGTTGAGCTCACTCTTCTCGTTACCATCGGCGCTTCCCTCGGTTTTGTGTTGGGCATACAGCTCAGCCATTGGCTGCACCCGACCGTAGCACTGACTTTAGAACAACTTTACGGCGCAACACTGCTGCCCGGCACTTGGCAGTGGCAATGGTGGGCGCAAGCATTGCTGCTCACGTTAGCCGCCACCCTATTGGCATGTTGGCAGCACTTTAAACAGCGAGTGCGCCAACCGCTTTCCTCTCATGGCGGATTTTATCAAGCACCTGAAGCCTCTAACGAAAACCAATTGTTTTTGATAGGTGCTGCGTTAACGATTCTTGCGCTTGCGGGTTTATGGCTGAGTGAGCACCACCGATTTACCATGGCGTGGCTCGGCGTGCTTGTGGTGTCGATTCCTTTGTATCTACCCAAAACAATCAGCGTATTAGCCAATTGGTGTGAAAAACGCACCAGTTCCGGTTTGATGCAGTATCTGTTTGCTGAGCTGCGCGAGCTGATTTCTCCGCTTTCTCTCGCCATGATGGCACTGCTACTCGCCGTTACTGCCAATATGGGGATGAACACCTTAGTGGGCAGCTTTGAATCCACCCTTAAACAGTGGTTAGAACAAAGGCTGCACGCCGATATTTACGTCAGCCCTGCGCAAGGAGAAATCGCTGATGTAGAGCGCGCATTAGGGCAGTTCGATAAGGTTGAGACCGTCTACAAGCAATACTACGTCGACGATAACCTGCAAGGCTTACCGATTTTGCTTGGCACCAAAGACAAAGACACCTTAGAACAAACCATGGTATTCAAATCGCACTTGGAAAACTTCTGGTCACGCTTTTATCAAGGTAAGTTAGTCGCGATCAGTGAACCTACTGCGGTCAAACTGGGTTTATCACTGGGTAGCGAGCTCACGCTTGATGCTGTTCCAGATAAGAACCTGCTTGTGGGTGCGGTATTCCACGATTACGGCTCACCCAACGGTGAAGTCTTATTAGCACCCAAATTATGGCAAGAGAGTGGCTTTACCGACCTGCCAACAAGCCTTGGTATTAAAGTCTCGGGTGACCCACAAATCGTCTACGAGCAACTGCGCGAGCAATTGAATCTGCACCCAAATCAGCTCTACGATCAGGCGCAAATCAAATCCATCGCGTTGGATATTTTCTCGCAGACCTTCGCCATTACCCGCGCACTCAACGGTGTGACTTTAATGGTCGCGGTGATTGGCTTGTTCAGTGCTTGTTTCATGTTACTCGACGCGCGTAAAGCCGCTATTGCAAGGCTGTATGCACTTGGCGTCAGCCGTCGTAAATTAATGACCATGGTGGTCGGACAGATCGTCGCTTTAGTCAGTTTTACGCTGGTTATTGCCCTACCTTTAGGAGCCATGGTGGGATATGTGCTGACAGATATTGTCACCTTGCGCGCTTTTGGTTGGAGCTTAAATTATCTGTGGAATTGGAGTGATGCGCTGAGCATTGCGGCAATCACCATCTTGGTGGCAGTGATCGCAACCTTGATTCCGCTGTGGCGATTGGTCAGTAAGCCTGTCGTATCCAGTTTGCAAAGCGAGGTGTTGTGATGGTTCGATTGGCAAGCAAGCTTACTCTACTCATAAGCAGCTTATTCCTATTCGGTTGTGAAGATGCCCAACAAAAAAATATGGGCACGCAAAATATGGGCACGTTGCTGGGCAGTGGAGATACACAAAGCGAGAGCAACTTATTCACACCCGTAGAAAAAGGGATTGAACTCACCTTCCCTGCAGACCATCAAGCACACCCAAACTTTCGTCATGAATGGTGGTACTTAACCGCTAACTTAATTGATGAAGATGGCACTCCACTTGGCGTCCAGTGGACACAGTTTCGCTTTGCTGCTGCGCCGCCAACGGGCGAAGATGACGTGAAGAAAACCGAATGGCAAGCTCAACAAATCTACATGGCGCACAGCGCAGTGACGACCGCAGACAAACACTACGCCGATGAAAAATGGTCGCGCGATCAAGCCTCTCTCGCTGGCGTCGACACTTCACCATTTCGGGTTTATCTCGATGATTGGCAGTGGACTTCTTCAACCACCGATCTCTTCCCTGCCACATTGAATGCAAACTCCGAACAGTTTGGCTATTCGCTCACTCTTACCAGCAGCGCACCGTATCAAAAACAAGGAGAGCAAGGGTACAGCACCAAAAGCGCCGATGGTCAGGTGGCTTCGTATTACTACAGCCAACCGTTTATTGATGTCTCCGGTGAAGTCACGATCGACAGCAAAACCCATCAAGTGTCGGGCAAAGGCTGGATAGACCGAGAGTGGAGCTCGCAACTCTTACTCGACTCACAACAAGGCTGGGACTGGTTTGCCCTAAGGTTGAGTGACGACACCAGCTTGGTGGTGTTCCAATTGCGAGATTCCAAAACCGGACAAGCCAGTTACTCCAGCGCAAGGCTGATGCAGCAAGATGCTTCTGGCATTGCTATCCCACAGAAAGACATTCAGCTAGAGGCGACTAAGCAAACAGAAATCCAAGGGCGAAAGTATCCAACCCAGTGGCAAGTGTCGATTCCTAAGCAGCAAATCGAGCTAACCGTTTCTGCACTCAACCCGAACGCGAAAATGCCGCTTTCAGTGCCTTATTGGGAAGGCCCTGTGCGCATTAAGGGCTCTCATTCTGGGACAGGTTATATGGAACTAACGGGGTATTGAAAAGTTGAGTGATTACCCCAATTATTCAGCTAGTACAAACACAGGTAACCGAGTGATACACTGCACCTCAGTGTCATCCAATGAATGATTGAAAGGAAATATGATGAACCCAATTATCGCCTTGCTGAAAGAGAACAATATCAGCGACGAACAAATCAACGAGATTTTTCAGACTCTGACGCAAAACCCTCTAGCGGCAATGGCAACAATCAGCCAACTAGGTTTGCCACAAGACAAGCTACAAATGCTGATGGCGCAAGTGATGCAAAACCCTGCGCTAATTAAAGAAGCCGTAGACGAGTTGGGATTGGATTTCTCAAAGGTTGAAGAAGCAAAAGAGAAGCTTCAAAGCCAAAACCAAGGCAACTAAGTGTTAGCCATTTAGCGCTGAATATAGAAAAGGCCGTTAACCCGAGCATGTGGGTTAACGGCCTTTTTTGTTGGCTACTTTGTTGTTAGCTACTTTTTGTCGGCTAATTATTAGCGATTTAAAGACGCGAATTGTTCTGCGGTTATGCCGTAATAGAGCTTGTCGTCAAAGCCTTGCGTTAGTTTGTAGTAGTCTTTCTGACGGCCTTCCTGAGTAAAACCATTTTTCTCTAACGTCTTGTAAGAGCCAGCATTAGAAGCGTAGCAATCCGCACTGACTTTATGGGCGTTTAGCTCAGTAAAGCCAATCGCGGTCATCATTTGGCAAGCACGGGTTGCAACGCCTTTGCCCCATGCGTAAGTAGGTAATTGATAACCCACTTCGTAGTTGCCAGTTAAGAACATCACTGCGGTCACTGCACACATTCCCATGTACTGACCTTGCTGGTCACGAATCACGAACGTTGGGCTATCTGGCCAAACACCGTCTTTGCTCGCTTGTGCCGTATTTTCAATAATAGGGTCAAAGAAGCCTTCATATAGGCTGTTGTCAGCAGGTGCGAAGAACAGATATTGATTGACCTTATCGTCGTTCAACATCTCGATAATATCTTGTAGATCAGAGCCTTGAATCAGTTGGATAGTCAACGATTCGTTAAATGGGATGGCTTCGCCTTGTTTTAGTTTTTGATATGACATGTGTTACCTCGTTATCTGCTGAAAATAGTAGCCCAGCGGATAAGAGAAAAATTGGATTTTTGCGACAACTTTCGGGCTGATTAGCAATGTATTACGACTCAAAATCGCCATAGATATCGATGGTTAAGTCGCGCTTTTTCAAGTATTTGCTTGGCGTTTTTCTTAGCTGCTGTTTGAGGGTACGAATCAAATGCGATTGGTCACTGAAACCAAATTGTTGTGAGAAACTCGCCCAATCAATCGCTTCTTGTTTGTAGAGGGTCAAAATCATCTGCTCCAGACGTGCCATTTGTTGATACTGCTTAACGCTCAGCCCCACCACTTGCTTGAAACTGCGCTCAAGCGTTCTTCGAGAACAGGCGCATTGTTTGGCTATCTCATCAATATCCATCGCTAGCTCAGGTGAGCGTAGCGCTTGAGCGTCCATCACGGATACCGCTTTTTGCGATGCCAAAAACGGTTTGGTGCAACAAGGTTCGATATCTAACGCATCTAGATGTTGTTTGATGTAGTTCAGCAAACATTGCGGTGAATCTTGCAACTCTAGCTGCCATAACCCTTGTTGAAAGCACACATCAAACGCCGCGTTGAGCCAATCAAACCAATCGCATTGGTTAATTGCTGCTACTTGGGATGCATCACTAAACCGTGATTCAATGGCATACAGACCCTCTGGACGAAAGGTGATACCAATACGCTTGATGGGAGCCGTATCTTCCAACAACAGCAAATGCTCGTTAGCCGTTAATAAATGGCAGCCTTTGCCAGCAAGCTTTGTGTCTCCCGTGTCGTAGCTGTAGCCTTGCACTGGTGGCGTAAAGAGTAAATGAGCACGCGGGTTTGGAATAAGGTGCGGCTTGGGGTCAATGACTTCACCCTCTGGCACTTCCAAGTACCAAATTTGATGAATGAGCCATTCGTACTCTGGCAGAGACTGTTTCCAAGCTATCATGATTGTCCTAGCGGTTAGTAAAGATAATAAGCGCAACGTTTTTGCTTAAACATCTGCTCGTTGAGTGTGACTGATTGACGCTCATCTCGCCACGCATTTCTCACCCTGCTCCCTTGCAAGCTTGTTGGATTGCAGTAGGCTTTGAGCAGAGAATACAAGCTGAACAGAACAAGGAAATACCCCGATGCGCGTCGACTACCACCAACGACTGGTTCCTGTGATTCGCTTTTTAGAACAACACTTTAATGAACCACTCAACCTGCCAGAAGTGGCCGCGCTGGCGAACCTTTCTCCTTATCACTTTCATCGCACCTTCAAAGCCGTGCAAGGCGAGACATTGGCTGATTTCATTCGACGTTTGCGTCTAGAAGCCGCCGCCGATGACTTATTCAAATCCAAGCAACCAGTATTGAACATTGCCCTAGAGTACGGATTTTCTAGCTCACAGAGCTTAGCCAAAGCCTTCAAGCAACATTATGGCGTTACACCCACGGCCTTTCGTGACTGCGAAAACTATCAGCAGTTTTCTGAATTAGCACGAAACAGCAAGATTGGACACACGTTGCGCAAGAATGGAAACGTAGTAACACCAAGCGATTCATATACTGGCTCTGAACTCACCAAATGGAGCATGACAATGGAAACGCAAAACTTTGAAAAAGCAAAACTGGCTTACATTCGCGTAAACGGCCCTTACGGCCAAGGCTATGAGGAGCCATCAGGTCGCTTGTATCAATGGGCAGGAATGAAAGGTTTGGCAGGCAATACCTGCATCTTCATCTACCATGACAACCCAGAAATCACGCCAGACGAGAAGTGCCGTACTGATATCTGCTTGATGGTGCCAGAAGATACCGAAGTTCCGAAAGGCATTGAGCTGCAAGACTTCCCCGGCGGTCAATATGCCGTGATGCGCCAACACATTACTGACCCGAGCCAATACTCAAAAGCGTGGGATGATGTCATGAGCAAGGTAATTGAATCCGGTATTGAGAACGACGATCGTCCTTGCTTTGAGCTTTACCACAGCTTCGACCCACAAACGCACCATGCAGACGTTAGCTTCTGCACTGCCATCAAATAAACCAAAAGCCTGCATCGTTGCAGGCTTTTTCATTTCTTACTCTGGTTGCTTAAATCCGTTCTTCCAAACGCTGTTTATCTTTTAATCCAATGACTTAGAACACAAACGAATACCTCAGTATTTTCGTGATCCTACTTCGCGTTTTGACCACGCGCGTTCATTCGCTCGGCTGAGTTGGGATTCATTTCACAGATTATTCATGAAGCGAACCTAGACTGAAAAAATTCCATCGACCCCGTTCGACCTACAACACTAAGCACAATAAAAACTAGGTACTACAGCACCTCTAGGACATTCCATGAAGAAGAACTTACTTGCTATTGCTCTTGGTAGCGTAATTGCGCTGACTGCTGCCCCATACTCTATCGCGGCTAACGATGCTGCCGTTCAATCTTCCGCCGACTACTCACAGATCGTCACCAAACGTCAGGTTGTCGACCAACTGCTGAATGACGCGGTACAAGCATTCAAATCCCCTGCGCGTATTTCGCATGCGGGTTTTACCGCCAAAATGCCGAGCAACATGGAGATTGTTACCGACCGCTTACTAGAAGCATACAAACTCGAGCCGTACCGTACTGACCTACTGATTTCTGCAGCAAACGCGCAGATCTACAACAAGAATGCAGACCGCGCGATTGAACTGTTTGAACAAGCCCTTTCTGTTGCGCCAGACGATGTGGATTTGCACGCCTACTTAGCAGTGTGGCAACGCTTTGAGGGCAACCAAGCGGAATCAGCGAAACACATGGCTACGCTCACTAAGCTCAATGCAGGTAAAGCCGCAGACATCCAACGCATCTTCGACACCGTAGACCGCGTACTTGCCACGCCACTGAAAGAGAAAGCCGACAAAGGCAAACTGGATGACAAAGGCGCAATCGTCACATTGGGATACGCACTGAACCCAGATGGTTCAATGCATCAAATCTTGGTTGAGCGTTTGGAAACCACGCTAGCCATGGCAAAAGCAAACCCAGACGCGTTGATCGTATTGACGGGTGGTGTACCGAAGAACCACAAAACCGAAGGCAAGTTAATGGCGGATTGGCTGATTGAAAAAGGCATCAGCAAAGATCGCATCATTGAAGAAAACTACGCCACCAGCACGGTAGGTAACGCCCTATTCAGCAGCTACGCATTGGCGCGTCATAACATCAAGCACGCAACCATCATAAGCTCAGCGAGCCATGTGCGCCGTGGTCAAACCTTGTTTGAAATCGCAAGCTGGCAAACTGGCCCGCAAGACATCACTTTTGACACAGTGAGCTACCCAGACAAACCACTTAAAGACTTAGCCAAAGCCAGCGATGGCGAACTGCTTGGTATCTACCGCGATGCTCTGCGTACTTACGGCATGTGGAGCTACCGCTCTTACCCGCTAGAGTCGCGTTAATACACTAGAGCCAGAAAGCAAAAGAGACCGCGTTAATGCGGTCTCTCATAGAATCATTTGAACATGATGCAATGGTCAATCAATGCGTTTTGTAGGTTTTGTTTATCACTCAGAATCACTAGAGCATAGATAGTATTTTTGTCACCAATTCGGTAAAGCAGCTTGAATCCATCAAAGCTAAATTGCCGGATGTCGTAAACACCGATTGTTGTCAGTTCATAACAAGGGGGATAGATAGACGGGTTATTCAAAACGTTGTGTTCAAACCTCTGCTGAACCGCAATTAATCTATCAATCACATCGTTGCGAGCGCTCCAGTTCGATAAATAGTTAATACTCTGAATAGCCGTATTTTCAAAGGTTTGTGTATAGAGAACTTTTGCTTCCATGCTCGTATCAAACTCAATCTTTGAGTGCTGCTAACGTGCTCTTCATATCTTCTGATGACTTTACACGTTCATTCGCAACATCATTTTGAGCAAAGCTAACAAACTTCATTAAAGCAATGGCTTCATCACGCTTCTGACGTTCTTCATAAGACTCAACGACATAAATAGGCTTACCATTTTGCGTAATCGTCATTGGTTCATCCAGTTCAAGCTTCGCAGCATTCTTTTTTAAATAACTTACCGTTTCAGTGCTCATCACATGACTCCTATCGGCAACCTCGCTGGTGTAACAACAAGCGAACCCAGCCGAGCTATACTGCAGGTTTGACCGAAATATTTGAATCAATAGAAAGTGCTAATCACATTCTATTTTTCGTTTAGATTTTGACCTAATCTTGCCAACTATACCTGTGCATTTCGAACAAACCAAATTAAGTTTAAATTTAGACTTCTACTTCAAATATAGAAAAAGCCTGCGTATTTGCAGGCTTTCTTGTCTTTGTGCAGTGATAAGAACCGCTTAAATTGCTTCGCCGTTTACCGTTACTGCCACATCAATGTTGCCACGAACTGCGTTTGAATATGGGCAAACTTGGTGTGCAATGCGCGTTAGCTCTAGCGCTTGTTCTTGTGGCATGTCTAGCTCTACCGCTAGGCTCACTGTTAGTGCAAAGCCACCGTTATCGTTAGGACCGATGCCTACTTCCGCGGTTACGGGTGCGCTTTTCAGGTTTACTTTACCTTCACGCGCTACGTGAAGAATCGCGTTAGAAAAACACGCTGAATAGCCCGCTGCAAAAAGCTGTTCTGGGTTAGTTGCTGCGCCTGTGCCACCCATTTCCTTCGGGTATGACAGCTCTAGATCGAGAAGACCGTCATCTGTTTTTACTTGACCATTACGACCAGCCAAAGCAGTAGCTTGAGTTTTGTATAGAGTAGTCATGCGAGTGTCCTTCTTAATTTAAGTTGTGCACAATTTAATTGCTTGCAATCTTATATCGAAGTAAAGATCGTTCGCAACTATATTGTGCACAATTTATTTTATGACTCTCTTTCTCTATGAGCAGGTAGGCAACGCCAATGAGCCAGTGTTACACCGACAACACCATGACCAACGACGATAAACTCTTACTCGAAAACCAAGTTTGCTTCCCGCTCTACAGCGCAGCAAATGCAGTGATCCGAGCGTACCGCCCGTTGTTGGATGAGCTTGGTCTGACTTATTCGCAGTACTTAGTGATGATGGTGCTGTGGGAGAAAGACGGTGCCAGCGTGAAAGAATTGGGGTCACAACTGCATTTGGACTCAGGCACACTCACACCTCTGCTTAAACGCTTAGAAGCAAAAGGCTATGTGGAACGCGGCCGAAGTGAAACCGATGAACGCGTTCGCGTACTAAACCTAACAGAACAAGGTCGTGTCCTCAAAGAACAAGCCAAGTCAGTGCCAAACGCCATGATGTGTAAAATCACCTTAGAGCTAGATGAAATGATCATGCTGAAGAAGTTGTGTGGCAAAGTGCTCGACAATCTGAGCTAACAAAATAGAAGCATCCGCTTCCCCACTTCCTATTAGAAAGAGCCTGCCGAGATGCAGGCTCTTTCGATCTTAGCCAGACGATCCACTTAAGGTCATCATCGGTATTCTCTATTGCTAATCTGCCTTCATCTTCAATAAAACCTATCAAAGCAAACTCACTTACATCGGATTTCCCTATCAAGTGAAATAGGAAATGGCTATCAATAGGATAGTTACAAGCAATTTTCCTTAAACACAATCCGATGCGAATATACTTTCCGAAAGCAAGAACTGCTCACCCTAAAACATTCTGAGGAAAGTAAAAAATGATTAATACAAAGATCAAACCATTTGCAGCTACAGCATACAAAAACGGCGAATTCGTTGAAGTAACAGAACAAGATGTTCTAGGCAAATGGGCTGTATTCTTCTTCTACCCAGCAGACTTCACATTCGTATGTCCGACAGAACTAGGTGACCTAGCAGACCACTACGAAGAGCTACAAAAACGCGGCGTTGAAGTGTACTCAGTATCAACAGACACACACTTCACTCACAAAGCTTGGCACGATAGCTCAGAAACAATCGGCAAGATCCAGTACTACATGCTTGGCGACCAAACAGGCAACATCACAAACAACTTCGGTGTGATGCGTGAAGGTCAAGGCCTTGCAGACCGTGCAACGTTCCTAATCGACCCAGAAGGTACTATCCAAGCAATGGAAATCACTGCTGAAGGTATCGGTCGTGACGCAGAAGACCTACTACGCAAAGTGAAAGCAGCTCAGTACGTAGCAGCACACCCAGGCGAAGTTTGCCCAGCAAAATGGAAAGAAGGCGAAGAGACGCTAGCTCCTTCTCTAGACCTAGTAGGCAAAATCTAAGCCACTGAATTTAAGCTCAATTTGACATGCTAATTGACGCTTAACTTAGAGAGCATTCCAGGTTAGATACCTTGACGACCTTCTGCCTGGTTTGCTCTCTCCCTACTGATTTTATCCAGAGTAACCACTCTTTTGTTTATTTAAGGTAACAACAACTATGTTAGACCAAGCGATCCAACAACAACTCAAACAATATCTGGCTAATGTAAAAGAAGACGTTCGTCTAGTGGTTAGTCTAGATGAAAGCAAAGCATCGAATGACATTCTGTCTCTGGCGAACCAAATCGCAGAGATGAGCGACTTTATCACCGTTGAACGTGACGACAACGCAAGCGCACGTAAACCAGTGATGACGGTGACCAATCCAGTAAAAGGCACAGCACTTCGCTTTGCTGGCTTACCAATGGGTCACGAATTTACCTCTCTGGTATTGGCATTGCTGCACTCTGGTGGTCACCCAATCAAACTAGAGCCGGAAGTGATTGAACAAATCGCAGCGCTAGATAAAGAGTTGGAAGTTGAAGTGTTCATTTCACTGTCGTGCCAAAACTGTCCAGACGTGGTTCAAGCGTTCAACATGATGGCGGCGATCAACCCGAAAGTGAAAGCAACCATGATCGACGGTGCACTCTTCCAAGATGAAGTGAAACAACGTGACATCATGGCAGTACCAAGCGTATTCGTAAACGGAGAGCTATTCGGTCAAGGCCGTATGTCTCTGACTGAAATCCTAAACAAAGTGGATGACGGTGCGAGCGAGAAAGCCGCCAAAGCACTGAACGAAAAAGACCCATACGACGTGCTAGTTGTCGGCGGTGGCCCTGGTGGTAGTGCAGCAGCACTATACGCAGCGCGTAAAGGTATTCGCACTGGTGTTGTCGCTAAACGCTTCGGTGGTCAGGTGATGGACACCATGGCAATCGAGAACTTTATCTCGGTAAAACGTACTGAAGGTCCAAAACTGGCGACTGACCTAGCAGAGCACCTAAAAGAATACGACGTAGACGTCGTGACTGAGCAACAAGCGCAAAAACTGATGGGCGCAGCACACACAGATGATGGCTTGATTCATATCCAACTTGAAAGCGGCGCAACGCTGAAAAGTAAGAGTGTCATCCTAAGCCCTGGAGCTCGCTGGCGTGAAATGAACGTTCCGGGTGAGCAAGAGTACCGCAACAAAGGCGTCGCGTACTGCCCACACTGTGACGGCCCGCTATTCAAAGGCAAGAAAACTGCGGTTATCGGTGGTGGTAACTCAGGCATCGAAGCGGCTATCGACCTAGCAGGTATTGTTGAGCACGTAACCGTTCTTGAATTTGCAGACGTACTTCGCGCAGACCAAGTGCTTATCGACAAAGCGAACTCTCTACCAAACATCGACATCATCACGATGGCGCAAACCACAGAAGTAGTGGGCGACGGTACTCGCGTAACAAGCTTGAAGTACAAAGACCGTAACACAGATGAAATCAAAGAGATTGAACTGTCAGGTATCTTTGTCCAAATCGGTCTAGTACCAAACACAGAATGGTTAAAAGATTCAGAAGTAGCGCTTTCTGAGCGCGGCGAAATTGAAGTTGGTAGCCGTGGTGAAACCAGCCTGGAAGGTGTCTTCGCAGCGGGTGACGCAACGACGGTTCCTTACAAACAGATCATCATTGCGATGGGTGAAGGTGCAAAAGCAAGCTTAGGCGCGTTTGACTACCTAATCCGTAAGCAAGGTTAATCTCCAAATTTCTTGAACACAAAGCGCACGGTGCAGTGTTTTCTTCCCCTGAAAACCAATCGGGGCACCGTGACAGCGATGAGTAACAAGAAATAAAATCAAAAAACCTAGAAGCCCAAAGACTTTGCCAGCAGGTACTAAATGCTGGCTTTTTTGGTTTTTTTGGGGGGAAAACAAATTATTGCTAGAAATAACAGAGTAAAATAAAGCTGCCGAAATACACTTAGGGTGAAACATTGCGGGCTTTAACTCGTTTCTACTGCTTCAAATATCAGACCTTTTAGCTGACAACGATGGTAAATTTCATACAAACCACCTAATTCATCATTGCAGTAAACACCGCTTCCGTTATTTTCAATCCTGAACAAGCCTCCGGATTTGATTGATTTACTACTCAACACTAATTTTTTAAACCGCTTTACACGACTTGGCTTACCATTAGCTCTTACATTTAACACAGTGCGATCCTTATCAATGGCATCGCAAGTTTTGAATATGTTTATAGCATACCAACGCTCGCCAGCGACGCGTAATGGCAAAAACTCACAACTGGAATCAAGAGCTTCGTTTATTTGATTATATGCGGACTCAGAACAAGCAAACTCGCCTGCACGCCAGATTGCAAAATCAGGTTTTGTTGTAAGCATGTGGTTATCACTCACCCACTCCAAATCAATAATCATCCAAGTATCAGCGACACGCTCACCACATAACTCCCGCAAATCGCCATCCGAGTATTGTATAGAAATCTCTAGTTGAGTTTCTTGTAAAAAAGGGAAATTCTCAACATCATGATTAAGTGTAAAAACCTTCATCTTTTGCTTACTTAAATCAAACGGTTAACTGGAAGTCCCCATCATGTAACATCTTTCCAATCTTGCACAAGGTTTCAATGATTTCTGTGTGAGCCAACTCTTCAGTGTCAGCGGCCTGACCTTTATACATGGCGTCTACAAATAAAATCAAAAAAGCCCTTTACCTCAACTTTACTTGAGGTTTTAGCATATTCATCGTTGGCTAGAAAATGACAAAAAGGAGCACATCATGATCCAACTAGAACATATTAACTTAGTCGTGAAAGATATCCCTGAAATGCTGAAGTTTTACCAAACTGCATTTCCACATTGGTACGTGCGTGATGAAGGTAAAGGCGAATGGAGTGGCAAGCCAAGAAACTGGCTACATTTTGGCGACGAGTATCAATACATAGCCATGAGTGACCATGGCGAAGGAGAAAACCGCGAGTTGAGCGGGCACCAAGTTGGGCTAGCGCATTTTGCTTATGTGACCAACAACGTCGATGCAATCATCAAAAGACTAACCGATGCAGGTTATCCGATTGCCCAACCTGGTGCTGATGAACCATACCGCAAGAATGTGTATTTTGTTGACCCTGCCGGTTTTGAGATTGAATTTGTTGAATACCTGGCGGATGACCCAAAACTTCGTAACCTGACAAGCTAAAAGAGATGTAAATAATAAAACGCCAGCAGATAGTGACTGCTGGCGTTTTATTTTTTATCTATCGGGCTTCTTTATCGCATTAGCGCTGTTTGGCAAAAACCTGAGTCCAGTAATACCCGTAGCGTGCAGAGTGATTTTCGACAAGCGACGCGCCCATCTGATCAAAATCCGCACTCATGATATTAAGGCAGTGGCCTTCACTCGATAACCAAGCATTAACGACGGCGTTAATGCTGCTTTGCCCTACTGCGACATTCTCACCAATGGCGCTCCAAGCATAGCCCGTTGCGTTAACTCGATCTGACATTTTGCTGCTATCAGAGCCTGTGTGGCTCATGAAATCGCTGTTCGCCATATCGCTTGAATGTCGATAAGCGGCGCTTTCCAAATAGTAGCTCCAAGTCAGGGCCCCAACAGGTGGCATGGTGGTTGCGCCACACTGTTGTGTAGTAGAGCGGGCGCTGTTGACCGCTGCAAGCATCTGCTCGGCAAATGTGCCTTGTGACGATGTGGAACCTGTGTTTTGTGAGCCGCTTTCTGCTGGGGCTGACGACTCCCCATCGCCGCCACATGCGCTGAGAAGTAGGGCCAAAGCAGGCACTAAGATCTTAGTTGGCATTGTCTTTCCTTTATGAGTGACGAAGAGCAAACTGCGCTTTTCGATAATAACGCCCAATAAACTAACAAAAACCAATAAAAGCACCATATAGCTTAGGTTTTTTTAACCAAAGACTCACATGAAGTTTTCAATCGCCTTGGTTCGGTCGATAAATCGGCAACGTTTCAGCCCAAGTATGGAATGGCGTTTCATCCATATCCTGTATTGCTTGAGTGATAAAATCGATGAACACCCTCACTCGGGCAGGCACATATTCCCGGTTGGCATAGAGAAGATACACGCCATTTCCTGCTTGGCGCATGCTCGGAAATATCGGCACTAAACGCCCCGCTTTAAGCCAGTCTCTCGCGATAAAATGAGGGATCTGAGTTAATCCTAAGCCTTCTGCGCAAAGCTCTGCCATGGATTCACCGTCATTTACAATGTAGTTTCTTTCGGGGTCATATTCACTCGCACCGTCTGGTTCTGGCATCCGAATCGGCAACAGTTTCCCCGTTTGTTTAAAACGAAAACGAACCCAAGAATGGTCATTGAATACATCCGGGCCACTCGGAACACCATGGCGCGCTAAGTAATCCTGACTGGCACAAATGATAAAATCGATAGGGCTGAGCTGACGCACAATCAATTGACTATCGTGAACGACACCAGAGCGAATCGACACATCAATACCTTGCTCAATAATATCAACGTAGGCGTCATCGTAATGAATATCGATAGTGATGTTAGGGTAGCGGCGACAAAACTCTTTTAATAAAGGACGAATATAGAGGCGACCGTACGAGACTGGCACATTAATCTTAAGCTGCCCTGAAAGCGCATCATTGTGACTTTTTAATGAATCCTCACATGCCGCCAGCTCCTCCAGTACAAACCTAGCAGTATTTGCGTACCTACGACCAGCTTCTGTCAGGCGGCTCTGTCGCGTAGAACGTTGAAAAAGCTGTATACCCAAATCGCTTTCAAGACGATGTATGGCTTTACTCACGGTCGAAGGGTCAGTGCCATACACTTTGGCAGCCGCAGCAAAACTACCGCCATCTAAAGTGGCAATAAAAAATCGTAGGGACCGTATCTTATCCATATAACCAATGAACTCTATTCATGAATTTTATTCACTTTAGTAAAGACAAAGTGGCTCTTCAATCACTAATTAGCCTAAATATAATGAACCTCAATAACTTGATGCTCTGTTAACGAGGAAAAAACCATGGGTAAAAACGGATTGAAGAATGCACTACAACTATTGATAGCGACACTAGTCCTATTCTTTGGGATGCTTCAAACAGCACATGCCGCAGATAAACGAATTGGTATTCTGGTTTACGATGGCGTACTGACCTCTGATGTTACTGCTCCTTTAGAGGTTTTTGGCGTCGCAAGTCGTCTCACTTGGTTTAGTGATTATGACGTGCTCACCATTTCCGTCTCAGATCAGAAAACCATCACCACTGAAGAAGGATTAAAAATTGGTGTGGATGCTTGGATTGGTGATCTGCCGGAACTCGACGTATTGGTTTTAACATCCAGCTATGACATGGATGCACTAATCGAAAATAAAGATCTCATTCACTTTATTAAAACTACCTCAAAGGCGGCAGATTGGATGGCAAGTAATTGCTCTGGCGCGTATTTGTTAGCCGAAGCTGGCCTTTTAAACGGCAAAAAAGCAACAACTTGGGCCGGAGGTGAAAACGGCTTTCAAAGAGATTACCCAGCAGTCAAAGTACAAGTCGACCAGAATTTTGTCATTGATGATGGCGTTATCACTTCGAACGGTAGCCTAGTTAGCTATCAAGCTGCTCTTAAGCTACTTCACCTTATGACTTCAGAGTCTAAAGCTCAGGAAGTCGCAGATGCCATCCAGTACTCACGCTTTTCCAACCAACCATTTTAAGCGTGTAAGAAAGAAATCAGAGTCACCCTTCGATATTTGGAAGGTTAACTCTTCGAATTTGTCTTCCTAATCGAACAACCCTTTTTATCACTGTAAAAGCGATAAAAAGGGTTGTCGTTCATCTGGCAGACACAACGTGCTCTCCAAACTTTTTATCTTAATGCTATGGAAAAACATAAACGTTACGAAGCACTGACGAAAGATCGATACCAAGAGATTTACCGTCTCGCGTATTGGTTATGCAAAGATCACCACCTTGCTCAAGATTTAGCGCAAGAAACCTTTCTGAAAGCGTGGCGATTCTTTGATAAATTAAATGACCCCAACGCCGCGAAGTCTTGGCTCATTACTATTTTGCGTCGTGAGAATGCTCGGCGCTTTGATAGAAAACAGTACGATTTTGTCGACATTGATGAGTGTGCAATACAGACAAAAACCTACCCTGGCAGTGACTACGACATGGCCCAAGATTGGCTTCAAAAACAAATGATGATTCTCGAACCCAAATACCGAGAGCCGTTGCTCTTGAGCTTAGTGGCTGGGTTGAATCATGATGAAATTGCCCAAGCCTTGAGGCTCAACCACAACACAGTGGCGACTCGATTATTCAGAGCGCGTAATCAGATCATCGCACAGAAGGAGAGTCATTAAGACACAAAAAGTAGTCAATCATGTAAACTAACTGGCTATGCTCCGGTCTATTTCATAAGTCGTTACACAACTCGACGCTTTAACGCTTTACATCAAGCGCGACTAGATGAACACTTCTTGTCAAAGTACAATAACAGCCGACATAGAGTAGAGTCAGTAAAACATTATGAGTAACACGACGGCGAAAAAGCCGAATCCCTTATTTGAAATCCTTTTCAACGTATTTATCCCTTCCTTCATTTTGATGAAGTTTAGTGGCGATGAGCATCTAGGGACAGCAATGGCGCTGGTTGTCGCTTTGCTATTTCCTATCATTTATGGCGGTATGGACCTTGTCCGTAACAAGAAATTTAACTTTATTTCTGCTCTGGGCTTTATCAGTGTTCTACTAACTGGTGGCATCGGCTTGTTAGAGCTTGATACACGCTGGTTAGCACTAAAAGAAGCCCTGATTCCTGGCCTGATCGGTTTAGCGGTTTTGGGTTCAACGTTTACCCGCTACCCGCTGATGCAGAAGTTAGTACTGAATGACACTGTGTTGAACCTCGCGTTGATTAACCAACGTTTAAAAGAAAATGGTAAAACCGATGCGTTCGAACGTTGCCTTATGTCTTCTAACTACCTGTTTGCAAGTACTTTTGCGTTCTCATCTGCAATGAACTACTTCCTTGCGACTTGGATTGTGACTAGCCCTTCTGGTACTGCTGCCTTTAACGAAGAGTTAGGAAAAATGACGCTGTACAGTTACCCAATGATTGCCATCCCAAGTATGTTGATGATGTTCGGTATTTTTTATTACATTTGGCGTCAAGTACGTGCGATGACATCGCTCGAAACAGAGCAAATCTTCCATCTAAAATAGCCCTATCATTACAAATAAACCCATAAAAAAGGGAGGATTTTATCCTCCCTTTTCTCAACAGGCCCACTGTAATTCACAGCGTCAAAATGATTTTTCCTGACACTGCTGACGAGCGTCGCTCAACCATTTCAATCGCTGTTTGAAAGTCCTCTAACGACAGATCATATGCAACGTTTAACTTTATGTCGCTGCTAATAAAGTGTTCTAACATTTCAGCGAACACCGTCTTTCTCCCGCCTTTACCTACCGATTCTTCCCAATACCGCAAAAAGAATGTACTAAAGTCGATGTTGTTGGCCTTCATCGATTCAAAAAACTCAGGCGTATAAGGCGTTAACGACAATGTTCCGTAGTTGATGTATTGGCCATTTTCTTTCAAGGTACGAATGAGATCCGTGCCAGCCTCACCACCTATCGCGTCCAGAGCGACCGTTGGTTGTGGCAGTTGGCGCGTTTGCAGCTGCGCTTGTAAGTCTTTCTTCGCGTCCAACACTGGAATAGTATCGTACGGATACTCGTCTGGCTTTGAGGTCACAGCAATTAGTGTAAAACCCAGTGAATGGGCGAGCTGGGCAAATATCTTACCGATCGCTGACCCTGCTGCATTGATGATCACCACATAGTCTTTGTTCAACTTAGCTACTTTAGTGGTGATCACCCACGCGGTTAACGCGTTGATGTACAACTGACTGGCATAGCCGTTCTCCAAACTCTCAGGTAGCGGAAAAAGATTCTCAGGCGAGGCATCGATGTAGTATTGCCAAGTACCACTCATCGCCACCAACACCTTTTGCCCAACTTGAAGGTCAGTTTGACCAACTGCACTGACTTCCACCACACGCCCAACCGCTTCAAATCCCGGCACGCGAGGTGGTATGTGAACGCGGCGGTATTGCCCAACACCATGAATGGAAAGCAAGTCACTTGGGTTAATGTTTGTAGCTTCGAGTCGCACCCGAACCTTGCCCTGAGCAAGCGGTTTGAGGGGCTCTTTTTCCAACGACAGCGACGTTTGGGGCTGACCAAAACAGAATTGATTCACTCGAGTATTTATCGTTGGTGCCATTGTTATTCATACCATGTAATTGAAATTCAAAAAGGAAGTTTCGCGACTTCTACTCAAAAGCATTAAGTGAAGTCGAAGCTCTGTATTTCTACCTGCGCGATGCGCCGTTCACTCTAAACTGTTGTGGCGTCATATCAAAATAGGCTTTAAATGCTTTGATGTAGGATGAGTCATTTTGATAACCCACTAGGTCTGCAATGGCTTGGATTGGCAACGATTCATCTAACAAAGAAAGCGAGTAAATTAGCCGAATTTGTTGCCGCCAAAGCAGAAATGAAGTGTTGAATTCCTTGGCGAACAGCCGTGATAAAGTACGCTCAGACGCCCCAATTTTCTCCCCCCACTCTTTTAGCGAACAGCTTAACGCGGGCTCGTCTGTCAATTGCTCGAAAATCAGTTTTAGTCGTCTGTCTTGTGGCAGCAATAACTGAAATGTCTGCACGTTGCTTTTCAAAATTTGATCATGCAACACCGCCAGCAAATGCAGCACTTCTTCGTGGCTTGTCTCACCTTCACACTGTCTGCGGATCTCTTGTAAAAGCTCATTTAAAAACGGCGTTAAAGCAATGGTTCTCACTTGTTGCTCGTACGTTGCGCCAAACTCAGGGTTGAGGTAAATGCCAACAAATATCGTGTTGCTTAGAGCAATCGACTCGTGTTGAACACCCGCAGGAACAAATAACGCAGAGGTGTGCGGAACCAAGTGCTGATAATGCTCAGTTTGTGTTTGCAATAACCCTTTGATAGGAAAGATGATTTGATGCCAAGTGTGTTGATGCAGCGCATCAATGTAACCTTTTGGCATGTCGATGGTTTTCACCAAAACAGGAGAATGGGGATTCGCGTCCATCATCTTATTGGAGGTGACGACGCCTGACTTCGAATCAATTTGGCGAGTTAGCATTGTTAGTTGTCTTTTCATCCCTACTCCGACACACGTTTACTAGGCTATCATGCTCCGCATCGCGAATGAAGGTAAACACTTTATCTCTCATTCAAATAATAAGGAGGTTATATGAAGAAAATCGGCGTCGTAAAAGCTGTGCTAGCAGGGAAAACCGTCCCTTATGCTCATGGAGCGCAAAGCGCAATCAACAAACAAGTGCTGCCTGAGCGCCAGCATGCAACAGAGCTTGGTTTTATCAGTGATGAGCAAGGTGATCCGCGCTTTCATGGTGGCATTCAAAAAGCGCTTCATATTTACCCAAGCGAACACTACCCAATCTGGCAACAAGAATTAGGCGAAAGACCAATTTTCCAATCCGCCGGCGGCTTTGGCGAAAACATCAGCTCCGAAGGCGTCACCGAATCCACGATTTGCTTGAAAGATAAAATTCGCATCGGCTCAACACTACTGGAAGTGTCGCAAGGTCGCATGCCTTGTTGGAAACTTAACGTACGTTTTGACCAACACGACATGGCGAGAAGACTGCAAGATACGCTTCGAACAGGCTGGTATTTCCGAGTGTTGGAAGAAGGCGATATCGGTGCAGGTGACGAGATTATTCTGTGCGAAAGACCTTATCCAGAATGGCCATTGGCTCGCATCATGGGTGCGGTTTTCACTGGCTGTTTAGATAGAGAAGAACTCACTAAGCTGTCTGAACTGCCGTTAGTCGAGTCTTGGGGCAAGTTAGTCGAGCGCCGCCTAGAAACCGGCGAAGTTGAAGATTGGGAAATGCGCTTGGTTGGCCCAACTGTGAGTTAACACCCCAAAGTAAAATTTTAAGCCACGCTCTGAACCGACTATGCCGCCAGAGCGTGTTTTTTTGGTTTACTTCGCACTCGGGGCTGGGCGTTTCGACTTACCTTGGAACTGCTTAATGCTCTTCTTAGCATGAGTTCGGCGGTTGGCTTTTTTATCGCGTGGCGCGCGTTTGCTCTCGCCAGTTGATGGCTTATCCGTTACTGGAAAACCAACCAGATCTTGCACTAGCAATGCACGTTGAGTCAGGTGACGAATCGCGTTTAGTGCGTCCATTTCACCATGACAAACCAATGACACCGCCACACCTTGTTCGCCTGCGCGAGCGGTACGTCCTACTCGGTGAACGTAAGTTTCTGCATGCATTGGCAGTTCAAAGTTGATCACTACAGGCAATTGCTCAATGTGAATGCCGCGCGCTAGTAGATCGGTGGCAATCAACACCTGAATTTGCCCAGATTTAAACTGCGCCAGTGCTTCTTCTCGCTCATCTTGACTCTTATTGCCATGCAGCGCATTGGTTGAGATGCCCGCTTTATTCAGCTTCTTCGCTAAGCCATCGGCGTTCTCTTTCGCACCAATAAAGACTAATGCCTGCGTCCAAGCATTCTGTTTGATAAGTTCAATCAACGCCTTGGTTTTGCTGCCTTTATTGATCAAATACAACGTTTCAACGATGTCTTGATTTGTGCTGTTTTCTTGATGCGCTGAGACTTGCTTTGGTGCCTGCATGAGTAGCTTCGCTTTGCCCTTTAACTCATCTGAAAACGTAGCCGAGAACATTGCCGTTTGACGCTGGTTTGAAATCAGCCCCGCAATATTTTGCACGTCAGGCCAAAAGCCCATATCCAACAAACGATCCGCCTCATCCAGCACTAGGTAGTGGATATTGCTTAAGTCTAAACCGTCTTTTGCCAGATCAACCAAACGACCTGTCGTCGCGACAAGGATATGAGGATTTGTCGCTAGCGCCTGCTGTTGTTGCTCTTTATCAACGCCGCCACACAAACACACTGCGTTGAGTTCAAGAACTTGACCAACTTGGTTAATTGCTTCACTCACTTGCATTGCCAGCTCACGAGTTGGCACAAGAATCAGCGCTTTTTGCTCTGGATTGACACCCAGCTTTTCCAACAAAGGCAAACCATAAGCAAGGGTTTTGCCGCTGCCTGTATTTGCCAAAGCCAATAGATCTTGACCAGCCAACAGCTCAGGAATGGCCAACGCTTGAATATCGGTCGGTTTCTTGAAGTCTTTTGGCAGTGCGTGAATCAGCTCAGAACTCAATGAGAGAGTAGAAAATGGCATTAACGAAAACCTTGTACTTTGGGTTGAAGAAGCAATAAAAATAATGAAGATGCGGTAAAACGCAGGCGCGGACTTTACCACAATCTGCTAGGTGAACCATCCTATTTTAGGCGCTTAAACCAAGCGTCGCCTACGCAAATCGTCAGAAAACAAAAAAGCGCAATAAAGCCGTTAGTCTGTACTGCCACAGAGCTAACGGCTAAAAACCCTTGAAGAGAACGCTTCGTCAGCCTTTCACTGCGGCTGAAAAGAAATGTGCAGTTTATTAAAGCACAGCTTTACGATTCGGTAAGAACACTTCACCCAACATGCAACGAACCGAACCACCACCAATAGATTCTATGGTAGAAACGTCGAATGGCAGCAATTTACCGTGCGTTGCCAATTGCTTTCTTTGTGCAGGTGAGAATGCATCGTACGCCGATTGCGACATCGCAATCACCTTGTCGCCGTTGATCGTTTCTAGTTGCAGAATGTTACCGCAGAACTGGTTCATCTGATCAAGCGAAATTGAGATGACTTGCTTGTCTTTGGCGAGTGACTTCATTACAAAACGACGCTCAAATTCTGGGATCACTTCGTCACAAATCACGCAAAACTGTTCGCCAACCGCCATCATCACATTGGTGTGATAAATCGGCGCACCAGACGGCAAACGAGTTTGGAAAGAAATCACTCGTTCATAGCCAATACGATCGGCGTAATCTTCTAAAACCAGACGATCACAACGTTGTGAGAGTGCGGCGTAGACCGTTTTATTTAGGTGGTCAAACACCATCACACCCGTGCTTTCTAAATACGCTTGCTCGTCAAGATATTCAGTTAGACTGCTGCGTCGATGAACTTCTCGCCCTGCTTGCGCTAGTGCTGCCACAAGTGCATCGGGACGTACTTCTTTTTGACGGTTTTCACAGGCCATTGGAAAGGTGTACAACGTGCCATCTGGCGTAGTGCTAAACCAATTGTTTGGAAATACCGCGTCTGGCGTTGCAACATCTGAAGTTGGATAATCAAACTCAACAACTTGAACGCCCTCTTGACGCAGCGTTGCAACCATACTCGCGAACTCGGCCATTACTCGACGTGAGACTTCTTCTTGGCTGAGTGACACTTTATGTTGGAACTCATTATCTTGTGCGGTTTCTTCATTAAAACGAAACTCTTTCGGTGGCACCATCACTACGCAGTTTGCGGTTTGGCGCTGAGCACTTTGCGTGCTTTCTTCTTTCCCATTAGCAAATTGGGTCACTGATTCGTGTAATAGCATCCAATACATTCCTTATCACTAGAATGAGGAGATTGTAAATTTATTGTTAACTTCAGTTTTGCTGTTTTGACAATTAATTTAATTGCCCAAAAGTAATTTTTGCTGCATTAAGTTCATTTTTCCTTAAATTTTATTGTCACTTTGCAGGTTTAAGCTTTTATGGCACCACGATGAACATGATAAGAATTCATCATAAGAATCAGAACCATAGACAATCACACTCATAACCAACTAGTTACATTTAAGACACAATCGGTTAGACTATTTTTTCGCCCCTCTCGTCAATCGGTCTGCTTTATCGAGGAGCAGGCAAAAAACTCTCATACACGCGGTTTCGTCCAAAGCAGCGTGAATCGATGGATTTAGCCACCCCAAATGGCACTGTTTTAACTTTAGGATGAGTTATGTTTAAACGATTTGAAGGCTTTACAGAGCCGTTTCCCAAATCTACACCGGATCAGCCTCCTTCAGGGATGTTCGCTTTTCTGCGTTATTACACTCGTGGTTATGAAAAGCCTTTGATCATCATGTCTTTGATGGCCACAATTGTGGCTGTTGTTGAGGTAATGTTGTTTGGCGCCATGGGACAATTGGTTGATTGGTTGTCTACCAGCAATCCAGAAACGTTCTTACAAGACAACAAATCGGATTTGATTTTCTACGGAGCCTTATTGCTGGTTGTCATGCCTATATTGGTGATCTTGTACTCGTTGCTCGTTCATCAAACGTTATTGGGCAACTACCCAATGTCTATCCGCTGGCTTGCACACCGGTATTTGCTCAATCAAAGCTTGAACTTCTATCAAGATGATTTTGCAGGCCGAGTCGCAACGAAAGTCATGCAAACCTCATTAGCTGTGCGCGAAACCGTGATGAAAGCTATGGATGTGTTTGTTTACGTTACGGTTTACTTCACCAGCATGATCATTATGTTAGCGACGGCAGACTGGCGTTTGATGATCCCAATGATTGTCTGGCTACTCGCTTACATCGCTATCCAAATCTATTTTGTCCCTAAGCTCAAAGACGTCGCTTCAGCACAGGCCGATGCACGTTCGACAATGACAGGGCGCATCGTCGACAGTTATACCAATATTCAAACCGTCAAACTGTTTTCTCATAGCCAGCGCGAAACCCAATATGCCGAGCAAGGCATGAAAGGATTTTTGAATACGGTCTATCGTCAAATGCGCCTAGTGACCGGCTTCGACGTCGCTGTAGAGATCTCAAACTATATTTTGGTCTTTTCCGTTGCTGCTTTATCTATTTACCTGTGGTTGGATAGTGCCATTAGCGTTGGCGCGATTGCGATTGCTGTTAGTCTTGCATTACGCGTAAATGGTATGTCGATGTGGATAATGTGGGAAGTTGGCGCCCTCTTTGAAAACATGGGAACCGTTGTCGATGGAATGAAAACACTCTCTAAGCCTATTGATATTAAAGATAAACCAGGTGCAAAAGACTTGGTTGTCACTGAAGGAGGCATTCACTTTGATAACGTCAGCTTCCATTACGGTGAGAACAAAGGCGTAATTAGCCATCTCGATCTCAACATCAAACCAGGAGAGAAAGTAGGCTTGGTTGGGCGCTCCGGCGCCGGAAAATCGACTTTGGTGAACTTGTTACTTCGTTTCCACGATGTCGAAGACGGCAGCATTAAGATCGATGGACAGAACATCTCAGAAGTCACACAAGACTCTTTGCGTTCAAAGATCGGTATGGTGACCCAAGATACTTCTCTGCTACACCGTTCAATTCGTGACAATATTTTGTATGGCAATCCAGATGCGACAGAAGAAGATTTGCTGAAAGCCACTAAGCAAGCGCATGCCCATGAGTTTATCGAAACTCTGACCGACCCATTTGGTAATGTCGGATACGATGCGCAAGTTGGTGAACGTGGTGTGAAACTGTCTGGCGGCCAACGTCAGCGTATCGCAATATCTCGTGTGCTACTCAAAGACGCACCATTGCTGGTATTGGATGAAGCAACATCGGCTCTGGATTCAGAAGTCGAAGCGGCGATTCAGGAAAGCTTGAATGAATTAATGCAAGGGAAAACGGTTATTGCTATCGCTCACCGATTATCGACCATCGCACAAATGGATCGCCTCATCGTGCTAGATAAAGGCAGCATCGTTGAACAAGGTTCTCATCAAGAACTCATTGCGAATAACGGCATTTACGCCCAGCTTTGGGCGCATCAAACTGGCGGATTTATCGCTGAAGAACTAGACAATCAACACGCTTCTTAACGAGTGATAAGCTCAATAAAAACGGCGCTTTAAGCGCCGTTTTTTATTTTAATCCATGGCTAGATGCTCATATAGCCATTGTGGTTTCTCATATATGAAACACTCTCCATGATAAAGCTCACACTTTTTCTGCTAATATACCGCCTCGTTGCGTATCCATTGCAATGAACACAATACAGAGTATTGAGCCGTCTTCATTTGTCATTTCACTTTTTGAGAAACAGCTATACTCAATAGATGGCTTAGTTATTATATTAACAATAAGGTAATTAGCTTATGTGTAAATGTGGTTCAATGCAGATCGTACAACTCAAACCAAGTTGGGCTGACAAGCTATTCGGCTACTCAGAAAGATGGAAATGCCAACTTTGTTGTAAGATCTACCGCATCTAAAATTAAAAATAGAATCTTAGTTTTTCTAAGAAAAAGCAGTGGCCCGACAATGATTGTCGGGTTTTGTTTTTCCGAGCATTCATTTTTTTCCCTTCGCTACAAGACTACTCATCACGGCAAAACCTAGCATCTTAATGTGACTTAGGTATAGAATCAGGCCCACTTATTCTTTCCGATATTCATATATAACTGGTCACTATGAACAAAAGTTTGCTAACGAATGTCCTCGCTATCGCTTTGATGGCTGGAGGTCATCAATTACAAAACGACTATCTTTGGTATGCAGGGCTGTTTGCGTTCTCAGGCGCCATCACCAACTGGCTTGCCATCCATATGCTGTTTGAGAAAGTGCCTGGATTATACGGTTCTGGCGTGATCCCCGCGCGATTTGAAGAGTTTAAACTGGCTATCAAAAACCTGATGATGGAACAGTTTTTTACTGAAGCGAACATTGACCGATTCTTGAATAAAGAAATGGCGGGCGGTGTGAACATCGATCTTCAACCAGTAATTGAGAAAGTAGATTTAAATCCAGCATTTGATTCCCTAGTGGAAGTAATTGAAGGCTCTCAGTTTGGTGGCATGCTAGCGATGTTTGGCGGCTCGGAAGCGCTACAACCCATGCGCCAACCTTTCGTCGAAAAGATGCAAGAATCCATCATTGAGTTGAGCAAGAGCGATAACATCAAAGAAGCACTGAAAGAGCAATTCGAATCTCCTGCAATGATGGATGAGATAAAGCAGAACATTGAAGGTATCATCGATCAACGTTTAAGCGAATTAACACCGGCATTAGTTAAAGAAATGGTGCAAAAGATGATCAAAGAACACCTTGGCTGGCTAGTCGTTTGGGGCGGTGTTTTTGGTGGTTTAATTGGCGTCATCAGTACCTTTATCGGGGCATAATCGCTCACCGATTTATTAAAAAAGGAGCTTCGGCTCCTTTTTTAATCGAGAAAAAGTAATATACCAAGCCACGCTAAATAAGGAGGCTCAACACATGCCTCGCCTAACCAAGGAGCTCGGGATTAACACCAAATCCCGTTTTATGTTCTTCTATGACCACTTCACTACGAGTTTGAATCACGCCCGGAAGCGTGCCTAACTTGCTCGACATAAACTCCTGATACGCTTTCATGCTCTTAACACGAACTTTTATCATGGTATCGAAATCTCCAGAGAGCGAGTAGCACTCTTCAATTTCAGGCATCAATTCCACCGCTTTCGCAAACTTTTCAAAAATAGAAAAACTGGTTTGGTCTAAACGAATATGGATGAATACTTGCACATCCAGCCCCAACTTTTCCGCATTCAACTCCGCATGATAACCATTGATATACCCTTCTTTTTCTAGCCGCTTTACACGATCAGAACATGGAGAAGTCGTTAAGTTAATCAGCTTTGCTAGTTCTACAACCGGAATTCTGCCTCTCGAATGAAGCACTCTCAAAATATGTAAATCAATCCGGTCCAATTGATAACTCATTAACCCACTTCCTTGTAACCACTTAGAAAGCATCACATTAATCGTTGCTCAAACAATTGCAAACCATCAAATGCACAGCATGTGAAATTCAGCAGAGAATAACCAGAAAACAACGAAGGAGGGAAAGAGCTATGATTATTGCCGCTCACTTAGTAACCGTGATATGAAGAGAAAAAGCAACCTAGCGGCTCCCGCGGAGTCGCAAATTTGAAAGCGCATGACACGCCTGTATAGATATGTCGTTCGGGCAACACTGCCCTATTTAGCCATTAATCATGGCTATCACTCAGAATTAGAGTGCGGCCGATGTATGCCGTGTAGGATGTGGAACAACCTCTCCAATTGCACGATGATTACAACAACGGCAGTAGTATTGAGGCTCCATCTCGTAATAATGTTCACCTGATACAAATTTCGCCATCAGCTGTGTAAAACTCACCATTTTGCCTGTTAACGAGTCAACAGACTGAGGCTCGCAACGCTTCATAATCACTTTATGTTGCGTTGATTTTCTACAAGCTGCGCAATATATATCCGGCATTTCTCTTCTCCCTACTTTTTCGTCCTACTGACAATTGACATATTTTGTTCAAAATAATTCCACAATTAAAAAGCTCCTTTAATTTTTTGTGCCCTATCTTCAAAAAATTGAACGAAAGTATCAAAAAACTGAGACATTGGTCAGACATCAACTTTTGTACCATCAATATGAGCAAACGTGCTTATGTGTGTAATAATACGACACATTACACATAAGCAATTGTTCGGGCTTATTATTTAGTAAGGCGCATGACAACTTTACAGCTGGCTAGATCGAGCTTTCGAGACGCCTTGTTATCTCGATTTACCCCGCAAACCAGTTGCTAGCAGCTATAGCCGTCTCATCAAGGAAGAAATGCATGACGATACAACCGATTCTCACTACCGAAAGACTCGTCCTCCGGCCATTCAATATCGATGACTGCCAACAAGTGGCTTTACTCGCTGGAGATAAGCGAATTGCCGACATGACAGCAAACATCCCTCATCCTTATGAGCGACCGATGGCGCAAGCATGGATAGATAGGCACGATCCGATGTATCAGCAGCATCAAGGCGTAGCGTACGCTATTACCTTGCGAAACACTGAGGAGTTACTTGGTGCGGTGAGTTTACCGCGTATAGAAGAGGGATATGTCGGATGATCATCCATGAAACTTCACAAAATCTGCCCAAGAACAACCCTTTCTTGCTAGGAGCTGTATTGTTGTCGCTGTTCTATTTTTCCTACCTAGCAGACAAGATCGTCGAGTTTGGACTCGTAGCACTCACAATAATAGGATTGAAACTGCTCTCAACGTACTTCACGCGCCGCGCGTTCAATCCTAAAACGCTAGATATCGATGCAAGCACCAACACCTTGAAGTACCGCCAGGGCTCAACGGTTTACTTCCGTCTACCTCTTGATGACATTGTCAAAGTCCAAATACAGAAAGAGTTCTTCTCTAGCAAAAGTTTGATGCTCTACACAGTCAACGACGCTTACCAAGTGCCGAATTCAGACAATTTCGATTCTCTACAGTTAAAGGATTTAATGAAACAACTTGAAGAGAGAATTGATGATCAATCTCGCTAAAACGAAAAGAGAAGACATTCTAGAATGTTGCCAATTTGGTCTCTAAATAGAAAGACAAAAAAGCCAGCAATAACGCTGGCTTTTCTCTGTGTTAGTCTTGCGCGACTTTCACGCGAATTTTGCTTTTTTCTACGTTCGTCAAATTCAGTGCTTCAAGAGCAGAAATGGCTTCTGCTTCGTCCGGCATGATGACAAAACCGAAGCCTTTCGACAAACCCGTGTCTTGATCAAGCACTAGCGAACACAGTTCTACTTTGCCGTACGCTGAGAATAATTTGCGGATATCTTGCTCGGTCATGTGACGAGCCAAGTTTCTTACTAAAAGTTTCATAATGAACCTAGTTGGTTTGATAACGGTTCGATTCTCTCAGTTTCTCTCTGGCAAACCAAGTGAATAATATGACGGCGTTGACTAGATCATTCTAAGTACATCTGTTTAAATGATTTTCCGTTCATTTTTCACCCATAGGAGAGTCGGCATGGAAACGAAACGTCTCAAACTCATCCCTGCTTGTTTAGAACGAGCCGAAGAGGCGCATCAAGCTGTCGTTCGCAGCCAAAAGACTCTCGAAGTCTATCTGCCGTGGGTGCCTCATGTGCTGACATTAGAAGCGATGATAGAAGGGACAGAGAAAGCCATCGCAAACTTTGAAAACTTCGAAGAAGAGCTGCGTTACTACATCATTGAAAAGGAAAGCGATCGCTTACTGGGTGCGGTCGGCTTGATGATTCGAGATCCCGACGTACCATCCTTTGAGATAGGTTATTGGTTAGATGATGCTGCCGTTGGCAATGGTTATGTTGCCGAGGCTGTGCTCGAAGTTGAGCGCTATGCGTTTGATGACTTGGGCGCCAAGAGAATCGCAATTCATGCTGATAGCACCAACCAAAAGAGCCGGGCTGTAGCCGAGCGCTGTAGTTATGAGTTCGAAGGAGAGCTCAGAAACGAACGTCTGACTACATCGGGAGAGTTGAGTAACACCGTTATTTACGCCAAAATTCGTCGCGACTAACACTCCAATCTAACCGAGCAATGCTAAGCTTTGATCTCAAGCTACCACCATTAACGTTAATTAAGTTTCAGATAAAACAAAGCCCGCTAAAATAACGGGCTTTGTGTTCATATACGGGAAGTTACTAGTCTAGTTCAACCAGTTTTTTCTCGAACGACTGGTGTTGGTCTAACACGTCTTGCGCAGCACCGCCCGTTGCTTTACTTACCACAATGATAGCAAGCGTAGAGAAGATGATGCCCGGTACGATTTCGTACACATCAAACCAACCGCCAGTTAGCTGCTTCCAAACCACGATAGTGATACCACCAACAAGAATACCTGCTAACGCGCCGTTACGGTTCATACCGCTCCAGTAAAGGCTAAGTACAACCGCAGGACCAAATGCCGCACCAAAACCAGCCCAAGCGTAAGATACAAGACCGAGTACTGAGCTATCAGGCGTCATCGCTAGGAATAGCGCAACAAGCGAAATAACGATAACACCGATACGACCAATCATTACGATTTCTTCAGAAGACGCTTCTGGCTTGAATACTTGCTTGTAGAAATCTTCTGCAAGCGCTGAAGATGAAACAAGGAGCTGTGAGTCAGCGGTACTCATTACCGCCGCTAGGATTGCTGCTAACAACATACCCGCAACGACAGGGTGGAATACTGCGTTAACCAATAGCATGAAGATCTTCTCACCGTCCTCTAGTTGAGTACCCGGATGACCCGTAACCCAAACCAGACCAACAAGACCAACAAGCATTGCACCAACCATAGATAGTGCCGTCCAAATCACTGCGATACGACGTGCAGTCGTTAGATCTTTGTTTGAACGAGACGCTTTAAAACGCGCTAGGATGTGTGGCTGACCAAAGTAACCAAGGCCCCACGCCGCTAGAGAGATAATGGCAATCGCAGACAATGGTTCGCCTTTCGCGTCATTCCATAGCGTTGCAAGTTCTGGGTTGATGTCATGTAGATCAGAACTTAGCTGACCTAAACCACCGTCCATTACCGCTATAGGAACAATCATTAGCGCAGCCGCCATTAGCAGACCTTGCACTAAGTCAGTCCAAGATACCGCTAGGAAACCACCGAATAGTGTGTAAGAAACGACACACACCGTACCGATGATAACAGCGTAGGTATAATCTAGACCGAATACCGTCTCAAACAGTTTGCCCCCTGCGACCAAACCTGAGCTGGTGTAGAAAAGGAAAAATAGAAGAATGAAAAACGCAGAGATTGTCTGAATCAGTTTCGACTTATCGTTGAAGCGACGTGACAGGAACTCTGGCAACGTTAGCGCGTCAGTTTGGATACTGTAGGTACGGAGGCGTTTTGCACTGATGAGCCAGTTTGCCCATGTACCAAGAAGTAGACCGCCGGCTAACCAGAAGGCCTCGATACCCGCAGCGTACGCATAGCCAGGCAAGCCTAGCAGCAGCCAACCACTCATGTCTGAAGCACCTGCAGATAATGCAGCAGGCCACGGACCTAGGCTACGGCCACCTAGGAAGTAGTCAGATGAATTGGAAGTCCTCTTATACGCGTAAACGCCAATAGCAACCATAATCAGTAAATACGCCACAAAAGTGGACGTGATAGCAAAGCTATTTTCTATCATTAGATAGTCCTCGTTATAATTATTTCCTTCCTTGCCTGCCCTGATATTTTACCGTCTCAGCAATACATCAGAGTATAAAAAACCAATCTGGACCGGCTCTCAGTCCAGTTACTCCAGATTAGCATTACAAGTCAGGTTAGTGAGTTTCGTTCCCCAACTCGAGTAGAGTTGCGTTACCACCCACCGCGGTAATATTTATCGTTCGAGTGCGCTCAGTAATGAAGCGCAACGAGAGATGAGGATCATGAGCCAATTTCGGTGACTCTAAATCCGTTTCAGAAACTAAGCCGACGATTGCACCGTCACGCTTAGCTAGTTGAAGATTGAGCGCATGCTCAATCTGTAAACGCCCAACATAACCCACACTACGTACATCGCTCTCAAGCAACGGGGCAGACGCATCGTACGCAACAACCTGGACTAAGTTAGATGGGAAGTTTGCCAACGCTACAGCTTGCTTAACCAATTGGTTTAGCTCTGCATTGTCACTGCAAACGACCACACTGTTTCCTGCAATTAAGGCACAGGTGATCATCGCAAAAGCACTGTATAACGCATTATCAGCAGGCTCGATGTTGTTTTCACAAATCACCAAAGCCACACCGCGTCCTGCGGCATACAGTTCGTTAGTTTCCCCTGTAGGGCCAACTAACTGGTGAGTTTCTGCAAGAAGAGCTGATGCTTGTTGCAAGTGGTAAGAAACCACTTTGGCAACGGTAGACTGCTGCCCTTCTAGTGCAGATTTAAATGCCAGAACATGCTCGCATTTGTAATCAAAATCAGTCAGATTCCACTGCTCCCACGCAGAGAATGCATCTTTAAAATAGGTGATCTGATGAACCATAATGCGACTCCTTATGCGTTTTCTGCTTGAGCAAGAAGATGTTGAGTAAATCGGAATAGGTAGTGTGGACCACCAGCTTTCGGGCCAGTACCCGACAAGCCTTGACCACCAAACGGCTGTACACCAACCACAGCGCCAACTTGGTCTCGGTTGATGTAGCAGTTACCTACTCGTGCATGTTTCTCAATCCAACGGTACGTGGTTTCGTTACGGCTATGGATACCCATCGTCAAGCCAAAACCCGTTCTGTTGATCTGCGCAACCACGTTCGGTAATTCAGACGCTTTAAAGCGAACAATGTGCAAGATTGGACCAAATTGTTCTTCTTTCAGCACATCGATGCCCGAGATTTCAAACGCACTTGGTGAGACAAAGTCACCATGCTGGCACGATTCATCCAGCTGTAGCTGAGCGACTTTAGTCTGTGTTTTGCTCATTTGCTCAAGGTGAGCAAGGAGTTTTTGTTTTGCATTGCTGTCGATAACCGGACCAACATCCGTTTTGTGTAGGTAAGGTAAACCAACATGCAGCTCATTCATCGCACCTTGAATCAGGTTGATCATACGGTCTGCTACATCTTCTTGTACAAATAGAACACGAAGGGCAGAACAACGCTGACCTGCAGATGCAAACGCCGAACGAATCACATCACGCACCACCTGCTCTGGCAATGCAGTACTGTCCACGATCATTGCGTTTTGACCACCTGTTTCCGCAATAAACGGAACCGGTTTCGCGCTGCGCTCCGCAAGCGTGACGTTAATGCGTTGCGCCGTTGCCGTTGAACCAGTGAATGCCACACCAGCAATGGCATCATGAGAAGTCAGTGCATGACCGATCTCAGCGCCGCGACCAGTAAGTAACTGAATCACACCAGCAGGGAAACCCGCATCAAGCATTAATTCAATAGCGCGAGCGGCAATTAAGCTTGTTTGCTCAGCAGGTTTTGCAACCACAGTGTTACCTGCAATCAGTGCTGCCGTTACCTGACCAAGGAAGATAGCCAACGGGAAGTTCCAAGGGCTAATACACACAAACACACCAAGACCTTCACGGCTAGAAATGCGTTTCACACCATCAAAGCCTTCTAGCTCAAATGGCTGTAAGTTTTGCGCTTGTTTCGCGTAATAACGACAGAAATCCACCGCTTCACGAACTTCATCAATGCTATCGTGAATCGTTTTACCCGCTTCTTTGTGACAAATCGCCACCAGCTCAGCTAGGTTTTCTTCCATTAAGTCAGCAAGCTTTTCTAAACAAGCCGCTTTTTGCTCAACAGGAACGGCTTTCCAATCAGAGAAAGCAGTTTGCGCTGCGTCAATTGCAGCGGAAACGTGATCAAGAGTTGCAAATGCCACTTTGCCGACTTCAATTCGGCGATCGTATGGTGCGGTGATGATCTCAGCCGCATTTTCCTTGATCATGCTTTCGGCAAAGCGCTCACCATTGATCATCGGGCCTGCAACCCACTGATTGTCCATGAAGCTTTCGACCTGAGCTTCAAATGGCTTCGCTTCACTGTCGATGTCGATGTTGACGCCATATGAGTTCTTACGCTCAGGGAAAATGTCGGCAGGTAATGGGATCTTGTCGTTGTGTAGCGTGTCAAAACCCGTCAACACATCCACAGGGTGATGAGTCAACTCGTAAATTGGACAACGCGCATCAACTAGACGGTGTACAAACGAGCTGTTCGCACCATTTTCAAGCAGACGACGAACCAAGTACGGAAGAAGATCAGCATGGCTACCGACAGGTGCATAAATACGTACTGGCTGAGCGTACATTTTCATAACATGGTTATACAGTGAATCACCCATACCATGCAGGCGCTGGAACTCGTATTCTTTGTGCTCCGCCATGACAGCAATTGCCGTCACCGTGTGAGCATTGTGGCTTGCAAATTGTGGGTAGATATTACCGCGAACACCTTCGCTAAGTAGGAAACGAGCACAAGCTAGGTATGCAACGTCCGTCGCTTCTTTGCGAGTGTATACTGGGTAATTTGCATAACCCGCTTGTTGAGACCACTTGATTTCGCTGTCCCAGTACGCGCCTTTAACCAAACGCAGAGGAATAACGTCACCTTGTTCTTTTGCGAGTGCATTTAGCCACACCAAGACTGGTAGCGCACGTTTTGAGTAGGCTTGAATAACCAAACCAAACTTGCCCCAACCCTTCACAAGATCGCTACGGTATACTTTCTCAAATAGCTTCAGGGAAAGCTCAAGGCGATCCGCTTCTTCTGCATCGATTGTGATTGCAACGTCGACTTCAATAGCACGTTTTAGTAGTTGCATTAGTGAGTCATACAACTCTGTCATTACACGTTCTTCATTTGCGACTTCGTAGCGCGGGTGTAATGCAGAAAGCTTGATGGAAATCGAAGGCTCAGGGCTGGTGTCGTTACCGTAAGTCTCGCGACCCACCGCTTCGATCGCCATTAGGTAATCTTTGAAGTACTTGTTCGCGTCCGCTGTAGTTAACGCCGCCTCACCCAACATATCAAACGAGTAGGTGAAACCTTTGTCGCGCATTGGGCGACCGTTCTTTTGCGCTTCTTCGATCGTACGACCACGAACAAACTGGTGACCCATGATCTTCATTGCCTGATACATGGCTTTACGAATCACGGGCTCAGAGAATTTATTTACCAGACGGTTTACAGCCTGACCTGGGCTCTGGGTGCCTTGCTCACCAAGACCAACCACTTTACCTGTTAGCATGAGGCCCCATGTTGATGCGTTAACAAACACAGAGTCAGAGTTCTTCAGGTGAGATTTCCAGTCTGCGACACTCAACTTATCTTTAATCAAAGAATCTGCTGTCGCGGCATCTGGGATGCGCATTAATGCTTCTGCAAGACACATCAGCAAGATACCTTCTTGAGTATCTAAGCTGTATTCCAGCAATAAAGCATCAATCATCTGGATTGACTTCTTATCGGCACGAATGGCTTCGATAAGGTGGGTCGTTTGGGTAGTGATCGCCGATTTTTCATCCTCTGTCGGCGTCGCTAGTGGCAATAGTTGCTCTAGCCATTGAGACTCGTCCACCATATATAATGGCGAGATCAGTGACCACAACTTATCAAGCGGCTGCCCGATAAATTCCGGTGTCAACACGTTCGTAGCTGTAAACATGTGTGTTCCTCAATCTCACTCCTCGAAAACCGCTTCGAGGATTATCAATGGCTGGCAGTGTATTTTGAGGCCGATAAGAATACTTGTCAAAAACTACGACATTTTTGCCAAAAACTCGCTTTTATAACAAAACATCCACATAGTCACATTCAAATAGGTAATATTTTGTGTTGTAAATTTTAATTTTTTCATTGCATTCACAACAAAATATTAAGAATATCAATAAGATTTTTGTGAAGAGCTCGTTCTAAGAGAAAATGTAGGATCAAGTGGCATATCAGCCACTGCAAAGAACAGAGAATTTAAAAAAACGAGAGATAGGTCACGTGAATAAAACATAAAAAAACCATGCATAGTGCATGGCTTTATTCTAATTGATGATTATTTGACCTAAAAAAACGCGTTGTTATCCAACTTGTTTTTTATAACGGGAAGGTGATATTCCCTGTAAGCGAGTAAAAGTATGAGTAAAAGTACTCTGGCTTGAGAAGCCAGTAAACTCGGCAATTTGCCCTAAAGAAAGGTGCCCTTGCTCGATTAATTCACGAGCCATGTCGATTCGCTTTCCGAGAACATATTGATGAGGTGTAATCCCCATCTGCTCTTTAAACAAGCAATGGAACTGACTTTCCCCAAGAAACACTCGCCCGGCCAATTGAGCCACACTAATCTTATGACTCAGGTGCTGCTCAATGTAACGATCAATCGCCTCCAAATCAAAGCGCGACTCTTTTCGACTGGTCTCAAATGCCGAGATATGGCGCTGCATTAACGCAATCACAGTGTCGTTACACGCACGACTTAACAGCAGGTCATCCGGATGGTTTCGCATTTCCTGAACCAACATCTGTATCAGCTTCTGAATTTGACTATCTAACTGGAAGTAGACATGGTCTCTCTCCAGGTTATTGATTTTTTGAAGCATTTCAGGATCATCATTTGTCGGTTTGGGCATATTCAGCACCAAAATATCCGATTGATTGATGACGCCACCGAAAGCATGATCAGAGCATGCGGTAACCACACAACCTTGACCAGGGCCGACAAGATTACCTCGCCCGCGCACTTCAAATTCGGCTTGCCCTTTTAAACCAATCACGATCTGCGTATAAGAATGATCGTGGCAATCCATATAAGACGGAAGTGTGATCAGCTCCGCCGGCTTTGGCAGAATAATCTCTTGATATGAAAGGATTTTTTGGTTATCTGAGTCACTCATTTTAAACAGTCGTCTTTACACGGTCAGCTTACGTCTTCGCATCATATACCTTCTTTGTTGGGTTGCAACTTTTACCCAACTCAATCGACAAGATCAAATCAGCATGATCAAGTTCATTTACATGATCATAGTTCCGGAACGATGATCATGCGAGGTTAATTTACGGTCAGTGAGCAACCAATTTTATTAACAAAAACGGATAGATAGGCAACACCTTACGTATACATAACCAATCAATGTAAAGATCCTTATTACCGAACAATCTGTTATTTTGTAAAACACCGTGCTCCATATTAGATAAGTCGTCCCTGAAACGGATCGAAACCCACTCTTAAGCTCAACATAGAGGGATTTCCCCCCTTACTAATATGCCTCTGATTCAATACATTAGTTATCGAGCTTTAAGATGCATACGATCTAAAGCTCTCGGTATCTCATTGATACCTCTAACTTACTTAGCAGACCCTCGCTAGGTAATTTAGAACCTCTTCTACACGTCGACAAGATTATATCTTGTGTTGCCAGCCCGTCTTCAGGCTGGCTTTTTTTTCGCTTCTCAACAATGAAAACAATGGCATAAGCTGATATCATAGCTTTTGTCTCACTGTCCCTCTCATATGCTTAGGTGCTGCTCTTTCGCTCACAAGTGATATGAACGTCAACCACATTACAACTGAGTTGTAGGAAGCATGATCAAGGACGATACGAGTTGTAAGCCGAACATTAGGCGGACATCCGTGAGCGCACATATCTGTAATGAAACAGACCATTTTCCCAATTAAACTCTTCGTTCCATTTCGTCGTTGTCTATGACTACCTGACGAAAACATCGAACACCTTGAATTTAATTGGATTGAGCGCCAATCAACGAACGTGTTCTAGCAACGTAACTGCCTACTTGGCAACATCAATACGAGCCATGTAACACGGACGTCTCTGTATTGGTAAAAGCAGTATGTAGTGAGTCCTTTTGTGAATATTTCAGTCGATACCATAGAACAATCCCTCCTTAAACAGCTACCAGGTTGTTGGGGATGCAAAGATAAAGATTCGGTATTCCTATACGTAAACCAGGAATACGCAGAACTGTTAGGGCACACGTCGCCCGAGGAGTGCTTGGGTAAAACTGATTTTGATATGGCCAGCCCAACCACTGAATGCGCGCAAGAATTTCAACGCCAAGATAAACACGTTCTCGAAACTGGCGAGTCACTAAAAATTCTGGATATCCACCCTTATCCAGATGGCCGCTGGCGAGCACATATATTTACTAAAACACCGTGGCGAGATGACAAAGGCGACATCGTAGGCACCATTTTCTACGGAAGAGAACTCACCGACACCGCCGTGATTGAAGTCGGGTATTGGGTTTGTCGTGCAATCAGTACCAACCCAAATCAACAATCCATCTTTCGTTTTTCTGACTTACAACCAAAACCAGAGAAGCTCACATGCCGCGAGCAAGAAACGCTTTTCCTCTTGCTCTATGGCAAAAAGCCACAATTCATCTCTCAGGTCATGGGCATATCAACAAAAACCGTTGAAGGTCACGTCGCACGCTTACGTAATAAGTTTGCAGCGAACAGCAAGAACGAACTAATAGATAAAGCAATGGAAGCAGGCTACGGCTCTGTTGTACCCAAAACGCTGCTTAAGCATCAATTATCGGTTGTGTTGAATGGAGAGCGATAATTCGAATCGCTTCTACCTACAAAAACACCGCCCCAATTCGGCGGTGTTTGTTTATTCATGAGGAACCATAAGCCTATGGCGCTAAACGATCAATGTCCCAACTTCCATCATGCTGGGAGAAAAGAAAACGATCGTGAAGGCGATGCTCGCCACCTTGCCAAAATTCGATGCTCTTTGGTTTTACGCGAAAGCCACCCCAAAAGGTTGGTACTGGTATTTCACCCTTAGCAAACTTCTGTTTTAGCTCTAAAAACTTACCTTCCAACACACCTCTGGCAGAAATACGGCTACTTTGTTTGCTCGCGATTGCGGCCAACTGGCTCTCTTTAGGACGAGAAGTAAAGTATTTCATATTCTCTACGGCGGTAAGCTTTTCAGCCACACCAGTAATATGAACTTGGCGCTCTAACGGATGCCAAGGGAAGTGCAAACTAATATTGCTGTTATGCTCTAGCTGCTGGGCCTTGCGACTGCCTAGGTTGGTGTAAAACACAAAACCATCTTTGTCGACGTTTTTCAATAGAACAATGCGTTGAAACGGCATGCCATTTTCATCAACCGTTGCAACTGTCATCGCAGTCGGGTCCGTTAAACCCGCTTCAACTGCTTGCTCTAGCCACAGATTAAATTGATCAATAGGATCAGCTTTCAAATCTTTACGACGCAGCCCACCTTTGGTGTACTCACGACGAATATCAGCAAGTTCCATCTTTACTCCTTCACTCGTTTTTGTCGATTGTGCTCCCGATACTGAGGAAATACAAGGACATCATTGTGCTTGTTATCGTTGCCGCTCACAGCATCACAGTGCGTCATTTGATACCATGACACAAAAAACCAGTGAGCCGATCGTGAACTTACTCAACCCCAAAGCCCTACGTCATTTTTTACTGCTACTGTGTGCCGTTGGCATTTCAGGGCTTGCGCTTACTCATCATTACGCAACTCAATACCAACATGATCAATGGCAACAAAAGCTAGAGAGACAAGCCGCGCAAGTGTCACAAGAAGTGGACTACGAACTGGCAAAGTTTGAACAGATACCAAACCTATTAAGTCACGACCCAAGACTACTCAAAGCAGTAGAGCGCGGAACGCCCTCTCAAGAGCTCAACCTACTGTTATCAGATTGGTTGAAGCAAAGTTTGGCCGATACGATTTACGTTCATGACCGCACCGGGTTAGTCATTGCCTCAAGTAACTTTCAGCAAGAAGATACGTTTGTTGGCTCTAGCTTTAGCTATCGCCCCTATTTTAAAAATGCGCGACGCGGTGAGCCCGCTCAATACGTTGGATTAGGCGTGCGCTCGAATAAACGTGGGTACTTCTTCTCATCTCCGCTGTGGGTAAATGAGGAAGTCGTTGGCGTGATCACAGTAAAAGTGAACTTGGAGCAATTAGAACAGCGCCTTTCGCAAACCACGACTGACGTACTCATTACAGATAAACACAATGTCGTGTTTATGAGCAATTTACCAGACTGGCGCTATCGTGCACTTTTCCCACTGTCATCGAGTGCAATAATTGAACTTACCGAAACGCGTCAATATGGCGATACCTTGCCCGAATATTTTGGTGAGTTGACGGCACACAGTGGTGTCACGGAGTTTGATGACAATCAATTGCTTCTATCACCAAATTACCTCGCATACGCAACACACTTATTGGATAAAGGGTTTCGCGTCGTTGCCTTAATTAACCACAACAGCGTTCTTGCCGCCGTTTTACAGGCCGATATCGTCTTCCTGATCTTATATGCGCTCATTGCTCTAATTGCGTTAGCGTGGTTCCAAACCCTAGTTAACAAAGCACGCCTTGCCCATCTCAATGTGAGCCTAGAAGAAAAAGTAGTGCAACGGACACTAGTTCTGAGTGAAGCCAACCAAAAACTACAACAGACCATCCGCCAATATGAGCAAAGCCAACAAGAGCTTAAACAAACACAACAAGAACTGACGCAAGCCGCGAAATTGGCACTGTTGGGCGAGCTATCAGCCAGTATTAATCATGAGATAAATCAGCCACTTTCCGCACTAAGAACCTATACCGAAAACTCGCAGCGTTTGTTGGCAATGGAAAAATACCCAATGGTCGCTGACAATTTGGGCAAAATGCTGACACTCAATGACACCATTTCGGAAGTCATTGCCCGCTTAAAAGTCTTTACTCGGAAAGCCACGCACGATTCACACAATGAAATCTCAGTACTGCACGACGCGGTACATACTGCCACCAGCATTTTGAGCAACAAGCTTATTAAGCAAGGAGTAACACTAAAAGTTCCGGCCATCGACTATGATGTGAAGCTGGCCATTCACAGCGTTGAATTAGAACAAGTGCTGATAAACCTCTTCCACAACGCCGCACAAGCGATGGAAAACCACTGTATCGATCCGCAAATATCCATTGCTGTTCAGTGTCATGATGACAGTTGCGACATTCTTGTTTCCGATAACGGACCAGGGATGTCAGACGAAGCCCTAGCAAAAGTGTTCGACCCATTTTTTACGACTAAGCCGGAGGGTCTTGGATTAGGTTTAACAATCTCCAAACGCATTTTAGAGAGCTATCACGGCTCCCTCTGTGCCTATAAACATCAGAACACAGAACAACAAGCAGGAGGGATGACCTTTATCGTGACGCTACCAATAGTCAATCAGAATAAACGTACCCCAGAAGTGGAAAACGACCATGAATAACCCAGTTTTCTTTGTTGATGACGAACCACACATTCGTGATGCCGTGTCTCAAGCCCTGCTGATTGAAGGGATAGACGTCACCTGCTTACCAAACGCAGTAGAAGCCTTACGCGTAATCGACTCAAATACACCTGCGATTATCATCACCGATATCCATATGCCCGTGATGGATGGCTTGGAGTTTATGCGAACTTTGCGAAGCAAAAACGATCACTTTCAATTCATCGTACTTACTGGACATGGAGATGTGAAAACCGCGGTAGATGCGATGAAAAGCGGCGCGTACGACTTTCTAGAAAAACCGTTTTCAACGGAACAGCTCATGAAATCGCTCAACAATGCCAGCGATAAACTGAACTTGTTGCAAGAAAACATCTGGCTTAAGAAAGAGCTCGACATGCAAACTCATGTTGGTCCGAAAATGATTGGTCACAGTAAGGCTATGGTGAGCATTCGTCGCGCCTTGATCAGTGCGCCCACAAGCCAGCCGCTCATTTTTGTAGGTCAAGATGGTACGGGTCGGCGACTCGCTGCACAATTTGCCCACGACATACATGCAACACCGGATAGTGAGCTAATCGCCGCTTCTGGTGAAGACCTCTATGAGCTTTCATTAGAAGCGCTCGACAAAGCCATACACCGCTTAAGTGAAGGAAAACGCCACTGCAGTTTGTACTTACATAGCGCAGAGCATGTATCATTTGAACAATGGGAATACTTGTTCAAGCACCCAAAACTTGAACGTGTTTTTGGCGCGACCACCCAAGCCGAGCCACCTCTAAAATCCCTGGCGACTCTAATTCACTTACCGACGCTCGATGAAAGAAAGGAAGATATAGGGCCTTTATACAAGCACTTTGTGCGCCACACAGCGAGTCGATATCAGTTACAGCCGCCACATATCAGCCTAGAAGAGGTCAAACACCTCACCAGTCTCGAATGGCCAGAAAACGTTAAGCAGCTACGCCAATTTGCTGAACTTCGTGCCCTCAAGCCAGATACTTTTAGAATGGAAGATTGGAACAGTGAGAAAAGTCTTGAAATTCAGAGTATGACTCAGCGCACAGAATACTTTGAATATTGCTTGTTATTCGATGCATTGCAAAGACATCGCGGCAGACTCAAAGAGGTTCAACTAGAATTACAGGTATCACGCAAAACCTTGTACGACAAACTAAAAAAACATCAGTTGGATAAAGCCAAGTTCAAGGCGTAATAGCTATACTCCGGCGCTAATTATGCTTTTGTTTGATTTAGAAAGTGTAAGAAAGCTCATTTGAAGAGAGAATAACCCTCTTCTCATATTTTATTAGCCGAGCATGCTGACATGATCGGTTAATAATAATAAGATCAAAAAGATAATCCGTAATTATATAAGCAGGGACTGTGATGAGCCGAGATAACTACAACAAACTCAACGATGAAGAGTTGGATTTTGTTGATGACAAAACTGCAGCATTGCTCCTCAATACCCCCAACAGCGCGCGTTTTATGCTCTGGGTTATGGTGCTATTTTTCATTGCAGCAATAGGTTGGGCATCTTGGGCTGAAATCGACAAAGTCACGGTTGGTCAAGGCAAAGTGATTCCCTCCTCACAGATACAAGTAGTCCAAAACTTAGAAGGTGGCTTAGTCAAAGAAATCTTGGTCAAAGAAGGCCAGTTGGTTGAAAAAGGCCAACAGTTACTGCTTATCGACGACACCCGCTTTCGCTCAGATTTTCGTGAACGTGAGCAACAAGTTGCCAACCTTACCGCATCTGTGCTGCAACTATCCGCTTCTATTAACAGTGTTGCCGTTAATCGTGATTTTGAAACGGAAAACTGGCGTCAAAGTGTACTACTTGATTACGGTAAACTGACCTTCCCACCAACCTTGGAAGAGACTCGACCTCAACTCACACAGCGTCAAAAAGCAGAATATCGCGAAGATCTAGATAATTTGCGCAACCAACTTTCTGTTATTGACCAACAAGTGCAGCAAAAGCAGCAGGACTTGGTAGAGATCCAAGCGCGAGTAAGGAACTTGCGTCAAAGCTACCAATACGCGAAAAAAGAACTCGATATCACCAAACCTTTGGCAGACGAGGGCGTTGTTCCTCGTATTGAACTGCTCAAATTACAGCGCCAAGTCAACGATACCCGTCGTGAAATGACGTCCAGTGAGCTCAAGATTCCCGTATTGCAATCAGCAATTCGAGAATCCATGCTCAACCGTATTGATGTTGCACTCAAATTCCGCTCTGAACAGCAAGAGAAACTCAACAGCGCCCAAGACCAGTTATCTGCCTTGGTTGAATCAGCGGTGGGCTTGGAAGATAGAGTAAACCGAACGGTTGTGAATTCGCCAGTAACAGGCAAAATCAAAACACTGAACATCAATACTGTCGGTGGTGTTATCCAACCTGGTATGGATATCGTCGAGATCGTACCAACAGAAGACACACTATTGGTAGAGGCGAAAATTGCGCCAAAAGACATCGCATTTTTACGCCCAGATCTTCATGCTATCGTGAAATTTACAGCTTACGACTTCACAAAGTACGGCGGTTTAGAGGGAGAGTTGGAACATATCAGCGCGGATACCACTCAAGATGAAGAAGGCAACAGCTTCTACATTGTTCGTGTACGCACCGAAAAAACAAACTTTGGTCAAGATGCAGATTTACCAATCATTCCAGGAATGACAGCATCGGTCGATATCATCACAGGGAAGCGAACCGTTTTGGAATATCTACTTAAACCGATTTTAAGTGCCAAAACGAACGCCTTGAAGGAGTAAACCACATTAAGATACTCGCGATAGGGAGTATTGAGCGATAAGTGATTAAATAAAAAGCACTTATTTCTCACTGACGAACTCTCTAGAAGAGTATACTTGTGATACGAGTCGAATATGCGATCCAATTTGCAGCGTAAAGTTACATTATTAATCAGCTTAAGTTGTTTGTCGTTCCAACTTGGTGCGCTGAACAGTAAAGAACAACGATGGGTCAATACGGTCACAGCGGTGTACGGCGAACGTGCGGGATTGCGCGTAAATACATGGCGAAAGAACCTCGACTTATTTAAACAATTAGAGACTCATGAACAGCTCGCTGGCGTTAACGACTTTTTTAATCAGCTGTATTTCGTTGACGACATAAAACTGTGGGGAAAGACAGATTATTGGGCTACGCCACTCGAATTTTTAGGGAGTAACGCAGGAGACTGTGAAGATTTCACTATTGCTAAGTACTTCTCTTTACTCGAGCTAGGAATACCAGATTCAAAGATGCGGTTAATATACGTAAAAGCCATCGAACTGAATCAGTTTCACATGGTATTAGCTTACTACCCTACCCCAAGTTCTGAGCCGCTCATTCTCGATAATATCAATCCTGACATTGTCCGAGCCTCTAAGCGTAGCGACTTGCTACCGATATACAGTTTTAATGGTACAAACCTGTGGTTGATGAAGTCATCTGCTAGCACTGGAGAGCTGGCAGGGAAAGCATCACGGTTGAGCCTTTGGAATGACTTACGCTCGCGCGAACGTAAGTTGCAGTTAAATAAACCTAAAATTAACTATGACGAGTGAGAAACATGACCCTATATAAGAAGCTTGTGGTGGGGATGGTTACGGTCTTTATACTCTTGTTGGCATCAGTATTCGTAATCCAATTCAACACGACTCGAGACAGCTTGGAGCAACAGCAACGTTCAGAGGTCAACAACACTATTAACACCGTAGGTTTGGCACTGGCTCCTTACCTAAAGGACAAAGATAAAGTCGCGGTTGAGTCCGTGATTAATGCTCTGTTTGACGGCAGCACCTACTCCGTTGTTCGTCTTACAGCATTAGATTCTGACTACCAGATCGTGCGTACTTACCCAGTTAAACCAAGTACGGTGCCACAATGGTTTATCGACATGAATCTATTTAAAGCGATTCACGATAAGCGTGTTGTGACCAGTGGTTGGATGCAGCTCGCCGAAGTAGAAATCATTAGCCACCCAGGCGCAGCTTACGAGCAGCTCTGGCAAGGTTTTATTGGCTTGCTGTCTGTATTCAGTGTTATTTTTCTAGCTGGTTTAGTGGCAATTTCATACATCCTACGTCGCTCGCTAAAACCATTAACGGCCATCGTAAATAAAATGCATGAAATCGCGAATAACCAATTTGGTGAACCGCTTGCTCGTCCAAGAACCAAAGATCTTATCGCGGTGGTAGATGGCATTAACATGATGTCTGCTCAAATCGAGCTATCATTCAAAGAGCAAGCCAAAGAGGCGCAACGTCTGCGTGCTCAGGCTTACCTCGATCCTATATCTAAATTGGGTAACCGCTCATTCTACATCAACCAAATCGACCAATGGCTTGCAGAGCAAACGCAAGGGGGTATCGCGCTACTCCATGCTGAATACATTGGGGACATTTACGAGACCAAAGATTACCAACGCGCAGATGCCCACGTTAAAGAACTGTCTCAACGTTTGAAAAACACCATTGATGTACCGGGTGCCACTATTGCTCGCTTGTCTAGTGATGAGTTCGGCTTGCTTTTCCCTCATATGGATGAGAGCGAGTTACGCATTTTATCGGACAGCATCGTCAATTGTGTGAACGGCCTAAATACTGACCCAACAGGCTTAGCAAAACCTAAAGCGTCACTAGGGGTTGCACACAGCAAAGATCAGAAAACGCGCTCTGAAATCCTCTCGATGGTGGACAACGCACTATCGAAAGCCAAAGCGCAACCAGACAAGCCATACGGCTTCATTGGCAGTGATACACCTTCTAGTTTGATGGGTAAACAGCAATGGAAAGCGTTGGTTGAAGAAGCCATTCATAGTGATTGGGTTAAATTCCGTTTCCAAGCTGCGAAAAACACATGGGGTAAAGTATTCCACAACGAAGTATTTTCAAGCATCGAAAAAGATGGTGAAACGTATCGTGCGAATCAATACCTATTCGCACTAGAACAGTTAGACGCCACCAACATCTTTGACCAGTATGTCATTGAATCAATGATTAAGATGCTAGAAAGTGGTGAACTTAATGACCCAGTCGCGATTAACATCGCGCAAAGCAGCTTGTCTCAACCATCGTTTATTCGCTGGACAACTAGCATGCTGGAAAAACACGCCAAAGTGGCCTCTAAGCTACACTTTGAAATTCCAGAGGAATGCTTTATCGATCAGCCTCACCACACAGCACTGTTATGTAATGCCATTCGCCAATCAGGTGCTGAGTTCGGCGTAGATAACTACGGACGTAACTTCCAATCTTTGGAATACATCCAAGAGTTCCGCCCGAACTATGTGAAGCTCGATTACCTATTCACACACAACTTGCACGACGAAAAACAGAAATTCACGCTAACGTCGATCTCTCGTACTGCCCACAACCTTGGTATTACGACTATCGCATCGCGTATCGAAACTCAAATCCAGTTGGACTTCCTCACTGAACATTTTGTTGAGGTATTCCAAGGATTCATCGTCGACAAGGAATAAAAAGGTTTATCAACGATGAAAGACCCTTTACTGAATTCGCTCATCTACGTTAGCCGTTACTATGGGTTAGCTAACTCGCCAGAAGCGCTAGTCAACGGACTACCGCTATCTGACGGTAAACTGACCCCATTTTTGCTACCAAGAGCAGCGGAAAGGGCCGGATTGGTTGCCAAGGAAAACCGCGCAGAGCTGGAGAGCATCTCTAGCCTAATTCTGCCGGCAATCTTAGTTCTTAAAGGCGGTGACTCTTGCGTTCTCAACAGCATCAATATGGAGAAACGCGAGGCCGAAGTCACCACCCTAGAAAGTGGAATGGTGCCGATCTCTATTCCATTAGAAGACCTACTTGAGCAATACACTGGTCGGTACTTTTTAGTTAAAAAGCAATTCCGTTTCGATGAGCGTTCTCCCGAAGTGCTCAAAACCAACGAAGGCCACTGGTTCTGGTCAACCTTGTGGCAGTCAAAACGCATCTACCGTGATGTTTTAATCGCATCACTTCTCATCAACCTCTTTGCGGTTGCCGCTCCGCTATTCACTCGCTTGGTGTACGACAAAGTGGTTCCGAATCTTGCGTTTGAAACCCTATGGGTACTAGCAAGCGGCATCTTTGTCGTGTTCCTGTTCGACTTCATTCTCAAGTCGCTGAGAAATTACTTCATTGATGTGGCGGGCAAGAAGTCTGACATTCTGATTTCATCCAAACTGTTCAGCAAAGTGATGGGGATTAGAATGGAATCGAAGCCGCCTTCGGTCGGTGCCTTCGCTCGCCATTTACAAGAATTCGAATCTATTCGAGAGTTTTTTACTTCAGCGACCGTCAGTGCTCTCATTGATTTGCCTTTTGCCATTTTGTTCTTAGTGATTATATGGCTAATGGCTGGCGATCTTGTGTATGTACCGATGGTGGGCGTGGTCATTTTGATTATTCACTCGCTACTGATACAAGGGCCGCTGCGCCGCTCCATTGAGGAGGGTTCACGCCTAGCATCGCAAAAATATGCCAATTTGATAGAGAGCTTGGCTGGGTTAGAAACCGTAAAAATGCTCAGTGCGCAAAGCCAATTCCAATACCGCTGGGAAGAGGCAGTTGCGCACATGGCGAACTGGAATATAAAAAGCCGCCGAATTACGGATAGCATTCAAAACGCAGCAGGTTTTGTGCAGCAAAGTAGTAACGTAGGGATGATCATCCTAGGCGTTTACTTGATTGCAGAGGGCGACTTAACCATGGGTGGTTTGATTGCCGCAACCATGCTTAGCGGCCGCGCGATTGGTCCTTTGGTTCAGTTATCCTTACTCTCTACGCGCTACAACCAAGCGAAGTCTTCTATGACAATTATCAATCAAGTCATGGAAATGCCGGATGAACAAGAAGAAGGTAAACGTTACATTCACCGTCCAATAGTACAAGGCAAAATTGAACTTGAACGCGTGACCTTCCACTACCCAGATTCACCGGTGGCGTCGATTCGAGATTTGAGCTTGACCATTAACCCAGGCGAAAAAGTAGCGATCATAGGCCGTATCGGTTCGGGTAAAACCACGTTAGAGCGTCTCATCATGGGCTTGTATCAGCCGACGGAAGGTCATGTTCGCATTGATGATACCGACATCGCACAACTGCATCATGTCGACATTCGCCGTAATATTGGTTGTGTGCCGCAAGATTCGAATCTGTTCTTTGGTTCTATCCGCGACAACATTACGTTAGGTCGCCCATTAACCGATGACCGTGACGTACTAGACGCAGCGAATCGTGCCGGTGTTACTGCGTTTACGCAATCTGACCCAGCGGGCTTAGAACGCCAAGTTGGTGAAGGCGGTGCAATGCTTTCGGGTGGTCAACGTCAAGCAGTCACGATCGCTCGTGCATTTTTGGGTCGTCCTCCTGTTCTACTCATGGATGAACCAACCAGTGCGATGGATAATCGCTCAGAGATGCACATTAAACATCAATTAGCACAGTTGAAACCTAGTGAAACGCTGATTCTGATTACGCATAAAACGTCTATGCTCGACATCGTTGATCGCGTAATTGTGATGGAGAAAGGCAGCATCATCGCAGATGGCCCTAAAGCGCAAGTGCTGAACGATTTGAAACAAGGCAAAGTGCGTGCGGTTAGCTAGCCTGAATTCACATTGATAAAAAACAAGGGCCCCGTTTAACTTGTGTTTAACGGGGCTTATTTTATTGGGAGCCCGAGATAATTAAGTTCTTCAAGCGCGACCCAAACGAGTACAAGGCCAACAATCACGAATAAAATCATAATCGCCTTTTCATCTTCTTCCATTTTTCAACGCCCTAAAAGCTATTTCAATTAATACACCTTAGGTTATCAGGACAAAAGTCATATTCAGCTCGTTTATAAGGAACTAGCGTCATAGAATGTCGGATATGGGATACAGCTCAAAGATTGCTCTTTTCAAAATCACGTCAGCTTTGGTTGAATATAAGTAATAAAGCCAAAGAGTTTGTAATACTCACTAAGTCTTTGATTAACTTATATAGCACTCTGTGGAACCTCAACACAGAGACAAATGGTGTAAAGAAAAATTGTGATTACTTACAGCAAAAAATCAGCTATAAAAGCCGCTTTCTAGATATCGTCGAGATGAAGAAATGAATGATTGGATCCAATTAGAGCAAGTGAGCCAGTATTTCACTACGGGCTCCCTCGGTTACAAACTATTGATGGGCATTTTTGTCCTGATCGCGTATCGCATCCTGAAGAGGATTGTAAATAGAGCCATCCTAAATTTGGCAACAGCGAAAGGTGTAAAAAAGGCTCGTTTGAGTTTTATTCAGCGCTGTTTCAATGTCGCGCTGCTATTTTTGACCGCCTCTATTTTTGCCATTATCACAGGTATTGGCTATGGCGATGTGTCTTTGTTCCTATCGTCCATTTTTGCCGTATTAGGTGTGGCGTTTATTGCGCAGTGGTCAATTCTGAGCAACATCACTGCCAGCTTTTTGATCTTTTTTGTCTTCCCGTACCGAGTGGGTGACCGAATTAAAGTCGTAGACAAAGATGAAGACATCTGCGGTGAGATTCAAGAAATCAGTATGTTTCACGTGTTAATTAAGCACGACAACGGAAACTTGATCACTTACCCAAACAACCAGATTTTGCAAAAAGCGGTACTAAAGCTGGCGAAAAACAAGCCAGAGCCAAGTAAAGCCAAATCTCGAATTTATACTCGCAGAAAGAAATAATGACCCGTCCTGATATGGGT
>NZ_JPIL01000011.1:0-4478 GCF_000742455.1 Vibrio sp. OY15 | reverse complement strand
CTTAGTTAGGTAAAGCACCCCAGACTCTTCAAACTCATCGAGAATTGCATAACGTTCGGACACTTCGTTATATGAGCTTAAAAACAAACCCTCAGACATTACTACTCCTGACATCAACGTACACAAAATAAACAGAATTTTCTTCATGTGACTCCGAAAACCTAACGCCGCGTTAAGTAGTGAGCAACGCTACCACCTAACCTAAACCATTGTGCTGTAAACACAAAACTCAATTTTAACTAAGAATGCCAAGCGTTGCGAATCTGTCTTAAACGCTTTGTTATGAGTTTAAACTATGACCAAAAACTCCATACATAACGAGCATTGAGCCGATAAATATACAGTTCACTCCAAAGGTATTTTTGCCGCGATTATTAAACATATTATGACTAGATAGCCTTCCGGATATCGATGCGATGCAAAAAGCGATTGATATAAACAAAATTGCTAAAAACGCTAGAAATTGAACATCACCCGCTAGCGCACTTAATACCAAAACTTCCGCTAGTTTCATAACCACATAAGCGTTCACAACGGCTAATATACACACAGGAGCTAAAAAGTTCACTGTGCTTAACTTTGAAAATACTTGAACGGCATGACTGATAGTCGTCAATGACGAGAACATCAGAATAGCAAAAACAGCCACTCTCTCCGGCATTCCTAAATTCATCACCACAGCAATTGACTCATTAGGTATGAGATCAAAAGTCAAAATAAATGAAACAATAGTTAATAGCGAAGCAACCATATTGAGTATGTACATTTTTACCTCTATTGTGGGGGAAACTCATAACGCCGCATTAAGGTGTGAGCGGCGCTTGGCTATACTTGAGCGAAGCGAAACTGCCAAGCGTTGCGAATCACTCTTAAATGCTTTGTTATACGTATGCTAGTCGACATGCATTGCTGACACCGCATAACTTTCTAGCTTCTGTTTAGCCATGTCCAGTTTATTTCGTGCGGAGTTGTCATTGCTATTAGTCTTTAGGTATTCAGACAGGTACTTAACCTCAATGTGGGTTAAAGCGATTCGCAATGATAGTAGCCAGTTTGGAGTACCTAAATTATGAGACTCCCAATTACGGTTTTCAAAGGGGTTTTGGTAATATGGAACGTCTGTAAAAGTTGATTCTGGGATATTTTTTAGCTCCAGAAGTACATTTAGATCTTCGACTAACGCTTCATCACTTTCACGCAGTCTATTTAGCAAAGCTTCAATACCAGAAACAGCATTATGTGCATCAGCTATGACCTCATCAAAACTTGCTTGCCCATTAACTTCCATCGCAAGCCCAGAATCGAGATTATAATGTTCGACTTGGTTTAAACGTTCAATGTTTGACCAATAGAGTTGCATTTCACTTGCTAATTTTTGCAACTCCGCTTCATCAATTTTGAAGTCCGACTTCAAGAATTGCTGTTCGTGATCTAGCTTGATTTTACGCAAACATTCAATCGTATACTCGTCCGTATCGTCTGTTTCGATATGATGGGGATAACAGAAAATTACTAAATTATCATAGCTTCTTCGGTATTCATCGTTGCTAGCGGCATTAAACCTTTCACCACCCTCGGAGGCTGCTTCGATGTGACAGACTTGAGCAATGAACTTATTTTTACTGTTTACAACAGATTGAGTACAACCGGGGAATGCACATTGATTGCCTGAACGCGCAAACAGAGCTCTTAGAGTGTCTGCTTTTGGAGCTAATCTAGCCATAAATCTCCTAACTATGATAATACGTATAACGCCGCATTAAGGGGTGAACAACGCAAACCACCCTACCTAAACCATTGTGCCGTAAACACTTAAGCCAATTCAAACCAAAACTGCCAAGCGTTGTGAATCCCTCTTGAATGCTTTGTTAGTTGCCAAACCTAAAGCTTTGATTTGAAGTTAATTACCGCTTTGCCAACACTTGCTTTACGTATTTTGGAAAACTCAAATCAGGCGCAGTTTCAAAGCGCCTGTCACAGAAGCCACTTGGAACAAACGGCGCCGTAGAAAACGAACTGACAACATCAAAAAGACCTTTTGGAGAAACAATGCCACAAAGCTGACTTTCAACAAGTAAATCGGCTTCTGAAACGGCAAACCAAACCATGAAAAGATCGAAGCTCGATTTCCGCGAGCCAAGACCCCGACATTCGAAGTGCAGAATCGAGCAAAGCACACGAACGATTAGACCTAAACACTCTGTTTTAGCTGCTATTGTCTCGTTGACAACTAACGCCGCGTTAAGTGGTGAGCAACGCCAACCACTAAACCTAACCCATTGAACCTTAAACACTAAATTAAACTTATACTGAGATCGCCAAGCGTTGTGAATCCGCCTTAAACGCCTTGTTATGTGCCAGAGACCTACCTAGATTGAAGAAACAGACCATACTCGTGACGAGTATATAGGAATAAAGCCAATACAAAGATCCAGAATAAAAGCCTTTTCCCATACTGAAGTATTTGCCTTCGATAGAGTTCTGCTGCATCAGACGACTTACAAGGGATAAAAATTAAGATAGGAGCTATTGCTAGACCTGCGACACCATACCCATTTAGTGCAGAAGCCATTTTGTAAAACAAATCATTCATTGAAATAAAACTGGATATAATCATACCTAGGCAGCCAAACACTAATATGAGTTGAAAAAAGCTAAAATATCCAATTAAATCCTCCATATTCGAATCAGGCTCATAACGCCTTGTTAAGGTGTGAGGCACGCAATACCGTAGCCTCCGCATACCACCTTAAACCCTAAACCTAACGCATGGTAAAAATGCCACGCGTGCCGAATCACTCTTAAACAATTTGTTATGTGTTAGATTTTAAAGACTAATTTTTGTTTTTGAGCAATAAGCTCAACATCTTCAAGTGGCTCATATTTCCATTTGGACAACGCTTGTACAGCTACCTTTTCAAAGATCCCCTTTGGGGTGGAATCGATTACAACAATATCAGCCACATCTCCATTTTTAGTAATGTTAAACGTCATGACCACATACCCTGACAGGTTATTCTCTACTGCAACTTTAGGGTATCTCGGCGATACAAACTCTATTGGCTCTAGATCTAAATATTCCGATGAGTAAGTGTTTTCTACAGAACTTGAACACCCTACTACTAAGATCAAGATAAATAATTGCAAAAATCTCATAATCTCTCTCTGACACATAACGCCCTGTTAAGGGGTGAGCAACGCAATACAGAAGCCGCCGCAAACCACCTTAAACACCAAAACCAACGCATAGTGAAAATGCCACGCGTTGCGAATCCCTCTTGAACAGTTTGTATGGATAATAAGTACTCCAATCGGGTAAGGTGAGACCCAGACTTTAGCTGCAACTAAAGTTCTTCTATCTGGTAGTTCGATTGAACGATGGCTCCTCAATTGAGAGACCGGTAACAAGTACGAACGCCAGATAGAACTCCAAGCACCACACTCGAATAGTCTTCTGGGTCTCGAGCCCGCATTTGCAAGCAAGAGTTAGCTTATTATGAATACAAACACACTTCAAAACATTAATGTCGGCGTTGATACTGGTAAGTCACAATTAGACATCTACATCCGACCACTCGATATTTACTTCACTGTCCCGAACACCGAAAAAGGCATCAGCGATGCCATAAAAACCATTAAGAAACACAAACCTCAACGTGTCGTCATCGAAGCTACAGGTCGATTAGAAATGCCTTTTATACTCGCCTGTGACAAAGCCAAATTACCTTATGTTATTGCCAACCCACTACGTATTAAAAGGTTTGCTGGTGCCATTGGTCAACGAGCTAAGAACGACCGTTTAGATGCCGCTCTCATCGCACATTATGCCGAACGTGTTCAGCCAGAACTGACCAAACTAAAAAGCGAAAACATACGTCTTATGAGTGACTTAGTCACAAGGCGTAACCAGCTACTCACCATGCAAACCATGGAAAGAAACCGACTACAAATATTACCTAAGAATATCTCGTCTACGATTACCCCTATCCTTACCGCCCTGAAAAATCAGATTGAAAAAGTAGAAGCAAAGATAGCGAAACTGATTGAGAGTTGTCCTGAGTATCAAGCCAAAAATACTATTCTCCAAAGCATGCCTGGTGTTGGTAAAGTCCTTGCTGCCTCCCTAATTAGTAATGTACCCGAGCTGGGCTTTATCACTAACAAACAAGCTTCTTCTCTCATTGGTGTCGCACCAATAACAAGAGAAAGTGGCCGCTTTAAAGGTAAGCGGCTGATACAAGGAGGGCGGTCTCAAGTTAGGACCGTTATGTATATGGCGATGATGTCGGCTATCCAATGCAACCCTGTTTTCAAAGCAACTTATGAACGACTACTTACGGCAGGAAAACCGAAAAAAGTTGCCATTGTTGCCTGCATGAGAAAGATGGTTGTTATCTTAAATTCAATGCTAAGAGATGGTGTTATGTGGGATACAGATAGCCTCAAAAATTAACTATTGACGCCATAGTCTCTTGTTA
>NZ_JPIL01000010.1:0-82328 GCF_000742455.1 Vibrio sp. OY15 | reverse complement strand
TTTGAATTGACTGTGCTGAATCTTTCGATTCAATGGTCACTTCGTTTCATTGAAACCTAATTTGAAGCCGAAGCTTCTAATTGGATTATCATCAACGAGTGCCCACACAGATTGATAGGTCTATATTGTTAAAGAGCTTTCCTGTTGAGCTTTGCTCAAAACAGGACGGCCATTTTAGCGAGTTAAAGTTTAGTGTCAATCACTTTTTCAAACTTTCTTCAAGCGTTTCCGCTTGGCTAATTTGGCTTGCTAACTTGGCTTCTTACTTTCGAAACTTAAGCTTCGAAGCGTTGCCGTGTCAGCGAGGTGGCATTATAGAGATTGCGATCACATTGGCAAGCCCTTTTTCTCGTTTTTTTTGATTTTTTTATCGTTCGGATAAATTTGCATCAAAAGCGGTCAAAAGAGCACGTTATTTCTACAGTTCTCTGAATTTATCTGCGAAAAGAGCCACTTTTTCCCAATTGGTGTACTCCACCTCTTTGGTCGTATCAGTTTCGCCACCCGTCATCGACATAATGAACCTAATCATAGTTCTGTCGAACCAGCTGTAACGTGGGTAATAAAGTGCACCAGCAAAAACACCGATTAGCGTTGGTTTCCAAGGCGACTTAATTAGGAACTTGCGAATGTAAGCACTACCTTCAGGTGTATCCTTTCCTTGGTCCTCTTTACGAGCGGTTAGGTTTACGCAGAAAAATGCCACTTTATTTTGCTCCAATTGATTGAGGTTTCGCTCAATAAACTGGTATAGCTTTTTATTAAGATGGCCATAGCGAATAGAGGCGCCTATCAATACTCTGTCGTATTGGCTGAAGTCAATCGTCTCGACATTATGTAAATCCACCAGCTCACAATCGAAGTCTGGAAGTTGTTCATCTATATAGTGGAGAATTTTTTTAGTCTGCCCTTCGCGGGAAGAGTATAGAAATAATGCTTTTGCCACGATTTCCCCTTAGCTACGCCAAAACGTCGGCGTAAGTAGAATAAGTAAGGTAAAGATTTCCAAACGACCAAACAGCATAGAAACTATCAATACCCATTTTGCTTTGTCGTTAACATCACCAAAGTGCAGCGCTACTTCTCCCAAGCCAGGACCGAGGTTGTTCAGAGTCGCAGCCACCGCCGAGAACGCACTGAGCTCATCCATTCCTGTTGCAATCAACCCCAACATACAAACCACAAATACCAATGCGTATGCGGAGAAGAAGCCCCAAACCGCATCGACAACACGTTGCGGTAGGGCACTGCCACCTACTTTGATGGTGTAAACCGCGCGTGGATGGACTAAACGTTTTAGTTCACGCGCACCTTGTAAGGTAAGAAGCAGGATACGGATCACTTTCATGCCGCCGCCTGTTGAACCAGCACAACCACCTATAAAGGAAGAGAACAATAACAGCACAGGTAAGAAGAGCGGCCAATCCGCAAAACCTGTTGTCGTAAAGCCCGCTGTTGTGGATATTGATACGGTTTGGAACAGAGCCTGATCGAAAGCATCGTATGTCGATGTGTAAGAGTGATGTTTCAGTAATAATAGAAAGCAAATGATAAATAGCAGCACTTGAATAAACAAGAAGGCGCGAAACTCAGGATCTTTCCAGTAATACTTGGGATGTACGCCACCTGATGCAAATGCAGCAAAGTGCAGTGTGTAATTACATGCAGATATAAGCAGAAAAACCACCGTAATCAGGTTAATCGCGTAACTATCAAAGTATCCGATGCTGGCATCGTGGGTAGAGAAGCCACCAATGGCAATGGTGGAAAAGCTGTGACTGATGGCATCAAATGGCGTCATACCAGCTAACCAAAAAGCCGAAGCACAGGCGATAGTCAGACTCAAATAGATGTACCAAAGCGCCTTAGCAGTTTCTGCTATGCGCGGCGTCACTTTAGTATCCTTGACTGGACCTGGGATCTCGGCGCGGTAAAGCTGCATACCACCGATGCCAAGTACTGGCAAAATCGCCACCGCTAATACGATGATTCCCATACCGCCGAACCACTGCAGTAACTGTCGATAGAATAGAATCGCTTTAGGTAACTCATCCAAACCAACAATAACGGTCGCCCCGGTCGTCGTGAGAGCAGAAAACGATTCAAAAAACGCATCTGTCACTGAGACGTTCGGATTGTCAGCAATGAGAAAGGGGATCGAGCCTGCACTGCCAAGTACTGTCCAGAATAAGACGACAATAAGAAAGCCATCTCGAGCTTTAAGCTCGTGCTTATACCTGCGGTTTGGGTACCAACAAACGGCCCCACAAAACAGCAGAACAAAAAATGTCGTGACAAAAGGCACACCAGCACCATCTCGATAGATCAGCGCAACGAGTGCTGGCGCAAGCATAGTGACACTAAAGAGTGCGAGCAGTAGCCCGACGATTCGAATAATTGAACGAAATTGCATGGATAAATTGACTAGCGAAGCTGTCCCTGTTGCTTCCTGTTTTTCATTATTGTCCGTCTAGCGGAGTGACAATTGCCTTTGCCCCGCTTTTATTGATGATTGCTTGGGTAAACGCGCTCACTTCTCGAAGCTCAATTTCCACCACTAATACGACCTGATCGCTGTATTCAGCCTCGACTTCTATCGCACCAAATTGCGGCATGATTGATTGTGCGATCGGCATAAACCCATAGTCTAACGTTAGTCTGAGCTTTGTGGTTATTTTTTTCTCAATAGTTTGAAGCAGCTTGAGCGCTTGTTGAACCCCACCCCCATACGCTTTAACCAAGCCGCCTGTACCTAACTTGATTCCACCAGAGTATCGCGTGACCACAGCCGTGATCTCCCCCACCCCAGATCCAGACAGCTGCGCCAGGATTGGTTTGCCTGCCGTCCCTGAAGGTTCTCCATCATCACTAAAGCCCCACTTCATCGAATCTTCTGGTCGACCAGCAACAAAGCCCCAACAGTTATGTCTAGCATCAGCGTGTTTAGCTTTGATTTGATCAACAAATGCTTTTGCAGCTTCGATACTTGGCGTGTGTGCCAAATAAGTAATGAAGACGCTCTTTTTAATTTCTTCTTCAAATTGAGCGGGCTCTGCTGGAATCAGATAAGGCTTGTCATTCATAGGATTATGGATTCATGTCTATTTGCCTGAAGTCTATCACGAGTGTGATTTACCCGTCGCATAAGATCTGCCACAGCGCACAATGTTAAACACTTGTTTAAAAAATGTATTGAAATTAGACAATCCACGATCCAAACTAACTTTACTGGTCAAACCAGAACAAAAATAAAACGACTTCCTCGATACCTATTTGCCGAGGTACACGGCGTCGTTGAAATAGGTATACAGACAATCCACGATTGTATGTCATGGAGATAGACAATGATTTACCAAGCCGAAACCCTACAGGTAAAGGAAATACAAGATGGTATTGCAGAGCTAAGCTTCTGCTCTCCAAAATCCGTCAACAAACTCGACCTAGCGACATTGGAATCGCTAGATAAAGCTCTTGATGCGCTCATTGCCCATCAAGGCCTCAAGGGGTTGTTGCTCACTTCAGATAAAGACGCATTCATTGTAGGCGCAGACATTACCGAGTTTTTAGGTCTGTTTGCTAAAACGGATGCCGAGCTCGACCAATGGCTGCAATTTGCTAATAGCATCTTTAACAAATTAGAAGACTTACCCATTCCGACCATCTCAGTGATCAAAGGCCACGCTCTTGGTGGCGGTTGTGAATGTGTGCTAGCAACAGACATGCGTATTGGTGACAAAACCACCAGCATCGGCCTACCAGAAACGAAACTGGGAATCATGCCGGGCTTTGGTGGTTGTGTACGCTTACCTCGCGTTATTGGCGCAGACAGCGCAATGGAAATCATCACCCAAGGTAAAGCATGCCGAGCTGATGAAGCATTGAAAATTGGCTTACTCGATGCTGTTGTCGAGACTGATGCTTTATACGAATCAGCACTACAAACTCTTAACTCTGCAATTAACGAGAAACTTGACTGGCAAGCACGCCGAGCACAGAAAACATCTCCGCTAACGCTGAGTAAGCTTGAATCAATGATGAGCTTCACCATGGCGAAGGGGCTGGTGGCACAAAAAGCAGGTCCTCACTACCCTGCCCCAATGACAGCCGTTATCACGATTGAAGAAGGTGCTCGCTTTGCACGTAATGAAGCGTTAGACATTGAACGTAAGCACTTCGTGAAACTGGCTAAATCGGAAGAAGCAAAATCACTCGTTGGCCTATTCCTTAATGATCAATACATCAAAGGCATTGCGAAAAAAGCAGCGAAGTCAGCAAGTAAAGACACGCAACGTGCAGCCGTATTAGGTGCAGGTATCATGGGTGGCGGCATTGCTTACCAATCAGCGCTAAAAGGTGTGCCAGTCTTAATGAAAGACATCGCGCAAGCGTCGCTCGACCTAGGCATGACTGAAGCATCTAAGCTGCTGAATAAACGCTTATCTCGCGGTCGTATTGATGGCTTTAAGATGGCGGGTATTTTAGCGTCAATCACACCGAGCTTACATTACGCAGGTATTGAAAACTCTGATGTGATTGTTGAAGCTGTCGTTGAAAACCCGAAAGTAAAAGCAGCAGTTTTGAGTGAAGTTGAGTCCTATGTCGGTGACGACACCGTTATCACCTCAAACACCTCGACGATTCCTATCAACCTATTGGCAAAATCACTAAAACGCCCAGAAAACTTCTGTGGTATGCACTTCTTCAACCCAGTGCATCGTATGCCTCTTGTTGAGATCATCCGTGGTGAGCACACCTCTGATGAAACCATCAATCGTGTTGTGGCGTATGCTGCGAAAATGGGCAAATCACCAATTGTCGTTAATGACTGCCCAGGGTTCTTCGTTAACCGCGTATTGTTCCCATACTTTGGCGGCTTCAGCATGCTACTTCGTGATGGTGCTGACTTTACGAAAATCGACAAAGTAATGGAGCGTAAGTTTGGCTGGCCGATGGGACCGGCGTACTTGCTTGACGTAGTCGGCATTGATACCGCGCACCACGCACAAGCTGTGATGGCTGACGGTTTCCCTGAGCGTATGGGTAAACAAGGTCGTGATGCGATTGATGCACTGTTCGAAGCAGACAAATATGGTCAGAAAAATGGTAATGGCTTCTACAGCTACACCATAGATAAAAAAGGTAAGCCGAAGAAAGCCTTCTCCGAAGCGATCTTACCGGTACTTGCTGACGTTTGTGCCGATAAGCAGGACTTTGACGATCAGACCATCATTCAACGTATGATGATTCCAATGATCAACGAAGTGGTGCTGTGCCTACAAGAAGGCATCATCGCGACTCCGCAGGAAGCAGATATGGCATTGGTTTATGGTCTTGGTTTCCCTCCATTCCGCGGTGGCGTATTCCGCTATCTAGACAGCGTGGGTATTGCTGAATACGTTGAAATGGCAAAACAACACGCCGAGCTAGGTGCGATGTACCAAGTACCGCAAATGCTGATTGATATGGCGGCGAAAGGTGAAAGCTTTTACGGTGCACAACAGCAAGGTTCTATCTAAGGAGGGATTCTAAAATGACTAATCAAACAAGAAATGTTGTCGTAGTCGATTGTCTACGTACTCCAATGGGTCGCTCTAAAGGTGGTGCTTTCCGTCATACACGAGCAGAAGATCTATCTGCGCGCCTAATGAAAGGCATTCTTGCGCGTAACCCACAAGTGAACCCAAGCGAGATTGAAGACATTTACTGGGGCTGTGTACAGCAAACACTAGAACAAGGCTTTAACGTTGCACGTAATGCCGCGCTGCTTGCTGGTCTGCCGATTGAAATTGGCGCCGTGACGGTGAACCGCTTGTGTGGTTCATCAATGCAAGCGCTTCACGATGGTACACGTGCCATCATGACTGGCGATGCTGAAATCTGCCTAATTGGTGGCGTTGAGCACATGGGGCATGTGCCAATGAACCACGGTGTAGACTTTCACCCAGGTATGTCAAAGAACGTAGCAAAAGCTGCGGGCATGATGGGCTTAACGGCTGAAATGCTTGGTAAATTACATGGCATTAGCCGTGAGCAACAAGACGAGTTTGCCGCTCGCTCTCACGCTCGTGCGCACGCAGCAACCGTAGAGGGTCGTTTTAAAAACGAAATTCTACCAATTGAAGGCCACGCAGCAGACGGCACACTGTTCACTCTGGATTACGACGAAGTGATTCGCCCTGAAACATCCGTTGAAGGTCTATCTCAACTTCGCCCAGTGTTCGACCCTGCAAACGGTACAGTAACAGCCGGTACATCATCGGCTCTGTCCGATGGTGCATCAGCGATGTTGATCATGAGTGAAGAGAAAGCTAATGAACTTGGCTTGAAGATTCGTGCACGTATTAAAGGCATGGCCATTGCGGGCTGCGATCCTTCTATTATGGGTTACGGTCCTGTACCTGCGACGAAAAAAGCGCTCAAGCGTGCCGGTCTTTCAATTGAAGACATGGATGTGGTTGAGCTAAACGAAGCATTTGCCGCGCAGTCTCTGCCGTGTGCTAAAGACTTAGGCCTGCTTGATGTTATGGATGAGAAGGTCAACCTTAACGGTGGTGCGATAGCATTGGGTCATCCACTAGGCTGTTCTGGTTCACGTATCTCAACAACGTTGATCAACCTAATGGAAGCGAAAGACGCGAAATACGGTCTGGCCACCATGTGTATCGGTTTGGGTCAGGGCATTGCGACAGTATTTGAACGACCATAACAGTTCAAGACGTTGTTGTAGTGATCGAGCCAACAATCATAAGCAAATGAACTAGTACTAAAATTTTTAGTATTACACTTAAGGGCGACAATTGATGTCGCCCTTTGTTTTACATCAAACATGCATGAAGAGCATACATTAAATGCTCAAGTTTCATTTTATTCATAGACAAAGAAGACATACACTTAGACCAGTTGATATCTTGCTGCATGTAACCCAGAGTCATGCTACCGCACAATCGGAGAACCTTATGTTTAATGCTCTAGTTCTAAATCAAGAAGACAAACGTACTATCGCTAACATCGAGCAAATCGATGAAACACAACTGCCTGAAGGCGACGTTCTGATTGACGTTGATTACTCATCGTTAAACTACAAAGACGGTCTTGCGATCACAGGTAAAGGTAAAATCATCCGTAACTTCCCGATGGTGCCAGGTATTGACCTAGCAGGTACGGTAGTAAGCTCAGAAGACGGCCGCTACCAAGCTGGTGACAAAGTTGTTCTTACTGGTTGGGGTGTAGGTGAAAACCATTGGGGCGGTATGTCTCAGCGTGCTCGTCTAAAAGCGGATTGGCTAGTACCACTACCAAAAGGTCTAGACAGCAAGAAAGCAATGATGGTTGGTACTGCTGGCTTCACTGGTATGCTGTGTGTTCAAGCACTGCTTGATGCAGGCATCAAACCTGAAAATGGCGAAATCCTAGTAACTGGCGCAAGTGGCGGTGTAGGCTCAGTAGCAGTAACGCTTCTAGCACAGCTTGGCTACAAAGTTGCTGCAGTGACAGGTCGTGTAGAGAAAAACGGCCCGCTACTTGAAAAACTAGGTGCTAGCCGCATCATCGACCGTACTGAATTTGAAGAACCAGCACGTCCACTTGAAAAGCAAGTATGGGCAGGTGCGGTTGATACTGTAGGCAGCAAAGTACTAGCAAAAGTATTGGCGCAAATGGATTACAACAGTGCAGTCGCAGCTTGTGGTCTTGCTGGTGGTTTTGATCTACCAACCACAGTGATGCCGTTCATCCTACGTAATGTTCGCCTACAAGGTGTGGACTCAGTAATGTGCCCAACAGAGAAACGTATCGCTGCATGGGAAAAGCTGGTCGAGCTACTACCAGACAGCTACTTCGAGCAAGCGTGTACTGAAGTTGCTCTTGCTGAAGCACCGAAATATGCAGAAGACATCACCAACGGTCAAGTAACGGGTCGTGTGGTTATCAAGCTATAAATACTGACTCAGTGTAAATAGACGAAGAGCCGGCATTGCTGGCTCTTTTTTGTTAGCAGTTCAGTCCCATATCTTCGATACGTTTAGCTATCAGACGGCTACACTCTTCACGCACAATCGTTCTTAACCATTCTTGAGCAGGAGAATGCTCGCAACGCGCATGCCAAATCATCGAGTATTCAAACGGCGTGAATTGGAATGGTAATGGTTTCACCACCAAGTCATAACGCTCGGCAACCAGATACGCCAAATCCGCTGGTACTGTGATGATAATTGGCAAGGTATCCATGATCGCCAATGCGGCTTCTAAATGATAAGCCCGCAGAACCATTTTACGCTTAGGTTTCTCCATCAAAGCTTGTTCGATCAGTGCCTTAACACCATCACTGATGGCGATCATGGCATGTGGATGACTCAGATAATCATCCAAGCTCATTTCTTTATCCGCTAATGGATGCTGTTTTGAAAGCATACACAGCACCCCCACTCGCCCCAACACTTCACTGCGTAGAGGCTCCACCGGGCCTGTCGGGCGACAAATCGCTAAGTCTGCACCTTCATAAGTGAGCTGATCTGATAAACGGTCGTGTTGCAGTGGTAAGAAGTTGAAAGACACGTTTGGCGCTTCTTGGTAAATTCTCGGCAAAGCGAACGGTAAGATCGTTTGCATGGCATAGTCGGTGGTCACGATGTTGAAAGTCTGTACGCATTGCAATGGGTCAAACTCAACCGGAGATAACAACTGACGTAAAGACTCTAATGGCTCGCCCAATGAGCGATCGATCTCTAACGCTTTCTGAGTTGGGATCAAATGCTGTCCCTGACGAGTAAACAGCGGATCTCCCAATAAGTCACGCAGACGACCAAGCACACGACTCATTGCCGATTGACTCAAGTTCAGACGTGTTGCTGCCTTACTGACACTGTTTTCTTCTATCAGTACTCGCAACGCAACCAGTAAATTTAAATCTCGGCGATAGATGTCTTCCAGTTCCACGAATTAGCCACTTATTTTGTATGTGTTTGGGTAAATTGTACTCTTTAGGCAAAAAAAATCCCGCCTTTCAGCGGGGAAGCCCAAGAAAAATGGGGATAGTGTCGGAATGAAGTGTCGGTAAAAAATAGGTGAGCGTTATTAAAAGCATTCTGATCCAAGCAAGAAGCGCTAATTTTCTTGCTCAGATGCGCCAGACCATCTGCGCATCTCGATCCAAATCCCAATAATAGTGGCAACCATGCCTACTAGAGGCGTCAAAGAGGTGTCAGCTGGCGTCCTGAGTACCAATGCACAAAACGAGATAAAACACAGCACTGAGTAAATCGTAAGTCTGTCTAACGCTGTTAACATTGCCTCTCCCTTGCCAGTTGTTACCAAATTGTTAATTTAAGGTAAAACAAAAAATTCGGTTTGCCAAGTGGTTATTGAATATTTTTTCAACGAAAGTAAAATTCAACGCTCAGTTAGTTACGAGAATCACACTATGAGCTTTAATCCTGAACTGGCAAACAAGACATTAGAGGCGCAAGGACTGCGCTGCCCAGAGCCAGTGATGATGGTCAGGAAGACAATTCGCAACATGCAAGATGGTGAGATTTTGCTGGTCAAAGCAGACGATCCATCCACAACTCGAGACATTCCGAGTTTCTGCCGCTTTATGGACCACCAATTAGTTGCGGCACAAACGGAGCAAGTTCCGTATCAGTACCTGATCAAGAAAGGATTGGAATAATCTGGTCGAACTAAAAACGGCAGCCAATATTGGCTGCCGTTTGTTTATTCGTCGTATTCGAGTGTGCGAACTTCTGATTGGAGCTTGTTAAGTTGTTTCTTCATTGCCCGCATCTCTTCATGCATAGGAATGATGTGAGCGACACGAATCCACGCTTCTACTGTCAATCCAGTAAGAACGAACGATCCTGCTACAATCGGTAACCACATATCAGTTAGCACCATCGCTAGTAAACACAGCGCTAAACCAAAAGTGAATAAATAACTCTGACTCTTCGGGGACATCCCCATGTAACGTGTAAGCATAAACTTGCCCTCTCGCTATCATTCACACCATTAAACTACCATGACAAGTATGACACTTATATGTCATCCGTCACGCAACGGAACGATTTAGAGTCAGAGTTTGAACTCGCGCAGCACGCCACTAATGATTGATAACTCACATCATTTCACGTGCAAAAAATCAGAACAGTGCAGCCCCTATTGCCAGAGCAATAAACAAAAATGCGGTGATTTTACGGATCAGCCCTAAAGGCATCTTGTCGGCCGACAATTTACCAATCAGGACCACAGGAACATTCGCCAGCAGCATACCGATTGTGGTACCGATAATCACCAAACTTAACGCATCCGCGTATTGCGCCCCTAAGATGGAAGTGGCGATCTGAGTTTTATCGCCTATCTCCGCAACGAAGAACGCGATAAAGCTGGCAATAAATGGGCCTCGATTAGAAATCTGTTCGTCATCATCCAGTTTGTCCGGGATCAGAACCCAAGCCGCCATCGCGACAAAACTGACCACCAGCACCCACTTTAAAATCTCAGGTGATAGATAGTCTGCGACAACCACACCTAACCATGCAGCCAAAGCGTGGTTGGCAATAGTTGCCAAAAAGATTGCTGCAATAATTGGGATTGGTTTTCGGTAACGACTTGCGAGTAATAGAGATAGCAATTGGGTCTTATCGCCAATTTCTGCTAACGCTACAGTAGTAATTGAAATAGCTAAAACGCTCACGACATGCTCATTGGGGCAGGGATTATTATTTTTAACCGAAGACAAACCTCACGCCCCTACCCCGGTTCGTGATGATTTGTCTAAGGTCTTGCTAAACTTGAAAGGCTTCAAGTCTCGAACGCCATGGTGATTTTGCACCAATTATGTTGACGGACGAACCAGATGAAACAGAAACTTCATCAGGTAAGCTACTCCCCAAAGACAGGCGCAATTCTAGCCACCTTTGTTGCGCTTCTCAAGAGCCAAAGCAGGCAAAAACTCCCTTTTAGGAAAAATACAGCAGATAACGCGGTAAAAATTCATTAAAGGAGAAAATCGCCCACGAATTAATCAAGATTAGCTCTACTCCCATGCTCAATATCTGGTTATACTAGATTGTTAATTTATTCAACCGTAATTACTCTTTATCGCCGTTGTTAGAGTTGAAAAACTCGGCATAGATGACGAATTAACGAGTAACAAGAGAATCGCGCGAACCTGACTTATGCAAAAATACGATATCAAAACCTTCCAGGGAATGATCCTCGCGCTGCAGGATTATTGGGCTCAAAATGGTTGTACCATTGTTCAACCGCTAGATATGGAAGTGGGTGCGGGTACCTCTCACCCAATGACCTGTCTACGAGCGCTTGGCCCAGAGCCAATGTCGACAGCTTACGTACAACCTTCACGTCGTCCTACTGATGGCCGTTACGGTGAAAACCCTAACCGTCTTCAGCACTACTACCAATTCCAAGTAGCGCTAAAACCATCGCCTGACAATATTCAAGAGTTGTACCTTGGCTCCCTTGAAGTTCTTGGTATTGACCCTCTTGTACACGACATCCGTTTCGTAGAAGACAACTGGGAAAACCCAACACTAGGCGCATGGGGTCTAGGCTGGGAAGTTTGGCTAAACGGCATGGAAGTGACCCAGTTTACTTACTTCCAGCAAGTTGGTGGTCTTGAGTGTAAGCCAGTAACTGGTGAGATCACTTACGGTATCGAACGTCTAGCAATGTACATCCAAGAAGTAGACTCTGTTTACGACCTAGTTTGGAACATCGCACCAGATGGCAGCAAAGTGACTTACGGTGATATCTTCCACCAAAATGAAGTAGAGCAATCGACTTACAACTTCGAGCACGCAGACGTGGAATTCCTATTTGGTTTCTTCGAACAGTGCGAGAAAGAGTGTAAAGAGCTGCTTGAGCTTGAAAAGCCACTGCCACTACCTGCTTACGAGCGCATTCTAAAAGCCGGTCACGCATTCAACCTACTAGACGCACGTAAAGCGATCTCAGTAACTGAACGCCAACGTTACATCCTACGCATCCGCAACCTGACGAAAGCAGTTGCAGAAGCATACTACGCATCGCGTGAAGCTCTTGGCTTCCCAATGTGTAAGAAAGAACAAGCGTAAGGGGTAGAGTAACATGGCAAAAGAATTTCTAATCGAGCTAGGTACAGAAGAGCTACCACCAACGCAACTTCGCACTCTAGCAGAAGCATTCGCAGCAAACTTCGAAGCAGAACTAAAAGGCGCTGAGCTTGCTCACGAAGGCGTGAAATGGTTCGCGGCACCTCGTCGTCTTGCACTTAAAGTAGCAGCACTGGCAGACAGCCAGTCTGACAAAGTTGTTGAAAAACGTGGTCCTGCGGTTTCTGCAGCGTTTGACGCGGAAGGCAACCCAACAAAAGCGGCTCAAGGTTGGGCACGCGGTTGTGGCATCACGGTTGACCAAGCAGAGCGCATGGTTACAGACAAAGGTGAATGGCTACTGTTCAAACAAGAAGTGAAAGGTCAGCCAACGTCTGAGATCGTAGTTGAACTTGCAGCGAAAGCACTAGCAAACCTACCTATCGCAAAACCAATGCGCTGGGGTAACAAAACGACTCAATTTATCCGTCCAGTTAAGACGCTAACCATGCTAATGGGCAGCGACCTAATCGAAGGCGAGATCCTTGGTGTCGCTTCAGACCGCACTATCCGTGGTCACCGCTTCATGGGTGAGCAAGAGTTCACTATCGATTCTGCTGAGCAATACCCTGCGATCCTAGAAGAGCGCGGTAAAGTAATGGCAGATTACGAAGCGCGCAAAGCAATCATCCTAGCTGACGCACAAAAAGCGGCAGCAGCGGTTGGCGGTATTGCTGATCTAGAAGATGACCTAGTAGAAGAAGTAACGTCTCTGGTTGAATGGCCAGTGGTACTAACAGCGAAGTTTGAAGAAGAGTTCCTAAAAGTGCCTTCTGAAGCGTTGGTTTACACCATGAAAGGTGACCAAAAATACTTCCCTGTTTACGACGAAAACAAGAAGCTACTACCTAACTTCATCTTCGTATCGAACATCGAATCAAAAGAACCTCGTTACGTAATCGAAGGTAACGAGAAAGTGGTTCGCCCTCGTCTTGCTGACGCAGAATTCTTCTTCAACACAGACCGTAAGCGTCCGCTTATCGACCGTCTGCCTGAACTAGAGCAAGCGATCTTCCAAAAGCAACTGGGTACGATCAAAGACAAAACAGACCGCATCACAGAGCTTGCTGGCTACATTGCTGAGCAAATCGGTGCTGACGTTGAGAAATCAAAGCGTGCTGGTCTATTAGCAAAATGTGACCTAATGACCTCAATGGTATTCGAATTCACGGATACTCAAGGTGTTATGGGTATGCACTATGCTCGCCACGACGGTGAAGCAGAAGAAGTTGCAGTAGCACTGAACGAGCAATACATGCCTCGTTTCGCAGGTGATGAACTGCCATCAAACGGTGTTTCAACTGCAGTTGCAATGGCAGACAAGCTAGACACTATCGTAGGTATCTTCGGTATTGGTCAAGCACCTAAAGGCAGCGACCCATTCGCACTACGCCGCGCATCTCTAGGTGTACTACGTATCATCGTTGAATACGGCTACAACCTAGATCTTGTTGACCTAGTAGCAAAAGCGAAGTCACTGTTTGGCGACCGCCTAACCAACGACAACGTTGAACAAGACGTTATCGAGTTCATGCTTGGTCGTTTCCGTGCTTGGTACCAAGACGAAGGTTTCAGCGTAGACATCATTCAAGCGGTTCTAGCGCGTCGCCCGACGAAACCAGCAGACTTCGACCAACGTGTTAAAGCGGTTTCTCACTTCCGTGAACTAGAAGCAGCAGAGTCTCTAGCAGCAGCGAACAAACGTGTAGGTAACATCCTAGCGAAATTCGACGGTGAACTAGCAGCAGACATCGACCTAGCACTTCTACAAGAAGACGCAGAGAAAGCACTAGCAGAAAGCGTTGAAGTAATGACGGAAGCGCTTGAGCCAGCATTTGCTACTGGTAACTACCAAGAAGCCCTAAGCAAGCTAGCTGACCTACGTGAACCAGTTGATGCGTTCTTCGATAACGTAATGGTAATGGCAGACGACGAAGCACTTAAGAAGAACCGTCTGACACTTCTGAACAACCTGCGTAACCTGTTCCTACAGATCGCAGATATTTCTTTGCTTCAAAAGTAATTCATTGCTCTTCGAAGTGATTAAGAAATAAGTAAAAGGGAAGCAGATGCTTCCCTTTTTTGTTGCCTTCAAACCGATGAAGGTGATGCTTATTATTCATTTTGTGAACAAGACTAAAATTTGTAGGGTGAGACGCGTTTAACTTGTTGGTGTAGAGCTCGGATTGTAGAGGCACAGTTTTGCTATAACTGGACTGTTTATTCGGGGGAAGGACACAATGAAAAAAACAATTCTCGCACTCTCTATCGGTCTACTGAGCGCCTGCAGCCAGATTCCAGAAAATGCCATCGTATTAAGCGTTGGTGATGACACCGCTGTTTTTGAGGAAAACTCACAGGGCTTACTTGTCGCCGAGCAAAAACTCGAAAAAGGCAGTTATAGCTTTACCATTGCTGACAGCAAGCAAAGCTGTGGCAGTAGCTTTGCCCTAGCAGAAGAAGATCGCATCAAATTCAATCGTCCATTAAAAATGGATAACTGCGCCACTGATGCACAAATGCCGCTGCGCATCTTCAAAGCCAATACCTATCAATTTACGCTCAACCCAACCACCAACGAGCTAACGGTAAAAATCAAACCAAAACAGAGTCAGGACATCACCTACTCTTGCCCTGTCGCAACTGACACGCCAAAAACCATCAACGTTGCCCAAACCTTTAATGATGGCACTGTCGTTCGTGATGCCTTAACCGGACAAGAAACCACTGTCGCCAATGGCAGCGTCACCATGCAACCGGGTCCTATGAGCCAAGGTCTATTGCTGCTAGAAGAAGTTGAACAGCAAGCCGACAAACCGTTCAGTTGGGACAATGCGACGGTGTACTTCGTCATGACCGACCGCTTCTACAATGGCAACCCAGACAACGACAACAGCTACGGTCGCAGCAAAGACGGAAAATATGAGATTGGTACCTTCCACGGTGGTGACTTATCGGGTCTAACGAAAAAACTCGATTACATCGAATCACTTGGTGTCAATGCTATCTGGATAACCTCACCACTGGAACAAATCCACGGCTGGGTTGGCGGCGGCGATAAAGGCGACTTTAAGCACTACGGCTACCACGGCTACTATCACCAAGATTGGACCAAGCTTGATGCCAACATGGGTACCGAAGATGAACTCAGAACCTTCGTCGATACTGCCCATAAGAAAGGTATCCGCGTGATTTGGGATGTGGTCATGAACCACACAGGTTATGCGACATTAGCAGACATGCAGGAATTCGGATTTGGTCAGCTTTACCTTGATGACCAAGAAGCCAAAGAAGTCCTTGGTGAAAAATGGACCGACTGGCAGCCAAAATCAGGACAAAGCTGGCACAGCTTCAACGACTACATCAAATACGGTGATAGCGAAGCGTGGGATAAATGGTGGGGCAAAGATTGGATCCGCACCGATATTGGCGACTACGATGCTCCGGGCTACAACGACATCACCATGTCTTTGAACTACCTACCGGATCTCAAAACCGAATCAACTCAGAAAACCGGATTACCAAACTTCTTCCGCAATAAAGACACCAATGCGCAAGATGAGCTGCAAACCCCACGTGAACACCTGATTACCTGGTTATCCGATTGGGTGCGCGACTATGGCATTGACGGCTTCCGTGTCGACACCGCTAAACACGTTGAAATGGAAGCGTGGGCAGAGTTGAAAGCCAGCACCACCCAAGCGCTTGCTCAATGGAAACAAAACAACCCGGACAAAGCCTTGGATGACCTACCTTTCTGGATGACAGGTGAAGTGTGGGCACATAGCGTAGTGAAGAGCCCGTATTTCGATAACGGCTTCGATTCCATCATCAACTTCGAGTTCCAATCTGATGTGGCACCAAAAGCGCTGAAGTGTTTCGCTCAACTTGATAATGATTACCGCCGCTATGCAGAACGCATCAATACCGATCCTGAGTTCAACGTGTTGAGCTACCTGTCTTCACACGATACACAACTGTTTTGGTCGGCACGCAGCCGCAGCTTTGATGACCAAGCACGTGCGGCAAATGCTCTGATGCTGGCTCCGGGTGCAGTACAGATCTATTACGGTGATGAGATAGCTCGTGATTTTGGCATTACTGGTTCAGACGCCCACCAAGGCACACGCTCAGATATGCCATGGGATAAGATTCATGGCGAGCGTGAAGATCTGCTGCAACATTGGCAAAAATTGGGTGAATTCCGTAAACGCCACCCAGCGGTTGCTCAAGGTAAGCACATCACTCGCAATCAAGAAGGTTACTACGCGTTCGAACGCCAATACCAAGACGACAAGGTACTGATTGTTTACACCGGTGAGTAAATCACACTCTCTCCACCAGCAAGGGAAGCATAAGCTTCCCTTTTTTTATTGTTCTTTTTGCCATTTAGTCTCGTCCCTCTGGTCTGATGACACACTTTTTTCTTTTTCGGCTTAATTCACACTTTGCGTTAATTACACATTGAGGTAAGGTCAAGGATTACTCGATAAGCCGATAAAACATCGGCATAAACATACACAAAGCAATCACAATGAATTAGGTATAAGTCAGCATGCAGTTCTCAAAGTTTGGTGAAAAATTTAATCAGTATTCAGGTATTACGCAGTTAATGGACGATTTGAATGATGGTCTGCGCACACCAGGTGCCATCATGCTCGGTGGAGGTAATCCTGCCGCCATTCCTGCCATGCTCGATTACTTTCACCAAGCCAGTGAGGAAATGCTCGCCAGTGGGGAGCTCGTCGCCGCCCTCGCCAACTACGATGGCCCGCAGGGTAAAGACGCGTTCGTCAAAGCGCTAGCTCAGTTATTCCGTGAAACTTACGGCTGGGATATTTCCGAAAAAAACATCAGCCTAACTAACGGTAGCCAAAGTGGCTTTTTCTACTTGTTCAACTTGTTGGCAGGTAAACAGCCAGACGGTTCGCACAAGAAAGTGCTACTGCCTATCGCGCCTGAATACATCGGTTATGGTGATGCTGGCATTGATGAAGATATCTTTATCTCTTACCACCCAGAAATCGAGCTGTTAGATAACGGTCTGTTTAAATACCACGTCGATTTTGAGCAACTAACCGTCGACGACTCTGTTGCGGCAATCTGCGCGTCTCGTCCAACCAACCCAACGGGTAATGTACTGACAGACGAAGAAGTACGTAAACTGGACAAGCTAGCACGTGAGAACAACATCCCGCTGATCATCGATAACGCCTACGGTCTACCTTTCCCGAACATCATCTTTGAAGATGTCGAACCGTTCTGGAATGAAAACACCATCCTATGCATGAGCCTATCTAAACTTGGCTTGCCAGGTGTGCGTTGTGGCATTGTGATTGCGAGTGAAGAAATCACTCAAGCGTTAACCAATATGAACGGCATCATCAGCCTAGCGCCGGGCAGTGTTGGTCCAGCGCTGGCAAACCATATCATTGGCAAAGGTGATCTGCTTAAACTGAGTTCAGAGGTGATTAAGCCGTTCTACAAGCAAAAATCACAACGTGCGGTTGAACTGCTCCAACAAGCAATTACCGATGAGCGATTCCGCATCCACAAGCCGGAAGGCGCTATCTTCTTGTGGTTATGGTTTGATGAACTGCCAATCACAACAATGGAACTGTACCAACGCTTGAAAGCGCGTGGCGTATTGATTGTCCCTGGTGAATATTTCTTTATTGGTCAGCAAGACGAGTGGGATCACGCGCACCAATGCCTGCGTATGAACTACGTTCAAGATGATGAGATGATGCAAAAAGGCATTGCGATTATCGCTGAAGAAGTGGAAAAGGCTTACCGCGAAGGTAAATAGACGGATTGAACTCAGCCGTTCTTCTCTTTGAAATTACGGCTTTGAAATAGCGGTTTTGAAAGCACCCAAACTAAAAAGAGCGCCCATATGGCGCTCTTTCTCATTCTATAACCGGGTGGTTAACTGATTAGTTGTTCTCAATCAGGTTGTTGCCACCGATAGCAATCTTACGTGGTTGCATGGCTTCAGGGATTTCACGAACTAAATCGATATGAAGCAGACCGTTTTCCATTGATGCACCCACGACTTTTACGTAATCCGCTAGCTGGAATTTACGTTCAAAATCACGTTCTGCAATACCTTGGTAAACGTAGTTTTTGCCTTCTTCTGCTTTACGTTCGCCCTTCACAATCAACATGTTTTCGTTTTGAGTCAGATCGAGCTGTTCTTCAGCAAAGCCAGCAACGGCCATAGTAATACGGTAGTTGTGCTCGTCTTTTTGCTCAATGTTGTATGGAGGGTAACCGCCAGAAGTATTTTTCGCTGTATTCGCTTCCATCAGGTTTAGCAGACGATCAAAGCCAATTGCATTACGGTATAGTGGTGAGAAATCTACATTACGCATAAATCTATCCTCTTAATTAAGCAATAGTCTTAGTTCAGATGAGTTCCATCCTACTGGCGTGTTTATGCAAAAACCAACGCCGAACTAAGAGATTCTTATCATTCCACTGGCCTTGGTTTGGCTCGGAGACATGATATTGAATCTAAAGGTTTAAGTTGTGTGCTAAAACGCCATATCCTCTTCTGAGCGATCTCGTTTTAGCGATTTCAGAGGGCTGGTCTTCTAGTCTCTAGCAAGCCAGTCACCCTCTTCATAACTAGATATAAGGTCGTCAAAAATGACTTTCAAGGGAAAAAATAAAAAATTTTTAAAGCATCCACTATCCCCTTGAACAGCTTAGTTCCTCATCACTTCGCGATCAGTGATAAAAAGCCCGCCGTTCTGGAGGGCTCAATCTACACTTTACTTGCGGGAGGATTTACGCGCTTTTACAACGCCCTTTTCTGCCGCCTTTTCCTGCTTTAGTTTGCGCTTTTCTTTTAGACTCAACTGCGGTTGTTTCTTTTCTTTCTTACTCATGACTTCACCTCTATTTATTGGCACAACAGACAACCACACAGCATTTTCTGAGCTGGTGGTTGCGATTGATGAACAATTTCAGTAATCACAAAGCAGCGTCGCTGATTAAAAATTTCCACTTCGAGCGCATCATTTTTAGCTAGACCTAACAGTCGAGACCCCAAATAAGAATCGACCGCGAGCATACCTGTCATGGGTTGCCCCTTGCGCGAGCTGACCAATGTCATGCGATATTGATAGGCGCGTTCAACATCCACTAAGCGAACCGTGTCCCCAACCGCAATACGAGCTCGGTTGCGGCAATGGGCTTGTTGCTCGCAGGTTTCAAATAGCGATAACAACCTTAGTGGTGATTGATAGGTTAAAAAGCGACTGGTTAACCACCAAGTTCGCAGCGCCAAGCAGTACGCCGAGAACCAGCGTTCAAACATGATTATTTCCTTCTTAATGCCTTGTCTTACAAATAAATTCAGTGCATTGAACCGGAAGTGCATCACTTCCGGCTTAGTTCAGGAAAGTCATCACCATTTTCTTAGTCTCCTTAATCAACAGCTCTTCAGCACTATAGCGAGCAGAAAAAAGAAAGCAAAAGCGCTCAAGCGAACAAAATGGCGAGAAAAAAAGAAAACAGATATAAAATGGCAGGCTTGATCGCGTTGTTGGCAGTTAGTACCAGAAAAACATCAGCTTTGGCAGAAAGTGGCGATTTTAGCTGGTGGTAAAACAAAAAAAGCAGCGATTTCTCGCTGCTTTTTACTATCACGAACAGTGTCGTTATACGTCTAGGTTCGCTACTTTCAGTGCGTTCTCTTCGATGAAGTTACGACGAGGTTCTACTTGGTCACCCATTAGCGTAGTGAACAGTTGATCTGCGCCTACCGCATCTTCAATCGTTACCTGCATCATACGACGAGTTTCTGGGTCCATGGTGGTTTCCCAAAGTTGGTCTGGGTTCATCTCACCTAGACCTTTGTAGCGCTGACGGCTTAAGCCACGCATAGACTCTTTCACTAACCAGTCAAGCGCTTCTGCAAAGTTTGCCACTGGCATAGTACGCTCACCACGTTTGATGTACGCGCCTTCTTCCAGAAGTCCATCAAGTGCTTCTGATAGATCAGCCAACTTGCCGTACTCTTTCGAGTTTAGGAAGTCGATGCTAATTGCATGTTCGTGCGTCACGCCGTGAGTACGAACCACAATCTTAGGCAAGTTTAAGCCTAGCTCTTCGTGCTGCTCAACTTCGTAGCTGTACTGGCTTGCACCCACTTCTTTCGCATTCAGCTGTTCAATAAGCTGCTTCGTCCAAGCTTCCACAACTGATGCGTCATGGCATTGCTCTGGCGTTAGGCGAGGAGTGTAAATCAACTCGTTTACCAAAGCACTTGGGTAGCGACGGCTCATACGTTCCGCCAGTTTAATACCCGCATTGTACTGTTGAACAAGCTTCTCTAGTGCTTCACCTGCCAATGCTGGTGCTTCTGCGTTTACGTGTAGCGATGCATTATCCAGAGCTAATGATACTTGGTATTGGTTCATCGCTTCTTCATCTTTGATGTACTGCTCTTGTTTGCCTTTTTTCACTTTGTATAGTGGTGGCTGAGCGATGTACACGTAACCACGCTCGATAAGCTCTGGCATTTGACGGTAGAAGAAGGTCAATAGTAGCGTACGGATGTGCGAACCATCGACATCGGCATCGGTCATGATGATGATGTTGTGGTAACGAAGCTTGTCCGGGTTGTACTCGTCACGACCGATACCACAACCTAGTGCGGTGATTAGTGTTGCTACTTCTTGAGAAGATAGCATCTTGTCGAAACGTGCTTTTTCTACGTTAAGAATCTTACCTTTTAGCGGTAGGATTGCTTGGTTCTTACGGTTACGGCCTTGTTTTGCGGAGCCGCCTGCCGAATCACCCTCCACTATGTATAGTTCAGAGAGTGCCGGATCTTTTTCCTGACAGTCTGCAAGTTTACCTGGAAGACCAGCTAGGTCTAGTGCACCTTTACGGCGCGTCATTTCACGAGCTTTACGCGCGGCTTCACGAGCACGTGCTGCATCGATGATTTTCGAACAAACCATCTTCGCTTCTGTCGGGTTCTCAATCAGGAACTCAGACAGTTTTTCACCCATTGCAGACTCAACAGCTGATTTCACTTCAGAAGAAACCAGTTTGTCTTTTGTTTGGCTTGAGAATTTAGGATCAGGCACTTTCACCGAAACAACCGCAGTTAGACCTTCACGCGCGTCGTCGCCTGAAGTCGCTGTTTTCGCTTTCTTCGAGAAACCTTCTTTATCCATAAAGCTGTTCAATGTACGTGTTAGCGCAGCACGGAAACCAGCAAGGTGAGTACCACCATCACGCTGTGGGATATTGTTGGTAAAGCAGAAGATGTTCTCTTGGAAACCATCGTTCCATTGCATCGCCACTTCAACTGAAATGCCGTCTTCACGCTCAGAGTTAAAGTGGAAGATTTTTTCGATGATTGGCGTTTTGTTGGTGTTTAGGTGATCAACGAACGCTTGAATACCACCTTCATACATGAAGTGATCATGTTTGTCCGCTTCACGTTCATCAACCAATTTGATCGACACACCAGAGTTCAGGAATGACAGTTCACGCAGGCGTTTCGCCAGAATGTCATAGTGGAACTCAGTGTTAGAGAACGTTTCGGCACTTGGCCAGAAACGAATTTGTGTACCGGTTTTATCCGTATCACCCACAACGGCTAGTGGCGCTTGAGGCTCACCATGGCGGTAGGTTTGCGTATGGATATGGCCACCACGATGAATCGTTAGCTCAACTTTCTCTGATAGTGCGTTTACTACTGAAACACCTACCCCGTGAAGACCACCCGATACTTTGTATGAGTTATCGTCGAACTTACCACCCGCGTGAAGAACCGTCATGATTACTTCTGCTGCAGAGACATTTTCCTCTGAGTGGATTTCTGTTGGAATGCCACGACCATCATCGCTAACGGAAACCGAGTTATCCTCATGAATTGTCACAACGATGTCTTTACAGTGACCTGCCAACGCTTCATCAATTGAGTTATCCACCACCTCGAAAACCATGTGGTGAAGGCCGGTGCCGTCGTCCGTATCGCCGATGTACATTCCTGGACGCTTACGTACCGCATCCAGACCCTTCAGTACCTTAATACTCGATGAATCGTAATTTTCAGACATGAGTTTCTCTCTTCTAGTTTGACTCTATCCTGCCATGTTCCACATGAAACAATTTACCGTTATCGTCCAACATATCGGCGATTTGGCTTTCAGTGATAGAGCTTACAAATACTTGTGCGCCCGTCTCTTTTAAGCAGTCAGCAAGACGCTTGCGACGTTGGCTATCTAATTCCGACGCGAAGTCATCAATTAGGTAAATGCATTGTTTACCGGCCATCTCTGTCAGGTGTTGCCCTTGCGCTACTCGCAATGCACACACCATGAGTTTTAATTGACCGCGTGACAGAACATCTTCAACGGGCGTTCCGTTCACTTTAATGCGCAAATCAGCTTTGTTTGGGCCACTAAAGGTGTATCCCAATGCCTGATCACGCTCAAAATTCTTTTCTAGTATCTCGTGGTATGGGGTGTCTTTATCCCAGCCACGATAATACTTCAATTGGATCTCAAATTCTGGCAAAAATGTCTGACAGATAGTTTCTGCGACGGTTTTCATCTGCTCGATGTAACTTGCTCGCCATTGGCTGATGTTTTCAGCCAATCCTGCCATTTCCTGATCCCAATAACTGAGCTCACGATAACTATTGGCGGTTTTCAACAACGCGTTGCGCTGCTTGTTCAGGCGCTTGAACCTTCCCCATGCTTGATAAAAAGCGGGCTCGGTATGAAACACGCCCCAATCAATAAACGCACGACGATGTTTAGGGCCATCTGTCAGTAAATCAAACCCTTCTGGGTGTATCAACTGCAGAGGCAGAACTTGTGCCAACTGCGCTAATTTTTGTCCAGATTGACCGCCTATTTTAACCTCTGTTGAGCCATCACGCTGCTTATTAATGCCGATAGGTAGCTCAAATTGATCCGAGTTCAAAAAACGACCATGAACAAACAGTTCGTCACACTCATTTTGTATCACTCGTCCGGTGAGAGAGCTCTTGAATGAGCGGCCATGCCCGAGCAGATAAACCGCTTCTAAGACACTGGTTTTACCGCTGCCGTTCGGCCCGATAAGAAAGTTAAAGCCTGCTGATAACTCAATATCACAGGCTTTAATGTTTCGAAACTGCTGAATGATGAGACGAGAAAGAGGCATTCAGTTGGCTTATAGACGAATTGGCATCACCACGTACATGGCACTGTCATCGTCGGCATTTTCAATCAATGCGCTAGCGTTAGCATCCGACATCGACACACGTACATTTTCACAACGCAACGTGTTCAGAACATCAAGCACATAGCTTACGTTAAAGCCGATTTCGATGGCGTCACCTTCAAAGGTTACATCAAGCATCTCTTCCGCTTCTTCTTGCTCTGGGTTATTCGCGGTTATGCGCATTTCAGTATCAGCCAGATTCACACGCACGCCACGGAATTTTTCGTTGGAAAGAATCGCAGCACGAGAGAAGGCTTGGCGCAACTCGTCACAACTTGCTATTAGTGTCTTATTGGTGCTCTGAGGCAATACACGGCGGTAGTCAGGGAAACGACCATCAACCAACTTAGAGGTAAAAGTAAAGTTATTCACCTCAGCACGAACATTGGAGCTACCGATCTGAAGTACTACAGGCTGCTCTGGCGCATCCATCAACTTTACTAATTCTTGCACACCTTTGCGTGGCACGATGATTTGCTTCTGCGCAAAGTCCGCACCTAGCTGAGTTTGCGATACCGCCATACGGTGGCCGTCCGTCGCCACGCTGCGTAGCGTGGTGCCGTCAATTTCAAACAACATGCCGTTGAGGTAGTAACGAACGTCTTGATTCGCCATCGAGAACTGAGTTTTGTCGATCAGCGTACGTAAATCAGCTTGGCTCAGTGATACTTCCACTTCGCTTTGCCAGTCTTCAATATTAGGGAAATCGTTCGCAGGAAGCGTTGCCAATGAGAAACGGCTGCGACCAGAGCGAACTTGTACGCGATCACCTTCTAATACAAATGTGATGATCGCATCGTCCGGTAAACCACGGCAGATATCGAGAAACTTACGCGAAGGAACGGTAATGCTGCCCGCTTCAAAATCACCTTCTAGCGTCACTTTGCTTACTAACTCTACTTCAAGATCGGTTGCCGTCATCGACAATACGTTCTCTTCTACTTTAAGAAGTAGGTTACCCAGGATTGGCAGAGTTGGTCGGCCACCTAAAGCGCCCGAAACCTGCTGTAGCGGTTTGATTAAATGACTACGTTCAATGGTAAATTTCATGCTTGGCTCTTTACGCTGTCAGCTCAATAAATGATTTGCTTAGAATACCGTTATTCTAACCGATTACGAAGACAGGGTGCGAATCAAGTTAGAGTAATCTTCTTTAATGTCGTGGCTCTCTTCACGCAGCTGCTCAATCTTGCGACAAGCATGAAGTACGGTCGTATGATCGCGGCCCCCAAACGCATCGCCAATTTCAGGCAAACTGTGGTTGGTTAGCTCTTTTGCTAACGCCATAGCCAGCTGACGAGGACGCGCTACAGAACGAGAGCGACGTTTAGACAGCAAGTCCGCCACTTTAATCTTGTAATATTCCGCCACGGTCTTTTGAATGTTATCGATTGTCACCAGCTTCTCTTGTAGAGCAAGCAGATCGCGCAGCGCTTCACGAACAAAATCAATCGTAATTGGACGACCAGTAAAGTTCGCATTCGCGATAACACGGTTCAGTGCACCTTCTAGCTCACGAACGTTCGAACGCAGACGCTTGGCAATGAAGAATGCCACTTCATCAGCAAGGTGGATTTGGTGATCTTCGGCTTTTTTCATCAAGATCGCCACACGCGTTTCAAGCTCAGGTGGCTCGATCGCAACAGTAAGCCCCCAACCAAAGCGAGATTTAAGACGATCTTCAACGCCATTAATTTCTTTAGGATAACGGTCAGACGTTAGAATGATCTGCTGATTACCTTCTAATAGTGCGTTGAAGGTATGGAAGAATTCTTCTTGTGAACGTTCTTTATTAGCAAAGAATTGGATGTCATCGATAAGGAGCGCATCCACGCTGCGGTAGTAGCGTTTGAATTCTTCAATCGCATTGTTTTGCAACGCTTTTACCATGTCTTGCACAAAACGTTCTGAGTGCATGTAGACCACTTTTGCGTTCGGGTTGTTATCCACAATCGCGTTGCCCACCGCATGCAACAAGTGCGTTTTACCCAAGCCCGTGCCGCCGTATAGGAACAGCGGGTTGTAAGCAGCTCCAGGATTATCCGATACCTGACGCGCCGCAGCCAAACCCAGTTGGTTCGACTTACCTTCAACAAAGTTATCGAACTTGTGTTTTGGGTTCATGTTTGAGCGGTGATTGATAGCCGCAATCGCTTGAGCGTCGTCATCCCAGGTTTTGTGTACTGGCTTACGCGCTTGTAATTGTGCAGGTGCAGATGACTCGGCAGCCACATCTGCAGGCGTACGTGTCGGCGCTGGTTTTGGAGCAGAGACAGGTCGGCTCCCCACTTCAAAGCGTAAGTTAGGAATATCGCCACCGCAGTATTCCTGCAGTAAGCGAGTAATATTGTTCAGATACTTATCACGCACCCAGTCCAACACAAAGCGGTTTGGCGCGAATAGAGTGAGAGTATTGTCATTGAGCTCCGCTTGTAGCGGACGAACCCACATGCTGAATTCTGTAGCTGGTAGCTCTTCTTGAAGCTGCTGCAAACATTGCAGCCAAAGCGAAGATGACACGGTGCCCCCACTGAGTAATTGAATTATCGGAAAAGACTGGCAATTTTACCTGTTGATAACCAAGATCGCCAGCGATTGATCGACGATCCAGTGAATAAGATCCAAGTTATTCACAATTATTTCTGCAAACTTGATGAGATCAACACACCTTGCCCCAAATTTGCCCACACAACGATCCACAATTGGGCAAAATTAACAAGATCGAGCGATTGGTGATAAGTCTGTGTATTATTTTATTCCCAATGCTGATTTTGTCGATCATTTCGCTAGGTTCAGTTCGCATTTTCGTCACATTTAACATTCTTCTTCTATTATCTAATAACTCACAGGTCTAGGTTATTGCTCTTGGTTATTTATTTAATTGAGCTAACTAACAGTAGTATTTCCAACCATAAAATTATGGAGATGTATTATGAAAAACTGGATTAAGGTTGCCGTTGCAGCCATTGCACTGTCGGCAGCAACCGTACAAGCCGCTACTGAAGTCAAAGTTGGTATGTCAGGTCGCTACTTCCCGTTTACTTTTGTAAAGCAAGACAAGCTACAAGGCTTTGAAGTCGACATGTGGGATGAAATCGGTAAACGTAACGATTACAAAATCGAATACGTAACAGCCAACTTCTCTGGTTTATTTGGTCTTTTAGAAACTGGTCGTATCGATACGATCTCCAACCAAATCACCATGACTGACGAGCGTAAAGCTAAATACCTATTTGCTGACCCTTACGTTGTAGATGGCGCACAAATTACCGTGCGTAAAGGCAACGACAGCATCAAAGGTGTTGACGATCTTGCGGGCAAAACCGTTGCGGTGAACCTAGGCTCTAACTTTGAGCAACTGCTGCGTCAATACGACAAAGACGGCAAGATCAACATTAAAACGTACGACACAGGTATCGAACATGACGTGGCGCTCGGTCGTGCAGACGCGTTTATAATGGATCGTCTTTCTGCGTTAGAGCTGATTAAGAAAACTGGCCTTCCTCTGGAATTGGCAGGCGAACCGTTTGAGACCATTCAAAACGCATGGCCTTTCGTTGACAACAAGAAAGGTCGTAAGCTGCAAGAAGAAGTAAACAAAGCGCTAGCTGAGATGCGCGCAGATGGTACAGTAGAGAAAATTTCCGTGAAGTGGTTTGGCGCTGACATCACGAAATAAGAACTCTTTGTACTTTAGGCCGCAAAGTGGTATCACTCTCGGACTAAAATAAACTTACGTAAAGGTGGAACTTGTTTTCCACCTTTTCTTTTCTCTAGCCTTTAGGTAAGCCGTATGGGATTTGACTTTAATTACATGTTGGAACTGTTGCCGATATTGCTGAAATATCTTGGCACAACCATGGAAATGGCGACATGGGGATTGGTGTTTTCGCTGATTTTATCCGTCATTTTAGCCAATATTCGCGTATTTAAACTGCCAGTTCTGGATCAATTAAGCCAACTGTACATCAGCTTCTTCCGTGGCACCCCACTGTTGGTTCAGCTTTTCCTGCTTTATTACGGCTTACCGCAAATTTTTCCATTGATGGTCGGTATCGACGCCTTTTCAGCAGCGGTTATCGGTTTAACGCTGCACTTTGCCGCTTATATGGCGGAAAGTATTCGTGCCGCCATTATTGGCATTGATCGCAGCCAAATGGAAGCGAGCTTATCGGTCGGTATGACGACATCCCAAGCAATGCGCCGAGTGATTTTACCTCAAGCAACGCGTGTCGCACTGCCTTCATTGATGAACTACTTCATCGATATGATCAAGTCAACGTCTCTCGCTTTCACGCTTGGTGTGGCCGAAATCATGGCGAAAGCACAGATGGAAGCCTCATCAAGTTTCCGTTTCTTTGAAGCTTTCCTTGCGGTTGCTCTTATTTACTGGGGCGTGGTGGTGATTCTGACTCGCGTACAAATCTGGGCAGAAGCAAAACTGAATAAGGCGTACGTACGATGATTAAGTTAGAAAATATTCACAAACGTTTTGGTGAGACTGAAGTGCTGAAAGGCATCGACCTCGATATTAAGCAAGGTGAGATCATCGTGATTATCGGCTCAAGTGGTACGGGTAAATCAACCTTGCTGCGTACGGTGAACTTTCTAGAACAAGCAGATGAAGGTCGTATCACGATAGATGACATCTCCGTTGATACTCAAAAACACACTAAAGCCGAAGTATTAGCGCTGCGTCGTCGAACTGGCTTTGTGTTCCAAAACTATGCCTTGTTTGCCCACATGAATGCGCGCCAGAACATTGCCGAAGGTCTAGTGACCGTTCGAGGTTGGAAAAAAGCCGATGCTCTCAAACGAGCGCAACAAATTCTGGATGACATCGGCCTTGGGGATAAAGGCGATAGTTATCCAGCGGCATTATCTGGCGGCCAACAACAACGTGTGGGTATCGGCCGAGCGATGGCGCTGCAACCAGAACTGCTGTTGTTTGACGAACCAACTTCTGCGCTGGATCCTGAATGGGTCGGTGAAGTTCTCTCATTAATGAAGAAGTTAGCTAATCAGCATCAAACCATGCTGGTGGTGACGCACGAGATGCAATTCGCGAAAGAAGTAGCTGATAGAGTGATCTTCATGGCGGAAGGCAATATCGTTGAGCAAGGTTCTCCACAGGATATCTTCGATAATCCACAAGATCCTCGTTTGAAAAAATTCCTTAACCAAGTAGGAATAGAGTAACGATCAAGCATCAGGATCGATTGATCCTTGAGATTTTACTCACACTACGTATAATCGCCCGGCCGGAATTTCGTACTCATTGAGTCATTGACACATTATGTGAGTGTGATTACAATTCCGCCTCTTTGTTGAGAGGCGTCGGTTGTCCTTCTCTATATAAAGAGCTTCTTTATATAAGAAAGCAAATACCCACGCCGGGTTTAACAAGAACCTAAAACTACTGATCAGTAAAGGTAATTATCATGAAACGCACTTTTCAACCTACAGTTCTAAAGCGCAAGCGTACTCACGGCTTCCGTGCTCGCATGGCAACTAAGAACGGTCGTAAAGTTATCAACGCACGTCGTGCAAAAGGCCGTGCGCGCCTATCAAAATAATCGCTAGTTTATTTTGAACACGTACGCGTTTAATCGGGAGTTACGTTTGTTAACTCCCGAGCATTATCAAAACGTCTTCCAGCAAGCTCATCGAGCTGGCTCGCCTCATTTCACCATCATTGCTCGCAATAACAAACTTTCTCACCCACGATTAGGTTTAGCGGTTCCCAAAAAGCAAATCAAAACGGCTGTCGGTCGTAACCGATTTAAGCGTTTGGCTCGTGAAAGCTTTCGTAACAATCAACATCAGCTTCCAAACAAAGATTTTGTTGTGATTGCGAAGAAAAGCGCGCAAGATTTAAGCAATGAGGAAATTTTTAAGTTGTTTGATAAGCTATGGCAACGCCTGTCTCGCCCTTCACGTGGATAGCCATTGGGCTCGTTTATCTGTATCGCTGGTTTATCAGCCCTTTGATTGGTCCTCGTTGCCGGTTCACACCAACCTGTTCCACTTACGCGCTAGAAGCTTTGAGAGCTCACGGTTTTGTAAAAGGATGTTGGTTATCAGGCAAACGTCTATTAAAATGCCACCCTTTGAATGAAGGGGGGTATGACCCCGTTCCACCAGTCCAAAAACAAGACAGAGATAACTAACGATGGATTCTCAACGTAATATCCTGCTCATCGGTTTGGCCCTGGTTTCTTTTTTGCTGTTTCAACAATGGCAAGTTGCAAAGAATCCAGAACCTCAAGCAGTTGAACAGGCTCAATCAAGCAGCACTCTACCTGCACCATCTTTTGCTGATGAACTTGACCCAGTTCCTGGTCAACAGCAAGCTTCTGCAAAAACTATCACAGTAACGACTGATGTTTTAACTCTGTCGATCGACACCGTTGGTGGCGATGTGGTACATGCCAACCTTAACGAATACTCTGCTGAGTTAGATTCATCAGATTCCTTTGTTCTGCTTAAAGACGCTCAAGGTCACCAATTTATCGCTCAAAGCGGTCTAGTGGGTCCTCAAGGTATCGACTTGAGCAGCACAAATCGCCCTCACTACAACGTAAGTGCAGACAGCTTCACAATGGCTGACGGTCAAGATGAACTTCGCGTTCCGATGACATTCACTGCAAACGGCATCGAATACACCAAAACTTACATCTTTAAACGCGGCAGCTACGCGCTTAATGTTGAATACGATGTAGTGAACAACTCAGGCAACAACGCAACATTTGGTATGTACGCTCACCTACGTCAAAACCTAATGGACGATGGTGGTAGCATCACAATGCCTACTTACCGTGGTGGCGCATACTCAACAGAAGATACGCGTTACAAGAAGTACAGCTTTGATGATATGCAGGATCGCAACCTGTCTCTTAACCTAGCCGATGGCCAAGGTTGGGCAGCAATGATTCAGCACTACTTTGCCGCAGCTTGGATCCCACGTAACGAACCAGGTACTAACCTATACACTCGTGTAATTGGCAACCTAGGCGACATCGGCGTTCGTATGCCGAACAAAACTATCGCAACAGGCGATCAGGCTAAGTTTGAAGCAACACTTTGGGTTGGTCCAAAACTGCAAGATGAAATGGCAGAAGTGGCACCTAACCTAGACCTAGTAGTGGACTACGGCTGGTTATGGTTCATTGCGAAGCCTCTTCATATGTTGCTTTCATTCATCCAGAGCTTTGTTGGTAACTGGGGTGTGGCAATCATCTGTCTGACCTTCATCGTTCGTGGTGCAATGTACCCACTAACAAAAGCGCAATACACGTCTATGGCGAAAATGCGCATGCTACAGCCTAAGCTGCAAGCAATGCGTGAGCGTATCGGTGATGACCGTCAGCGCATGAGCCAAGAAATGATGGAACTGTACAAGAAAGAGAAAGTGAACCCACTAGGTGGCTGTTTACCTCTTATCCTACAGATGCCTATTTTCATCGCGCTTTACTGGGCACTAATGGAATCGGTAGAGCTACGTCACTCTCCATTCTTCGGTTGGATTCATGACCTTTCAGCACAGGACCCTTACTACATCCTGCCGCTATTGATGGGTGCGTCTATGTTCCTAATCCAGAAGATGAGCCCGACAACGGTAACGGATCCAATGCAGCAGAAGATCATGACCTTTATGCCGGTTATGTTTACCTTCTTCTTCTTGTTCTTCCCATCAGGTCTCGTTCTGTACTGGTTGGTGTCGAACATCGTAACGCTTATCCAGCAAACTCTGATCTACAAAGGATTAGAGAAAAAAGGCTTACACAGCAAGTAACCTTTTAGGAAATGATTGAGAAAGGCGGCCAAAAGGTCGCCTTTTTGTTTTTGGCTGATTACAATTCAGCTAATTAATTGTGATGGCTCCCTAGGTATCTTCCCTATAGCCCAGCTCAAAAGGCAAAATTATGACTACAGATACGATTGTCGCTCAAGCGACCGCGCCTGGTCGTGGCGGTGTCGGTATTATTCGAGTTTCTGGCCCTAAAGCCAACCAAGTGGCGTTAGAAGTCACTGGCAAAACACTAAAGCCCCGCTACGCAGAGTACCTGCCGTTTAAGTCAGAAGATGGCACTGTGCTTGATCAGGGCATCGCACTGTACTTCCCTAACCCACACTCATTTACAGGTGAAGACGTACTTGAGCTGCAAGGCCATGGCGGCCCTGTCGTGATGGATATGCTGATAAAACGCATTCTAGGTATAGATGGTATTCGAGCTGCTCGCCCTGGTGAGTTCTCTGAACGCGCATTTCTGAACGATAAACTCGACTTAGCTCAAGCCGAAGCGATTGCAGACCTCATTGATGCCAGTTCTGAAGAAGCAGCAAAATCGGCGCTGCAATCCTTACAGGGCGCATTTTCAGGCCGCATTAATACCTTAGTTGAGTCGCTGATTCATTTGCGTATCTATGTTGAAGCAGCCATCGACTTCCCTGAAGAAGAGATCGACTTTTTGGCCGACGGTAAAGTGGCTGGTGACCTACAAGCCATCATCGACAACCTAGATGCGGTGCGCAAAGAAGCTAACCAAGGCGCTATTATGCGTGAAGGGATGAAAGTCGTGATTGCGGGTCGTCCAAATGCGGGCAAATCAAGCCTGCTGAACGCGCTATCGGGTAAAGAGTCTGCAATCGTAACCGACATCGCAGGAACTACGCGTGATGTACTGCGTGAGCATATCCATATTGATGGCATGCCTCTGCACATCATCGATACTGCAGGTTTGCGTGATGCTTCCGATGAAGTAGAGAAAATCGGTATCGAACGCGCGTGGGATGAAATAGCCCAAGCAGACCGCGTGTTGTTCATGGTGGATGGCACGACAACCGATGCCACCGATCCGAAAGATATCTGGCCAGATTTTGTGGATCGCCTACCAGACAACATTGGCATAACTGTGATCCGTAATAAAGCGGATCAAACGGGTGAAGATATGGGGATCTGCCACGTCAATAACCCTACTCTTATCCGTTTGTCAGCGAAGACTGGTGCAGGGGTTGAAGCTCTGCGCGATCATCTCAAGGAGTGTATGGGCTTCTCTGGCAACAGTGAAGGTGGGTTTATGGCTCGTCGTCGTCATCTCGATGCATTAGAACGTGCCGCACAGCACCTTCAAATAGGCCAGGAGCAGCTTGAAGGCTATATGGCAGGTGAAATATTGGCTGAAGAGCTACGCATCACCCAACAACATCTCAATGAGATTACCGGTGAGTTCAGTTCTGACGACTTACTGGGACGAATCTTCTCTTCATTCTGTATCGGGAAGTAAATAATCGAACGCGCGGTGCTGAGCTTAACTCACACCGCGTTTCTTTTTGTACGGCAAGCCATCCATGAGCTTTAGCCGTCGCATTCAATAAGGAAGAAGTATGATCCACATTATTACAGGCAGCACGTTAGGTGGCGCAGAATACGTAGGGGATCACCTGAGTGATCTACTCAACGAGAATGGATTTGAAACAACGATCCACAACCAGCCTTCCCTCAGTGATATCGAAAATCAAGGTACGTGGTTGGTGATCACCTCTACACATGGAGCTGGTGAGTATCCTGATAATATCCAACCTTTTATCGCAGCATTACAAAATACACCGCCAAAAATGACTGATGTAAAATTTGCGGTGATTGCGATTGGTGACTCTAGCTACGATACGTTCTGTGCCGCTGGTCAACACGCTTATGATTTATTAGAGGATATTGGTGCAACCCCTCTCGCAGATTGCTTTAAAATCGATGTACTGAGCCATGATGTACCAGAAGACGCCGCAGAGATGTGGTTAAAAGAGAATATCGAACGTTTTTAAACTCACGACTTTCCCTTCAACAGAGTCGAAATTCGGCTCTGTTTTCTCCCATTTGAATAACTCCCACCAAATTATTTTGTTTAACCGCTCAAAAACCAACCAAACAGACTGTGGATAACTACAATAAGATCCAGTGATTTTCCTTTAGTTATCCCAATAACAACTTTGATCAATTTTACCCCCTGTGTATAACCACCACTTTTGATCCCAGGTAATCCTCGATCTGATCCAATCATGATCACAAGATATGATCCAAAGAAGATCCATGATCTTGTTGATCATTTTTAGGTTATCCACAGAAACGGTCGATCCTAATAGTAGATCTAATAAAAGATCATATATATAGATCTTATATATATTTATCTTGAAGCTTAAAACGGATAAAACGAGAAAACGTTTTTCTCTCTGGCATAAAGCAGGTAAAATACGGCTCCTTTATCTGTCCATTAAATCCCTTTGAATACCTGAGGTCAGTTCATGCTTTATCACGAAAACTTTGACGTCATTGTTGTCGGTGGCGGACACGCAGGAACGGAAGCCGCGCTCGCATCTGCACGCACAGGACAAAAAACGCTTCTCCTTACCCATAACATCGATACATTAGGCCAGATGTCTTGTAATCCGGCGATCGGTGGTATTGGTAAAGGTCACTTAGTAAAAGAAGTAGATGCTATGGGCGGTTTGATGGCTGAAGCCATCGACCATGCAGGTATTCAGTTTCGTACACTAAATGCCTCCAAAGGTCCTGCAGTACGAGCAACTCGAGCTCAAGCCGATCGCGCTCTGTACAAAGCGTACGTTCGTAATGCATTAGAAAATGCGCCTAACTTAACGTTGTTCCAGCAATCAGTTGATGATCTGATTGTTGAACAAGATCGCGCAGTTGGTGTGGTAACTCAAATGGGACTTCGCTTCCATGCGAAAGCCGTTGTGCTAACCGTGGGTACCTTCCTTGGTGGTAAGATCCACATAGGTATGGAAAGCTCGTCTGGTGGTCGTGCCGGGGATCCACCATCGATCGCATTAGCGGATCGACTGCGTGAACTGCCGTTCCGTGTGGATCGTTTAAAAACAGGTACTCCACCGCGCATTGATGCTCGTACTGTTGATTTTTCAGTGCTAGAAGCTCAGCACGGTGATAACCCAACGCCTGTATTCTCGTTCATGGGCAAACGTGAACAGCATCCGCGTCAGATTCCATGTTTCATCACCCACACCAATGAACAAACTCACGATGTGATCCGTAGTAACTTGGATCGCAGTCCAATGTACGCAGGTGTGATTGAAGGTATTGGTCCGCGTTACTGTCCGTCTATTGAAGACAAAGTGATGCGTTTCGCTGACAAAAACAGCCACCAAATCTTCATTGAGCCAGAAGGCCTAACCACGCACGAGTTATACCCTAATGGTATCTCGACCAGCTTGCCATTTGATGTGCAAGTACAAATCGTGCGCTCAATGAAAGGGTTTGAAAATGCACACATCGTTCGCCCAGGTTATGCGATTGAATATGATTTCTTCGATCCACGTGATTTGAAGCAAACGTACGAGACGAAGTTCATCCATGGTTTGTTCTTTGCTGGCCAGATTAATGGCACGACTGGCTACGAAGAAGCCGCAGCGCAAGGCTTGATGGCCGGTCTAAATGCAAGCTTGTTTAGCCAAGACAAAGAAGGCTGGAGCCCACGTCGTGACCAAGCTTACATGGGCGTGTTGATTGATGACTTATCGACCATGGGTACCAAAGAGCCGTACCGCATGTTCACTTCTCGTGCGGAATACCGCCTGCTACTTCGTGAAGATAACGCCGATTTACGTTTAACGGAAAAAGCGCGCGAGCTAGGCTTGATTGATGATGTTCGTTGGGCTCGCTTTAACGAGAAAATCAACAATATGGAAACGGAGCGTCAGCGTTTGAAAGCAACGTGGATGAATCCGAAGTCAGAGGGTGTTGATGAGCTGAACAAGCTGCTGAAAACCCCAATGGCCCGTGAAGCGAGTGGTGAGGATCTTCTGCGTCGTCCAGAGATCACTTATTCGCAACTGACGCAACTTGAAGCGTTTGCTCCTGCACTTGAAGATCAGCAAGCGGCTGAGCAAGTTGAAATTCAAGTGAAATACGATGGTTACATCAAGCGTCAGCAGGAAGAGATCGAAAAATCACTGCGTCACGAAAATACCAAGTTACCTGCTGATTTGGATTACCGCGATGTAAAAGGTTTATCAAACGAAGTCGTTGCTAAACTGAGCGAGGCCAAACCAGAGAGCATCGGTATTGCATCACGCATTTCTGGTATTACGCCTGCTGCAATTTCTATTCTACTTGTTCACTTGAAAAAGCATGGTTTGCTGAAGAAAGGTGAGGAAGAATAATGAGCGCATTGCGAACAAAGCTGGATTCACTGATCGCGAAAACCGATTTGGAAGTGTCAGAACAGCAACGAGAGCAGTTAGTTGGTTATGTCGAACTGCTCGACAAATGGAACAAAGCGTACAATTTAACATCGGTACGTGATCCGCTTGATATGTTAGTGAAACATATTCTTGATAGTATCGTTGTAAGCGCACACCTGCCCGGTGAGCGCTTCATTGATGTTGGTACTGGTCCGGGGTTACCGGGCATCCCTTTGGCAATAATGAACCCTGAGAAAACCTTCTTTTTGCTCGACAGTCTTGGCAAACGCATTCGTTTTATCAAGCAAGTCGTGCACACATTAGGGCTGAAAAACGTGACACCAATTCAAAGTCGCGTCGAAGAATTCCAACCTGAAGAAAAATTTGATGGCGTTTTGAGTCGAGCTTTTGCTTCAATGACAGACATGGTGGAATGGTGCCACCATTTGCCGAAACAAGAGCACGGGGTGTTTCTAGCGCTGAAAGGACAGCACCCTAAAGATGAAATGGATCAGCTTCCTGAATGGTGCAGTGTGACAGAGATCATATCTTTGGCTGTTCCTGAGTTGGAAGGTGATCGTCATCTAGTAATCTTATCGCGCAAGGAAAATTAGCGAGGTAATCGTGGGTAAAATTGTAGCAATCGCCAACCAGAAAGGTGGGGTCGGCAAAACAACAACGTGCATTAACTTAGCGGCTTCGATGGCGGCAACAAAGCGCAAGGTTTTGGTGATCGATCTCGACCCGCAAGGCAATGCTACGATGGCCAGTGGCGTGGATAAGTATATGGTCGATGCCACCGCATACGATCTTTTGGTCGAAGATACACCGTTCGATCAAGTCGTTTGTACCCAAACAACAGGGAAGTATGATTTGATCGCGGCGAACGGAGACGTAACCGCGGCAGAAATCAAATTGATGGAAGTTTTCGCTCGTGAAGTGCGTCTAAAAAATGCATTGTCGTCAGTTCGCGATAACTATGATTTCATCTTTATTGATTGTCCTCCTTCTCTAAACCTTCTTACAATCAATGCGATGGCGGCAGCTGACTCTGTGCTGGTGCCGATGCAATGTGAATACTTTGCGTTAGAAGGTTTAACTGCTCTTATGGATACAATCAGCAAGTTAGCGGCTGTTGTGAATGAAAACCTAAAAATCGAAGGTTTATTGCGTACCATGTACGACCCACGCAACCGCTTATCGAATGAAGTATCCGATCAACTTAAAAAACACTTTGGGAATAAAGTTTACCGTACTGTCATTCCGCGTAATGTTCGTTTGGCTGAAGCGCCAAGTCACGGTAAGCCAGCAATGTACTACGATAAGTACTCCGCAGGTGCCAAAGCGTATCTTGCTCTAGCGGGCGAAATGCTCCGCCGCGAAGAAATCCCAGTTTAACTCTAACCTAAGGAATTCAATCCCATGTCTAAGCGTGGTCTCGGAAAAGGACTGGATGCGTTATTGTCGACCAGTTCGTTTGCTCGTGAAAAACAGCATATTGCATCGCATAGCCAAGAATTATCGGCAGACGGTGAGTTAACCGATTTAGCGATTGGTCAATTGCAGCCGGGCGTATACCAACCGCGTAAAGATATGGCGCCTGAAGCGCTAGAAGAACTAGCGGCTTCGATTCAATCACAAGGCATTATTCAACCAATCGTGGTTCGCCAGGTCGAAAATGGTCAGTTTGAGATCATCGCAGGTGAGCGCCGCTGGCGTGCTGCAAGGCAGGCGGGTTTAAAACGCGTGCCGTGTTTGGTGAAAAAAGTTGAAGATCGTGCCGCCATCGCCATGGCGTTGATTGAAAACATTCAACGTGAAGACTTGAATGTGATTGAGGAAGCCCAAGCGCTTGAACGTCTACAAGATGAATTCACGCTGACACATCAGCAAGTGGCCGATGTGATTGGTAAATCAAGAACGACGGTCAGTAACCTATTACGTCTGAATCAGTTGGAAGTTGATGTAAAAGGTCTGGTTGCAGATAAAAAATTGGAAATGGGTCATGCTCGAGCTCTGTTAGCGTTAGAAGGCGAACAGCAAGTCGAAGTAGCTCAACAAGTGGCTAAGAAGCAAATGACTGTTCGCCAAACCGAACAGTTAGTAAAAAAGTGCTTAGCCCCACAAAATGAGCAAAAAGGGCAACAAGAGGATACCGAAGCCGAGCAAATGTCGCATAAATTGAGTCAGCTGCTTGATGCAAAAGTTTCTCTTACCCGTTCTGCAAACGGAAAAGCGAAATTGACGATAAGTCTTGATGAGCCTCACAAATTGGACCAACTAATTGCCAAGCTTGAGGCCTAGATGAGATAATTGATTTAGGTCAATTAATCTAATTAATCGAATTTTGTGCGAAAGTTGTCGTTTTGTAAACAAAACTGTAAGTTTTTGATGCAATCGAATTGCTTTACGTTGAACTGAACGTATAATTTTCGCCAATTTCCCAGCACAGAGAGTTAAGTGCGAAGTGGATATTACTAGAGGTACGAATACATGGTAGCTGCGTTAGCTAGACCAGGACGAGAGCTCGCAAGGCAATTGTTAATGATCCAGTCTGGCGCGGTTATTTTTGTGGCAGCAGGAATGGCGGTAGCCATAAATCCTGACTGGGGATTTTCAGCGCTGATTGGCGGAGGCATTTTTGTTGTTGCCAATGCAGTATTCGCGCTGTGTGCTTTCATGTTTAGTGGAGCTCGCGCTGCCAAGCGCATCGCTGCTTCCTTCTATACGGGTGAAGTACTGAAAATTCTCATCACGGTTGCACTGTTCTATGTTGCCTACATGTATATGCAGGTGGAACTTGTTCCCCTCAAACTAACCTATTTGCTGGTACTAGGTATTAATATCTGTGCACCAGTGCTATTCATTAACAACAAAAAATAGGATGAGTTATGGCTGCGCCAGGTGAAGCGCTAACATCGTCCGGTTACATTGCCCACCACCTTTCTAACCTATCGCTATACAAGTTGGGTTTAGTAGGGTCGGAGACAAGTTTCTGGAACGTACATATCGATAGCCTGTTTTTTTCTTGGTTTACTGGTTTAATTTTCCTCGGAATTTTTTACAAAGTAGCAAAGAGAACAACAGCGGGTGTACCGGGTAAGCTTCAGTGTGCTGTAGAAATGATCGTTGAATTTGTCGCCGATAACGTCAAAGACACGTTCCATGGACGCAACCCACTGATCGCGCCTTTAGCACTGACTATCTTTTGTTGGGTATTTTTGATGAACGTGATGGACTTAGTTCCTATCGACTTCTTACCATACCCAGCAGAGCATTGGCTAGGTATTCCTTACCTTAAGGTTGTACCGTCTGCTGATGTGAATATCACCATGGCTATGGCTCTAGGCGTTTTTGCATTGATGATTTACTACAGCATCAAAGTAAAAGGTCTAGGTGGATTCGCAAAAGAACTTGCACTACATCCATTCAATCACCCACTGATGATTCCGTTTAACCTACTAATTGAAGTGGTATCGCTATTAGCGAAACCTCTATCACTTGGTATGCGTCTATTCGGTAACATGTTCGCGGGTGAGGTTGTATTCATTCTTTGTGCGGCAATGCTACCATGGTACTTACAATGGATGGGTTCACTACCGTGGGCAATCTTCCATATCTTGGTTATTACGATTCAAGCCTTCGTATTCATGATGTTGACAATTGTTTACCTGTCAATGGCACACGAAGATCCTGATCATTAATTTTTTTAAAGCTTTTTATTTGGGCACTAAGCCAACAACTATAAATTGGAGATAGTAATGGAAACTTTACTGAGCTTTTCTGCAATCGCCGTAGGTATTATCGTCGGTCTTGCTTCTCTTGGTACAGCGATTGGTTTCGCACTGCTAGGTGGTAAATTCCTAGAAGGTGCTGCACGTCAACCAGAAATGGCTCCTATGCTACAAGTTAAGATGTTCATCATCGCGGGTCTACTTGATGCGGTTCCAATGATCGGTATCGTAATCGCGCTACTATTCACTTTCGCAAACCCATTCGTTGGTCAACTAGGTTAATCACCTTTAACTCGGGACGGGCGATTATCGCTTGTCACTGATTAACACTAAGTCCAAATAGAGGGGTAGCTGTTGTGAACATAAACGCAACTCTGCTAGGTCAAGCAATCTCGTTCGCACTATTTGTGTGGTTCTGCATGAAGTATGTATGGCCACCATTGATGCAAGCGATCGAAGAGCGTCAGAAGAAAATTGCTGATGGTCTTCAAGCAGCAGAACGTGCTGCGAAAGACTTGGATCTAGCACAAGCCAACGCTTCTGATCAATTGAAAGAAGCGAAGCGCACAGCAACTGAGATCATCGAACAAGCGAACAAACGTAAGTCTCAAATTCTTGATGAAGCTCGCGAGGAAGCTCAGGCAGAACGCCAGAAAATCCTAGCGCAAGCAGAAGCAGAACTTGAAGCTGAACGCAATCGTGCACGCGATGAGCTGCGCAAACAAGTTGCTACTCTGGCTGTAGCTGGTGCTGAGAAAATCCTTGAGCGTTCTATCGATAAAGATGCGCAAAAAGATATTCTCGACAACATTACTGCAAAACTTTAAGTCTGGGGGCGCATATGTCTGATTTGACTACTATCGCACGCCCCTATGCTAAAGCAGCCTTCGACTTTGCTTTAGAGAAAGACCAGTTGGACCAATGGGGCCAAATGTTATCTTTTGCTGCTGAAGTGGCCAAAAACGAACAAATGAACGAACTACTAACGGGTTCGGTTTCTGCTGACAAAATGGCAGAAATTTTTGTTGCAGTTTGCGGCGAACAAGTTGATGCGCACGGTCAAAACCTTTTGAAGGTAATGGCTGAGAATGGTCGTTTAGCGGCCCTTCCTGATGTTTGCACGGAGTTTTTTACTCTGAAAAAAGAACATGAGAAAGAAATTGATGTTGAAGTAATTTCAGCAACAGAGCTTTCTGATGAACAACTTGCAAACATTGGCAGCAAACTTGAAAAGCGTCTTGAACGCAAAGTGAAGCTGAATTGCAGTGTAGATGAGACCCTACTTGGTGGGGTTATTATTCGAGCCGGAGACCTAGTCATCGATGACTCAGCGCGTGGTCGTTTGAACCGCCTGAGCGATGCATTGCAGTCTTAATGGGGATTGGAGCATGCAACTTAATTCCACGGAAATTAGCGATCTGATCAAACAACGTATCGAATCTTTCGAAGTTGTTAGTGAAGCTCGCAACGAGGGTACTATCGTATCGGTAAGCGATGGTATCATCCGCATCCACGGCCTAGCGGACGTGATGCAAGGTGAAATGATTGAATTACCGGGTGGCCGTTATGCACTGGCACTTAACCTTGAGCGTGACTCGGTTGGTGCGGTTGTAATGGGCCCATATGCTGACCTTAAGGAAGGCATGAAAGTTACAGGTACTGGCCGCATTCTTGAAGTGCCAGTTGGTCCAGAACTACTAGGCCGCGTAGTAAATACGCTGGGTGAGCCTATCGATGGTAAAGGTCCAATCGAAGCGAAAATGACTTCGCCTGTAGAAGTGATCGCACCAGGTGTAATCGACCGTAAATCGGTAGACCAACCTGTGCAAACTGGTTATAAGTCAGTTGACTCAATGATCCCAATCGGTCGTGGTCAGCGTGAGCTTATCATCGGTGACCGTCAGATTGGTAAAACAGCACTGGCGATCGACGCGATCATCAACCAGAAAGACTCTGGTATTTTCTCTATCTACGTAGCAATCGGTCAGAAAGCATCGACTATCGCTAACGTTGTTCGCAAACTAGAAGAGCACGGCGCACTACAAAATACTATCGTTGTAGTTGCATCAGCTTCTGAATCTGCAGCGCTTCAATACCTAGCGCCTTACGCAGGTTGTGCGATGGGTGAATACTTCCGCGATCGCGGTGAAGACGCACTGATTGTTTACGATGATCTATCTAAGCAAGCGGTAGCTTACCGTCAGATCTCTCTACTACTTAAACGTCCACCAGGCCGTGAGGCATTCCCAGGTGACGTATTCTACTTACACTCGCGTCTACTAGAGCGTGCAGCTCGTGTAAACGAAGAGTACGTAGAGCGTTTCACTAACGGTGAAGTGAAAGGTAAGACTGGTTCTTTGACTGCTCTTCCTATCATCGAAACTCAAGCAGGTGACGTTTCAGCATTCGTACCGACTAACGTAATCTCGATTACCGATGGTCAGATCTTCCTACAAACTGAGCTATTCAACGCTGGTGTTCGTCCTGCTGTTGACCCTGGTATCTCAGTATCTCGTGTAGGTGGTTCAGCTCAGACGAAAATCATCAAGAAACTATCAGGTGGTATCCGTACAGCACTAGCTGCATACCGTGAACTAGCGGCATTTGCTCAGTTCTCTTCTGACCTTGATGACGCAACGAAGAAACAGCTAGACCATGGTCAAAAAGTTACAGAACTAATGAAGCAGAAGCAGTACGCTCCAATGTCTGTATTTGACCAAGCCCTAACTATCTTCGCGGCAGAGCGCGGTTACCTTGATGATGTAGAACTTAACAAAGTTCTAGATTTCGAGGCGGCTCTACTATCGTACGCTCGCGGTCAATACGCTGAACTAGCAGCTGAGATCGACAAGTCTGGCGCTTACAACGATGAAATCGAAGCTCAGTTGAAGAAACTGACTGACGACTTCAAAGCAACCCAAACTTGGTAATTAGGTCGGTGGCAGTTTCTGCCACCAACTAACGGAGAGTAACGATGGCCGGCGCAAAAGAGATACGTAATAAAATCGGTAGTGTTAAAAGCACTCAGAAAATTACGAAAGCGATGGAAATGGTAGCAGCTTCAAAAATGCGTCGTTCTCAAGATGCAATGGAAGCTTCTCGTCCATACGCTGAAACAATGCGTAAAGTGATCGGTCATGTGGCTAACGCAAACCTAGAGTACCGTCATCCGTACCTAGAAGAGCGTGAAGCTAAACGTGTTGGTTACATCATCGTTTCGACAGACCGTGGTCTGTGTGGTGGTTTGAACATTAACGTGTTCAAAAAAGCCGTTACAGACATGCAAGCATGGAGAGAGAAAGGTGCTGAGATTGAGCTAGCCGTTGTTGGCTCAAAAGCAACAGCTTTCTTTAAACATGGTGGCGCAAAAGTTGCGGCACAGGTTTCTGGTCTTGGAGATAATCCAAGCCTACAAGACCTAATCGGCTCTGTTGGCGTAATGCTGAAGAAATACGATGAAGGTGAACTGGACCGTCTATATGTAGTATTCAACAAGTTTGTAAATACTATGGTTCAGCAACCAACGATCGATCAATTGCTACCTTTGCCTAAATCGGACAGCGAAGAGATGCAGCGTGAGCATTCATGGGACTACATCTATGAGCCTGAACCAAAACCTCTACTGGATACGCTATTAGTGCGTTACGTAGAGTCTCAGGTATACCAAGGTGTGGTTGAGAACCTTGCTTGTGAGCAAGCGGCTCGAATGATTGCGATGAAGGCTGCAACGGATAACGCAACCAGTTTGATTGACGATTTGGAACTTGTGTACAACAAAGCCCGTCAGGCTGCGATTACACAAGAACTATCAGAAATCGTTGGTGGTGCAGCTGCGGTTTAAGCTTAGGTAAAACGAAATAGTTTAGAGGATTAACGATGGCTACAGGTAAGATCGTACAGATCATCGGTGCGGTAGTCGACGTAGAGTTCCCACAGAGCAATGTACCTAGTGTATATGACGCTCTAAACGTAACGGACTCAAAAGAGCGTCTAGTTCTTGAAGTTCAACAACAGCTAGGCGGTGGCGTAGTTCGTTGTATCGTAATGGGTAGCTCTGATGGTTTACGTCGTGGAGTAGAAGTGGTTAACACTGGCGCTCCAATTTCAGTACCAGTAGGTACTAAAACTCTAGGTCGTATCATGAACGTCCTAGGTGACGCGATTGACGAGCGTGGTGAAGTGGGTGCGGAAGAGGTTTACTCTATCCACCGTAGTGCACCAAGCTACGAAGAGCAATCAAACGAAATTGCACTTCTAGAAACGGGCGTTAAAGTAATCGACCTAATTTGTCCATTCGCTAAGGGTGGTAAAATCGGTCTATTCGGTGGTGCTGGTGTAGGTAAGACCGTTAACATGATGGAACTTATCAACAACATCGCACTACAGCACTCAGGTCTATCAGTATTTGCTGGTGTTGGTGAGCGTACTCGTGAAGGTAACGATTTCTACTACGAGATGCAGGAAGCGGGCGTTGTAAACGTTGAGAAGCCTGAAGAATCAAAAGTAGCGATGGTTTACGGTCAGATGAACGAGCCACCAGGTAACCGTCTACGTGTTGCACTGACTGGTCTAACAATGGCAGAGCGTTTCCGTGACGAAGGTCGTGACGTACTACTGTTCATTGATAACATCTACCGTTACACACTTGCAGGTACAGAGGTATCAGCACTACTAGGTCGTATGCCTTCTGCGGTAGGTTACCAGCCAACTCTTGCAGAAGAGATGGGTGTACTTCAGGAGCGTATCACGTCAACGAAATCAGGTTCTATCACGTCTGTACAGGCGGTATACGTACCAGCGGATGACTTGACTGACCCGTCTCCAGCAACAACGTTCGCGCACTTGGATGCAACGGTTGTACTTAACCGTAACATCGCTGCAATGGGTCTATACCCTGCGATCGACCCGCTAGATTCAACATCTCGTATGCTTGATCCACTAGTCGTTGGTCAAGATCACTACGAAGTTGCTCGTGGTGTTCAGCAGACTCTTCAGCGCTACAAAGAGCTGAAAGATATCATTGCTATCCTAGGTATGGACGAGCTATCTGAAGAAGATAAGCAAGTTGTATCTCGTGCACGTAAGATTGAGCGTTTCCTAACTCAGCCTTACCACGTAGCAGAAGTATTTACAGGTGACCCTGGTATTTACGTACCTCTAAAAGAGACTCTACGTGGCTTTAAAGGTCTACTAGCTGGTGAATACGACGACATTCCTGAGCAGGCATTTATGTACTGCGGTAGCATCGACGATGCTATTGAGAATGCGAAGAAGCTATAAGGCTAACTAGGAGGCGATATGGCAGCAATAACCTTTCACCTAGACGTAGTAAGCGCTGAGAAGAAAATCTTCTCTGGTCGTGTTGAAACGTTTCAGGTGACCGGTAGCGAAGGTGAACTTGGTATTTTCCATGGTCACACACCGCTGCTGACCGCTATCAAGCCTGGTATGGTGCGTATTGTGAAACAGCACGGCCACGAAGAAATTATTTATGTTTCTGGTGGTATGGTAGAGATTCAGCCTGGTACAGCGACTGTACTAGCTGATACAGCTATCCGTGGTGAAGAGCTAGACGCAGCGAAGGCAGAAGAAGCCAAACGCCGCGCTGAGGAGCAAATCCAGAATCAGCATGGTGACATGGACTTCGCACAAGCGGCCAGTGAACTGGCTAAAGCCATTGCTCAGCTACGAGTTATCGAGCTGACAAAAAAGCGTCGCTAAGCTCAATTAGCAACGTTGCATGAAAAAAGGCGGCCAATTGGTCGCCTTTTTGATTAATTTTAGTTGGAAATTTACCTTACTCCATTAACTATTTTAAAAGAGCTGTTTAAAATAACGGCCAATTAACATAAAACGTCAATAGGTTATCAATGAAATTCAGTGCTGTGATTCTTGCAGCGGGTAAAGGTACCCGTATGCATTCGAACATGCCTAAGGTGCTACACACTTTGGCAGGTAAGCCAATGGCAAAACATGTGATTGATACATGTACAGGTCTAGGTGCACAAAATATCCACTTGGTCTTTGGCCACGGTGGTGATCAAATGCAAACCACTCTTGCAGAAGAGCCTGTAAATTGGGTGCTTCAAGCGGAGCAGTTAGGGACAGGTCATGCGGTTGATCAAGCGTCTCCGAAGTTTGAAGACGATGAAAAAGTACTGGTGCTTTACGGTGATGTTCCACTGATTTCAGCTGAAACGATTGAAAACCTATTAGATGCACAGCCAACAGGCGGTATTGCACTACTAACAGTGATTCTAGATAACCCGACAGGCTACGGTCGTATTATCCGTAAGAATGGTCCTGTTGTGGCGATCGTTGAGCAAAAAGATGCAACAGAAGAACAAAAACAAATTAAAGAGATCAACACTGGCGTGATGGTTGCGACTGGTGGGGATCTTAAGCGTTGGTTGTCTGGCTTAAACAACAACAACGCACAAGGCGAATACTACCTAACTGACGTTATTGCAGCTGCACACGATGAAGGTCGTGCCGTTGAGGCAGTACACCCAGTCAATGCCATTGAGGTGGAAGGGGTCAATGACCGCGCACAGCTTGCTCGTCTAGAGCGTGCTTTCCAGTCAATGCAAGCTCAGAAGCTACTAGAGCAAGGTGTCATGCTACGCGATCCAGCACGCTTTGATTTGCGTGGTGAGTTACAGTGCGGTATGGACTGTGAAATCGACGTGAATGTTATCGTCGAAGGTAAAGTTTCACTGGGTGATAACGTGGTTATCGGTGCGGGTTGTGTACTGAAAGATTGTGAAATCGACGACAACACCATCGTTCGCCCTTACAGTGTGATTGAAGGTGCAACGGTTGGTGAAGAATGTACGGTTGGTCCATTTACTCGCCTTCGTCCTGGTGCTGAAATGCGTAACGATTCCCATGTGGGTAACTTCGTTGAAGTGAAAAATGCGCGCATCGGAGAAGGTTCAAAAGCGAACCACCTAACTTACTTAGGTGATGCAGAGATCGGTCAACGTACTAACATCGGTGCAGGTACTATCACTTGTAACTACGATGGTGCGAACAAGTTTAAAACCATCATCGGTAATGATGTTTTTGTTGGTTCTGATAGCCAGCTAGTGGCGCCTGTCACTATCGCTGATGGCGCAACCATCGGTGCAGGCACGACACTAACAAAAGATGTTGAAGAAGGTGAGTTAGTAATTACTCGCGTCAAAGAGAGCAAAATTACTGGCTGGCAGCGTCCTGTAAAACAAAAATAAGCATTACCTACACTCTGTCTCTATATTGTCAAAGCCGCTCAACAAGAGCGGCTTTGTTGTTTCTAGCTAAGGCTTCATCGCTAGTAGCTAGGAATGGCAATACGTTTTTCGAGCCAACGAACGGCTTGAGATACAAATAGGATGAGCAACAAGTACTCCAAAACGAGGAAGGTATAAATTTCTAGGGGTAAGTACTCATTCACCACCAGCTCATTAGCACGGCGAGTGAGATCGCTTAAACCAATCACACTGACTAAAGAACTCATCTTGAGGATGTAGACGAATTGATTGCCCAGTGGTGGGAGGATTTGTCGAAATGCTTGGGGAAGAATTACCAAGCGCATCTTTTGCCAATAGCTTAAGCCCAAAGATTCAGCCGCTTCATGTTGGCCACGGCTGATAGCTTGTATCCCACCGCGAAACACTTCCGCCATAAACGCACTCTCAGCGATAGTCAGTGCAATAACACCCGCCCAAAAGTGATTGAGTGAGACATCCAATAGTGTAGGCATGCCGTAATACACCCAAAGTAGTAAGACTAAAACTGGCACTGAACGGATCACCTCGACATAAATACGGTTTATCCACTTCAGAGAGGCTGAGTCCGACAGAGCGGGTAACGCAACGATCAGACCCAAGCTCATCGCAAATAACATACTGAGGAGTGATACCTGAATGGTGTCGTTAAACCCAGCGATTAAAAACTTTAGATTGGTGAGCCCTTGATCCGTCGAAGGGTCAAGTACATACCAGCCCCATTGATAATCTGAACAACCAGTGAGTAATAGCAGTGAAAACAGCCATAGAGTTCGAAACGTCACATTTACTCCCTGAATTAACTAAAAAACTTCCTTTGTTGCTGCTATGTTATCAGTAGAGCTCTAATAAAGGTTAATTATTAAACCGTATAAGGTCATTATTTTTAAGGGAATAAAAATGAGAAAGATTTTACTAGTGCTAGGAATGTGTTTGCTTGCTGCGACTCAAGTCGCTCACGCTGAAAGCCGTCTTCAATCCATTTTAGACAATGGCGTACTCCGAGTTGGAACGACGGGAGATTGGAATCCGATGACGATGAAAGACCCTGCGACAAACAGTTATCGTGGCTTCGATATTGATGTAACAACAGAGCTTGCTAAAGATCTTGGTGTAAAAGTGGAGTATGTGCCCACGGATTGGAAGACGCTAGTTAATGGCATTACCGCCAACAAATACGATATTACTGGCAGCGCATCTCTGAACATGTCGCGCGCGAAAGTAGCTGGATACAGCCAGCCGTATTTCTACCTTGCCTTTGTACCTGTGGTGCAAAAGAAAGATCTCGCCAAATTCTCTGATTGGGCGGATTTTAATAAACCAGAAGTAAAAGTCGCGGCGACGTTAGGTACGGTACAAGAAAAAATGGTGAAAGAATTCTTCCCGTCTGCTCAACATATTGTTATTGAAGCGCCAGCGCGCGACTTCCAAGAACTACTAGCTCGCAGGGCCGATGTATCGGTGACGTCCAATGTGGAAGCAGCGACGTTAGTGGACAAGTTTAAACAGTTGGCGATAGTGCCAGTGACCGCACCGCGTAAACCAACCCCAATTGCTATGTTGTTGCCGCAAGACGATCAAGTATGGATTAATTACATCAATCACTGGGTAGAGTTGAAAAAGACTCAAGGCTTTTTTAAGCAGACTGCCAAGAAGTGGGGGTTGAAAAGCTTATAAACAGAAAGAGCCGCATTGCGCGGCTCTTTTTATTATCTGAACGATTAAAGTTCGTCTTCACTCACGACTCGGGCGTTGTCAGGAGTCGTAAAGTGCTTGGATAATTCGCGATTCGACAGAATGTATCCCATCCACAGCCCACCCATACAGATGATGATTGCGATGCCAGTAACCATCTGAGCTTGGCTTGCCATTGCGGCTACCAATGCACTTGAGAAGCTACTTACACAGATTTGCAGGCTGTTTTGCAGACCTGCTGCTGTTGCAGGGCTCTGTTGTGCGCTGGCCAGAGCACGGTTTACCACGATTGGGTACAGCGCGCCGTTAGCAACGGCAATCAAACAGAATGGCGCAAGAATAGGCCAAATCGATGACAGCTCCCACTGTGAAGCAATGAAAATCATTAATGCCGCGACACTAAATAGGCCAATCAGTTGGCGCAGAACCTTTTCATCACCAAATTTTCGAACGCCGACTTTACCTAAGTAGCCACCAGCCATAAACGCGATAGTTTGTGGGATAAAGCTCAAACCAATATCTTTTGCTTCGTAGCCCAGTTGCGCCATGATTTCTGGCATCCCAGTTAGGTAAGCAAAGAACGCAGCTGAAGCCGTCGCAAACATAAACACGTTGCCAAGGTATTTTTTAGAACTCAGTAGCGCTTTGATGTCGGAAGACATACTGGTTTGTTTGATTTCTGCTTTCTCGTCTTTTTGTGCCATGGTCGCAAAGACCAAAAAGACACCAACCAGTGTTAGCGTAATAAAGATACTGTGCCAGCCGAAGTTATCTGCCAACACAACCCCTAATTGAGGTGCTAGTGCTGGTGATAGCGCGACGAGTGGCATGATTGTCGCAAAAATTTGTTGGCTACTGCTTGAGTAGCGTTTAATGACCATAGCCTGCCAGATCACGGCTGGTGCACACACACCGATAGCTTGGATAAAGCGCAGTGTGAGTAGTTGCCATACTTGATCACAGAAAGCCAAACCGAATGACGCGATAGTAAATAGCACCAACCCGGCTGCGAGTGTATTACGATGGCCAAATTTATCGGATGCCAATCCCCACATTAGCTGGCCAATCGCCATACCAACGAGGAATACCGTTAAAGAGAGCGCAATTTGCTCAGGGCCTGTTGCAAAGTCGATTTCCATCGCTTTGAATGCTGGCAGATACATATCGGTAGCAACGAAGCCAAGCATCGATAATGCTGCCAGATAAATGAGCTGTAGTTTTGAGATTTTCATGATTCAACCAGTCAAATTATTTAATCATTTTTTAATCAACATCAGTTGGCGCCAACCCTGATTTATTTACCTTATTATTCTATTTTTCGATTTTGAGAAAATAAAACGCTAAAATTGTTGGTTATCAATCAAATTTTTTGAAAGGTTAAATCATGTTCTCTAAAGCGTCTTTGGAAATGCTGGATACGGTTGCCCGTTTAGGCAGTTTCACCGCTGCGGCTGAGGTATTGCATAAAGTCCCCTCAGCCATCAGCTATGGAGTAAGGCAGGTCGAGCAAGATTTAGATGTGGTGCTGTTTCGACGTTTACCAAGGAAAGTCGAGCTAACTCCAGCGGGTGAACTTTTTATGGCCGAGGCGCGCTCTTTGCTGCGTCAAATGGAAGAGGTGAAAGCACAAACGCGGCGAGCGGCTCAAGGATGGAAAAGCACGTTAAAGCTGACCTTAGATAACGTGGTGAAGTTAGAAAAACTCAAACCTTTGGTGGAAGATTTTTATCGCGAGTTTGAATTTGCTGAATTGCAGATAAATATGGAGGTCTTCAATGGTTCTTGGGAAGCCATAGCACAAGGTCGAGCCGACATTGTCGTTGGCGCGACATCTGCGGTTCCCGTTGGGGGAGATTTTGAAGTCAAAGATATGGGCGTATTAGATTGGGCATTTGTAATGTCACCCGCTCATCCTTGCGTTCGACAACAAGTGCTGACTGAAGAGTTTGTGAGTCAATTTCCGGCGATCTGTCTTGATGATACTTCGAACGTGCTGCCAAAACGCCATACTGGCCATTATCCGCAGCAGCGCCGATTATTATTGCCCAATTGGTATAGTGCGATTGAATGTTTAAAAAATGGGGTGGGCGTGGGTTACATGCCACGTCATATTGCAACACCCTTAATCAATGATGGTGTGCTGGTGGAGAAGGTCATGCCGGATGATAAACCGCGCAGTCACTGCTGCTTAGTATGGCGCAAAGATGATAATCATAAATTGATCCAGTGGATGGTGGACTATCTTGGGTCGCCTAATCAGCTACATAAAGATTGGTTACAGTCATAAAAAACACCTCGCATTAGCGAGGTGTTTTCATTGATATGTTTAAAATGTGGCGTTTTATGACAAGAAAAACTTATACGATGGGTTGTCTGTCTCGTCTTTGCATTGATAGCCAAGTTCACGTAAATGTGCAGAAAACTGAGCTAAATCGCTTTCATCTAACTCGAAACCACATAAAACACGTCCGTAGTCAGCGCCGTGGTTACGGTAGTTGAACAAACTGATATTCCAGTGTGTGCCGAGTGTGCTTAAGAACTTAAGTAGCGCCCCAGGGTACTCTGGGAATTCAAAGCTGTAGAGGCGCTCTTTAAGCGGCTTAGACGGCTTACCACCAATCATGTAGCGCACGTGCAGCTTCGCCATTTCATCATCAGACAGGTCAACCACTGGGTAGCCACCATCACGTAAGTCGTGAATGATATGTTCTAGCTCTTCCTGACCGCCTTGCAAACGCACACCGACAAAGATATTTGCTAATGCGTCATCGTTGTAGCGGTAGTTAAACTCTGTCACGGCACGGCCGCCAATGAGGTTACAGAACTCAAAGAAAGCACCTTGACGCTCAGGGATGGTGACGGCAAGCAGACCTTCACGTTTTTCACCAAGCTCGCAGCGTTCAGAAACATAACGCAGACCGTGGAAGTTGGTGTTTGCGCCAGACAATACCGTACCTAGGCTTTTGTCTTTCAGCTTGTTCTGTTCAGCAAACTTCTTCAGCCCCGCCAGAGCAAGCGCCCCCGAAGGCTCAGCAATGGCGCGAGTGTCTTCAAAGATGTCTTTTACTGCTGCGCAGATTTCATCGCTAGAGACTGCAATATGGCCATCAATGTACTTTTGGCATAGACGAAACGTCTCTTCACCAATGCGTTTTACTGCAACGCCATCGGCAAACATGCTGACCTGGTCTAATACTACTGGTTCACCTGCATCCAATGCCGCTTTGAGGCATGAAGAATCTTCTGGCTCGACCGCAATCACTTTGATTTCTGGCATGAGCTGCTTCACGAGTACCGCAACACCGGCAGCCAAACCGCCACCACCGACAGGGACGAAGATGTAATCAAGGTGACCATTTTGCTGCAGCATTTCCATGCCGATGGTGCCTTGACCTGCAATCACCAGTGGGTGATCGAAAGGAGGGACAAATGTGTACCCATGCAGATCAGAAAGGCGTTCCGCTTCCGCTTTTGCCTCATCAAAGTTGCTGCCGTGCAGCACTACATTGCCACCGAAGCCACGTACCGCATCGACTTTGATGTCTGGTGTGGTTTTAGGCATCACGATGGTGGTTTTGATGCCTAGCTTAGTACCAGAGAGCGCCATGCCTTGAGCGTGGTTACCTGCCGATGCTGCAATGACACCAGCGGCTTTCTGCGCTTCAGATAAACTCGCCACCATGTTGTATGCACCGCGCAATTTGAACGAGTGTACGGGTTGGCGATCTTCACGCTTGATCTGCACGTTATTCCCGATACGTGCAGATAAACGAGGCATTTCTTGCAGTGGCGTCACTGTTGCTACTTCATAAACAGGTGCGCGAAGGATTTGGCGCAGATAATCTGCGCCAGTTTGGTTCACTTGTTTTTCGGGTTGAGCTTCCATCATTGCTAGCCCTCTAGCTTCGACTTGTCTCGTACTGCACCCTTGTCAGCACTGGTTGCCATACTCGCGTACGCTTTGAGTGCAAATGAAACTTCACGTTGGCGGTCAACTGGTTTCCAGCCTAGTTCGTCTTGTTTTGCACGGCGCTCAGCAAGTTCTTGTTCAGACACTTGGAGTGAAATTGAACGGTTTGGAATATCAATTGCGATCATATCACCTTCTTTTACCAGACCAATTGCACCGCCGTTTGCTGCTTCAGGAGAGGCGTGGCCGATAGAAAGACCTGATGTGCCGCCAGAGAAACGGCCGTCAGTCAGAAGTGCACACTCTTTGCCAAGGCCCATCGATTTTAGATAAGTGGTTGGGTAAAGCATTTCTTGCATGCCCGGACCACCTTTAGGGCCTTCGTAACGGATAACAACCACGTCGCCTGCTTTTACTTTGCCGCCTAAGATGCCTTCTACGGCGTCTTCTTGGCTTTCGAAAACTACGGCTGGGCCAGTGAATTTATGAATGCTCTCATCCACACCAGCAGTCTTAACGATACAACCATCTAATGCGATGTTGCCTGATAGAACGGCTAGGCCACCTTCTTGGCTAAAGGCATGATCGATAGTACGAATACAACCTTCCGCACGGTCGTCATCAAGGCGATCCCAGCGGCAATCTTGTGAGAACGCTTGAGTAGTACGAATACCCGCGGGACCTGCGCGGTAGAACTTAAGTACTTCTTCGTCTTCAGTTTGGATGATGTCGTATTTCGCCAGCTGCTCTTTCATCGAAAGGCCAAGCACGGTGCGCGCATCATTGTGTAGAAGACCTGCACGATCTAACTCACCAAGAATTGCCATGACGCCACCAGCGCGGTGTACGTCTTCCATGTGATATTTCTGGGTAGATGGTGCCACTTTACATAGGTGTGGTACTTGGCGTGATAGGCGATCGATATCTTCCATATCGAAATCCACTTCACCTTCTTGCGCTGCAGCCAACAGGTGCAAAATGGTGTTGGTTGAGCCACCCATTGCAATATCCAGTGCCATCGCATTTTCGAACGCATCAAACGTAGCGATGTTGCGTGGCAGTGCTGATTCGTCATCTTGCTCGTAGTAACGACGAGTCAGTTCAACGATGCGACGACCTGCATTAAGGAACAGCTGTTCACGGTCTGCGTGCGTTGCCAGCATAGAACCGTTACCTGGTTGAGAAAGACCCAGTGCTTCAGTTAGACAGTTCATTGAGTTTGCAGTGAACATGCCTGAACACGATCCACACGTTGGACATGCGCTGCGTTCGATCTGCTCGCTTTGCTCATCAGACACTTTTGGATCTGCGCCTTGGATCATCGCATCTACAAGGTCTAGTTTGATGATCTGATCAGAAAGCTTGGTTTTACCCGCTTCCATTGGACCACCAGAAACAAAGATAACCGGGATGTTAAGACGCATAGATGCCATCAACATTCCTGGAGTGATTTTGTCACAGTTAGAGATACATACCATGGCATCGGCACAGTGCGCGTTGACCATGTATTCTACTGAGTCTGCGATCAGTTCGCGTGAAGGCAGTGAGTACAGCATGCCGCCGTGACCCATTGCGATGCCATCATCAACCGCGATGGTGTTGAATTCTTTCGCAATACCGCCAGCTTTTTCGATTTCGCGTGCTACAAGCTGACCCATGTCTTTCAGGTGTACGTGACCCGGAACAAATTGAGTAAACGAGTTTACAACGGCGATGATTGGTTTACCGAAGTCTTCTTCTTTCACACCCGTTGCACGCCACAGTGCTCGTGCACCCGCCATGTTACGACCATGTGTGGTGGTAGCTGATCTATATTTTGGCATTTCCTAATCCTTCTTACTTCTGTTCTGGGTACACATAGTCTAACCAGCCCCACTTATCTTCCGTGGTGCCGTCAAATAGGCCAAAGTAGGCTGCTTGTAGTTCTTTAGTGATAGGGCCGCGCTTACCAGTGCCCACTTCAATCTTGTCGATGGTTGCCACTGGTACAATCTCAGCCGCAGTACCTGTCATGAAGACTTCATCGGCAAGGTAAAGGGCTTCACGAGCAATGTTCGCTTCACGTACTTCGTAGCCTTTATCGCGTGCAATTGTCATGATCGAGTCACGAGTGATGCCCGGTAGAATCGCGCTAGTTGCTGGTGGTGTGGTGATTACGCCATCTTTGATAACGAAGATGTTTTCACCAGCCCCTTCCGATAGGTAACCATCTACGCTTAGCGCAATACCTTCGTCGTAACCGTGACGACGGGCTTCACCACCAACCAGTAGTGAAGATAGGTAGTTACCGCCTGCTTTAGCCGCAGTTGGGATGGTGTTTGGCGCAGCGCGGTTCCAGCTTGAAATCATCGCGTCGACACCTTTTTCTAGCGCTTCTTCGCCTAAGTAAGAGCCCCAAGGAAATGCTGCAATGATTAGATCCATCTCAGTGCCAACTGGTGGACATACGCCTAAGCCAACATTACCGACAAAACCCAATGGACGAATGTAAGCGCTGTCGAGTTTGTTTTGGCGCAGTGTTTCGCGGGTCGCTTCCATGATTTCTTCTACTGTGTATGGAATCGGAAAGCGGTAAATCTTGGCAGAATCTTTTAGACGTTGTGCATGCTCACGGTGACGGAAGACAATTGGGCCTTTTGGTGTGTTGTAACAGCGCACGCCTTCAAACACGGATGTGCCATAGTGCATTGCGTGAGTCAGAACGTGAACGTTCGCCTCTGCCCATGGAACCATCTCACCATTAAACCAAATGAAATCTGCAGTTTTCGTTGCCATTTGTTGCCTTCCTTATGCACTTACGTGTTGTTGTAAGTTGTGATTTGGCAGTTCATCGTTGCGGATTTTTAGCACCTCAACCTTACGAACGTCCCACAACTTCTCTATTTGATTGATCAAAAACGAGATTGGTCGATCGCTGTCGACGATGATCTCGACGCTGGCTACTTTGCTTTCGTGGTTTTGCGTAGCAGCGACTTGTTTGATCACGAAGCCTCGGTGACGAATCACACGTAGAACGCGCTCCAACAGTACCGGTTTGTCATCGGCTTTGATGTCGAGTAAATATCTGTCCATGCGATTGTCTCCTATGTATTTTCCAACATATCACTGTTTGATGCGCCAGGTGGCACCAATGGCCACACGTTTTCTTCTTCATCAATCAAAACGTGAAGCATGTAAGAAGTTTCACTCGCTAGCATCTCTTTGAGAGCAGGTTCGACTTCTTCTTTCTTGGTGATGGTTTTGCCCGGGATATCGAACGCTTTTGCTAACATCACGAAATCTGGGTTGTCATCAAGAATGGTTTCACTGTGGCGACCGTCAAAGAACAATGACTGCCATTGGCGAACCATGCCAAGACGTTGGTTATTAAGAAGGACAATCTTCACTGGAATCTGCCGACGCTTCAGCGTGCCCAATTCCTGAACGTTCATCATAAATGAACCGTCACCTGTAATAAGGATAGACTGATCATCAGGACGTGCGACTGCAGCGCCCATCGCTGCTGGCAAGCCAAAGCCCATGGTGCCAAGGCCAGCAGAAGTGATAAAATTTTGTGGTTCGCGTGGCTGGATATGTTGCGCTGCCCACATCTGATGCTGACCGACGTCAGTCGAGACAATTGAGCTATCTGGCATCATGTCAGACAGTTGTTTAAGCAATAGCGGTGCGTAGATTAACTCGCCTGGGTGGTCGTAACGCCACTTAAAGCCGCTGCGCAGACTTTCACTGTGATGAACCCACGGTGAGATATCTTGAGTCAGCTCTAGCTGAGGAAGAATGGTGTTGATGTCGCCACGTAATGGTGCGTTGGCGTGGCGCAGTTTATGAATCTCCGCAGCATCAATGTCGATGTGAATCACTTTCGCATTTGGTGCAAACGTATCGAGCTTACCCGTCACACGGTCATCAAAACGCGCGCCAACCACGATCAATAGATCGGCTTCTTGAACCACTAGGTTGGCGGCTTTGGTGCCATGCATACCCAACATACCAAGATAGTGAGGATCATGGCGTTCAATGGTACCGAGGCCTTTTAATGTGCTAACTGCAGGCATTGGGTTTAAGCGAAGAAATTCGCGTACTGCATCGGTTGCTTTCGCAAGTTGCACGCCACCACCAACATACAACACTGGGCGAGTAGATGCTGCCAGCACATCTTGCGCACGTTTGATATCTTCAGCGCTGACATCTTCGATTGCTGGCGCTATGTATGGAGGAAGAAGGTCTGTAGGTGCTTGAGCGAGTTGAACGTCTTTGGCGATATCGACAATGACAGGACCCGGACGACCGGTTTTTGCGACCTCAAAGGCTTCGGCAAGTGTCGGAGCTAGATCTTCAATTTCGGTCACGAGATAGCTGTGCTTAGTACAGGCTAGGGACATTCCGATCACATCCATTTCTTGGAATGCATCGGTACCGATATGAGAGCTAGCTACCTGGCCTGTGATGGCAACTAGAGGTACGGAGTCAAGGAAAGCGTCGGCAAGGCCGGTAACAAGGTTAGTGGCTCCTGGGCCGGAAGTTGCCATGCACACAGCAACGTCTTGAGTGGAACGAGCCATCCCGATAGCAGCCATAGCGGCCCCTTGCTCGTGACGGCATAGGATGTGTTCCACCCCACCGTCATACAAAGCATCATAGATTGGCATGATGGCCCCGCCGGGGTAGCCAAAAACGGTTTCGATGCCTTGCTGTCTTAAAGCGGCTACGACAAGTTGTGCACCAGTCATCGTAAACCTCCTTTGCTACGTTGTGGCTCGTAGCGATTGCCATATTTATTGCACTTCATGTGCACTCCCATTCTTCCCGTTAAACTGTCCGAGGGTTAGACAGATGACAACTTGTAGTTGTAAAAAAACCCCCGGACTTTTCAGTGCGGGGGTTTTTTGTAATTTGTGGTTACCTTTCGCCCACAATACCCCGCGCGGTGCCAATAATGACCACGATAATCAGGGCTAGCAGTGCGTTGATATGAGCGAAAAGGTTCATCTGTCTGTCGTTCTTTTTTCGTTAAAAAATGTTGTGTAATGTTCTACGAAATTGTTTGCGTCATTAGTGGTATCACACAATTCCGCTGCATGACAAGCAAAAAGTCATTCTTTTTTCACATTAACTCTCAATTGGGACGCGGTATATAACATAACCAACTAGATAAAACATTTGTTTACAGAGTGTTCAAAAAAATTGAGGAACGTATGGGGCTGGCAATCATTCATAGTCGAGCAAGCGTCGGGGTGCAAGCGCCATCGGTTAGTGTAGAAGTTCATATCAGCAACGGCATGCCAGGGTTTACCTTAGTAGGCTTGCCAGAGACAACGGTAAAAGAGTCCAAAGATCGCGTACGCAGTGCGATCATTAATTCTAACTTTCAATTTCCTGCTAAGCGGATCACCGTGAACTTGGCTCCGGCAGATCTACCCAAGGAGGGAGGGCGTTTTGATCTTCCTATTGCATTGGGGATTTTGGCCGCTTCGGAGCAAATCGCGACAGATAAGCTCAAAAACTACGAATTTGTTGGTGAGTTAGCACTATCTGGTGGTCTGAGACCTGTAAAAGGTGTGCTGCCTGCTGCGCTGGAAGCCAGTAAGATTCAACGTCATTTGGTCGTCCCACATGTGAATGGCGATCAGGCGGCGCTAGTGGGGAAGGAACAACATAAATCGGCCCAATCATTACTGGAAGTATGTGCCGAGCTTTGTGGTCAACATCGACTGAATCTTTTTCAAACGCCTAAGCGAAAAACGATCGAAAAACATGGTCGAGACTTACAAGATATTATTGGCCAACAACAAGGTAAGCGAGCACTGGAGATTGCTGCCGCTGGAAACCACAACTTACTTTTCCTTGGCCCGCCAGGTACTGGAAAAACGATGTTGGCTTCGCGTTTGTGTGACTTATTACCGGAAATGAGTGACGAAGAAGCAATGGAAACCGCTTCGGTGGCATCGTTGACTCAGAGTGAAATTAATGAGCATAACTGGAAGTCGCGTCCGTTTCGTTCTCCGCATCATTCAAGTTCAATGGCGGCATTAGTCGGCGGTGGTTCGGTACCCAGACCAGGGGAGATCTCTTTAGCCCACAACGGGTTATTGTTTCTCGATGAAATGCCCGAATTTGATCGTAAAGTTCTGGACTCGTTACGCGAACCGCTCGAATCTGGCGAGATCATTATCTCTCGAGCGCAAGGTAAAACACGCTTTCCGGCTCGTTTCCAATTAGTTGGAGCATTGAACCCAAGCCCGACAGGATATTACGAAGGCAATCAAGCGCGCACCAATCCACAAGCTATTTTGCGCTACCTTGGTCGATTATCTGGACCACTGTTAGATCGCTTTGATATGTCTTTAGAAATCCCAGCTTTGCCCAAAGGGACATTAGCAGAAGGAGGTGATCGCGGTGAGCCGACTGCTATCGTAAAAGCGCGTGTGAGCCATGCGCGTAACAATATGCTAAACCGCAGTGGTAAGGTCAATGCACTGCTAGGTAGTCGAGAAATTGAGGCGTTTTGTCCCTTGCATAAGAGTGATGCTGAGTTTCTTGAGACCGCTTTGCATCGTTTAGGACTCTCGATTCGTGCGTATCATCGTATTATCAAAGTGGCGCGAACAATCGCCGATCTGGATGGGGCGGAGCAAATTGAACGAACGCACTTGGCTGAAGCACTTGGGTATCGAGCGATGGACCGTTTGCTGAAACAGCTTACGGCGCAAGCGGTATAGAGACATGCAAAATGTCATCGCAACAAGTGTTGTGAGCGCCTTGTTGCGATGAAGGACGTTAGAAGGTGTAGTTGAGACCAAGCGACAATAGGTACTCTTTCTCCTCATAAAACGTGATATTCGAGTCAGTTTGGCTATAGCCGGCTAAAGAAATGAACGACCAGTCTTGCCAGTCAAATACGTTTTGATATTCGTAGGCCGCAAATAGGCTAATGGTGTCGTCATTTCGTGTTTTAGCAAAAGTTTGGCTAGCGGCTTGATAGTCTCTCCATGCATAACCCGCGGTAAGGGCCAATCGATGGCGGTTGATAAATTTAAACCAGCTAATGTCCAATCCGTACGAATCAAATGACTCCGCTTTACCGTCGGCATCTTGATTGATGTAGGTGAAAGCGGGTTGCAACATAGACGTTTGGTTGAGTGGAATGCGATAGTCGCCTTTGACATAGTAAAGGTTAGCATCGCGAGCAAGTGAGTGGTCTGTCACTTCCTCCTGCTCGATGTCTTTATCAGCATAAGCAAGATCAAGGTTGAAGTTCTTATCAATTAACCCTTTGATCTGAAAGCGATACGCATTGCCGTCAACATCCGTCTCTTTACGTGCGGTTCCTACTTGATAAGGGTTGCGCCAAGTTTCGCCTTTGAGTACCGTCGGCAGATAGGAAACATCGATCACGGTGCCAGATTGTAGCTCGTGTTGATAGCCCAACTGAAAAGCGAGTGTACCTACGGCGACATCTGAGCGTGTGGTACCGGCGTAAACTTGGTGGTTGAGTCGGCTACCAAAGGTGTATGTCACACTCCCTAGCGGTGCAGCGATAACGGAACTGTCACTATCGGCACGCTTATCGAGAGAATCGATGGTGTTACTATTTTCTGTATTGAAATTGGATTCTGATGATATGAATCCGGCATTCAGCGAAATTTCACCGCCAAAACCCGCGGTTTCAGCGAGTTGAGCCTGAGCAGAACTGACGACAAAGGCCAAAGGCAAGAGAAGTAGCCTTGGTTTCATTCGTTATCTCCTTGTTGTCGAATGAATGGTGCACATATTGGTTGCGGTAACAAATCTGACCATTTCCACGCATGTTCCAATGTGGCAAAGGCGCAGTATAATTACACGCTGTTTTATTCTTCACACATTATCACTGTTGTTTGACTATCATGTTGGCATATTTGTTATTTTTTTTTAACGCTTCTTTTGTGATTCTCAATTCTGCGGTTTGTTCACTCGCAATTTGTGTTATCGCTGTATTTAAAATATTGCTTCCTGGCGTAAAGCTAAAAGCACTAGCGACCGTTTGTGCCAATAAGGTGATGTGGTTATGGGCTACCGTTAATGCGTGCATTCTGGCGGTATCTAACCGTGTTGAGTGGGATGTTCAGGGCGGTGAAGCGCTTAAAAAAGACGGGTGGTATCTGCTGATCAGTAACCATCTCAGTTGGACAGATATTGTTGTGCTTTGCTGCGTGTTTAAAGACCGTATTCCCATGCCGAAGTTTTTCCTCAAGCAACAACTGCTGTATGTGCCTTTCATCGGGATGGCGTGTTGGGCGCTCGATATGCCATTTATGCGTCGCTATTCGCGAGAGTATCTGATCCGCAACCCTCATAAGCGAGGTAAAGATTTAGAGACGACACGTCGCTCGTGCGCTAAATTCAAACACACTCCAACCACAGTGGTTAACTATGTCGAAGGAACCCGATTTACCGAAGAAAAGCAGCGTAAGAGTAAAGCAAACTATCAATATTTGCTGCAACCAAAGTCGGGCGGGATTGCGTACACGTTAGCGGCGATGGGGGAGCAGTTCGAGAGCATTATCGACGTTACGTTGGCGTACCCAGAAAATACGCATAAACCGTTCAAGGATTTATTGATGGGCCGCATGAGCAAGGTGGTTGTGCGTGTAAATGTGTTACCCGTTGATGAAAGAGTGCTTGGTGATTACTTCAACGATAAGCCCTATAAGCGACAATTTCAGCAATGGTTGGGGGATGTGTGGCAAGAAAAAGATCGGTTGCTACAAGAGATTTACAAATAAACAAAAGGGGAGCGACGTGTTCCCCTTTTGATTGATATCGATGTGCTTATTTTAGTGTCAGCAAGTAGTTCACCAGAGAGAAGTACTCATCCATCGTTTTGATGCTTTGTGCTTGAACTAGGTATTTGTTGTTAACGATAACCGCAGGAACGCCGGTTAGACCGCTGTTTTCAAATTGCTTGTCCATACGGCGAACCATTGAATCAACCGCGAAGCCTTTGAATGCAGAATCGAATTTTTTCGCATCTACACCTTCATCAAGGAAGATTTGACGAAGTTCTTCATCATTACGTGGTGCTTTCTTTAGATTGTGGATGCGGTTAAACATCACTGGCACCATTTTGTCTTCCACTTTTAGTGCAACCATGGTCGCGTAGGCTTTGCTCATTGATGGGCCCATGTTGCCACCCATGAAAGAAACGTGGTTTTTTAATAGCTTAGTACCTTCTGGCAACTGCTTTTTCAGTTGCTGGATAACTGGTTCAAAGCTATTACAGTGCGGGCAGTAGAAAGAGAAAAACTCCGTCACAAGAGGTTTTTTTGATGCCTCAAGATCCAATACTTTGTAATGTTCACCTTCTTTGAATTGCGCTGCATGTGCCGACAGGCTTAATATCAGCATAGAAAACAGTGCGAACAGTTTTTTCATCGAAATATCTCCATTTTTGAATTTTTGGCCTGACTTACCATTGAGGCATTAAAGACAGCGGTGCTTCTTCTAAAGCGGCGATCTGCTCTTTAAATGCAAGGACCTGACCTTCCCAGTATTTTGGCTCATTAAACCATGGAAAAGCGAGAGGAAATGCAGGGTCATGCCAACGTTTTGCTAGCCATGCCATATAGTGCACCATTCGTAGACCGCGAAGTGGCTCGATTAGTTTCAATTCTGCAGGATTAAAGTCGCAAAACTCTTGGTAAGCCTCTAAAACAATATCCAACTGCATCAGTTTGTCTTGGCGTTCACCGTTCAATAGCATCCATAAGTCTTGTACTGCAGGGCCGTTACGAGCGTCATCCAAATCAACAAACATAGGGCCATCTCGCCACAAAATATTGCCTGGGTGGCAATCGCCATGCAAACGAATGATATTGAAGCCTTCTTGCCAGTGGCTTTCAATTGATTTGATCAGCATATCCAAGTCATTGAAGAAGCTGTTCTCCAAGTGCATTGGAATCATATTGGCGTTTTGCAGAATCTCTCTTGGTTGATACAGGTATTCTTGTAAGCCGATCGTAGGGCGATCTTGGAAGGCTTGGCGGCTGCCGACTTTATGGATTCGGCCAAGGAAACGCCCTACACCTTCGAGCTGATCTAAATTGTCAACCTCGTATTGGCGACCACCCACGCTATCAAACAGCGCAAAAGCATAGCCTTGATAGTGATGCAGGGTTTCACCGTTGATGCGCACAGGTGGTGCGATGGGGATCTCATTGCCAATCAGCTCTAAAGTAAAGTTGTGCTCCTCTTGGATCTGTTCATTGCTCCAACGTTCAGGACGGTAAAACTTGACGACATAACGACGACGCTCTTCGTCAGTAAATTGATAAACACGGTTTTCGTAGCTATTGAGGGGAAGAAAGCCTGATTCTGCGCGAACGCCGATGCTTTCTAACGCGTACCACATAAAGTCTGGGGTAAGGGCGTCAAAGTTAAACATACTTTGGGACATATAAACAAAAAGGCTCATTACTGAGCCTTTTTCCATTAGTCATCGAAGTTATAGCTTCTTGATAAATCGGCTTTCCACTTCAATGGTGAATTCGTTGCTCTTATCGGTGAGTATAAACTGAATTGTCGTAATCGCAGAGTTTAGCTTGTCAGGATCGGCACCAAGACTCATTGGCAGGTTCAATACCTCACCTGGCTGGACCTGAATTGTCTGCTTACCATACCAGCTTACATCGGATAGCCCTTCAACATCCAACGAGTACTCTTGCACTTGCTGAGTTTTGTTGATCACCTTGAGGGTGTAGGTGTTTTCTACTTCGCCCGAGCTATTAACGCGGAACAGTTGGTTACGGTCGCGAATAACACTCATACCGGCTGGGTCTACCGCTGCAATTTGGGCAAAGAAAAGACCGACCATGACCAGTAGCACAGCTCCATAGCCCAGCAGCTTCGGACGCATGACTTTGGTACTCTTACCCGATAAGCGGTGCTCGGTGGTGTAACTAATTAGGCCCTTCTCGTAGCCCATGCGATCCATGGTGTTGTCACACGCATCAATACAGGCGCCACAGTTGATACATTCATACTGCAAGCCGTCACGAATATCGATACCTGTTGGGCACACCTGCACACACAAGTCACAATCAATACAATCACCCAAACCAAGTTGCTTTGGATCGGCTTTGCGCGGACGTGGGCCACGTTTTTCCCCACGTTTTGCATCGTAGCCAACGATGAAGGTGTCTTTATCAAACATGGCAGACTGGAAGCGCGCGTAAGGACACATGTGAATACACATGATGGAACGCATCCAACCAGCATTACCATAAGTACAAATGGCAAAGAACATTACCCAAAAGACGGGCCAGAAGTTGGCGTTAAAGGTGAAAAAGTCGATAACCAATTGCTTCATTGGTACGAAGTAGCCAACAAAAGTAAAACCAGTGGCGAGTGCAATGGCAAACCAAGCTATATGTTTGACGGTTTTACGCATCGCTAAATTCGCCGTCAGCTTATTGGAGTCTTGTTTACGGCGTTTATTGGCACTACCTTCGAGCTTCTCTTCAAACCAGATATACATGAAGGTCCAGACGGTTTGTGGGCAGAGATAGCCACACCAAACCCGACCTAAGAAGGTGGTAATAAAGAACAACCCAAACGCCGCGATCACAAACAGCAAGGCGAGTAGGGTAAGATCTTGTGGGTACAGGGTGGTACCGAAAAAGTTGAACTGCTGGTTGCCAATATCGAGCAAGATCGCTTGACGTTCACCGTAAGGAATCCACGGTATCAAAGCGAAGAGAAGTAGTAAGAACCAACCACCGTAACGACGTAGTTTCTGGTAAGTTCCTTTACTTTCGCGTACATAGATGCGATTACTTGGGTTAAACCGATCCCCGTTTCCTTTGTGGGTTTTGGGATTATAGGTTTTAGGAGTCACATCTTTGATATCGATCTTGTCCTGACTCATGCACTCATCCTTCTTAGGCTTTTATAATGTACGGCGTCATTTCTATTGATGTCGCTCGATGACATTGCTGCTCGTTCCGTCATAAAGATGACCGAACATAATTATTTTAGTAAATACTGATGAACGGCGATTATACAATCAATAACAATTCCGTTTCTTTAACGCAGTCAATGTTTAACAACAAAAATCAGTACAGTTAATCTGATAATTGGCTGAACAGTTATAACCAATTGTGGGACTAAAAACTTTGGTTATAAAAAAGCGACTCACAGAGAGAGTCGCTTAAAGAATACTGGCTGTTGAGCTGGTTATTTGATGATGCCACGAGCGCGTAGGATCGCCGTTTTAAAATCGTCCTCTTGGTCTTTTTTGAGTCCAGGGATCATTTCATCTTTGCTGCTATTACGCATTTTAAGGTGGTAGATCAGTACATCGTCGGTCAGATCTTCTAGCTTTCCTTCATAGCCTGCTTCTTTTGCCAGCTTAACGATGAACTGCAATAGGTTCAGCTCTTGCTCTTTATGCCATTCAGGCTCTAGTAGCTCAAGCAGCTCTTCAATGCGATGACACTTCATTTCTTTCTCCACAGAATTTATAGGTGTAATTAGCAGTAAAGGTACCAAATTGCTTTGCGAAGACCAAATAGGAAAAACTATCTCTTTCACTGTAGTTTGTTCTAAGTCTTTGAAGCTTTATGAGTCGCGTGCAAAGAAAAAAGCGCAGCTGGCGCCGCGCTTTTGATTAAGCTGCTTTGATAACTTTGGCCGGAACACTCGACATCATTGCTGTCTTCTCAACCAATGTCATTGCTGGCGCAACTTGCTTTGCCTTTGGTGCAGTAGTAAAGCCACTGCGGCGGCGCATTGCACTAGTATTAGTGTGTGCGAACCTGACTGTTGTTGGGCGCATTAATTTACCTAACTGTCAGGCATATCCATTGCCGATGTAATGGCCTGAATCATTATGAGCTAGGCTCCAACAAGATTGAAGAATCACTCTTCTGGCTCTCGCCAATCCAGTTAATGAGTCAGGAATACCGATATGCATGCATATCAAGTGTAAGATTAGCATCCTTGTAATAATTGGTCGATAGTTGAGCAATTGAATTGTTTAGATTTTGTCATTTTGTCGCGATGTTCGAGGCAATTTTTGTTTGATCCCACGATCAGCAGTAGTAGTATGAGATCTCGATGAAGGAGGTGCCTATGTCACTTTTGAAGAAGACACTTGCCAGTTTTGGGATTGGGAGCGCGAAGGTCGACTCAATCTTAAACCAAGACGTGCTATACCCAGGTCAAAGTGTGGATGTGTCGATCCATGTATATGGTGGTGCGACTGAACAAGCGATCGACAACATTGATTTAAAACTCTGTTGCCGCTACATCGCAGAAGCCCCTGATGACCGTGGTGCGCGAGAAGGACACAGCATGCGCCGAGTACCTCAAACTCATGTGCTTGCTAAGTGGAGTCTCCCTTACGCATTTACCATCCATTCCGGCGAAGAGCGTACCTTCGATGTTAAGCTCGATGTGCCTTGGAACACGCCTGTCACCATTGGTGATGCCAAAGTATGGTTAGAAACCGGCTTAGACGTTGCTGCTGCTTTGGATCCGACTGATAAAGACATCCTCACCGTTCGACCTGATCCACTGATGGATGCGGTACTATCTGCATTTGAAGCGCAAGGTTTACGAATTCGCCAGGTGGAATGCGAGGAAGTGAAAGGATTCGATCTACCATTTGTGCAAGAGTTTGAGCTGGTGCCAACCGACGGACCTTACCACGGCGTGTGGCGCGAATTAGAATTTGTTGCCCACCGCAGTGAGCAAGAGCTCAAGTTATGGTTTGAAGTTGACCGCACACGCAAGGGGCAAGGTGGCATGCTCGCGAGCTTACTGGGTAGTGGCAAACTCAAGCGAGAGCTGACCATTCCTGCCACGACTAAGCCAGATCAAGTTGGCGAACTGGTACTCAATTATCTCGATCAAACTACTGCCGTTCATGAGTCTTAATTTAAGCTTACACGTGTAAGCCTAATGTGCCATACTAGAGCAAATTTCAAACTCTAGTATAGGCGCATTGATGTCCGAGCTGCAGAAACCTCAATACAGTCAACGTGAAGAACTGGCCAATACCATCACCCACGGTATAGGGATGATTTTTGGTATTGTTGGCTTGATACTGCTGTTAGTTAAAGCCATAGACCATCAAGCTGACACTTTAACGCTTACCAGTATGGCGATTTATGGTGCGAGTATTATCGTGCTATTTTTGGCCTCGACGCTCTATCATGCGATCCCTCATCCCAAAGCGAAACGTTGGCTAAAAACCTTCGACCACTGTGCTATTTATCTTTTGATAGCAGGCAGCTATACCCCTTTCTTGTTAGTCAGCTTAAGAACACCTCTAGCATTTGGGTTGATGATCGTTATTTGGAGCATTGCGTTGATCGGCATCATCATGAAAGTTGCGTTCGTCTATCGATTTAAAAAGCTTTCTTTGATGACGTATTTGGTGATGGGATGGTTATCGTTGATTGTGATTTATCAGTTGGCGATCAACTTGGATGTCGGCGGACTTACACTGCTTGCTGCTGGTGGAGTTGTGTATTCACTGGGCGTGATTTTCTACGTTGCGAAGCGCATTCCCTTTAACCATGCGATTTGGCACGGCTTTGTTTTGGCTGGCTGCGTGTGCCATTTCTTTGCTATTTATTACTTTGTTGAGCCTATCTAGCCGATAGGCTCAACAAAGAATATTAAACACGTATTAGCGAGTTTTTACCTCTAGCACTTTGGCAGAAAACTGGTATTGCTGTGATTGCGGTACAGCCAATTTAATGCTCTTACCTTGTTCCGCTTGCTGTGGTCGCAGGTAGGTATCCGCCATGCGCTTGATGGATTGCCAAACCGTCACGTTTTCTTTTGCCAGTTGCTGACCAGACATATCAAACACTTGCACCTCAACTTCCACTTGAATGACAGATTGAGAGCTTTGGTTAGTGATTGATGTAGGCAAAATAAGCTCACCGCTTTGATAGCTTGCTGAACCAATCAATACATCCACACCTGAATCTGATAGCTGCATGGTTGGCTTTTTGGCGTTTACCACCACGGTCGTGCCAACGGTTTTCGTTACCACAGGAATTGTCGCAATCGCAGGAGCTGCGATTGTTTCAACTACGCTTGCTGTTGTTTGTGTCTCCGTCGCTTGCTGCGCCGGTTTTTTCATGACGTACTCCCAGGTAAAGTCATCGTTCAACTTCACTTCTCGACCATCGGCTAAAGTGATGACCTCGGCGGCGTATGTGGATGAGGCGGTAAGTAGGGTCGCCAGAGTAATCCATGTTTTCATTGTTATACCTTTTAATTAGAGTCTGCTTAGCGGCGCCAAAACGCAGGAAAGAACAGTACAAGAATAGTCAGAATTTCCAAGCGGCCCATTAACATCCCAAAGCTTAAGAGCCATTTGGCAGTATCGGGCAGAGGCGCGAAGTTGCCTGTCGGGCCAATCACACTGCCCATACCAGGGCCAACATTGGCAACGGCGGTGATTGAGCCAGAAATACTGGTCACAGGGTCGAGGCCAAGAGCACTTAAACAACCTGCGATAAAGATAATGGTGATAAAAAACATCAAGCCAAATGCCACCACTGAGCGAACAATATCATCATTCACCGGTCGCTGGTTATAACGCTGTACAAACACCCCTGAAGGGTGAATCAACTTCATCATTTGTTTGTTTAGCAGCGTCATCGCAATTTGGAAGCGGAAGATTTTGATCCCGCCAGACGTTGATCCTGAGCATGCTCCCGCCATCATTAAGAATGCGAAAAGAGTGGTGGGTAATGCGCCCCATGCGGTGAAGTCTTCTAAGCCAAAGCCAGTTGTGGTGACGACAGAGACAATATTAAACATCGACACTCGCAGGGCATCCAAAATGGTGTACCCATCTCGAATCACTAGCCAAGCTGAAATCACTAAGCTTGAGAATACGAACAGGTACGCAAATCCTCTAACTTGAGCGTCGTTAACCAACACATCAATACGGCGTTTACGTAATGCGGCGATAAAGAGCAAAAACGGCAAACCACCTAAGAACATAAAGGTAGTGGCCACCCAATGTGCGCCATTAGAGAAGTGGTTCATTGACCCATCAGATGTAGAGTATCCACCCGTCGATAGCGTAGTAAAGGCATGGTTGATTGCTTCGAACAGGTTCATGCCGGTGATCAAGTAGCCCAAAATACATAGGCCTGTTAGCATTAAATATACCGCTACGATGTTTTTGGCGACCGTTTTCGCTCTTGGACTACTTTTATCCGACCAATCTGATGATTCGGTTTGGAATAGCTTCATACCACCGACATTCAGCATAGGTAGCACTGCTACCGCCATCACGATAAAACCAATGCCACCAAGCCACTGTAAAATAGAGCGCCACAACAATATGCTCGGCGCCATGTTGTCTAGGCCACTGAGCACCGTTGAGCCCGTCGTGGTGATACCCGACATCGTTTCGAAGTAGGCGTCGGTGAAGCTGATGTGGTTGATAAACACAAATGGCAAAGCGGCAAACGCACTCGCGATGGTCCAAACCAAACTGGTGATGAGGAACATATCGCGTACGCTGAGTTTGAACTTGGCGGTTCGACCTATCGTTAGGCAGATGAAGGCGGCAAGGTGCGTGATCACAACGGCTTGGGCGAAATCGAGGAATCCCCCCGTACCGGTAAAGAAAGCGACCAAAGTCGGCACGTACATAAACAGGGCCAGTTTGGATAAAACCAGCCCGATAACAAACAGTACGGGACGTAAGTTGACCATAGGAAAATCCTAGAGGAAGAATGGACTCGGCTGGAATAGCGCTTCGACGTCTGATACGTATTTTTTGTTGACCAGGAACATCACCACATGGTCATCCTGCTCGATGACCGTACGGTCGTGGGCAATAAGAACTTCTTCGCCACGAACGATAGCACCAATGGTGGTCCCAGGTGGAAGCTTTATATCTCCAATCGCACGTCCAACCACTTTAGATGTACTTTCATCACCGTGAGCGACGGCTTCAATCGCTTCCGCAGCGCCGCGGCGAAGTGAGGATACGTTTACGATATCAGCGCGACGAACGTGCGTTAGCAAGGCTGAAATAGTGGCTTGCTGAGGTGAGATTGCTACATCAATTACGCCGCCTTGTACCAGGTCTACATAAGCGCCACGTTGGATCAGCACCATCACTTTTTTAGCGCCCATGCGTTTTGCCAACATTGCAGACATGATGTTGGTTTCATCTTCGTTGGTCAGCGCGATGAAAACGTCGACTTGGTCGATGTTCTCTTCCGAGAGAAGCTCTTGGTCTGCCGCATCACCGCAGAACACGATGGTGTTTTCTAGTTGCTCAGAGAGCTTTTCTGCACGCTGGTAGTTACGCTCAATCAGCTTCACGCTGTAAGTTTGCTCTAGGCGTTTAGCCAAGCTTGCGCCGATGTTACCCCCGCCAACAATCATGATGCGGCGGTACGGTTTTTCTAGGCGCTGAAGCTCACTCATCACTGAGCGAATATGATTACTTGCTGCAACGAAGAACACTTCATCGTCGGCTTCAATAATCGTGGTGCCTTGTGGGCGAATCGGGCGACCCTGGCGGAAAATAGCCGCCACACGGGTATCGATGTGCGGCATGTGCTCACGCAAAGCAGACAGCGCATTACCCACCAGCGGGCCACCATAGTAGGCTTTCACCGCCACTAGGCTGACTTTCTGTTCAGCAAAGCTCACCACTTGCAGCGCGCCTGGGTATTGGATCAGACGTTCGATGTAGCTCGTGACGAGTTCTTCTGGTGCGATAAGGTGATCAACAGGAATAGCGCCAGATTTAAACAGGGCTTCTTTTTCTGCCAAGTATTCTGGAGAGCGAATACGTGCAACGCGGTTTGGGGTATTGAATAGAGTGAACGCGACCTGACAGGCAGCCATGTTGGTTTCATCAGTGTTGGTTACTGCGACGAGCATATCGGCGTCTTGCGCGCCAGCTTCATGCAGCACGTCTGGGTGGCTCGCATGGCCATTGACCACACGCAGGTCGTATTTGTCCTGCAATTCACGCAGTCGGTCGGCATTATTGTCGACGATGGTGATGTCGTTGTTTTCACCCACTAGGTTTTCTGCCAGTGTGCCGCCAACCTGACCTGCACCAAGAATAATGATCTTCATACTCTTTTCTCGTATCTGAAAAAGGCGATTGAAATCACTTCAATCGCCCTATTTAGCATGCTGTTACGCGTGTGTTTTAGTTAGCACTGCGTAGTAGAAACCATCCATATCTTCTTCGCCTGGTAGAATTTGACGACCAGGCTGGTCGGGATCAGAATCCAGCAGTTGCGCATCCGCGGTACGTGCTAAAAACGCTTTTACTTGCTCCACGTTTTCTTGCGGTGTGATTGAACAAGTCGCGTAAACCATGGTGCCGCCGGGCTTCAGTTGCGTCCACATGGCATCAAAAATTTCACTTTGCAGCTCTGCTAATGCGGCGATGTCGTCTGCACGACGTAGCCATTTGATGTCTGGGTGACGACGAATCACGCCAGTCGCAGAACATGGGGCATCCAGCAAAATGCGATCAAATTGCTCGCCTTGCCACCATTCTTGTGGATTACGCGCATCACCGCAAACCACTTTTGCCTGAAGGTTGAGACGCTTCAGGTTTTCATGCACACGTTTCAAGCGTGTGTCGTCGCAGTCAATCGCGACCACTTCACTGCCCGACGTGCGCTCTAGAATGTGCGCAGTCTTGCCACCTGGCGCAGCACAGCAATCTAAAATCAGTTCGCCGTCTTGTGGTTTTAGGTAGTTGATCGAAAGCTGCGCCGCCGCATCTTGTACCGAAACCCAACCTTTATCAAAACCAGGTAGCTTCATCACGTCACATGGTGCGGCCAATTTTATGGCGTCCATTGCTTCTGTGTGTGGCGTGCTATCAATGTTTTCATTTTTGAGCAGCGCAAGGTATTCATTTCGAGTGTGGTGTTGGTGATTTACACGGAGCCACATTGGTGCTTTTTGGTTGTTCGCTTCAACTATGCTTTCCCATTGCTGTGGGTAGGCCTCTTGCAGCAGTTTTAGTAACCAGCTTGGGTGACCGTACTTGCCAGCGTTGTTGCTGACGGCCATTTGGTCGAGTTCTTCTTGGTTGCGCTGGTAGTTACGCAATACAGCGTTAATCAAACCACGCAGACGAGGACCTTTCAGCTCTTTAGTGCCTTCAACCGTTTCACCGACAGCTGCGTGCGCAGGAATGCGCATGAAGCTCAGTTGGTAAATACCAACCAGAATTAGGTGATGGAATACACGTTGTTTGCCTTTTAGCGGCTTATCCATCAATTGGTTTGCGATCATTTCTAGGCGAGGTAGGTAACGTAGCGCACCGTAACAGATCTCTTGTAACAGAGCGTGGTCACGAGGTCGTACCGTTTGTTGAGCCGCTGGAAGAGCGCTTGAAAGTGAGTGGCCCTTGTCGACGACAAGATACAGGACGTTAGCAGCCGCAGCGCGAACATTCATGATGAGTACCTTAAAGTAAAGGAGGGCATCTCTGCCCTCTAAAAGTTCGTATAATTGGGGATAATAACCCCTAGTATGGCTTAAACCAGCAGAGTGCCAACTTCAAACCAAGCCGCACGCGAATTCAGAATATCCTGAACTGACATGGCTTTTTTGCCAGGAACTTGCAGTTGCTCTAGCACCAGTACGCCGTTGCCTGTCGCAACATAAATACCGGTTTTATCTGCTTGCACGATGGTGCCGGCTGGCTTGTCACTGGTTTGCTCTGCCACACGGCTTTGCCATACTTTGATGCTGTTTTCTGCCGCCTCAAAGTGGCTCATTGGCCATGGGTTAAATGCACGAACGCAGCGCTCAATGTGCGCCGCATCGTCGTTCCAGTTGATGCGTGCTTCTTCTTTGCTGAGTTTTTTCGCATAGTTCGCTAGCTCATCGTCTTGCTTCACTGGCACTGCTTTACCCGCAGCAATGTCTGCTAGGCAGTCAATCAGGGCTTCTGGACCAAGCTCAGCCAATTTTTCGTACATTGAAGCGCTGGTATCTGTCGCTTCGATTGGCAGAGTTGCAATCTTCAGCATATCACCAGTGTCGAGACCGATGTCCATCTGCATGATGGTTACGCCAGTTTCTGCATCGCCCGCCCAAATAGAGCGTTGGATTGGAGCCGCACCACGCCAACGAGGTAGGATAGAACCATGTACGTTGATACAACCCAGTTTAGGGGTATCAAGAACCGCTTGTGGCAGCAGCATACCGTACGCCACGACAACCATGAGGTCGGCGTTCAGATCGGCAAGTTCTTGTTTCGCTTCGTCGGACTTAAAGCTTTCAGGTTGGTAAACCGGGATATTGTGTTCTAGCGCCAGTTGTTTTACCGGTGGCGCAGCCAATTTTTTGCCACGACCCGCTGGACGATCTGGGTTTGTGTAAACCGCGATGACTTCATGCTCCGAAGACAACAACGCCGCCAAGTGACGGGCGGCGAAATCCGGAGTACCTGCAAAGACAATTCGTAAAGACTGACTCAAGGTAGACTTCCTTCTAATTGGTATGGTTCGAGATTAAGCGTTTTGCTGCTTCTCGTTAAAGCGTTTGATTTTCGCTAGCTTGTCCTGAATGCGTTTGCGTTTCAGTGGCGATAGGTAATCCACGAACAGCTTACCTTGTAGGTGATCAAGCTCGTGTTGAACACAAATCGCTAGCAGGTCGTCGGCTTCAAAGGTGAACTCTTTGCCATCACGATCCAGTGCTTTAACGGTAACTTCTGCAGCGCGAGGCACAAGTGCGCGCGCACCTGGTACCGACAGACAGCCTTCTTCGATGCCATCTTCGCCACGCTTTTCCAGAATCTCAGGGTTGATTAGCACCATCGGCTCATCGCGAGTTTCTGAAATATCAATCACTACGATACGTTTGTGGATATCAACCTGCGTTGCAGCAAGGCCAATACCTTCTTCGTCGTACATGGTTTCAATCATGTCATCGACGATTTTTTGAATCTCAGGGGTCACCGCTTCAACAGGCTTTGCGACTGTGCGCAGGCGATCATCCGGGAATGTTAATACTTGTAATACAGACATATTCACTCGAAATATTGAACTGTGCCGAAACAGCACAAACCTTGTTGGCTCAATTCTAGACATTTTATAGCCTAAATGACAGCATCCTTGCACCAATTTCCATTCTGGTTCCTGCTTAATAGACCAAGGACGAGGGTCATGAATCGAATTTTCCGCAACGTTGCCAGTGTTACGTTGCCGCTACTTTTCTCTTTCAACGCTGTAGCAAATGTGGATGCGAACCCACTGACTGTTAAAGATGATGCGCCACAAACGTATGTAGTCGTGAAGGGCGATACGCTATGGGATATTTCGGCCATGTACTTAGATAGCCCGTGGTTGTGGCCTCGTTTATGGCAAGTAAACCCGGAAATCGATAACCCTCATTTAATTTATCCCGGAGACAAGCTGTCTTTGGTGTGGATTAACGGTCAGCCCGTGTTGAGCCTAAAACCGGTTAAGAAGCTGAGCCCGAAAGCTCGCATCACAGAAAAGAAAGCCGTACCAACCGTTGCGGAAGGTTTGGTGATGCCTTACCTTCAATCGGATCGGTTGCTAGATAAAGATTCGTTGAACAGAGCAGCAAAAGTGATGGGTAGCAGCAAAGGCAGTAAGTATCTGACTGCAGAAGATGTGCTGTATATCAATGGCAATCAGACCGCGACAGGTTGGGCTATTTACCGACCAGTAGCTACCTTTTCGCGTGACGATGTGTCCGAAGAGATTACCGCGCTGCGTTTGATTGCCAAAGGCGAGCTCGTTGAAGCTTCGAGTGATTATTCAGGTTTGAAGCTTACATCGCAAATGCAAGAAATCCTACGTAACGATATCGCGTTGCCAAATCAATCGGTTGAGAATACTGACTTCACGACTACGTTCTATCCGCTGCCGTCGCCACAAGGCAGTTCTGCAAAGTTGCTAGGTAATATCGAAGGCATTCGCTTTAGTTCAACTAACCAAGTCGTGGTGATTGATAAAGGCACGTCAGACAATCTGAAGCAAGGCAGTGTGTTTGATTTAAAAGAAGACGCGCACCCAGTTTACAAAGACGGCGATGAGTTCAAGAAAGAGTTTGGCGTGCTTGATAAGAAAATTACTTTGCCTCAAAGCAAAGTTGGTGAGTTGCTGGTCATTCGTCCTTATGAGTACTTTAGCTTGGCACTGATCACTAACAGTACGAAACCCATTAACCAAGATATTTCGGTGGTGTCACCGTTGGCGGACGAATTAACCATCGATGAATCGACGAAATAACGATGATCTCGCTGCCTGGTTAAAACTGAGTTGTTTACCAGGCATTGGCGGCGTCAAAATGAATAAGCTACTGGCAAGAGACACGCCACGTAACATCGTAAACTTCTCTCCTGAACAGCTACAACAACTTGGGTTAACAACTAAGCAAATTCAAGCTTGGGCTTCAACAGATAAAGAAGTCGATGCTTGTTTAAGCTGGCTTGAGGCTTCTACAAATCATCATATCCTGACACTGACTGACCCGCGTTATCCACCTCAACTCAAACAAATCGTTGCACCGCCACCTCTACTTTTTGTTCAAGGAAACCCTACTTGTCTCTCTCAGCCACAAATCGCGATGGTTGGCAGTCGAAATGCGAGTATTGATGGATTACAGCATGCACGTCAGTTTGCTGCAGAGTTTGTTCAGCACGATTTTATTGTCACCAGTGGTCTCGCTTTAGGCATTGATGGTCATGCGCATGATGGTGCGTTGCAAGCCGGTGGTAAGACGATTGCGGTGCTAGGATCTGGTTTAGCAAATATTTATCCAGCACGTCATCGTAGTTTAGCGCAACGTGTTATTGAACACGGGGCTTTGGTGTCTGAGTTTCGGCCTAATGCCAAGCCGCGCCCAGAAAACTTCCCGCGTCGTAATCGTATTATTAGTGGATTATCGCTTGGTGTACTGGTCGTCGAGGCGGCGAAAAAGAGCGGCTCGTTAATTACAGCTCGTTACGCGCTTGAGCAAGGTCGAGAAGTATTTGCGCTGCCAGCGTCAATCAATGCCCCCAATGCCTGCGGTGGAAACCAGTTGATACGTCATGGCGCTTGCCTCGTAGAAAAGACGAAAGATGTCTTAGATGAAATACAGTCCTTGCTTGATTGGTCTATTAATCAGAGTACCGATTTATTTTCTACGTTAAATGATGAAGAAGAATTGCCATTTCCTCAGCTGTTAGCTAACGTAGGAAGTGAAGCTACACCGGTTGATATTCTTGCAAACAGGACCAATATACCTGTCCAAGAAGTCATGATGCAGCTCTTAGAGTTAGAACTCTCTGGGCATGTCGTTGCGGTTTCAGGTGGCTATATTCGAAAGGGGAGGGGCTAGCTATGATGATGGATATACTGATGTATCTATTCGAAACCTACATCCATAGCGATGCAGAGTTACAGGTCGAACAAGACGAGTTGGAAGAAGAGTTGCTTCGTGCAGGCTTCCAACAAAAAGATATCTACAAAGCCCTTGTCTGGTTAGAAGAGCTTGCCGCATTGCAGCAAAGTGACACCTCTTCTGCAATCTCGACTTGCATGGCTTCGTCATCAACTCGTATCTACACAGCGAAAGAGACGCAGCGTTTAGATTTGGAATGCCGAGGATTTCTATTGTTTCTCGAGCAAATCAATGTGTTAACCACAGAAACTCGCGAAATGGTGATTGACCGAGTGATGGGATTAGAAACGAGTGAGTTTGAGCTTGAAGACCTCAAATGGATCATTCTGATGGTGCTGTTTAATGTGCCTGGCAACGAAAACGCTTACACGCTAATGGAAGAGCTGTTGTACACCAAGGAACAAGGGATTCTTCACTAACCATCTGGGCAAGTTCGAGTTTAGCTAGAATAAACGCGAGTTTGTCTTTTTGTGTGTTTTTCACGAAACGGTAAGTATGAGTAGTAAAATCGACAACACCCTTTTCTCTGCCCATGAACACGCTTTGGAACACGAGCCGTGTCCAAAATGTGGTGGTGAGCTGACTCTCAAGCACGGAAAACATGGCCCATTTCTCGGCTGTAACCATTACCCAAGCTGTGATTACATTAAACCGCTACACAGCAATGATGGGCACATCGTGAAAGAGTTGGGTGTGCCTTGTCCTGAGTGTGGCAATGAGTTGGTTCTCCGCCAAGGGCGCTACGGTATGTTCGTTGGTTGTAGCCATTACCCGGCTTGTCATCATATTGAGTCGATTAATCAACCTGAGCCAGAAAAGCAGTCGCAAGAGCACCACGCGTGTCCTGAATGCGGTAAAGGTCATTTAGTTGAACGTAAGACGCGTTTTGGTAAAACTTTCTACGCATGTGATAACTACCCTAAATGCAAATTTGCAGTGAATCTCCCTCCGGTAAAGGGGAGGTGCGAAGAATGTGGTTTTACGTTGTTGGTGGAGAAGAAACTCGCCAGTGGTGTGAAATTGCAATGTGCCAACCGTAAGTGCCAGCACACTCAACAAGGGTAAATACATCAAAGGAATTAAAAAGGGTCGCATCGTGCGACCCTTTGTGGTTTTTGGGGCTAGATTTTAGCGTTGTGCTTGTTTCGCAAACTCGTGCACGGCTGGGAATGTCATTGGATCTAAGACCTTCGCGAGAGCGCACAACCTACGGTGCAATTCTCCTGGGTAGTCACCGCATACGTTGATGTGACCCATTTTGCGCCCTTCGCGCTTCTCTTTGCCGTACCAATGGATGTGACAACCATCCATGGCGAGCAGCGTTTCTGGCAACGTATCTTCACCAAGAATATTCACCATTGAGGTTTCACGAACCAATTTCGTACTACCTAATGGTAAGCCGCATACTGCGCGCAGATGGTTTTCAAACTGACACGTTTCTGCACCTTGCTGTGTCCAGTGACCAGAGTTGTGCACGCGTGGAGCAATCTCATTCACTAAAAGTGCCCCATCGACATCAAAGAACTCAAGCGCTAATACGCCAACGTAATCTAGGCTATCTGCGACAGCCGTGAACATTTGCTTTGCTTGTTCCTGTAACTCTGGCGCATCAATCGCAGTAGAAAGACTCAATACACCGTTGGTGTGAACATTCTCTGCCAGAGGGTACACTTCCACATTTCCATCTTTGCTTCGAGCACCAACTAGTGATACTTCGCGGTTAAAAGGAACAAACTCTTCAGCAACAATCGCTTGAGTTGGTGTTGCCGCGATGCACTCTGCCATCTCAGTCCAAATGTCGTCGACTTGAGAAGCTTCTTTTAAGCGCCATTGGCCTTTACCATCGTAGCCACCCAATGCACTTTTCAGAACCATTGGCATACCAACGTGTTCAATTGCGCGCTCAAAGTCTTCACGAGTTTCAATGACGTAGTATTTCGCGTTGCGCACGCCAGCATCATCAAGCAGTGCTTTTTCAATACGGCGATCACCACCTGCTTTGATGGCTTGCGTACTTGGTAGGAACTTGCCGCTCGCTTCGCAAACCTTTAGCACGTCATGTGGAATATGCTCGAACTCGGCAGTAATCACATCAACTTGCGTAATCGCATTTTCCAAGCCATGGCCAAGTACCTGTTGAGTTAAAGGGTGAACGACATCACCGCTGCTGACATCGTAAGCTGAAATTTGAATATTCAGTGGCGCACCAGCCAGAGACATCATACGAGCCAACTGACCCGCACCAAGAACCAGTACATGCATCTGATTAATCCTCTGCAGGGTTTGGATTTGCGAGAACTGTTTCCGTTTGCTCATTACGGAATGCTTCTACCTTCGCCATGATGTTTTCATCATGAGTGCCTAGGATTTGCGCTGCTAGGATACCGGCGTTTGCTGCGCCCGCTTCGCCAATCGCCAATGTACCAACCGCAACTCCCTTTGGCATCTGTACAATAGAGAGCAGTGAATCCATACCTTTCAGTGCACGAGACTGAACGGGAACCCCAAGCACTGGCAAACTAGTAAACGCCGCCGCCATACCTGGTAGGTGGGCTGCACCACCTGCGCCTGCGATGATAACTTTGATGCCGCGTTCTTTTGCGCCACTAGCGTAGTCAGCCAGTAATTGAGGAGTTCGGTGTGCTGACACGACTTTTGTTTCGTAAGGCACGCCAAATTGATCTAGCATGTCCGCTGCTAGTTTCATGGTTGGCCAATCGGATTTAGAACCCATGATGATACCGACTTTCATCTCAAACTCCTTTAAGCTGCAAAAATTAGGTGAGCTATAAATTTGTGCGCATTATACGGGGATTTTTATCTCAAGCAAACGTTTGCGTCTTGTTGTTGGCGCTATTGATACATTTTATAAAAAAATTGCTTTAGTGTCTGAGAGTGAATATTTGTACACTTAGTGAAAACAACACAGTCAAACAAATAGGAAGTAATCGGTGGATAACTTTGAACAAGTGCTCAACGCACTCAAGCAAGGCGAAGTGATTGCCTATCCAACAGAAGGGGTTTTTGGTGTCGGATGTGATCCAGATAACCCAGAAGCAATTCAAAAGCTATTAGAGCTCAAGCAGCGTCCGGTAGAAAAAGGGCTGATTCTAATCGCGGCAAGTTATGATCAGCTTTTGCCTTATATTGATGAATCTCAGTTGACTGAAGAACAATTACAGACTGTTCATGCCACTTGGCCAGGCCCATACACTTGGATCATGCCAGCGAGCGATAAAGTATCCAACTGGGTTTCAGGGCAGTTTGATTCAATTGCGGTTCGTGTGACTGATCATCCTTTGGTGCAAAAAATGTGTAATGCATTCGGAAAGCCGTTAACCTCTACCAGCGCGAATCTCTCCAGCTTACCACCGTGTATGACCACGGAAGAAGTCGAAGAGCAGTTGGGTGATAAGCTGGTCGCCATTCTTCGTGGCGAGACCAGCGGTCGTGATAAACCCAGCGAGATTCGTGACGCCAAAACTTCACAAATATTAAGACAGGGTTAACCCTGCTAGCCAGCCATCATTAGGTTTCACGTAATAGGTAATAACGTATGTCAGCGATCGATAAGCACGCCGTAAAGCAGTTCTTGATGTCACTTCAGGACTCCATTTGTCAGCAGTTAGAACAAGAAGATGGAAAGGCCGTCTTTGTCGAAGATGCATGGCAACGTGAAAAAGGAGAGCGTCTGGGTGGCGGTGGTCGCTCACGTGTTTTGCGTGATGGCCTTGTTTTCGAGCAGGGAGGCGTGAACTTCTCGCATGTGGAAGGGAAAGAAATGCCAGCATCTGCGACAGCGCATCGCCCAGAGCTAGCGGGTCGTCGTTTTGAAGCGATGGGTGTTTCTTTGGTTATTCACCCTAAAAACCCTTATGTACCGACTTCACACGCCAATGTCCGCTTCTTTATTGCAGAAAAAGATGGCGAAGACCCAATTTGGTGGTTTGGTGGTGGTTTTGACCTAACGCCGTTCTATCCATTTGAAGAAGATTGCCAATCATGGCACGACACTGCAAAACTGCTTTGTGCGCCATTTGGTGACGATGTTTACCAAGAGCATAAAGCATGGTGTGACAAATACTTCTTCCTACCACATCGTAATGAAACTCGCGGTGTTGGCGGTTTGTTCTTTGATGATCTAAACCAGTGGGAATTTGATAAGTGTTTTGCTTACATCAAAGCAGTGGGTGAAGGCTATTGCCAGGCTTACTTGCCGATCGTTTCTCGTCGTAAAGAGTTCAAGTATGGTGAGCGTGAGCGTGAATTCCAACTATATCGTCGCGGCCGTTACGTAGAGTTCAACTTAGTGTATGACCGTGGCACCTTATTTGGTTTACAAAGTGGTGGGCGTACTGAGTCGATTCTGATGTCAATGCCGCCGCTCGCTCGCTGGGAGTACTGCTACGAGCCAGAAGCGGGATCGCCAGAAGCTGAACTTTACGAGCGATACCTAACGCCCCGAGAGTGGTAAGCACGGAATCTCCTTTTCTATATAGATAGATAGTGATAGGGTCATCTGTAATCAGGTGGCCCTGTTTTCTCTATATCTAAGTAAGGAACAAAGGTAAGGAAATGACCCAGCAAATCGATCGCTATGCCGTGTTTGGTAATCCTATCGGACACAGTAAGTCGCCATTCATTCACACCTTGTTTGCTCGTCAAACTAATCAATCTTTGGTGTATACCGCAGAAAGTGCACCTGTTGATGGTTTTATTGACGCGGCGAAGGTGTTTTTTGCTGAAGGTGGCAAGGGGTGCAACATCACTATGCCATTTAAAGAAGATGCTTATCAATTTGCTAGTCGATTGACAGAACGGGCTCAGTTAGCAGGCGCGGTAAATACCCTCAAGAAGTTAGACGATGGTGAAATCATCGGTGACAACACTGATGGTGCAGGTTTAGTGCAAGATCTGCTTCAGCATCAGGTTGTATTGGAAGGTGCGCGAATCCTAATTATTGGTGCTGGTGGTGCAGCTCGTGGTGTTATTAAGCCACTACTCGATCAAAAGCCGACCTCTTTAACCATTACCAACCGTACCTTTAGTAAAGCACAAGAGCTCGCAGAGCTGTTTGTCTCTCACGGTCCTATCCTCGCCAAAGAGATGGCAAGTATTGATGAAGAGTATGATGTCATCATTAACTCCACATCCGCTTCTCTTAGTGGTGAACTGCCGACTATTTCATCCTCCATCTTTGCCGCTAACAGTACAAGCTATGACATGATTTATGGCAAAGGGGTGACGAGCTTTAACTTATGGGCAAAAGATAATGGCGCCGCTCATGCGTATGATGGTCTTGGAATGTTAGTTGGGCAGGCTGCGGAAAGCTTTATGCTCTGGCGTGGCTTACGTCCTGGTGCCAAACAAATTCTCAGAGAACTAAGAAAGAACCTTGAAGGTCAATAAGCGATGAATCAATCCATCTTATTCCCAGATATTCAATCATGGGATGAAGTATCACAATCGGTAAACTTTTCGGCGCAACAATCAGGCGCACTAATAGAGTGCTTTGTGACGAAACAAAAGTTAGAAAAGCTCAGTGGTTCACTGATTGAAACTGAGCAAGCGGCAATTAAAGTGTTTACTGATTACCGATTCGACCTAGAAGAAATGGCTGAAGAGCTAATAGAAGATGAAGCCTTCAACGAAGAAGGCCATATCATCATCGGTTAACAGGGCTTTAGTTCAAGTCTTTTACTTCATTTAAGTAGTCGTTTTTGTTTTGCACATAGTTGTTGGCAGACTTTTGCAAGAAAGCTCGTTCTTTTTCTGATAGAGGGCGAGCTTGTTTTACTGGGCTTCCAACATATAAGTAGCCACTTTCTAATACTTTCCCAGGTGGCACTAAACTGCCTGCTCCGATCATCACCTCTGACTCAATTACAACAGCATCTAAAACAATAGCTCCCATACCAACCAAAACACGATCGTGGATCTGACAACCGTGCAGCATCACTTTGTGGCCAATCGTAACGTCATTACCAATAATCAATGGGTAGCCGTTTGGGTTTTCAGCGTTCTTATGGGTGACATGCAAAACACTGCCATCTTGAATATTCGTTCGATCACCAATGTGAATGTGGTTTACATCGCCTCGCGCTGCTACCAATGGCCAAATGCTAGAATCATCGCCAATTCGGATATCACCGACTAAAACAGAGGTTGGGTCAACGTAAACACGCTCACCAAGTTCAGGCTTTATACCTTTGTAGCTTCTCATTGAGCTCATCTTTTTTCCTTATTCAGGGCGATTACAGGGTGTATGGAGGTAGAATAGTAGTGAAAACTCGCCTTTTAGAATAAAAAACACCCAAACGATAAAAAAATCAAAAAAAACGAGAAAAAGGGCTTGCCAATGTGATCGCAATCTCTATAATGCCACCTCGCTGACACGGCAACGCTTCGAAGCTTAAGTTTCGAAAGTAAGAGCCAAGTTAGCAAGCCAAATTAGCCAAGCGGAAACGCTTGAAGAAAGTTTGAAAAAAGTGATTGACACTAAACTTTAACTCGCTAAAATGGCCGTCCTGTTTTGAGCGAAGCTCAACAGGAAAGCTCTTTAACAATATAGACCTATCAATCTGTGTGGGCACTCGTTGATGATAATCCAAATAGTTTCTTCGGAAACAATTTAGGTTTCAATGATACGAAGTGACCATTGAATCGAAAGATTCAGCACAGTCAATTCAAA